>NZ_JAUBWR010000001.1:1032500-1960000 GCF_030444705.1 Chloroflexus sp. MS-CIW-1
CCATATCCACCATCCACCACCTGCCAGGTGGAAGGGATGCCCTCGCTGAAATCCTCTTCAAACAGCACCCGGGGCGGTCCAAAGGTGGCAGTGCAGGTCATGTTTCGCCTGATGTCCACCCAAATACTGGGCGAAGTGCCCGAACAATCTCCCGACCACCGGATAAAGCTTGAGCCGGGATCAGGGGTCGCTGTTAGCCGGATAATGATCTCGCTTTGATAGTTTTCTGTGCAGTCTCCAGACACCACGCCGGCAGAGATGGTGCAGTTAATCGCGTCATCCGAGCTTGTGACTTTTCCGCTGCCCCGACCCGCACCCCCTACGGTCAACGTAAAGTTGTCTGCGCATGGACAGGCACCTGCCAAGCTTGAGGAACTATGCCCAGGGCAATCAGCGCGATGAACAACATTTTAACCGCCCTTTTCACCCCATATCAATACGACAAATCGCGATGGTCTTGGGGTCAAGAACCCTCTGAGTTAGCCTCCCAGCCGTCTCTCTTTTCCCTGTCCTGATGCCCGGTAGCCATCCTGAAATTTGCCTTTTCCAACTCTGCAATCTTTGGTGCATGTATGGCTCGAAGATCTTGCTCCAAGACATAATTACACCTCCTCTTCTTTACACCTCCTTTATTGAAAAGCTCTCGCGAGATTTCTCCTCGACTTGATACATCATAGCTATCCTCCCGATAATCATACTACCTCCCTCCTTTGTTGAAAAGCTCTCGCGAGATTTCTCCTCCACATCCGTCCCACATAAGATTCATACGGCTCGTGGAAGGCAAATCCCATATAGAGCGAGCGGTTTATCTTTGTATGTAACCATTCTTGCAATCTTTGACAAACCGGGCAGACATCACTCTCAGAGAGTGTCTGAAATGTATCTGGTCGAGGGTTTTGATGGATACGTGATGGTATGAACGAACAGAACACACGAAAACCCTATCCTACCGACCTTACGGATGCCGAATGGCAACGGATTGCCCCCGCTCTGCCGGAACGGACGCCACGCCGAGGGCGACATCGCGTCTATGCGTACCGGGAGATGCTGAACGCCATCTTCGCTATCGTGCGCAGTGGGTGCGCCTGGCGGATGCGTCCTGATGACGTGCCTCCTTGGCAGACCGTGTCTCATTCCGTTCGGTTCTGGCAACGGGATGGGACCTGGGTACGCATCCATGCGGCCCTCCGCACGGACGTGCGCGTTGCCGCAGGGCGGGAGGCAGCACCGAGCGCTGCGATTCTCGACCGCCAGTCGGTCACAACGACCGAAAACGGGGGCCGCACGGGGCTGATGCTGGCAACAACGTCCACGGACGCACACGCCATCTGCTGGTGGATCCCGTGGGCGTGGTGGTGACGGTGGTGCATACCGCCGATATCCAAGACCGCGACGGGGTGCGGTTGGTGGTGGGCAACCTCCACGGGAAGCAGTCGCGCCTGCGGGTGATGTGGGCCGATGGGGGCGATGCTGACCAGGTGGTGGAATGGGCGCAGCGCGTTGGTGGCTGGCCCCTATACAGCAGCAAGCGTCCCGATGGGGTATCGCGCTTCCACGTGTTGCCGAGACTCTGGGTGGTGGAATGGACGGTTGCCTGGCTGGGGAGGTATCGTCGCTTGAGGAAGGACGACGACGCACGCACCGCTACGAGCGAAGCGTTCATTTATGTCGCCATGATTCACGTTATGGTCAGACGGTTGGCCCGCATCGATATCAACGACTCTTCATAGAATTTTCAGACACTCTCTCAGAGCCTATCCAAATAATCTATCATGACATCACGACGGATGAACCTTGTCAATAGATGTGCGAGGAAAGGCAAGGCGGTGCCTCGCCCTTACAGATGTCCACGACGATGATCACGGAGTGCCAATCCGACATCGCCTGTTGCAGCAGATTGATCGGGGCACTGCTATGCCCTGAAGCATAACAGCTCTGTACCCATCCATCCACCGACGGGTTGCATCCGTTTATACCGTGAGACGGTTATTCGGATAGCCACAATTCACACACCCCCTTCCGTGCCCTGTTTGGGAGCGGAAGGGGGCTGAAGGGATGGTAAGGGGCTGCTGAAACCACTGCCCCCTACCGATGCAGTTACCTAGTTGTAGCTGGCGCGATCGGCGTATTGGGTTCGATACCACGCAAGGCTGCCATGACCAAATCGCGGTTGAGCTGGGCAATAGTCTCGAGGCTGATCTCTTTAGGACAAACCGCCGCGCACTCACCAATATTGGTGCAGTTTCCGAAGCCCTCGAAATCAGCCTGGGCAACCATATTCACAACCCGCTGATAGCGTTCGGGTTGACCCTGCGGTAGTAGTGCCAGATGAGTAACTTTAGCAGCCGTAAACAACATCGCCGAGCCATTTGGACAGGCGGCAACACAAGCCCCACAGCCGATACAGGCAGCAGCATCCATTGCCCGATCAGCCGCTACCTTCGGCACCGGAATAGTATTGGCGTCAGGTGCCGAACCGGTACTGACACTGATATATCCTCCAGCTTGAATAATCCGGTCGAAGGCACTCCGGTCAACGACCAAATCCTTGATGATGGGGAACGCCGCAGCTCGCCATGGTTCGACCGTAATCGTGTCACCGTCGTTAAAGCTACGCATGTGCAACTGACAGGTCGTGATCGCATTCTTGGGGCCGTGCGCCACGCCATTGATCATTAGCGAGCACATGCCGCAAATACCTTCGCGGCAGTCGTGGTCAAAGGCAACCGGCTCTTCACCACGTGACACAAGTTCCTCGTTGAGCACATCGAGCATCTCGAGGAACGACATATCAGGGCTAACGTTGTCCATCACGTAGGTCTTGAACTCGCCGGGAGTGTTGCGGTTCTTTTGCCGCCAGATCTTCAGTGTGATCTTCATACTCTATACTCCGGTCACCGGCTGGTGAGGCCAACCGGTGACAATAAAACTAATCTCAGACGACGATAGTCGGATCACTTATAGCTGCGCTGAGTCGGCTTCACGTACTCAAAGACCAGCGGCTCTTTGTGCAGACGTGGCCTGGCGAGATCGCCGGTAAATTCCCACGCTGCTACATACGAGAACTGCTCATCGTTCCGTAGCGCTTCACCTTCTGGAGTTTGATACTCTTCGCGGAAGTGACCACCACAGGACTCTTCGCGATGAAGTGCATCAAGGCACATCAGCTCAGCCAATTCAAGAAAATCGGCGACTCGTCCTGCCTTTTCCAGAGCCTGATTGAGGTCACTCGCTTCGCCGGGTACATTGACATTCTCCCAAAACTCGGCACGAATCTCGGGGATACGCTGCAATGCTTCACGCAAACCGGCTGCATTGCGCGCCATCCCACACTTATCCCACATCAGTTTACCCAGCTCGCGGTGGAACGAGTCAACGGTACGCTTGCCACGAGCGTTCATCAAGCGATGAACACGCTGATGAACTTCAGCTTCCACCTCAGCAAACTCAGGACGATCGATGCTGATGCCACCGGGCTTCACCTGGGCAAGGAAATTCGCGATAGTGTAGGGTAGGATGAAATATCCATCGGCCAATCCCTGCATCAACGCCGAAGCACCAAGCCGATTAGCCCCGTGATCCGAGAAGTTAGCCTCGCCGATCACAAACAGACCGGGGATCGTACTTTGCAGGTTATAGTCAACCCACAAACCACCCATTGTATAGTGAGGTGCGGGATAAATCCGCATCGGCGTCTCATACGGATCCTCGCCGGTAATCTGCTTGTACATATCGAAGAGATTACCGTAGCGTTCAGCGATCTTCTGTCGTCCTAGGCGCTTAATTGCATCGGAGAAATCCAGATAGACCCCTAATCCACCAGGGCCCACACCGCGGCCTTCATCACAGACCTGCTTGGCAGCCCGTGAGGCAATATCGCGCGGAACCAGATTGCCGAAGCTCGGATAACGCTCTTCAAGATAGTAGTCGCGTTCGGATTCGGGAATATCTTGCGGACGACGGGTATCACCCTTCTTCTTCGGCACCCAGATGCGACCGTCATTACGCAGTGACTCGGACATCAACGTCAGTTTGCTCTGATATTCACCACTCACCGGAATACAGGTTGGGTGAATCTGCGTAAAGCAAGGATTACCGAAGAAGGCGCCACGGCGATGCGCACGCCAGATAGCCGTCGCATTACATCCTTTCGCGTTCGTACTGAGATAGAAGACATTACTATAGCCACCAGTCGCCAGTACCACTGCATCGGCTGCATAGCGCGAAATCTTACCGGTGACCAGATCACGAACAATGATTCCGCGTGCCCGGCCATCAACCACAACGAGATCGAGCATCTCGGTGCGGGGGAACATCTTCACCGTACCGGCCGCAATCTGACGACTAAGCGCCTGATACGCACCAAGCAATAATTGCTGACCGGTCTGACCGCGCGCATAGAAGGTACGGGCTACTTGCGCCCCACCGAACGAGCGGTTGTCAAGCAAGCCACCATATTCACGGGCAAACGGCACGCCCTGGGCAACACACTGATCAATAATATTCACCGAAACCTGTGCCAGGCGATAAACATTACTCTCGCGGGCGCGGAAATCACCACCCTTTACCGTATCGTAAAAGAGTCGGTAAATGCTGTCACCATCGTTGCGGTAGTTCTTCGCTGCGTTAATGCCACCCTGGGCAGCAATACTATGCGCACGACGCGGACTATCCTGATAGCAGAAGCAGAGCACATTGTAACCAGCTTCACCCAGAGTCGCCGCCGCTGAAGCTCCGGCCAGACCAGAACCAACCACGATGATCGTGTATTTGC
Organism: Chloroflexus sp. MS-CIW-1; assembly: GCF_030444705.1. Classification (NCBI taxonomy): domain Bacteria; kingdom Bacillati; phylum Chloroflexota; class Chloroflexia; order Chloroflexales; family Chloroflexaceae; genus Chloroflexus; species Chloroflexus sp. MS-CIW-1. Next base: position 1,037,275 of record NZ_JAUBWR010000001.1, read on the forward strand.
GTCGGTTAGCCGGATTGACCAGCTTCATCTCGAAGCGGTGCTTATCCCAGCGTTGCTCAATTGGACCACTCGGTACCTTAGAATCTAGCGCGCTTACAAACTCTATTTGCCGCGTGCCGGTGCGAACTGTCGTTTCGTTCTTCGTCTCGCTCATGCGGGTTCCTCGCTCTTCTAGCGTTGGTTGGTGATCTTCTACGCGACAAAGCCAAAGTAGACCGCCAATGGGAAGGAAACATTACCAATAAAGACGGCTGCTGCAATCAAAATGGCTAAACCGCGCAACAGGCGATCATACGTGCGGTTATTCCAACCCAACGTTTGAAACATGCTCCAGACCCCATGGTACAAATGTAAACCGAGAAACACCATGGTCAGGAGATAAAAGCCAACGATAAATGGGTTCTGAAAGCCATACACGACATTGCTATAGGTTTCGTATACACCGTCGTGAGGATGGAGAAATTGTCCTGGTTCATAACCAACGATACCAAAGGTTAGATGCAGGATATGATAAATAATAAAGAAGAAGATTAGCACACCACCAAACCGCATCGTGTAATCGGCATACCCTGATTGCCGCTTATGCTGACCATAGCGACGCACCGTTGAAATGCTATTTGCTCGGATGCTGCGCTGGCTTTGCAACGTTAGACTAGTAGCGGCCCAGATGTGGAGGAAAACCGAGGCAAGTAACACAAAGCGTGCGATCCAGAGCAGATGCTCGTGACCGAAGACCGGATAACCAAGTTCGCGCAATCCGGCTGCGTAAGCGTTGTACACTTCAGGGCCCTGATACATCTTCAGATTGCCGTACATGTGAAAGACGACAAAGCCGACGAGAATGAAGCCGGTCAGCGCCATTATCACCTTTTTACCGACCGACGTGCGGGTGAGGGTGAGCACTCCTGTCATCGTTCCATCCTTCCCAGAACAACATCTGCACAACAAAAACAGATGATTAGTAACCGCCGGCTAGAGCCAGCAGCAGGGAAATACCTGTGACTTATCCCACGAAGTATCTTGCTCTGTAGAATTATAACGGAATTACGATCAATTGTCTACCGAATGCAACGATGCAGTAATACCTTGTGAAGAAAGACACGAGGCTTCGCAAAGCGCTAGATCGCTTTCTTAGCCCAAGCCAATGGAACCGTGCAGAACCCTTCGATCTTGAATCGATAGCAAAAAAGTCTGCAAGGAAGTGCATATTATGCCGCAAACGATAGTGGATGGCTAGAGGTGTTAGGAATAAGTTAGGGTTGTTCAACGTTTTCATCCTACACAGCAATGGTGCAGAGTCTTAGCCCTGAAAACGTTGAAAACCCCTCTGGATGAGACCCGATCACGCACAGATAGGCCAGCAGGGTGGAATGATTAGAGATCCAGCCGAACCTTAGCCCCAAAGTTCTTCTTCTCCTTACTGGGGAAATACGAGAGGCATGCAGCATCGAGCAAATCAGGACTCAGAGTTGGCGTCTCCATATTGTAACGGGCAATCGCGATCAATTGATCAAGAATATCACGCGGCTGACACATCCGAAACGGCCGTTGATCAGGACGAAACCACTTCGCGATCAGATAATCGATACTCCGATCATCGTAGGGCACCTTACGCACTCGACACATAATCTTCCAAATCTCTCGCCATTGTTCTTCCGTCGGATCGATAATCTCGATCTTAAATTTGATCCGACGCAGGAGTGCATCGTCACCTAGGTCTTTCGGATCAAGATTTGTACTGAACATGATGAGCTGATCGAATGGAATCTGTATCTTCTGCCCTGAAACAGTGTTAAGAAAGTCATAACGCTTTTCCAACGGCACAATCCAGCGATTGAGGAGATCGAAAACTCGTACTTGTTGCCGACCAAAGTCATCGATGAGGAAGATGCCACAGTTTGCTTTCATCTGAAACGGCGCTTCGTACACTTTTGAGGTCGGGTTGTATACCAGATTGAGTTGTTCGAGGGTTAATTCACCACCGACAATCACCACCGGACGACTGATCCGAATCCAGCGATGGTCGTACTCGGTATCTTCCGGTAAAGGCCGCCGCGGCGGCTCGTGGATAACCGAGTCGTACAACTTGATAATCGCACCATCGGCATACACTGCATACGGAATAAAGATGTCGTCACCCATCAGGTAGGTGATCCGTTCGGCAATCGTCGTCTTGCCGTTGCCAGGATACCCAAACAGCATAACCGACGAGCCAGAGTTTACCGCCGGCCCCACCATGTTCAAGATAGACTCATCGATCACCAACCCCTCAAACGCATCCCGGATATTGCGCCGGGTAACCTTCACATTCTTCACCGTCTGTGCCTTCACCGACTCGATCCACTGTTCAAGCGGCACCGGACAAACACCCGTATATTGCACTTTTTCCATTGCCGCTTGCGCTGCGGTCTGACCACGCGGTGTCAATACATATTCGTAATTGATGTCGCCAAAACCACGTTGACCGACAATATCGATCTGTTCAACGTTCCGCAAATCGATAATAATCTGCTCAATGATCCGGTAAAACAATCCCATAGCTGCGGCCAGCTCCATACCGGTGGCCCGTCCTTTGTTGTAGAGAATGCGCAGGAATTGCTCGGTGAGGAAGGTTCGGTTTAGTCCGGTTTCCTCCAGAGTTGCTGGTTGTGCAGGCAGAAACGAATTATTCAGTTGCGGGCGTGCTTCATCATCGGTCGGTGGCGGATCGCCAAGCATACGCAGCGTCGCTACGTTTTCACCCCGTGCCCGTGCTTCACCGATCAAGCGTTCGAGATCGCTGACGTGCATCTGAAGATGGAGCAGAGCATCGACATCATTTTTGGCTTGCGCTTCTTTTAAGCAAGCATATACGGCACGAGCGACGGTGTATTTGACACCGTCAATGTAAAGGTGATGACAATACTCTTGATTACGCACATAACAATCGCGCGGATGGCTCTTGCGTGCCAGCATTTCGTCATACGAACGTTGATCAAGAAGATAGCGCATATACACCTCATCGAGACATACTATATCGAGTGGGAAAAGTCGCTGCTTTCATGGGGACAGAGAGGCAACATTGCCAGGAGATTTGCTGGTTGTTATTGTACCGTCTCCGGCGAACCACAGTACTACCAAAAGACAGGGTTTGGCAGCGAATATGCCCGATCGTCATCAAAAATGGGCTTGACGAGTGTCACGGTTTCTATTAGAATTAGAACAAAAGTTCTAATTCTAGAACTGTGCGACGCTACTATCTGGTGGATAATTCCACCATTGCGTAAACAGGATGGCGCCTGCCAGGAAGGAGGGCTGGAATGGCCGTTACCAGTCGTGAAATCCCACCGGTGCGACAAGTCTACAACTTTGGTCAGTTGCTACGAGGTTTCATGCACATCCTGGTCATCATTGCACTGACGATACTGATCAGTATCATCGCCGAATCTGGTCGTGTCTTCCTTGACGATTGGCGCTACGGACGGCCACGAACAACCCATTTATCCGGCTACGCCGGCTTACCTGCCGAACGATCCGGTCAGCCCTCGCGATTTATTGCGCTCAACCTCGACCGGCAGGTCGTCATCATTGTCATACCCGGAGGTGATGTCAGACAACTGCAAACGTGGCAGGGGCCATATCTGTTTGGGTTACACGAAGATCTGACACCTGTGGTATTATCGTTAAAAGATGAAGACCGGGATGGTCTGGCGGATCTCCTGGTCACCATTCACCAGGAACAACTGGTGTACCTGAACCGCGATGGCACGTTTCGACTCCCGACACCGGAAGAATGGTATCGGCTAGCTCAGGAGCGGGACAAGTGAGCACATTCTCCAATCGCAAACAACGAACAAGGCGGCTGGGACAGCCTCTCTTTCCCATCGCAGACCCGGAGATCGTGCACTTGCCGACACAGCCGCTAGCCGATCTCATTGCCGACCTCGACAAGGCACTAACACCGGCGCCATCAGAGCATCCTCGGGCAACAGAACCGCTCGGTCTGCAAATTCCGGCAGAGATTCGAGCGGCTTATGAACGTACCCGTCAGCCAGTTCGTTCTCCTGCACCTGCTTATCAACCTCGCCAGCCGGCCAATGGTCAGCGCACCGATACTGTACCTGGAACGTCAGCGAGTGGTCGCCTACCCTGCACACCTGATCGCGAGCCAACAAATGCACATCGAGCCGGTAGCGGAACCACCAGGTCACATACGTCTTCCACATCTGCTGTGCAGCGCGGAACACCGGCGGGTATCCCAACGAACGTTGCCTCCTCTGAGGGACCGAGAGCTGCCTTATCGCGTCGACCATCGTCCAGCACAGACCCGGCGCCGACGGCATGGGCAATAGCTGAAAGACCTCGTGGCGAGCGGCCCCTGCCATTTGTACCGGTACCAACAGAGCTTGCCGATGAACTGGTATTACCGTCATCAACATATTACCAGGCCAAGCCGCTATCGATGGCAAGGTTGTTTAATCATCCCATCATCATGCTGGGAATTTCGGTTATCAGTATTGTCGTCATCGTGCTATGGTTCATCATCACTTTTCAATCACCGATCTTGAGTCTCCAGTATGCGGTTGGGAACGAACGGACTATCGCGGGCAATATCGCATCGGCAACCAGACCGCTGCCAGCTCGCGGTGATTACCGATTACGTACCGCACCCAGTCTCTCACCTGAGCAGATTGATCAGATTTTGCGTAGTTATGGATCGCCGGCAACCGGTACCGGTGAAATCTGGTATCGGCTCGGTGTTGAATACAATATCGATCCAGCCTACGCGCTGGCGTTTTTCATTCACGAAAGCGGTGCCGGTACCAATCCAAATTGGGCTGGTTTGAAACCTGATGGCCGTACAACGCATAATGTCGGTAATATTATCTGCGCCGGTTATCCGACGTGCTATGGCCGCTTCCGTGATTACCCGGATTGGGCGACCGGTATCGCTGATTGGTATCGTTTAATAGATGTTGAATATATTCGTGGTAGAGGTTTGCAGACGGTGACTGATGTCATCCCAATCTACGCGCCATCTATTGAGAATGATGTTCAAGGCTATATCAACGTCGTTACCCGTCTAGTCGATCAATGGCGTGCGGGCAATATCCCTTGATGAGACGATTGGAAGATCATCAAGCCGATTGAGACATCACGCCTGCGTTTGGCAAACAAGTTGCGCAGAAGACCTGCGCTGTATCATATGTTACGCTGTGTCTACACGCCGTCCACTGAGTATGCACCTCTGAGGAAGCAGACATAGCAACATGCGGTCGCCAAACAGGCGGGTTGAAACTTATCTCTACCGTGTACGCACGGATGTAAAGATGTTCCAGCCATATTCGAGACCAACAGACCTGCTCCTGCGTTCATAAGCGATACGGTATTTGTTTTCAGAACTTGATATGCGAAACCTTTCAGTTCTTATTCTGGCCGTTATCTCGTTATTGGGGTTCATTCTGTTCCAGCACATGAGCAGGGCTGAATCTCGAATTCTCAGTACCTGGCGCGGACCGATGAGCGCTGGTGAGGCGTTAGCCGCCAGTATGAGCGACGTTCAGAGCCTGACCGGCATGGCGGAGCCACAGGGACGGGGGCTTGATGCAACACTCGTACCGACCGGTAACCCATTACGAGCTGCCAATACGGTCATGACTCAGGGGTATGGCGTCGGTACACACGCACCGGCATCCATATGGGGAGCTATCGATCTGGCCATTGACGGAAATGGCGATGGGCAGGCCGATCCTGAAGGAACCTGGAACCATCCGGTCTATGCCACTCATGCCGGTCAGGTAACGATCACTCTCAATAGCTGGCCAGCGGGTAATCACGTCTGGATTGTCAACCAGCTCTACCGCACCGGCTATGCCCACCTCGCCAGTATTGCTGTCAGTGATGGGCAGTGGGTCAAACCTGGTGATGTCATTGGATATGTCGGTTCGACTGGTATGTCTAGTGGGCCGCATCTCGATTATCAGGTCTGGGTATGGCAAGATAACCGGTGGGTCAATCAGAATCCGCTCAATTATCAGGTGTTTGAACAGCCAACCCGCTAAATTCATAATCACATTTTCGAGAAGGTACTTCCGGTAATCGGCAGGACTTTTCAACGTTTTCCCGCTACCTGGCGTGGAATGACCTGTCCGCCGTGCGTGTAGTAGCATGTCCCGTTCTGACGGTACTCTGCCCCCTAGACTCGCCGATGATGCGTGTGACCGCAGCAGGCGGGAAGGGTTCCCCATCCTCGCAAGCGGAGCCTGGGGTGGTAGTATGCTGGTGCGCCAAACGGATGGTTGCCGACAATGAGCTTATCCGAATAATCGGTCATCATATCACGACATATCACGACGGATGAACCTCGTCAATGGATGTACAACGATGCACGAGAAGGGACGAGGCGACGCCTCAATCCTACAAGAATCCACGACGATGGTCACGGAAAACCTATCCGACCTATCCTGTCGCAGCAGCAGATTCGGTTGGGACGCAGCGGCGCTGCGCCCGTCCATCCATCGGTAGTTTGCATCCGTTGCCCTGTGAGACGGGTATTCAGATAAGAACTACACTACCATAGGCCGAGGGCTTGTAGCCCGTATGCGCAGATAACCGCGTGGATCGAGAGTCAGCGGTAGCCGATGAGTGATGTTCTTCGGGGTTGCTCTACCGCTGAACCGCTCAGTCATCAGATGTACGCCAAAGCAGAGAACTCTGAAAAGCCTCGGCTTATCCCTCTCACGTAGACTGAATATTCGTGCGTTTTCTCGTCTCTGACGCCAAAAGTCAGTAAAAACAGGACCAACTCCTAACCCCTCAGTCACGTTTTCAGAAAACTTTCTGCGACGGCGATTGCTCAAGCTCAAGGATTGCTTGCCTCGCCAGCGTTGGCTTCGGGCTGTACTCATAGGTGGCAGGCTGATCAGCATCAGCAGCGCGATGAGCCTCGTGTACTATACCATTTTGAAGATCGCCACAGGCCATCTCATATCTACCACACCTGCTTAACAATTCAGCGAGGCGAGCCTGAAGTTGACCACGCATCGCAGCCGGGCAAGCTGGAACCAGGCGTGATGCCTGAGCAATGCAGGTTTCAGCTTTAACACGCTGCCCCTGGTCAAGTAAATGAGTGGTCAATGCACAATAAGCGATCACGCGATCTATCGGACGGCGAGCAGCATTGATTGCGTATTGCAGGTAATTCTCAATCTGATCGTTCATCTTCATACCACCGTTCATTTCTACAGTTCCTACACCTACATCTGACATAGGCTTGCATATCGTATCGCTAAGCTGAATAAGCATGTGGAATTGTTCAGATTCGATTAATGCCTCAATTACTGCCACAATCAAGGCTCCATGGATGACTGCATCTCTGGGATCGATCTGGTATACCTGCCAAAAATATCTGACTGCGACTCGCGGTCGATTGAGAGCCAGGGCACTTATCCCTGAAAGCCAACGAGCTTCGATAGCAAAGGGATTGAGCCATTTGATAATCTGGGCCAACTGCATCGCTTCGTGGTATTGTCTCCGAACCAGACACTGTTTTGCCTGAGCGGTAAGGAGCAACCGAACCATCAGCCAGAGACTGAACAACCCGCAAAGGAATATGTTTATGAAGGCCACCCCTCCCAGCACTATCCACAGCGCTGTCACGACAATAACGGGCAATTCAGGCCAGCGTAGAAACATTCGCCTGGGCCGGTAGCGAGCAAGAAGCTCTGGCAGAGACGGTTGTCCATCAGGTTGTTGCGTGCCCATAGCTACTCCTTCGCGCGAGCGATATAGTCCAGACAAAGCAAGGACTACACCATGTCTGTAGTTTGGTTGACCCAACGTCGCTAGATCATTCACTCCTGCAATCCATCGTCATACGATACGGCTACGTACAGCGTAACAGGCAGATGTGACAACTACGGTCACATTGGACGAAACTTTTTCACAATCTCCGGCTCACGGAGTAGTTTTTCATCGAGCGTTCCGGTACATGGCGAAGACATCGTATGATCCTTTCGTTGGTGGCTGAAGTGAGTTGTATCGACCGACCGTCATCCTCGCTCTACCTAAAGAGACGTCGTTCAGACCACGTTTTCAGCACGAATGTTGCCAGGTAATGAATGTCCCTCCAATCTCCGAATGGCAGCGGAGGAGGGCCAGAGAAAGGTGAGGGAGTGCCAGGTCAACGGCAAGCCATCAGTCGGCGATCAACACACCCGCGCTTTCCTGCTTGCAGGCGGGATAACATCTGTTCAGCGTCACACCAATCTGATAGCGGAACGAAGCGAGGACCTGCATCGCTAATAGCGGGATGGATTGGTGAGGCAGTCAGCAGAAAAACGAAGCGCGGAGCAATGTGCTCCGCGCCGTTCGTATGGTGGAGATGGGGGGAGTCGAACCCCCGTCCAGAGAGCTAGACCGCAGACATCTACAGGTTTAGCCCCTCGCTTGATCTCGCCCGCAGTCGCACGAGTGGCAGAGCGACCGTTGGGCCAGCCTGATGTCTTAGCCGATAGCGTCCAGGCTTGCGCTACCGGAGCACCCGACTGATGACGCTCGACCTACAACCATCGGGGGAGCTGTAGCGAGCGCGCCGCTATATCTTAAGCGGCGAGGGCCAGCCGAGGCTGAACCCGAGTGTTGGTGTTGGCAGTTGTTGCCTTGCCCCTTTTACGTGACTGGGCGACACGACCTGCAGTCTACGATGTTCACTCCCTGTCGAAACCAGAGCATCCCCGCAGCCGTATTGATAGTATAGCTCGTTTCAGTGCGATGTCAATCGGTCTTGCGATAGAAATTTGTTAATGACGATTGCACGTTCGTTATCAAGCAACGCAAAACCGATTATAATATGTCCAATATCTCCCGTGCGGTTGCCTGGAATCTGAAGTGAGCGCGAGAAATTGACCGGTGTAGAGTATTCGTCTCACCGTGTCTCACGAATGATCAGCCGGTGTCTACAAAGACCAGGTAACATTCCACACTTCGCGCCATTCGCTTCCTGCCGGGAAGCAGGAGGGCAACGAACCTACGTGCACGATACTGCCGACGATAGGAAGGAGCGCACTATGCACATGTACGAGCTTGGCCTGGAGAAGAACGCGGCAAACTACACACCCTTAACCCCCCTCTCATTCCTTAAGCGGACGGCGATGGTGTATCCCAATCTACCGGCAATTATCCATGGCGAGCGGCGTTACACTTGGTCTCAGGTATACGAGCGAACCCGGCGATTGGCTTCGGCGCTGCGTGCAATCGGCGTGGGATACCGCGATACAGTGGCAGCAATCCTGAGCAATACACCTGAGATGTATGAATGCCACTTTGGGGTACCGGGCGCTGGCGCCGTTCTTAACACCATTAACGTGCGTCTGGATGCTGCAACCATTGCTTTCATTCTCAACCACGGTGAAGCCAAAGTCTTGATTACCGACCGCGAATTTGCGCCGGTTGTCAAAGCTGCGCTTGAGCTGCTTGATCGGCCAATCATGATCATCGACGTTGATGACCCGATGTACATTGGCCCGGGCGATCGTTTAGGAACCGTTGATTATGAAGAGTTTCTTGCCGGTGGTGATCCTTCATTCGATCTCATCTATCCACCTGACGAATGGGAGGCGATTACGCTTAACTACACCTCCGGCACGACCGCAAACCCGAAGGGTGTCGTATATCACCACCGTGGTGCCTATCTCAATGCGCTCTCGAACATTGTGTCGTGGGGAATGCCTCATCACGCCGTGTACCTGTGGACTCTTCCTATGTTCCACTGCAACGGCTGGTGTTTTCCCTGGACAATGGCCGCTAACGCGGGAACGAATATTTGTCTGCGTAAAGTCGATGCAGCAGCGATCTGGCATGCTATCGAGACATACCGCGTAACGCATTACTGTGGTGCGCCGATAGTGCATTCAATGATTGCAAATAATGCGCCACCGCACTGGCGCGAAGGGCGCGGTACCCATAAAGTCAGTGGCTTGATTGCCGCTGCTCCGCCACCGGCTGCCGTATTGCAGGCAATGGCCGAGATTGGTTTTGATATTACCCACGTCTACGGTCTGACCGAGACCTACGGTCCGGCAGCGGTTTGCGCCAAACAACCTGACTGGCACACACTGCCGATCGCAGACCAAGCGCATCTCAACGGTCGGCAAGGAGTTACCTATCACGCCCAAGAGGCCATCAGTGTCCTTGATCCGACTACGATGCAACCGGTACCCTGGGATGGTCAGACAATGGGTGAAGTGATGTTCCGCGGCAACATTGTGATGAAAGGATACCTCAAAAATCCAGCCGCCACCGAAGCGGCCTTCCGTGATGGTTGGTTCCATTCAGGCGATCTAGCCGTGGTGCATCCCGATGGCTATATCAAGATTACCGACCGCGCAAAGGATATTATCATTTCAGGTGGCGAAAACATTTCGTCTATCGAGGTTGAAGATGCGCTCTACAAACATCCAGCGGTGATGCTGGCAGCCGTGGTCGCCGCACCCGACCCGAAATGGGGTGAGGTTCCTCACGCTTTTATCGAGCTACGAGAAGGAGTAACGGTGACCGAGGAGGAGTTACAGCAACATTGTCGGCGCTTTTTGGCCGGGTATAAGATACCGAAAAAGTTTACATTTGGCCCGCTACCGAAGACCTCAACCGGTAAAATCCAGAAGTTTATTCTGCGCGAACAAGCCCGTTCACGCCAGGCAATCGCCGAGGTATGAAACGTGAGCTAGCAAGCAGTATGTTCCTCGTAAGGGCGGGTTTGGTATATGGGTTTGTAAAGTTTTTCTGTATCCGGCAGTAGTGAGGGAGAAGAGATAAAGATAGGGAACGGGAGCGAGCGGTTCCCAACCCGTTCGCAGCACGCGCAGAGGCGCGCAGCTTCCCGTTCCGACCGGTCTGCCCAACAACACCCTGTTGTCTTGTCAATCATACATGACGCGCCAAGTTACCCCCCCACAAGGGGGGGCCTGGGAGAGTAATGGAGCGCTGATGCGCCAACCAGTGGGTTGCTATGCACCGCACAACGCGAGCCAATGGCCCGCGATCCTAGGCAAGCGGCGCTGGTCGGGGATCGTCATCAGCGGGTTCGTGATGTTCGTCAGTCGCTCTCCGTTGTTGAACAGTTCACGCATCGCGTGCAACCTCAAGCTGAACACCTCGAAACGCCCTGGGTTTTGAACCTGCCTGTACCGTTCTCTACTACTAGTACTGCGCAAAGAATTTTCAAGATCACGCTGACCTCACATCGTGTTTTCATCAATCCGTAATCTCTCCCCATCCCCTCTATTTGACGCTCAGAATGGGCTATGGTACGATCCATCTGCCTTTAATACAGCCCCGTGAGGCTGTGAAGGAGATGTTTCATGAACAACCGCTTCCTCAAGCTGATCATGCCGCCTTGCCCATTCCTTTGCCCGTGGGCAGGGTTTTTTGTGCGCAGTCCGTTAGTTGCGGAGGAAGGTATGAGCAACGAAAAACAGATCCTATCGGCAGATGAGATCCGACGCGCCCTCGTGCGCATTGCCCATGAAATTGACGAGCGCAACGGCGGTCTGCGTAACGTAGCTCTCGTCGGGATTCGGAGTCGCGGTGTACCGCTGGCCGAACGGATTGCAGCAGCCATCGCCGATTTTGATGGTACGCGAGTGCCGATTGGTCAACTCGATATTACGCTCTACCGCGATGATCTCAAGCTGCGTGGCCCGGCTCCGCGAGTACGTAAGACCGATGTGCCTTTTGATATTACCGGAAAAACGGTCGTACTGGTAGATGATGTTCTGTTTACCGGTCGCACCGTGCGCGCAGCACTCGATGCGATTGCCGATCTCGGACGCCCGGCCCGTATTCAGTTAGCCGTTTTGATTGATCGTGGTCACCGTGAATTGCCCATTCGTGCTGACTTTGTCGGTAAGAATGTGCCGACCGCGCTCTCTGAACGGGTAATGGTACGCCTACGTGAAACCGACGGGGTTGATGAAGTTGTGATCCAGCGAGGTACCGTCAATGATTGAACAACGTCGTCATGTGATCGATCTTGATGATTTCAGTGCTACCGAGATTGAAGAGATTCTCGAAACGGCTGAAAGTATGCGTGAGGTGTTGGGGCGCGAGATCAAGCAAGTGCCAGCCTTACGTGGGAAGACGGTCGTCAATATGTTTTTTGAAGAGAGCACCCGTACCCGCATCTCCTTTGAGCTGGCAGCGCGAGCATTGTCGGCGAATGTGGTGGCTTTCACCGCTCGCGGAAGCAGTGTTGAGAAGGGCGAATCGCTTGTTGATACGGTGCGAACGTTGCAAGCCCTGGGAGCCGATATTATCGTTATGCGGCACAGCCAATCGGGTGCCCCCTATCTGGTAGCCCACCACTTTCGTGGCTCGTTGATTAACGCTGGTGATGGTCGCCACGCTCACCCTACGCAGGCCCTGCTTGATCTCTACACGATGCGGAGTCGCTTTGGTCAGATCAGGGGGCTTAAGGTCGTGATCGTGGGCGATATTTTACATAGCCGGGTAGTACGCTCTAACCTGTGGGGGCTGATTCGACTGGGCGCCCACGTGACCCTGTGTGGCCCGCCAACGCTCATCGGGCCGGCAGCGTTCTGGACAGCAACATGGCCCCAGCTACGGATTGCACACGAACTAGACCCGTTGCTGCCCGATGCCGATGTCGTGATGGCATTACGCTTGCAGAAGGAACGGATGCAGAGCGGATTGTTACCGGCGTTACGCGAGTATACCCGCATCTACGGCCTGACTGCCGAACGCCTAGCCCGTTTACCGGCTCATGCAATCGTGATGCATCCTGGCCCGATGAATGAGGGAATTGAGATTTTTCCTGAAGTGGCAACCGCATCCCCATCGGTTATCGAAGAGCAGGTTACCAATGGGGTTGCCGTCCGTATGGCGTTACTCTATCGGATGGCCGGTTGAAAGGGAGGTTTCATGCGCTATCTCATCAAAAATGGCACGATCATTGACCCGGCCAATCGTGTAGCCACTATCGGCGATATTCTGGTTGCCAACGGCAAAGTTGAGCGCTTGTACGATCTGGCCGATCTCCACAGCGACCGCGAACCGGTTTCACCCGATACTGAAGTGATTAACGCACGCGGTTGTGTCGTAGCACCTGGCTTTACCGATCTGCACACCCATCTCCGTCAACCGGGCGAAGAACATAAAGAGACCATTGCTAGTGTAAGTGCAGCGGCTGCGGTTGGTGGCTTTACAACACTGTGCGCGCGACCGACGACCCGCCCTACTCCTGACAACGCTGCTACCATTCGTCAGTTGCGTGAACTAACTGCCCAGTGGGCCAGAGTACGGATCGATCTCATCGGCGCCCTTACGCTCGGGAACGAAGGTCAAGTCTTGAGCGAGATGCGCGAGCTGGCAGAGGCAGGTTGTATCGCGTTTAGTGATGGCGGGCGAACGATTACGAATTCTGCCCTGATGCGAAATGCCCTATCGTATGCCGCTGCACTTCGCCTACCGGTCATGGTGAGTTGTCAAGACCCATATCTGGCGGCTGGCGGCGTTGCTCATGAAGGGGCAGTCAGCGTGCGCCTCGGCTTGCCAGGCATCCCTGCCGCTGCCGAAGAGGCCATCGTGGCTCGTGATATTGCGCTTGCCGAAGCAACCGGCGCTCACCTTCACATCAGTCGGGTAAGTACCGCCGGTAGTGTCGCACTGATTCGGGCAGCACGGGCGCGGGGCGTTCACGTCACTGCCGAAGTGACACCCCATCACCTGACCCTGACCGACCGCTGGTTACTCGGTTGGCTCGAAGAACGGCTTGAAATCGAGAGCGGACGATCCGGCGCTCACCCCGATCTGAGCCTGCCGTCATGGCTTAATCCCGCTCTTCTGCCGCCATACGATAGTTCGACACGGGTTGATCCACCATTGCGCAGCATTGAACACGTTGAGGCACTGGTTGAAGGGCTACGCGATGGGGTTATTGACGCCATCGCGATTGATCATGCCCCCCACGCGCTGGTAGACCGCGATTGCGAATACGGGCTTGCTCCGCCTGGTATCAGTGGCCTGGAAACCGCACTGGCCTTAACGTTGACCCTCGTTCACCGTGGAGAGATGGACATCGTCAACTTGATTGCCAAACTCACCGAAGGACCAGCTCAAGTCCTCAACCGTTCACCGGCCAATCTCCGACCTGGCGCAACTGCCGATATTGTTATCTTCGATCCTGAACGGAGTTGGGTTGTTGAACCTGAGCACTTTGCGTCGAAGGGCCGCAATACACCACTGCGCGGGCAGCGGTTAAAAGGACAGGTGATGCTCACCATGGCCGCCGGCAAAATCATCTTCCGCCGCGACGATTTTGGTCGCCAGGCCCAGGCTGCACCCCAACCTTCACGACTGGAAGGAATCCTGGGTTCGGAATGAACTGGCAGCAAGCAATTCGGTTATTCGTAAGCCGGTTCGGTTCGATGAGGAGAGAAGTCACCTGCCTGACGCGGCAGCAGAGTCAGCAGTTGCCAGAGAGGGGAACTTCTATCCCCTCTCGTCATCGCCATTATGAAACGTTAGTTTTCTGGTCGTATGGTCGTTAGAGCCTGATCAGAAATCTGAATTTCTGACCTGACTCGTAAGGAAATGTTCTCACTGTTATTCAAACGAGCACGTGCTTCATCCCATAGCCCATCACCTTACGGTGAAGGACAATTGACCCCAGGCCAGCACTGTCGTTCCAGATCCCACAAGTATGGTACACCGGTATCGAACCACTCGGTTTTGGTCTCGCACATAGCGTTAAACATCTCATCAGTGATATACACCTTCGAGATCATGTAGTGATCGTCCCAGATTTTTTGATCGCGGATACTGGTGCAGTGACCACCGATATACCCTGGCATCGATGCTGCATTGAGCTGTAATTCCGGAATAGTACGGAAGCGAATGGTGTTGTAATACAACTTCAACTCACCGTTGATCCATAACTTCACCTCGCCATTAGCCTGACCGGGCGTATTCAGCTTCATCATGATCTGAAAATCGTTCCATTGACCGCCAGCAATGTAGGTAGGCGTACCAATGTTCTGACGCAGTTTCTCACCATAACCGGTCGGCTGGTCGAGATGATAGCAGTATAGTACCGGTTCACCACGATTGTTCACATTTTCGGGATCAAAACAGCGTCTGGTACCCGCAGAGTTGTCGTACCAGCAGTTCGGCATAATCTGAAGAAAACAACTTGCTTCATTGGTACCATCGGGGTACTGTCCCGCCGGCAACGTAAAGGTGATCGGGTTATGGGCAGATACCACAAATGCTTTAGATTCGCAGGTAAATTGATAGCCAGCCTCGTACTGGCGGTAGAAACGCCAGTAGTAGACATCGCTCCGTGGGAGAGCAAACTTAAATGAGTACAACGGCTCGTGGGTCCCAGCAACATTCTGGAACTGCTGTGCCCAGTTACCCCGGCGTACTGGATTATTCACCGCACTGACATAGTCGCTTGGGTAGGTTTTATAGACTCGATTCGGCAGATACGGTGCAAGGACTGAGGCGGAGTTCCCGCGATTGGCGAGCTGATACCAGTTTGAGCGTTCCATACTACTGGCAAAGACAATACCATTTGTTGAGTTGAACGCACATACACCGCCAGCAGGTGGTGGTACAGGTGTCGTAACAGGCGTAGGTGACGTTGTAGGAGTTTGTACGGTTGTAGGACTTGCCAATGGCGTAGGCGTTGTGCTTGACGATACGTGTTGTACGAGGGGGATGAACACAGAGCTACTACCTGAAGACGCCGTCGTTGCCACAAGCTCTACCATCAGGTAGTCAATAGCACTCGCCTCTGCATTACCATCAGTTTGATAACGGATCAGTATCTCACCATTGGCATTGATGCTATAAGCAGGCGGAATCGGCGAATCAATCACGCGATTTGTCCACCGCCACCTTTCTGCACCAGTATTATCGCCTAATTCAACCCAGGTGTTGTTCTGGAAATGACGCAATTCCCACCACCAACGCTGAACCGCTCGTACCGGCCCACGATAATTGACGTGCACACGGATCGCGACGACATCAGCAGAAGTAACACCGCCAGGCAGCTTATAGGTAAACAGACCTTCGTAACCGTCTCCGATTGGATAAAACTCCTTGTAAGCACTTTCCGGCTCACTATTCCATTCTGTCATCTCCAGCCGAGACAACGCTTCCAGGGGAGTATTACTGTGCTGACCTCGCACCGTCTCAAACACAGTAGGCGCCAGTTTTATTGACGTCGGTGTCGTGAGCGTCTGGTTTGAAGATACCGGCACAGTATAGAGCACTAAAACAAGCACGGCTCCCAATATGCAGGCACCTATCAGTGACCTTGGACGCAACCACGAGAAGTGTTTGGCGCGAACCACAATACCCTCTTTTCTTTTCAGACGCGACGCGAGCAGAAATTGCGGGTAACTGCCAAAACAGGCTGAAATTCTCGCAACAACTATAGCAACAGCTTGTTTCTCTACTGAAACCATAACAACAACATCATCATACAAATCAAGCTGTGTCCAATCCCACCAACCGCATGCGTCAGTGTGTGGAAGGCAGTGCACAATAGGACAATAGGATAGTTGCTATCTGAGTTTGGTTATATGACACTCGATGCTGCTTGACAGAATGAGTATAACAACCGCAACTTTCCAACAACTCTCTAACGATCAAATGGCTGCCAGATAATTAAAATGGAAGATGGCGTATGTTATCTCTTATCAGGAAGAACTGTAACGAGGGAGACCTATGACAACCGAACCGTTGACTGAAACCGGACGACAGTCGCATACCTTCAAAGCAGAAGTTCAGCAAGTACTCTATATCCTGGCTCACTCACTGTACACTGATCGGGAAATTTTCTTGCGCGAGCTGATCTCAAACGCTTCCGACGCCATCAATCGGGTACAATTCGAGATGCTGACCAACCGCGATGTGCGCGATCCCGATCTTGAGCCCCAAATTACGATTGAAGTCAACAAAGAGGCACGCACGCTCTCGATCAGCGATACCGGTATCGGTATGACGGCTGAGGAAATGGTTGAGCATTTGGGCACCATTGCTCAATCAGCAGCACGTGCGTTTGTTCAGAAGGCCGGTGAGGTAGCGAAACAGACGGCGAGTGAAATTATCGGTCAATTCGGTGTCGGTTTCTACTCAGTTTTTATGGTGGCCGACAAGGTGACAGTTGTTTCCCAGTCGTATCGTCCTGATGCGCCAGCAGCAATGTGGGAGTCGAGCGGCGGCGATAGCTTTACCGTTGGTCCGGCTACACGCGAACGGCGCGGTACGACGATTACGATCCACTTGAAAGAGGACGCTGCCGAATTTGCGGATCCCTGGCGGATTGAACAGATTGTACGCCGCCATTCCAATTATGTTGCCTTCCCGATCATGCTCGATGGCCGTCAGATCAACGCACGCACGGCGATCTGGCGGAAAGCGCCGCGTGATGTCACGACCGAAGAGTATAACGATTATTATCGTCAACTTACACTCGATAGTGAACCACCGCTCAGTGTCATTCACATTTCAACCGATGCACCGGTCGATCTCCACGCCATTCTCTACATTCCCTCACGACGTGAGCGTGGCATTCTCGAACGACGGATCGAAGGCCAAATCAAGCTCTATTCGCGCAAGGTGCTGATCCTTGAAGAAGCGAAGGATCTGCTGCCTACCTACTTCCGCTTTGTTGAGGGCGTGGTTGATAGCGAAGACCTGCCACTGAATGTATCGCGCGAGAGTGTGCAGAGCGGCACCGCTGGCGGCTCGCCGGTGATGCAACGACTACGCAAGACGCTTACCGGTCGGTTGCACAAAGAACTCAACGATCTGGCCGAACGTGACCCAGAGAAGTATCGCACCTTCTGGAAGGAATTCGGCCCCTTTATCAAAGAGGGTATTGCTACCGATTACGAGCATCGAAATGATCTCCTCAAACTGTTGCGGGTGCAGACAACCAAGAGTGGTGAAGAGTGGATCACGCTAGCCACCTACAAAGAGCGTATGGTGAGCGGCCAAAAGGAGATTTACTATCTGATGGCTGCCAGCCGCGAAGCCGCCCTGAACAGCCCACACCTTGATCCTCTGCGAGCGCGTGATATTGAGGTGATCCTCTTCACCGACCTGATGGACGGCTTTATGCTATCAGGGTTGCGTGAATACGAGGGGCTGCGCCTGCGCAACATTGATGAAGGAAACCTTGATCTACCTGGTGAAGTTGAACGTCCAACACCGGTCATTGACGATGAACAATTTACCGCTCTGGCCGAGCGCATCGCCGCTGTGCTCGGCGAACGACTGAAAGAGGTGCGTGCTTCGCAGGTGCTACGTGATAGCCCGGCCCGCCTGGTAGCGGAAGAGGCAGCCTTCGGACGAGAGATGCAACGGATTCAGCAAATCCTTGGTCAGGATGTAAAGCTTGGGCCAAGGATTATGGAGCTGAACCCGGCTCACCCGCTCATCGCCGCATTAGCACGTCGGGCGAAGGAAAATCCCAGCGATCCACTGCTGACGCTGGCGGCTGAACAACTGTACGATAATGCGTTGCTGATCGAGGGATTACATCGCGATCCGGCATCAATGGCCCCGCGCATCTTGCGACTCCTCGAACTGGCTGCTGGCGTCACACCAGAGCAGGCGTAAAGGGCCACAAATGGTCACCCATAACCGCCGTGTGATAGGTAGTGCGCCAGAGCAGGTGAAGACGACAACAAGAGCGCAGATACGCTGAGATCGGTAAATACGGGCGAGACGAAGCGGATCGTCTCGCCTCTTCCTCATCTCATACGCTGCTTACATCATCGCAGACGTGCCCGGAATGATAAAATGCCTGTTGCCACGATCGATATTCTTGCCAGTGGACCATTATTGACCATTCAGGATGGCGGTCGCCTAAAGACACGTCGTTACGGCGTGCCGGTCGGTGGAGCGATGGACCGGTTTGCCCTGGCAGCGGCCAATCAACTGGTGGGTAACCCGGCTCATGCCCCAGCGCTTGAACTCACTGCCGGTGGGGTACAGATACGTTTCAATGCGACGATGCTGATCAGCCTGACCGGCGCCGATCTTCAGGCGCAACTCAATGGGCGTCCACTGGCACCCTGGCAGAACACGCTTGCCTTGCCAGGCAGCCTGCTGATCGTACACAGACGGCGCGGTACGTGGGGTGGGCGGGCTTATCTGGCAATCGCTGGTGAGCTTGAAGCTGAATGGGCAGTTGGTGGTGCTGGCACTTGTCTATCCGGTGGGTTTGGCGGCTATCAGGGACGATCGCTACGCTCCGGCGACCAGATAAGCGTGCGTTTGCCTTCTCTCCATCACTACTACAAACCGCGCTGGTGGCCGATTGATCGCCGACCTCCATATCGCGCTCAACCGTGCCTGCGCGTCTTACCTGGCCCTCAACACGATATGCTACCTGAAGCATGGCAACAATTGCTCAATCAATCATTTTCTATCGACCAGGCGGCCAACCGGCAGGGGTATCGCTTGCATGGATCAACGCTCCCGCATCACCAGCTCTCGTTGCCATCATTCGGTGTCGTACCGGGAGCGATCCAGCTCCCACCTGATGGTCGTCCGATCTTACTGATGGCCGACGCCCAACCGACCGGTGGCTACCCGGTGATCGCCGTCGTCATCAGTGCCGATCTCCCACTGGCAGCGCAACTCTTACCCGGCGACCGTCTGTCTTTCACCGAAACCAATCTGGAAACTGCGCACAAGGCTCTGGCCGAACAAGCCGCATGGCTCGCCCTCGGCCCAGCAGATGAAGAGAGCGACTGGCTGTTGAGTGAGGCGGGAGCGCTAGGGTGAGGAGTGAGAGATAAGCGGCTATCCAGAAAATCCTGGTGGTAAGGCTATTCAGAGTTCTCAGCTTCAGCCTCTCATTAAACCATTCGAGATAGGGAGTAACAACCGCGCAACACCGACGAACATAGCCCATCGGGTGCGCGGGCTACTGATCCGCATTGTACAGTGCGTGTAAAGCCATCGGTTCGCGTATCAGCTCATTACCTGCACTTGCTGCGCTATGAAGATTGCGCTGACAATGAAAGACACCTCTGCCAGCGAACGATTTACGCCATAATAGCAATCATCGCATTGCTGAGCACCAACACCAGAATTATCCCAAGTGCCGAAGGCCCTGCCCAACGTCCGAGACGGGCAAAGGGAGTACGCACTCCCATTAAAATATGCGCAACGACAGCGGTAACCAAACCTAGCAAGGGATGCAAAATGAAAGGGAAAGTAAGGAAATAGTTGACACCGGCAAAAATACCAACCAACCAGTAGATCAAACCTAACGTTGCCTGAATATCGATCAAAACCGGAAAGATACGGGTCACAAGACTGCGGGGTGCCCCAGGCCGGTATGTAAACGCCAGATAAATTGCTGCTGCAACAATAATAACCGCTAACACCTCACGACCGAATATCGCGTGAATGGAACGAACAGTAGCGAAGATCGGATCCATACGGAATCACTCCTTTAAGCAATGAACGATGGTTGCACTGATGAGAAGGTTGTCTGTGCCCCCATAACCAGGGCTACAGTCACCAAGCTCATTGTACAAATCTTCACAAGTAGCGTCAAATTGGTTCATTCTGGCGAATGCGGCGATAGAGCGCTTCGGTTTCGGGAAGTGGTTCGATCCCAAGTTCTTCACGCAATGCCTGCACACAGCGCGTATACGAACGCATAGCCTGAGAACGACTACCGGCACGGGCATGGGCCCGCATCAGCAGTTGATAGGCCTCTTCATAGCACCGATCACGACGTAGCACCTGTTCGGCGATTTGAATGGCTTCGTTATGACGACCCTCGGTACTGAGTTGCTCTGCATACGCAATCGCCGTCGCCAGATACCGCGCCAACAGGCGTTCACGCTCTTCTATTGTCCACGGATCGTACAATGCCTCGGCAAGATAATCACCCCGATAGAGTTGGAGGGCTGCCTGCGCACTCCGGCGGGCAAAATCGGGATCGGTGCTCGTTAATGCGCCACTGGCGCGTAGTTCAAACTCATCAACATCGATCCACACCCCAAATGAAGGGGCAAAACTGTACGCCAGCCCTTGCCGACGAATGAAGAAGGGCGGCACTC
This sequence comes from Chloroflexus sp. MS-CIW-1, assembly GCF_030444705.1. Taxonomy (NCBI): domain Bacteria; kingdom Bacillati; phylum Chloroflexota; class Chloroflexia; order Chloroflexales; family Chloroflexaceae; genus Chloroflexus; species Chloroflexus sp. MS-CIW-1. The sequence continues at coordinate 1,058,370 of NZ_JAUBWR010000001.1, forward strand.
GTGGCGGACGATGCGGTTCGAGCGCTGTATTCAGGGTATTAAGCGTTACTTTGAACTGACGCTCCGCAGCTTCCAGATCGGCTTCCGGCCAGAGCCAGGCACAAATCTGTTCGCGTTGGATCCAATTCCCGCGCATTGTGAGCAATAACTGGAAGAGCTGCCGTGCCTTTTCCCGTTGCCACTCACGGGCCTGAATCTCTTGATTGCCACGCCAGACCCGAAATGCCCCTAGCATCTGTACTCGCAGGGTAAACCCCGGATGGTAGTCGTCAACCGTCTCATCAGACGCAATCGAGGGAAATCCCTGTCGCAAGAGATGAACTGCAACCTCGCGATACGCAGGCAGTGAGCGTGCTCGTAACAATAATGGCACCAGTGCAGCAATATCTCGGGGACCGAAGAGACTGGGGCCAATCAAGACACTCTCGTATCCGTATTCAACCGCTTCCTGCATCACCTGTGCGACTAGCGGCTCTACGGCGGTCGTTCGACCTGAGCGTAACGCGGCTAATGCCCGCCAGAGGTGCACTAGAAACAAACCAAACGCATCACGACCGGTCTGAAACCGTTGTTCGGCCTGATCGAGCCATTCATAGCCACGTGGATCACCCGCTGCCAGGTTTACACTACCCAACGCCAGCAAAATCAACGCGGCAACCCATTCATCACCGGCAGACGCCGCCAGCAAGAGTCCTTCACGAGCATCAGCCTCAGCACGAGCCAGGTCACCGGCGTGACCGTGTAACAGCGTCAGCCCTAAATAGCCCTCAGCGCGGGTTCGAGGCACACTCACCTGTTGCAAAAGCCGTAACCCTCGACTATAGTGCTGGCGTGCGGCCTGATCATCGCCACGGGCAATGACCTGATAGGCGTGACCAAGGCGTAACTCGGCGATAGCTTCAGTCACCGGATTATTGCTCTGCTGAGCTTCACTCAACATACGATGCGCGAAAGCCAGTGCCTGGGGGCCAATGCCAAGCATAGCACTGATCAGCGCCAACAGTAACAGCGGTTCTCGATGAGCCGTTGCCCGCATCAGCGGTTGTTCATTCCAAAGCCGTTCTTCGAGGAGTTGACGGGCCTCACGTAGTCGTCCAGAACGGAGCAATAAGCGCGGTTGCAACGGCTCAACCCGCGCTTGATAGAACTCGACCAGCCCATGCTCACGCGCCAACCGGTACGCCGTCTGAACGAGCCGCTGACCAACCCCAGGCCGACCACGGTTCGTCCAATTTTCGGCCTGCATCAACAACAGTTCGATCCGCTCGGCAGCGTATTGTTGTGGTAACAACTTGAGAGCACGACGGAGAAGTTCGGTCGCCGGAGCTGGCTGAACTGTATCGAGGTAGATTGCAGCTTGGCCTCGTAGACAACGTGCCTGCCCTAGCGGATCATTCAGAGCTGCGAATGCCCGTTCAGCACGCCGATACGCGGCTAACGCTGCTTCCAGACGATTTAGTTGATGCAGCGCCGCTGCCTGAATCTCAACCAGTTCGGGCACTTCATCACTTACCAGCGATAATCGACGCATCCAATCAAGCACTGCTTCAGCACGTCGTTCGGCAAGCAATTGACGAGCCAGGGGCAGAAATGTCGTCACAGCCGTCGGATCACCGGCAGCAATCTGATGGTAAAGTGCGCTCTCGTGATCGCCGCGCTGTTGAAAGTATGCTGCTGCACGCCGGTGAAGCTGTGGCCACTCTGGATCGGCAGCAGCCCGACGTGTCAACCAGGCTGCGATAATGGGTTGAAACCGCAGACCCTGTTCACCAAACGGTTCAACAAAGAGACGACGACGACGCAACTCGGTCATCAGCAGCGACGCCTGAAGTGAGGGATCGAGCGCAGTACAAATGTCGGGATCAATCCAGCGGAGACCGGCGCTTCGTTGCAGACAACGTTGTAGCGGTGCAGGGAGCGACGCCAACACTTCACGTTCGAGATATTCATCAAGCGCGGGGGCTGGCTGATCGCGCAACCCTAACGCACGCCGCCAATCAGGTGCATCGAGCGCGATACGGAGAGCCAGCGCCCAACCGGCACTCAGCGTAAGTAACTCGTCGAAATCAGGTGGCAACGGACGACCGGCTTGCTGCCAGAGCGCAGTTGCTTCATCAGCAGTAAAAGCAAGATCAGTTGGCTCGATCACTAATGCCTCACCTCGCAGACGTGCAGTAGCAATCAACGGTGAGTCAGGCTCACGGCGTCCAGACAACACCAGGTGCAAACGCGGAGGTTGGGCAACGATCAGCCGTTCGATCAATGATCGCAGCTCTGGCTGCTCATCGATATAGTGAGCATCGTCAATGACCAGGAGGGTCTCATCATCGAGTTCACTGGTTAAGGCATTAATGAGCGCGTCAATCGTTAACGGTGGATTGGGATCGGCAAACGACACCATCCGGCTCAACGCAGCCACCAGATGGCGAAGGAGACTGCGCGGATCATCACCGGCATCAGCACGACACCAGGCTGCCGGCCAGCCACCCTGTGTAGCCAGCATCGCTAAGGCGACCGTCTTACCACTTCCAGGAGGCGCCACGACAATGGTAAGCGGTGCCTCGAGAGCCATTGCGAGAAGCTGATCTACACGCCCACGACGCACCCGGTGTAACGGCGCTGGCGGCGGCAGCAGACGGGGTCGCAAAAGAGATTCGTTGTACTCACCTGTAACCGTTTGTGATACCATGAGAGAGGCAGAGATCTTCGTCGCTCAACCATAACCGTTAATGCTTGTCTATTGTACACAGGGTCAGATACAATGTCGAACAACAACGAAGAACACCGACATCCAACATCCGATCGACCCGTAACACCCGATCTAACCGATCCGATGTTCCAGTCGATCCGGGCGTGGAACGAACTCCTTGCCGCCAGTACCGATATGGCATTCGACCTGGTTCTGAAGAACTGGGATTACAGTCGAAGTTTGCGCCATTCTACCGAACAGGCTGTTGCCGACGCGATTCGCACCCAGCAACGCCTGAGCCAGGAAATGTTGCAGGCGTGGCAGGGATACGTAGGAGACATTCAATCTATCATCCGACGCATGCGCAAATAATCGCGTCAGCAACGCGGTACCGTTTACATATACACGCCGCCGTTCACGTTGATCTGTTGGCCGGTAATGTAATCACCATCGGCGGCAAGAAAGACAACGGCTTTAGCAATCTCTTCAGGCAATCCAAACCGTCCCATGGGGATACGGGCCTTGATTTGTTCCTGAATCTGCTCAGGTACCTTGGCCAACATATCGGTGATTGTAAAGCCGGGGGCCAATGCGTTGACGGTAATGTTATATTTCGCCAGCTCTAGCGCTGCCGTCTTGGTAAAAGCAATAATGCCTCCTTTTGAAGCTGCATAGTTGGCCTGACCGAAATTCCCGGCTTGCCCAACAAACGAGCTGATGTTGATGATCCGACCGTATTTCTGTTCGATCATTGGCTGCATAACCGCCGTTGTGCAATAGTAAACGCTGTTGAGATTATTTTGGATAACCGTGCTCCAATCCTCGTCAGTCAACTTGCGCAACGTGCGGTCACGAGTAATACCGGCATTATTGACCAGAATATCAACCCGACCCCACCGATCAAGGACTTGCTGAACCATACGCCGTGCTTCATCAGCCTGACTAACGTTAGCCTTGATTGGCATGGCTTCGCCATTATTGGCAATAATTGTGTTCACCACCTCCTGTGCCGCTGCCTCACTACTATTGTAATTAACAGCGACTTTTGCCCCTTCGGCGGCCAAAGCCAGCGCGATTGCCCGCCCAATACCTCTTGAAGCACCTGTCACAATCGCCACCCGACCGGTCAACTTTCCCATTCTTGCCTCCCCAACGCATGATTGTGTTTGTATTCCTTGAGCCGATGGTAGCAATCGCAGCACCACCGGCTCGAACCTCACAATTGTAGCACACCTACATCCGTTCAAATATCGCGGCAATACCCTGTCCACCGCCAATACACATGGTCACCAGAGCATACCGTCCCCCGATCCGATGCAACTCGTGGATCGCCTTCACCGTGAGGATACAACCGGTAGCACCAATCGGGTGGCCGAGCGAAATGCCGCTGCCGTTAGGATTCGTGCGATCTGGCGGTAATTCTAATTCGCGCATCACCGCCAATGCTTGCGCAGCAAAGGCTTCATTGACTTCAAAGAGATCGATATCTGCGATCCGTAGGCCGGTGCGTTCGAGCAAGCGGCGCACGGCTGGCACCGGGCCAATACCCATATATTTGGGTTCGACTGCCGCGTGACTATACCCTACCAACCGCGCCAACGGCTTGTAGCCACGTCGCTCGGCAGTAGCCCGCTCCATCAATACTACGGCAGCAGCCGCGTCGTTGATACTCGAGGCATTACCGGCCGTCACCGATCCGTCCTTCAAGAACACCGGTCGGAGTTTCGCCAGTTTATCGAGGGTTGTATCGCGTCGTACCCCTTCATCCACCGTGAACGCAGCCGTTCCCCCCTTCACTTTAATCTCAACCGGCACAATCTGACCGGCAAAGCGCCCTTCATCAATAGCGCGTGCAGCCCGCATATGGCTCTCGTATGCCAGTTGATCCTGATCTTCACGGCTAATACCCCACTTCGCAGCCACGTTTTCAGCCGTTACCCCCATATGGCAATCGTCGAACGGATCGGTCAGGGCGCCGACCATCATATCGACCACCTTCGAATCGTTCATCCGCGCACCAAAGCGCATTGCCGGGAGGCTATACGGCCCACGGCTCATACATTCCGCACCACCTGCGACCGCCGCTTCAACATCACCCTGCAAAATGTACTGAGCTGCCGAAACAATAGCCTGCAAACCACTGCCACACAGCCGGTTGAGCGTCAACGCCGGTGTTTCTACCGATAAACCACCACGAACGGCTGCATAGCGGGCCATATACATATCGTGCGGTTCAGTATTGATCACGTGCCCAAAGACCACATGACCAATCTCATCAGGTTGAACACCAGCCCGTGCCACTGCCTCGCGGGTAACCAATGCTGCCAGCTCGGTAGGGGGATGATCTTTCAGACTACCGCCAAACGTTCCAATAGCCGTGCGCACGCCGCTAAGCACTACGACTTCGCGCTTCTCACTCATGACAACCTCCTTGCGACGGATCGCCGGGCGACTCCGCCGGTTACTTGCCGAACTTCAAGGAACGATTACAATTATATCAGTATCAGCAACATGTTTTATACTGAATATCCGCAGGTGGTGGGTGTCGAAAAAACGTCTCGAGGATGATGAGCACGTTCAGGCTGTACACCCCTTCTGAAGAGGGAGGGTAGCCGTGCGTCGGATCTTCAGGGAGGGCCTGAACGTGGCTGCAAAATATGTAAGAGTTAAAAACGATGATCTCGGAGAGCCGATGCGGTCCTCAAGGGCAAAATGCCCTCGCTTCCGCAACAATGTGCGCAAGAGTACCTCGCGTCTGTCGCGATACAAGCACCTAGGTACGCGGGCATTGCACTTGCCTCTCTCGCGATACCTACACCGAGTAACCAGAGTGTAACTTCATGTGGTATATTTCACACACTTCATACAACAGATTTCCGCGTTAACCCACGGCAGGAGGCTGGGCATGGCCCAACGCAGTGTAGCGATGAGCAGTGTATCATTGAAGGACAACCGGCAGGTTACCATCAGACCCCTAGCCGAGAGTGATCGTGCAGCATTGACCGATTTCGGATTAAGTCTGCCCAAAGATGATCTGCTTTATCTCGAAGAAGACTTCACTAATCCCGAAATCATAACCCGTTTAGTCAATGCCTCATACGCCGAGAATTGGCGACAAATTGTCGCTATTGCCGACGACGGTTCGATAGCCGCATACGCTTCAGCTCGCCGCGTGCCAGGATGGTCAAATCACGTGGCCGAGCTACGGCTCCTTGTCAAACCCGGTTGGCGACGCTGCGGGCTTGGAATGCAGATGGCCCAGGCCATTGTTGAAACCGCTCGCGATCTGGGCGCCCAAAAGGTGACGGTCGCTATGCTGGCTGCCTTGAAGGCCGGTCAGGCCATCTTCTCACGATTGGGATTTGCCGTCGAAGGCCAGTTAACGCGCCACGCCATTGACCGTAACGGTGAACTGCACGATGTGGTGATTATGTCGGCATTCTTGAAGGTGTAGGGCGGCTGTAAGGTTTTTCAGAGTTTTCAATTTCGGGTCACATTCGACAACCAAACTGTTCAAAATGTAGAGTGACACGACGCACATTACGCACCCGCTGACAGCAAACCCTGATCTTCGCTCTTTCCCTGGGAGTGCGGGCCTCTGGCCCGCATGTGTGATGTTATGCTTCAGCGCAGATTGCCCGTGCGCTGTTAGTGCAAGTCTAGGATCGTGAGCCTCTGGCCCGCGTCGGACGCGGTGCGGCTATACCCCATTGGTTAGCGCATTAGCATACCATCAACCCTCGTTTACGGGGGCGCCAGTCCCTACCACTGCGCTGACGGGCATGATCGGCAAGCCAACGGGAGATTGGCACAGACGTTCGGCAGGACGGGAAGTTGCGCGACTCCGTACAGGCTACGGATAGGTTGAGAACCTCTCACTCCTCTCCACTCTCTCCTCAGTGACCACTGTCAGAGAGGAAAGAACTTTGAGAACCCCAAGATCGTCCAATTCACCATTGACAATAACCCATCACCCTGTTATACTCAGCCGTAATTGTATTGCAGAACGCTGCACTCATCCAGAGCGGTGGAGGGACCGGCCCTACGAAACCGCGCCAACCCGGCGGCATAATACCTGACGGGTGGCAACTCCGGCAGCAGAACGCTGGCAGATGAGAGGAGAGCGGCGTCTTCTCGCCAATCGGCAGGAGCACGTCACCTAATCTCTCATCGCCCTGATGAGAGGTTTTTTATGCCAAATGAACAGTTTTCTGGCCTCAGTACGGCCGCCGTCCACGCTGGAGAACCCCGCCAGCGCGCATTCGATGCCATTACGCCACCTATTGTGCACAGTGCAACGTACACCTTTCGTGATAGCGCCGAGCTGATCGCATTTCAATCAGGTGAACTCGAACGAGAAGAGTACGGTCGCTACGGAAATCCAACCGTTCGTGCCGTTGAGGCTCGCCTTGCCGCCCTTGAGTCACCATCAGCGCCAGCAGCCGCTCTCCTTTGTGCTTCGGGAATGAATGCGCTCACCACCGTGATGCTGGCGTTGCTCCCTAGCGGTAGCCACGTTATTCTGACTGACGACGGTTATCGGCGCACTCGCCAGTTTGTCCGCACAATGTTAGCACGGCTCGGCGTGTCGCATAGTGTGGTTGCCGCAGCCGATCCACTTGCCATTGCCGCAGCTATTCAACCAGGACGTACCCGACTGATCGTTACTGAAGCGCCGACAAACCCTTATTTGCGCGTCATTGATCTGGCAGCAGTGGCTCAGATCGCCCGTGAACATCGCATCAAAACCGTGATCGACGCCACCTTTGCCACACCGTATAATATGCGTCCTCTTGAATACGGTATCGACCTGGTTGTTCATAGCTGTAGCAAGTACCTGGCCGGGCACAACGACTTACTGGCTGGTGTGATCATCGGTCGACCGCCCCTTATCAGTGCTCTGCGCGAAACGCAGGGGATTTTGGGTGGCATTTGTGACCCGCATACCGCCTACTTGCTTGGCCGAGGGTTGAAGACATTTGCTCTCCGTATGGAACGTCACAATCAAAATGGGCAGGCAGTCGCTGAATTTCTCAGCCGTCATCCACGGGTCAGTCGGGTACATTACCCAGGCTTACCTTCGCATCCTGACCACGCCATAGCCCGTGCTCAGATGCGAGGGTTTGGCGGAGTTGTGTCGTTTGAAGTGGTTGGTGATCTCCAGACTGCAATGGCGGTTGTTGATCGGATGCGTCTCGCCTACATTGCGCCAAGCTTTGGCGGGGTGGAAAGTCTGGTTGAACAACCAGCGCTCATGAGTTACTATGAATTGAGTAGTGAAGAACGACTGGCGGTCGGTATCCGCGACAATCTCATCCGGCTTTCATGCGGAATTGAGGATGCGAGTGACTTGATCGCCGACCTGCAACAAGCTCTTGCCGACGAATAAGCTATGCACTCAACCCTCCAACGCCGGCTGGCCGCCGGCCAGATTGTAGTTACCGGCGAGATTGCTCCGCCAAAGGGGGCGGCCAGAAGCCATCTCGAAACCCTGGCTCAAAATATTCGCAATTATGTCGATGCAGTCAATCTGACCGACAATCAGCGTGGGATCGCCCGGATGTCGTCTTTGGGGGGGAGCGTCATTTTGCAGCAGCTCGGTATTGAACCGATTATGCAAATGACCTGCCAGCATCGTAACCGGATAGCTTTACAAGCTGATGCACTCAGTGCCTCCGCACTCGGTGTACGTAACTTGCTAGCAATGACCGGCGATCATCCACGCATTGGTGATCATCCAGAGGCCAAAAACGTTCTCGATCTGAATTCATTCCAGTTGATCCGCGTCTTGCGCACGTTGCGCGATCAGGCCACTTTCCAATCAGGTACACCGCTGAAAGAAGCACCCAGTTTCTTTATCGGCAGTGTCGCGAACCCGAACGTCGAACGGGCCGCACGGTTGGAAAAGAAGATTGAAGCCGGCGCAGAGTTCGTCCAAACCCAATTGATCTTTGATGTTGCACGTTTTCGGCAATGGATGGCCGATGTGCGGGCTGCCGGTTTGCATCAACAGGCGTACATCCTAGCCGGTGTGATGATCCTGCGCCGACCCAATTCAGCAATCTATCTACGCGATCACCTACCCGGCACGCTTATGCCAGAATCTGTGATCGAACGCATGCAACGCGCTGCCGATAGCGAAGCGGAAGGAATTGCCCTCGCTGCTGAGTTGGTGAATGAACTCCTTAGTATCGAGGGTGTTGCCGGTGTTCATATTATGTCGGTCGATTGGACACGTGCAATTCCTCGTGTCGTTGAACAAGCTGGCCTGCTGCCACGGCCACCGGCACCATCATCTGACGAGAATGTGCTATAACATGCTCAGTAAGTGCAAATAGAGCGAGAGTAGTCTATGGCTATCATTCTGAAATCACCGGCCCAGATAGAACTTCTACGCGCTGCGGGCCAACTGGTTCGACAGACGTTTAATGTGCTGCGTGAGTATATCCGACCGGGTGTCACCACGGCTGAACTGGACGCAATTGCTGAAGAGTTTATCCGTTCTCACGGTGCAGAACCGGTATACAAAGGATACGTGCCCGCTGGTCGCCGCGGGTATATTCCACCTTTTCCGGGTACGATCTGCGCCTCTATTAATGACGTGATTTGCCACGGCATTCCGAGTAAACGCGACCGGCTCCACCAGGGCGATATTGTCGGTATCGACATTGGGTTGCGCCTCAACGGTTGGATTGGTGATGCATGTGAGACCTTCGCTGTAGGTGACGTTGATGACGAGACTCAGCGTTTGCTCGACGTTACCCGGCGCTGCCTTGAACTGGGCATTGAACAGGCACGAGTGGGGAATCCTCTCCGGGCTATTGGCGCAGCGATCCAACGTTATGCCGAAGCCAATGGTTTCTCTGTAGTACGTGAGTACACCGGCCACGGGCTAGGTCGAAATCTACACGAAGAACCAACGATCCTCCATTACGATGATCCCCAGCAAACACGTAAGATCGTGGCTGGTATGGTGTTTACGATTGAACCGATGATCAACGCCGGTAAGGCAGCTACCAGAGTCGACCGCGATGGCTGGACGGTGCGTACTGCGGACGGTAAGCGGTCGGCGCAATTCGAGCATACGCTGGCGATAACGGAAGATGGACCGATTATCTTGACCGCTTGAATGACACGACTGGCAGCACAGCGCTGCCAGGAGGGCGTATGAAACTTGAAGAGGAACTGATCGCTGCACTTGCCAGCGGAGATCACGCACGTGCTATTGCGCTGGCTACCGAATTGCATAACCGCGGTCTCGATATAGCAGCCATCGAGACTGCACTGGCGCGTCAGCCTCACCTTGAAGAACAGCTTTGGGAGACCTTAAAACAGGTGATCCCTATTTCACGGCGTGCCCTGAAGCGACGAGCGATCCGCGCCGCCGAAGAACGAGACTGGGGAAGCTGGGAAGAAGGACGCCGTCGTTGACCAGGTGCAGAGCGATTCGTAGCAAAGATGATGTATAGCATCTAAGGATGCTTATCCGAATATCGTGCCGACGAAATTCCGCGTCGGGGCACAACGTCGTCCTGCGCCTCTCGTTCCCCCGTCACCCGACGCATCGCCTATGTCCACATCACCCACACCCCAGCGAGGGGCGCAGTGCCGCGGCACTCGTCCATCAGGATGAAAAAGGAGTCATTCTTTCCATTGTGTTCCATCTATCGTGTGGTTTCATCCGTTGTGCCCCACCGACGAACATTCGGATAGGCACGTATATGCGCTATTGAACACGGTAGATCACAATTGGCCGCACACCGCTTTCATCACGGAGTACGATCTCGACTTGATCGAGTCGCAGTAAACCACGCGACAACGGATCATAATTGACCGCACCTTCCACATAGTAATAGTAGATGTGACCTTGAAAGCGGAAACCGCGAATGTTGCTGGAATGAACAGTAATCCCCGGTTTGATTTCGATCATCGGATCAAGGATAGTACCGTTCATTCGCCCCTGAATCTCGTGGGCCAATTCGGTCACGTCCGGTGTCGTTGCCAATGGCGTGCGAAGCGGTATCGATGACAACAACCAGACCAGAACACTCAGCAGCAAGCATAACTCTAAACCCATCATGAGCCAAAACAGGCCAGAATGACCTACCCAAAAACGACTTTTGCTCGTAATACGCTGCTCTGCCCCAACTGACGCCATTGGCTTGATCATCACAATGTCCCTGGGTACGATACCGGATACCGTTAATTGATCCATGTCCTTCAAGGTTGTTGTAGTGAGTGAACTATAGTGTAGCAAATAGCGATTACCAATGCCATAGGTCTTCGGTCACATTTCGCTGAGAATTATCAACGTATCTGAACAGATAGATGGAGCAGCGGCAATGACATATCACATCCTACTGCTGACCGGTCTGATATTTCGTTCAGGAACCGTTGTACCATCAGATGTTGCCGATTGCCAATATTAGACGTATCATTGCCGCTGATAGTTCCATTGATCAGGAAGATGCTGATGAATCGAGATACTATTGTTCGGATGCGGGAAGGAATTGCCCTACTTAGCGGGGCGATATGCGGTTTGTTAACTGCACGACTGGTGTTGAAAATACTGGCCGCACGTCCAGATAGTCCGGCAGTGATCTGGCTCTACAACCTGAGTAATCCGCTGGTTGCGCCACTGTCTATTCTTGATCGCGAACAACCTCGCTTTGGCGCAATCCTAGAGTTGAGTACGCTGGCGATGCTGTTGATACTAATCAGTCTAACAGCTTTGAGTTGGGTTTGGTTGGGAAGGATAGCACAACGATGACCGAACAATTATCTACCGTTCTAAGCTGGCTCCTTACGTTCATGCTAACGTGTCTCATCGTAGCAATGATCGTTCTCTGGCTTGCCTGGGAACGTCTGCGTCGCTTAAATGTCCCACCCGATGCTGGTTTCTTTGAAACAATGCATTACCTGCCCATTACACTGCCCATTGTGCTCGACGTGCTCGATTTGGGATTTGACATTCTGGCAGCTCCGATCAGTTGGCTTTTACTTGATCGGTTGGGATTGCGAGGGCTGCGTAACAAAGCAGCAGTTGAAGCGTTGATACCGTTTACGCAACCGATTCCGGTCTTCACGATCAGTTGGATGATTGCTCGTCTGACCGGTCTGGGTAAAACCGTGTCGGAAGAACGGCCAGGCTAGTTCTCTACTCCGAATCTCCTTATGGGGCAGTGGAGGTTCTGATCTGACGTTTCTGGTTTTCGGTCAGGTATGATACGCCGATGCACGTTATACACACCCTCACGTCACTAACCAGTGACGTCTCCCTGAGAGTACAGACCACTGACCTACAGTGCACGCCTACAATCCCCTCACCTTCCCCCTGCTCCCTTCCTCTCCTACGCGGGGAGAGGAAGGGGAAGGACGAGGCATCCGTCCCTCCCTCTCACTCCTCTTTCCTCTCTTCCGACCTTACAGTGTTACCGGTACAAACGGCACCCGGCAGGGGATATGTGGGGCAACGTGCATAGTGCGGTGCCGGAGATCAATGATGACCCCGCAAACGCTCTCATTCCGGTCAACCGCAGCTATTTGCGGGTCGGGATGGCGACAGATACAGCGTGGTGCGCCCTCGTGATCGCGGAGGATTGCCTGTAACACATCTAGTCCGATCCGACCAGCAGACTCCTGCAGCAATGTCCAAGCCCTTCCATACCGTTCACGACTCGTCGCAGTCGGTTCAAGAGCACACTCACCGGCGGCAGTAGTGGTATCGAGACAATGATTGGCATGCGCCAGCAATCCTTCGTGGGCCGGCAATTCGGCAACAGCGGTTGGAGTAAGTTCAAAGGCCAGCAACTGACCATCTGCACTGGCCAATGTAATACAAGATGATCCACCTGCCGGAATCTGTTTAGCCAGACGGCGTGCTGTCATAACATCAGTTGCCTGTAGCATCTGGCGTAACAAGATATGTACCGGCATCCCCTGGCGCTGACCATCTGTGGTTGAACGAAGCAGATTTAAACCAACTGCAATTCCAGCCTGATTGAGTCCAATCTTCGCCACCATCCCTGCCTCGGTTAGAGTTAAGAACGAGGGGATGCCAGGTCCATCAATACGCAATATGATACAAGCCGCTCGCTGGTCACCCTGCCAGTCCCAGGTTTGCGCCAGCCATACTTCATCGTTTGCGGTAGCCGGTGGCGCCGCAGCCGCTGTTGTACATTCGCCATCATCACCAACCGACAGACCACTCGTTGCTCCCGATTCTGCATGTGTCGGCACCCCTACCGCACGATTGCGTGCGAGAGCCAGTGCTGCATCAGGATGATGAACGCCGACACCGATTCCGGCCAGCAATTCGGTACGCACATTCAACGCGATAATTTCAGCCAGTGTCCTTCCGGCACCAACGGCAATCCCTTGCATTTCAACCAACACGTCAGGTGCAATTTCACGTAATAACGGCTCGTAAGTCAAGGCTTCACGCTGAACGTCTTCCCAAGCCATCCCTCGCCGATACGCAAACAGACGGGCATAATTGGCAATACTATGCCTGATCAGTGAGGCGGCGGCTGCGCCGTATTGCAGTCCTCGTTCGTATGGCTTACCAGAAATAGTAATCAATGGAAACATCAAGCCTTTCTCCGAAACAGGTTTCACATACATTCAACTGTGATACTAGCAGTTACCCTTCCGAGCAATGTTATGTGACAATTACAACTTGACACTACGAGTTACGGCACGATCCGCACCATTGTATAACCTCGCCAGAGGTACGGATGATCACTCTGATCGGCTGCGTTTGCCTGGACTGTTATCGGCGCCGCACCTACCGGAACCGAACCGGCAACCAATGGAACTGTGAAGGTGTTTCCGGACCCGGCTGTCAGTAAACCAGCATTGATGGTCATGACCTGACCACTAATTGTACACGGGCCAGGGGCAGCGGTACACGCACCCGGAGCGAAACTTATTCCATCAGGCAAGGTGATGCTAAGTTGTAGATTACGTGCTGCACCGGCAGTGATACCATTGGCCTGATTGCTATAATTGATTGTGAGATTGAAATTACTCTCTGTCGTAACCGAAGATGCAGAGGTTAGCTGCAAGGCAACATCAGGTACTGGCGGTAGGGTCACGTACAGTGGTACACCGGTCTGACCTTCCTGGATGAAGTGATTCTCACTGGAAGCACTATTCGTGCAGGTCACAATCCGCCACCAACCAGGCTGTGGAGAAAGAATGACATCACCACCACGCGCCGTTGCGCTCCCGTTGTTCCATTGACCATCGTTTGAAGCCGTGCCAACAATCCCGCCACTCTGACCGGTCGGATCGTAGAGCGATCCGGGCGGGTAATAGCGCACCCAGGCTGTACCGACATCGTTCAAATCAAAGTTGTGGAAGGTGACACTACTCAAGCCCGGCGCCACGTACTGGAAGAAGGTCGTACACACAGGTGTTCCCGGTGGGTGGCGCAGGCTCTGACGCAAGATACCCTGGACGATCTCATCACCGCTTCCCGGTATCCCATCTAAATCAACCGTCGGCGCCCCACTACCACTCCAACCACTGCGTACCGCCCAGCCATTAGTATCGTCATCAGGAACACTCACAACCAGGAGATAGGCACCACACGGCGTTGGGTTACTAATTCCAGGCAAGCTGACCCACGTTGTAGCATCACCAGTATTGGGGAGATAGGTAGCACTAGTCACTAGCGTACCAACCGTCGGCGGATAGCCGTCGCTAGCCTGCCAGCCTACCGGCATACGGTAGAGGGCGAAGGTTGTTGTTTCAGCAGTACCACGAATAACGTCCCATAGATTAGTAGTTGGGTTGATCGATGGGCTAAGCAATTCGACTGCCAACTGACCGGTTACGCCACACGGTACATCGATGCGCACGATTGATGCACCCTCGTTTACTCCGTAGAAATTCCAGTTGTAGGTTGTATAATTAGGACCGGCCGTTTGCAATGCGGTTGGGTTCTGCGTGAGTAAAACCGCCTCCGCATCGACAATCGTGACCGTAGCAATTGCCGGATTACCCAGCGTCGCACCGCCGGTCGGATTACTCAATTCGACTTGAACCGTCTCAAATGGCTGATCGTCAGCACTGTTATTCCATATCTGGATTGTGAACGTCTGACTTGTTACACCCGGTGCAAACGTGAGCGTACCATTCGTCGGTACGTAATCGTGCGTGGGCTGCGAGCCATCACCAGGTTGAGCCGTGCCGCCAGTTCGCGTTGCATAATCAACTGTGACCAGTGTGGTATACGCTCGACTCAGCGTCACTGTCAGCGTAGCTGAAACACCGCTCTCTTGCACAACAACGTCACTGCTGGCAAACCGAATCGCAGGTGGATCATCATCAAGGATGATGCCGACCCCAAGGCCATCGCTAATGACCAACGTCTCATCGGTCACAATACTCGTCGGCTGACCAGGTAATGTCACCCGCGGATTACTCAAACTGACCGTGAAAAATTCATCGTCTTCGGCCAGGGTATCACCGATCACGCCAATCGGTAGCGTCGCCTGCAATAAGCCGGCAGGTATGGTGAGCGTTCCCGACGCAGAGTTATAATCCAGACCAGCGGTAGCTGTACCATCATTTGTTACATAGTCGATCAGGACATCGCGATCCGAAACCCGATTCAGACGCACAATAAAGTTGCTGTTGGAGACTCCACTATCACCTTCAAACCGCACGACATCTTCAATACTTATGCGTACCGGCTCGTTATCGCGGTTGATCACAGTTACACTGTTCGGCGTCGGCGAGAGGCCATTGTAGAAGGGATCGGTACTGATAGCAGGCGCAAACTGGACAGTGAACGGTTGATGACCATCTTCAAGCGAATCATCAACGCCGCTTACGATAAACACCGCGTCAGTATTCCAGTTCGTATTGTCGAAGATGACACTAGGCGGCGCTACATTCCCTTCGGTTAGATCACTAACTGAGATACTGACCTGTACATTTGCGGTAGGCTGGCTGGTCAGACGCAGTCTGATTGTGATACTGTCGCCGTTTTCCGACACAATCAACGGGGCTGCTGGAACAGTAACAACAAAGCCTGCGGTATCGTTGTCGAGAATGGTGAGGGCAAGCGATGGGCCACTTAACCCGTTGTAGAACGAATCGGTACTGCTTGCCTGATGAGTGATAGCGACCGTCTGCACAGCTTCAGCGATTGCATCTTCGGGCACGGAGATCGTGACGGTCTGCGGTGTATTCCAATTCGTTGCGGTAAAGGTAAGTGTGGTCACCGGGCTACCATTCACCAACACCGCACCCTGACCGTCAATTGTCACCGTAACGGCTGCCGTGGGTTCCGTAGCCAGAGCCACAGTGTAATTGACACTACCACCTTCGGTGACGGTAAGGGTCGTAGTGCTGAGAAGAATCCCCGGAATATCATCATCAGTAACGGTTACAGGTAGCGTACTGTTTAAACCGTTGTAAGGCGGATCGGAACTAGTCGTAGCGTGCAATATGGTACGATTACGTGGCGGGCGAGTAATCTGATCGACATTGGGTTCGAGTACGCTCACCGTTTGCGCACTATTCCAGTTCGCTGCGGTAAAGGTCAGCGTAGTGGTTCCACTGCCGTTCACCAGCAAATATCCCTGACCGTCGATGGTCACGCTCACCGGAGCGAGCGGTTGACTGGTTAGCCTGACCTCATAGGTACCAGCGATACCTTCGGTTACTGTCAGTGTGGTTGGGGTAAAACTTAGCCCGGCGGTATCGTTCTCCTGCACCACCACCCGCACCAGCCGGTCGGCCAGCGCATCGTACACCGGATCGCTGCTACTCGCCACCTCGTGCCGCAGATCGAGGTCGTAGGTCGTGGTCAACGTCTCGACCACGTTGTCATCAATCGCCTGCACCGTGACCGTTTGCGCCGTATTCCAGTTCGTCGGCGTAAAGGTCAACGTCAACGTCGGCTGACCGTTCAGCAGCAGTTGACCACTGCTCCCCACCAGCGGCGATGCCGCGCTTACCAGCTCCGGCGTGATCGTCACCCTTACATCGGCCAACGGACGGGTCGCCAACCGCACAGTATAGCTCGCCGCTGCACCGCCCTCGGCCACTGTCAGGCTAGTTGGCGTGATGAGCAACCCAGCGCTGTCGTTCTCCTGCACCACCACCCGTACCAGCCGGTCGGCCAGTGCATCGTACACCGGGTCGCTACTACTCGCCACCGCGTGCCGCAGGTCGAGGTCGTAGGTCGTGGTCAACGTCTCGACCACGTTGTCATCTATCGCCTGCACCGCAACCGCCTGCGCCGTATTCCAGTTCATCGGCGTAAAGGTCAGCATCAGCGTCGGCTGACCGTTCAGCAGCAGTTGCCCGCCGCTGCCCACTAGCGGCGATGCCGCGCTCACCAGCTCCGGCGTGATCGTCACCCTTACATCGGCCAACGGACGGGTCGCCAACCGCACAGTATAGCTCGCCGCTGCACCGCCCTCGGCCACCGTCAGGCTGGTTGGCGTGATGAGCAACCCAGCGCTGTCGTTCTCCTGCACCACCACCCGCACCAGCCGGTCGGCCAGCGCATTGTACACCGGGTCGCTGCTACTCGCCACATCGTGACGCAAGTCAAGCGCATAGGTTGTAGTCAGCGTCTCGACCACGTTGTCATCAATCGCCTGCACCGTGACCGTTTGCGCCGTATTCCAGTTCGTCGGCGTAAAGGTCAACGTCAGCGTCGGCTGACCGTTCAGCAGCAGTTGACCACTGCTCCCCACCAGCGGCGATGCCGCGCTTACCAGCTCTGGCGTAATAGTGATCGTTACTGCGGCTAACGGACGGGTTGCCAGACGCACTGTATAGCTCGCCGCTGGCCCACCCTCGGCTACCGTCAGGCTGGTGGGCGTGATAATCAGCCCCGCCGTATCGTTCTCCTGCACCACCACCCGCACCAGCCGGTCGGCCAGTGCATCGTACACCGGGTCGCTGCTACTCGCCACATCGTGACGCAAGTCAAGCGCATAGGTTGTAGTCAGCGTCTCGACCACGTTGTCATCAATCGCCTGCACCGTGACCGTTTGCGCCGTATTCCAGTTCGTCGGCGTAAAGGTCAACGTCAACGTCGGCTGACCGTTCAGCAGCAGTTGACCACTGCTCCCCACCAGCGGCGATGCCGCGCTTACCAGCTCTGGCGTAATGGTGACCGTTACATTCGCCAGAGGTTGGCTTGCCAGGCGCACCGTATAGCTCGCCGCTGGCCCACCCTCGGCTACCGTCAGGCTGGTGGGCGTGATAATCAGCCCCGCCGTATCGTTCTCCTGCACCACCACCCGCACCAACCGGTCGGCCAGTGCATCGTACACCGGGTCGCTACTACTCGCCACCGCGTGTCGCAGGTCGAGGTCGTAGGTCGTGGTCAGCGTCTCGACCACGTTGTCATCAATCGCCTGCACCGCAACCGCCTGCGCCGTATTCCAGTTCGTCGGCGTAAAGGTCAACGTCAGCGTCGGCTGACCGTTCAGCAGCAGTTGACCACTGCTCCCCACCAGCGGCGATGCCGCGCTTACCAGCTCCGGCGTAATGGTGACCGTTACATTCGCCAGAGGTTGGCTTGCCAGACGCACCGTATAGCTCGCCGCTGGCCCACCCTCGGCTACCGTCAGGCTGGTTTGGCTAAGGATAAGGGCAGCGTTATCGTTTTCGATGATCGTCACCGGCAACAACGATGGTGGAAGCGCGTTGTACATCGCATCACCGGCGCTGGTTGCAGTATGACGTAGGTGAACAAGATAGGTCGTGGCCGGATCGAGCGCTTCATCGATCTGGTCATCGATCACTTGCACATTAACAAGCTGTGGTGTATTCCAATTATCTGGCGTGAACGTCAGAGTCAGGGTTGCCGAGCCATTGAGACGAACCTGATCATTACTTCCGATCAATGGCGAAGGTGGTACAACAATTTCGGGTGTAATAGTGATTGTAACCGGTGCAACAGGACGACTATTGAGACGAACGCTATACGAAGCAGTTGCCCCTTCATTCAGTGTCAGATTCGCCGGTGTTAGCACAATACCGGCCAGATCGTTATCAATGACAGTGACTGCAACATTCGCTGTCAGGCCATTGTAGAAGGTATCGGTACTACTTGCGCTATGCGTAATCTGCACAACCTCGCTGATACCTTCATCAATGTCATCATCGAGAGCCTTTACACGCACTGTTTGAAAAACATTCCAGTTGGTTGGAGTAAAGAACAGAGTTATCGGTGCCGGTGTGGTCTGGCCATCAAGTAAGACCTGTGTTGACGGTGTAATAGTCACGACCACATTTGCTGTTGGCTGCGTTGCCAGACGCACGGTATAACTTACCGCTGGCCCACCTTCGGCTACTGTCAAACTGAAGGGTAAGGTGACAATAGCCGCCACATCGTTGTCGGCGATCCGCACGCTCAGCACAGGCAGACTCAAACCCTGATAGAAGGGATCGGTACTAGTTGCCGTATGACTCACCGATCCCGGATGAGGGGTTGCCTCGGCAATCCGATCATCGATCGCCTGCACAGTCACTGTTTGCGGAGCGGCCCAATTATCCGGCGTAAAGATGAGAGTTGGGGGTATTGTCGTTACCTGAACGCCGGTAAGCGTAATCGTCACCGGTGCTGTCGGACGGCTGTTCAATCTAACGGTATAGGTACCATCTGGGCCACCTTCGGCTACATCAACAACCGACGGTTGGACAACGATACCGGCCTGATCGTTATCCTGGATGGTGAGCGCATGGGTATCTGGTGAACCGATCGTGGCATTAACCGCCGATGTAAGCCGAACAATGACCGTCTCATCAGCTTCATCTTCAGGATCGTCAATAATCGGGATCAGTAAACGGGCAGCACTGGCTCCTGCCGGTATCACAATTGTGCCCGCACGGAGACCGTGATCGTCTAGAGAGGCTGTACCGGTGACGGTATAACTCACCTGGGCATCAACCGCCGAGACCGGCTCCAGGCGGATGGTCACGGCAGCCAGACCATCACCTTCATCTATGATACCGGCAGCACTGACAAAACGGACTACTGGTGGTGGACTGGTATCGACAATCGTAACAGTTGCAGTACCGGGAATACCGATAAAACCACCTTCTGGATTGAGTAAGCGTAGTCTGAATGTCTCGGCAGGTTCGTAGAGGTCATCGGCGATGATACGAACGGTAAATGTTTTTTGCTGTTCACCGACTGCAAAAACTAACACCCCATTGGTAGGGAGATAATCGACATCGGGCAATGCACTACCGGCAATCGTTTCATACCGCACGCGCACCGTCTGCTCGGCAGGCGAGCCAAGGCGAACCGTTACCGTCAAGGTACCTGCATTTTCATTGACGCTTATATTCTCATTAGCAAAAAAGAAGATCGACTCGCCAGGGCGCGGGGTCGGGGTACTGGTTGGTACCGGTGTTGCTGTCCGCGTTGGCGTGGCAGTACTTGTCGGTATCGCGGTAACGACACGAGTTGGCGTCACTGTTGGCGTTGCCGTAGCAGTACGGGTTGGCGTCGCCGTGGGTGATGGTAGTGACGTTGGTGGCGGTGGTGGCGGCGGAGGTGGAGAAGTTACAATCGGCGTTGGGGTCAACGTTGGCAATGGAGTGCGCGTAGGCGGTACTGTGCGAGTAGGTGTGGCCGTCCGGGTCGGGGTCGCGGTTGGCAATGCGGTCGGTGTATTTGTCGGAGTCGGAGTAGGGGTACGGGTAGCTGTTGGCGTGGAGGTCGCCGTAGCAGTCGGTGTGGCAGTCGGCGTAGGTGTTGCGGTGGGCACCTCGATAACCACAACCGGTACGTCCTCTATCTGATCAGGTTCAGGGGTCTGTACTGGAGTTGGACTCTCATCAGGTACAATGATACTGGGATTAATCGGTGGCAATTGCAGCCCACCACCCCAGGGACTGTAATCAACCCGACCAGTATTGAAATCACCACTAAACCACTCCATACGTGGGGCGACCTGATTGATCATCAGATTGATGACCAACGAAATCAACCCCAACAGGAGGAGGAGCGCAGCGAGAATCAGCCAGGGTAACGGTTGTTGCCAACGATCATACCTAAGCAGCCGATTCCATGCGGGTTGCCGGTTTTTCAGGAGTGGTGGTATCATCGGCGTACCGTAATGTAAAGAAGAATGTACTGCCCTGTCCTGGTGTGCTTTCGACGCCAATCGTGCCACCCAAGCGCTCGATCAGTTGCTTACAAATCGCCAGACCAAGCCCAATACCGCGTTCACTCGAGTTAATCCCTTCGTTAACCCCTTCACCGCGGAAAAAGCGCTCAAAGATTTGCTCGTGGAGATGATGCGGTATCCCGCGACCGGTATCACTTACCTCAATGCGTAGCGCATCGCGTTGGGGAATGGCACAAACCGTAATCCTTCCGGTGTCGGTATACCGCCGCGCATTATCGAGCAATTGAAGCGTGATAGTACGTACATGCTCGGCGTCGGCCAGCACTTTTGGCAACTTCTTCGGCAGCTCAACTTCGAGCTGTAATCCTTTCGCTTTAATCGGCCCACGAACCTGCCAAATTGCATCTTCAATCGGCGGTTGTACATCGATAGGCTCGATAACAGACCTAAGTGTTCCGGAGTCGAGATTAGCAATGGTGATTGCATTGCTAATCAGCGTCGTCATATTATTTGCCTGCAAGCGAATGGCTTCCACAAAAGATTTCTGTTCATCAGCGAGCGGACCGGCCAGACCACGCGCCAGGAGATCAGCATTTCCGCGAATCACCGTTAGCGGTGTACGCAATTCATGCGAAATCGTACCGATAAAGTTTGTCTTTGCCCGATCAACCATCACCTCCTTGGTGAGATCTTGCAGGATGGCGACATAGCCCAACAAGTGGCCGTTATCCTCACGCACTTCGGCCACTGAAAGTCGGATAATATAATTGCCAAGCGAATACAGATCGTGCGCCCGTTGATCACCAAACCCAGGTACACCTTCGGTCAATGGCGTAAGTGGCAAGTCACTCAAGCGTTTGGGAAAAGAAGCATCTTCTGCCAGGCCAAGCAAGCGACGGGTTGCGCGATTGATTGAACGAATTTCACCCTGAACATCGGTAAAAATAATACCGTCAGTAATACTCTCGACAATTGCCGCCCGTTGGCGCGCCTCAGCCCGCACCTTAGCAATAAGCTCAACCAGAGAATCGGTCATGCGGTTAAAATGTCGCGCCAGCTCGCCGATCTCATTTTGAGAAGATACTCGTGCGCGCCGCTGAAGATCACCGTCCACAATTGCACGAGCAGTTTCTGCCAACTCCTCAAGCGGTCGCGTAATGCGTTGAGTGACCCACAAGCCAATGACAGCGATCGTCAACCCCAGGCCAAGCGTCACGACTGCCAACAGTGGACTAATGTTATTCCACGACAGCAGTACTTCTTCCCGAGCACGAACAGTCGCCAGAATACCAACCCGACTACCACGGATCGTTAACGGCACGTATGCCAATTGATATTCCTTACCATCAATGGTTTCAACGGTAAAGAGTGATTGTCCGTATAGGTCAGCATTCTTTTCTATCAGTTTTGTCACCACATCCGATCTCAACGATGGTGGCCGAACAAGACTACTAAATGTGCTGGCAATAGTCGCGCCGTCCTTATCGTATAGGATAATCCCATCCAGTCGTGCCTGTTTGAGCATCTCATTGAGCAGTTTATCGAGCCGATTGGCTACAATCAGCCCGCCAACCACCTCTTCACCCTGGCGTACTGGTGTGATAGTAGCCAGATACACTGTTTGCGTATTGCTAAATTGGATCAGACCGGCATACTTGTCACCGCGTTCGTCGGCTTTACCCTGTAAAACAAGGGAAGTGAACCAGGCACTGCTAAGGTCAGATGAAGCATGGGTGATATACTCGTTGTTGGTTGCCTCAGGTAGACGTTCGAAATCGGCGATAGTGCGGCCATCACGGCCAAAGGCGATCAAGCGATCAAGGCGGACATCAATTCGTTGGATACCCTGACGAAAGAATGGATCAAGCGCTCTGCGCAAACCGTCGCGATCGTCGGACGCAAAGGCTTCAGCAACAGCCGGCGCATTAATACTGTCGTTCCGCTGGGCAAAAGCGACTTCGCGCAAAAAACTAAGGTTAGCCTGTTCTTGTACAAAAAAAGTATCGCTGACCGTCCTGGTTGCTGCGGCTAACTCATTATCAAAACGATCTTGTTGCTGCCGGGCAAGGAAAAACGCAACAATTGATAGGCCCACGATGGCGACTAAGACCGCGAGGACGAGGAAGGGGCCAATGATCTGATATTTGAGTTGGCTTTGCAGCTCCTTTATTAGCCGCCTCATAACAACCTACCCGGCACAAGGAGGTCTGTCGTTGATTAGCGAAAAGGATGTGAGTCACAAGAATTGTTCCATCGGTCCCAATCATGAACAGGCTCACAAACTCTAGCGCTCACCAATAGTATAAGACAGGTTGTTGCGCTTGCGAATACCTTTTTAATGGCAAATGGTTAACAGTTTATTTATATAGGCACATAAAGCTATTAATACAATCGGTAATAGTACAATCTGGCGTATGAGATGTTATTATCTGCATGAAAGCCAGCTTTTGCTGTATCAGTACTCTTGCAAACAACCGTGCTATAATACCGATGTATTGTGGTATTCATCCGTTATTCATCTTTACAGAACGCATGCATCTACACTTTCTTGGTACCGGTACATCAATGGGAGTTCCCGTAATTGGCTGCGATTGCCCAATCTGCACCTCATCGGATCCTCGTCATCACCGATTACGTACCTCGGCCCTGGTGCGAAGCCACGGTTTACATATTCTCATCGATGTCGGTCCCGATTTTCGGATGCAAGCGCTACGAGCAAACCTGCGTCGCATCGATGCGGTACTACTTACCCATGCCCATTTCGACCACGTCGCCGGTATCGACGACCTGCGTCCATTCTGTATGCGCCAGGGAACGCTGCCAATCTACGGGAGTGCACAAACGCTGGCTGATGTACGGCAACGCTTTGCGTATGCCTTCGATGACACTTCCCAAGGCTCCTCGCGCCCGTCGATTACCCTTCATACGATTGAGGGGCCTTTTCAGATCGGGCCTTTGACGGTACTTCCGCTTGCCATTCCCCATGGCACCTGGACGATTACTGCCTATCGGATCGGACCATTGGGCTATGTCACCGATGCCAGCGCTATTCCGCCGGCGGCTATGGAGGCCCTCCGCGGTGTGCAAGTGCTGGTGCTCAATGCGTTACGTGCAGAACCACATCCAACCCACCTCTCGATTGCTGAGGCAGGTGAAGTTGCCCGAATAATTGGCGCTCCACGTACATTTCTCGTCCATATGACGCATACGGTCGATTATCGGGCCGATTATGGTCTACCTTCGGGCGTTACCTTTGCTTACGATGGGCTTGAAATTGAAATCTAAAAACCGAGATGATTCGATTTGCTATTGATGCGCGGTTGCATGCTTACCGGCAAGGCGGTATTACCCACTATACACGTAGCCTGATCAAGGCTATGATCCCCTTGCTGGCAGACGATGAGGAGCTACTTGTCCTTGAACACGTGCGATCCCGCATCCCGCTGGTACCAATCGCACGTCGTACACATCTGTTGACCCCACCGCATCATCGTCTTGAGCAAATCTGCTTACCGATTGAAATCACGCTCCGTCGTCCCACGCTGTTACACAGTCCCGATTTTATTCCACCCTTCTTACGCCCCTGCCCGGCAGTCATTACGATCCACGACCTGGCCTTTCTGCACTTTCCGGAGATTCTCGACCAGGCAGCGCGACGTTATTACGGTCAGATTCAGCGCGCTGCAACTAGTGCCGAGGCCATTATCACCATCTCACAGGCAACGCGGGATGACATTATTGATCGCCTTGGCGTTCCACCAGAACGGATTACGGTTATTTACGCGGCAGCCGATGAGCGGTTTCAGCCATGGTCATTACCGCCTGGTGCTACGCGAACCATTGATGGGAAAACACTCACTGCCGATACCTTTATGCTCTTCGTCAGCACGATTGAACCACGCAAAAATATTCCTACGCTGTTGCGCGCACTACGCATTTGTTGCGACCGTAGACCATCTACCAACTATCACCTGGTGTTAGCCGGGGCACGAGGCTGGCTTGATCAACCAATTCTGGAACTGATCGGTGAGCTAGGTCTAAGTGACCGCATTACACGGGTCGGTTTTGTTGGCGGCGATGATCTGCACTGGTTATATGCAGCCTGTCGTCTTTATCTCAACCCGTCGCGCTATGAAGGGTTTGGGCTACCGGCGCTCGAGGCTCTGGCCTGCGGCGCACCGGCCATTGTCTCTGATACCAGCAGCTTCCCTGAAGTCGTTGGTGATGCAGCCTGGCTGGCGCCACCTCTTGATCCGATTGCCTGGGCCGACCTGATCGAGCACCTCTGGCACGATGAGGCAACAAGACGCGATCTCGCTCGACGTGGGCCACAACAGGCTGCCCGCTTTTCGTGGACAACAGCGGCCAGGCAGACCTTACACCTCTACCGACAAGTGATCGGACGAGATGAGTAACAATCAACTCGGATGAGACAAACTTTGCTGAAGCAGGGTTGCACCGGAACAGAGCCGGTAGGACAACCGCGTCGGTCATCCTACCGGCAGGAACCGTTCAGATCAAAGGACACGTCTCACTCGTACCGCTCATCCAAATCAGCCTGGAGCAGGGGATGCAAATGTGTTGCCGCTAACCAGGCCTCGATGCCTACCGGCGGTGAAATACCTCGTTCGGAAATAATCCCAGTCAGCAGATCGAGTGGTGTGCGATCGGCATAGGCGGTATGCACCGTAATACCTGGGGGCACATCTGACCAGACCTGATGCGACACCATCGGAAACTGTTGGGGTAAGCGGTACCCTGGCGGTAATAGCTTCTCACTTGAACAAAGCGTATAAAACGGCACACTCATCGCGTGGGCTGCCAGAGCCAGCGGGTACGTACCCACGCGGTTGATTAAACCTTCACTCCCGATCAAATCAGCCCCGACCAAAACAAGATGACACTGCGCAACGTGTGTAGCCGCCGAAGCATCGGTTATCAAGGTCGTGTGAATACCACTGGCTGCTAATTCTCCGGCTAACATACGGCCCTCGCCAATCGGCCGACTCTCGGTACAAATCACCCGCGGCCGACGACCGGCGCGTTGAGCGTGGCGCAATGCGGCACGTACTGTTGTACTCCGACCAATTGTCAAAATAACAGCTTCTTCACCGATCAAACGCAACGTCGTTTCAGCAATTGCTGCCTCATGCACATGGAGACGACGACGAAAGTCGTTTGTCGTTTCATCAACAAAACGCAACGCCGTTTCACAATCGGTTGCTTCTTCTAACCGCCAGAGCAAACCGTTAACCAGATTCACCAATGGCGCCATCGTTGGGTGGCTACGAATTAATGCTCGCCCAACGGTCAGAATCTCACGTTGCACATCGGCGTGATCGGCCATCGGACGACTACGTACTGCCCGTGCCAGAATCCCCGCACACTTTTGGGCAATTTCCACTGCGCCTGAGACCGTATCGGCCGCAATCTCGGCAACGGATCGGGCGATAAATGGATCCATGGGATTTCCTGTACCGGTATTCAATGTATCTGATAATGCCCACCTGTCGAATCTTACCATAGGACAATCAGGCGGTGCTGAGAAGAATCAATCCGTTCGCCGGGGAGGGAGATTACGCAACAGTTCAGCCAGTTGCGGAATTGAAAAGGGCTTAGAAAGCAATCTACCGTGTAGTTGCTCTTTCTGATGAGGTTTGAGGGTACTCAGCGTGTCACCACTGATAAAAATGATACGCTCAGCTAGATGCGGATATGAACGCCGAATCTCTTCGCTTAGATCGAAACCGCTCTTCTGGGGCATTCGGAGATCGGTTATCACCAGGTCATACGGATGGGTTGCTAATTCACGAAGCGCAGAATCAACATCGCTCACCACTGTAGTTTGATGACCAAGTTCGCCAAGCAAGCGCTGAAGCATGCGGAGTACTGGTTCCTCGTCATCGACGACCAGTACTCGTTGTTGCGGGCCACTCTCGGCATCAGTCGCTGTCGCTGTCGACGATGGCGTTGGGGCACCAGCCGATGCCTCAACAATCGGGAGGCGAATAAAAACGGTTGTCCCCACCCCTTCGCAACTCTCGATCCAGATTTGCCCCTGATGTTCCTGAATGATGCCGTAGCAGATAGAAAGACCTAAACCGGTACCCTGACCGACCGGCTTGGTCGTAAAGAATGGATTAAACACCTTATCGAGATATTGAGCAGGAATACCAATACCGTTATCAGAGATAGAAACTTCAATATACCGACCATCAGCCGCTTCGTAACGTCTGGTACGTATCGTCAGAATACCCGAACCACGCTCGTTCATAGCCTGACGGGCATTGGTGATCAGATTGAGTAACACTTGCTGTAATTGATGGGGATCGGCAACCGTCGATGGTAATTCAGGATCGAGATCGAGTTGAACCGTAATATTATCAACGCGCAACTGATAAGCTTGCAGGGCCAATGTACTCTGGATGACTTCGTTGATCTGAGTTGCCAGACGTTCAGGTTGATGTTCACGGGCAAACATCAGCAAATTCCGCACGATACGCCCAGCACGCTCGGCCTGTTGCCGGATCTGTTCAAGATCGGCGCGAATCTCCTCGTTGAGTGTGCGATTGCGCAGCAGTAATTGGGCATAGCCTGAAATACTCGTCAGCGGATTATTAAGCTCATGGGCTACACCGGCTACCAGTTGACCAAGCGCCGACAATTTATCAGACTGAATAAGCTGTTGTTCCAACCGCCGACGCTCAGTCAGATCACGCCCAATACAGACAATCATCGGTTGATCGTTAGCATCAAGCCGCTGAGCGTTTAGCTCAACCGTTGCCAACTCATACGCTGTCCGCTGCAACGAGATGGTGAATGGTGGCTGGGGCAACCCTTGTGCAACACGCTGTAGTGCCTGAGCAATTGTCGGCCATTCCTGTGGTAAACACCAACGCTGTAACGGATGACCGACCAAATCATCAGGCGTCATGGCAAGAATCTGCGCGCTACGCTGGTTACCGCTGATGATTCGCCAATTGGTATCGAGGAGCAACACCATATCAGACGCATTAGCAAAGATTGTTCGATAACGCGCCTCGCTACTCTGAACTGCCTGATACAGTCGCGAGTTTTCAAGTGCAATTGCTGCGTAGTCGGCCAGCGCAGCCAGTAAATACTGGTCACTATCACTGAAAGCTCGAGTACTCCGCCGATTATTGACCACCAGCACACCGATAATCCGATCACCTACTTGCAACGGTGTCTGCAACGTCGCCTGCACAACCATGGTCGCCGTAATGGCAATCGGTTCGTCGGTCATTCCTCGATGCAAGCGCAACGATTTACCACTCCGCACCACCTGACCGACAAGCGAATCGGCGACTGGAAGACGCAGCCGGTCAAGCGACTCCACTGCTACATTCCGCAGGGCGAGCGGTATCAATTCATGCTTTTGCTCGACATACTGAAAGAGTATCCCTTCATCGGCCTGCGTCATGTACACTGCTGCTTCGACGATTCGATCAAGCAGTTGACGCTGATCCATCAATGTCGTCACCGACTTACCAACGCGAGTCAAAACGGTCAACTCTTGCACGCGCTGCTGCAAGAGCTGGAGTAAGCGATCACGTTCCCGTTGCAAACGACGTTCCCGCAACGCCTGATCGATAACTTCACGGGCTTCGTTATCGGAAAACGGCTTGATCAAGTAATTACGAGCACCGAGCCGAAATGCCTCAACGGCTATCATCTCGGAACCGTGGGCAGTCATCAAAATAACCGGAACATCAATCCCTTCTTGTGTTAAGATGCGTAGAAAATCAAGCCCGTTCATATCGGGCAGTTGGAGATCGAGCAAGATCAAATCTGGCAAACGAGCGCGCAACCGTTCAAGACCGCTCTTCGCAGTAAGCGCAATTGCCGCTCGATAGCCAAGTTCTGGAAGCACCGTCTGCGCCAGCATCCGGCTGACGTGCTCGCTATCATCAATAACAAGGATCTCTTCCATGGTGAAGAGCCTGAGTGTATCTTAGTACGAATTAGGACGTCGGTTTGGTGATAATTAGCAAGTTTCAACAGCCGACTCTAGGGTAAAATTGTACACGGAAGCTACGCTTACTGCAACCTTGTAAAGGATAACCATGGAAGCGGAGACACGGCGAGTTGTCACGACGCTCGGTGATATTAATGTCGATCTCGGCTTTTTGTTGCCGCACTTTCCCCGCGAAGGCGACGACAACCCGGCAATGGCCGTTCATTGGGGTGGGGGAGGTGCCGGGCTGAACATGGCAGTGGCAGCCGGGCGGCTGGGTGCAATCCCGTATGTTATTGGTCGGGTGGGTAACGATCTGGCCGGCTCATTTGCATTGCAGATAGCACGTATGCATGGGGTGCAGGTCAGCGCTGTACAGGTTGATCCTGGTGCAACCACTGGCTTGTGCGGCGTGATTGTTACTCCTGGCGGGCAGCGTAGCTTTCTCAGCTTTCGTGGAGCCAACGTCTTCTGTGACACATCGACCATTACCCCGTCATTGATCCGCTCAAGCCGATTACTGCTGGTTGGCGCCCATGCATTGCTTGACGATCCACAGCGCTCAACCGCACTACAGGTAATGGAGATGGCGATTGAGCAGGGGTGTCCAATCGTTCTTGATCTTTGCTTACCGGCAATTCGAGTCGCACGCCGCTTGATCGTTCGTCTCTTACCACAGTTGTGGTTGCTAACGATGAATGAAGACGAATTGCGGGTACTATTACCAGGACAAAGCATCGCCCAGGCCATCGATAGTTTAATTGGGGCCGGCGTCCACCACGTGGCCATTAAACGTGGTGCCCAGGGGTGCAGTGTCGCCAACAACGAGGGGCGACGGCTTGATGTCCTACCTCCTGCCGTGCCAGTCGTGGATACAACCGCGTGTGGTGATGCGTTTAGTGCGGCGTATGCGTGGGGTCTGACTCACGGTCTCGATCTCTCGCAAAGTGCGACACTCGCGAATCTTGTCGCTGCCCTGACTGCCACTCGTCACGGTGCTGTGGAAGCAATTCCTGCTACCGATGAGATTCGTAATCGATTGAGCGACACGATTGTCAATCGACTCTGGCCATCTGGCTCATAGGTAAAGTAAGGAGCTTGTTGATGCCACCACTCTGGAAAGAACAACTTGATCGCTGGCGATTACGCGATCTCCGCGAAATCTTTCGTACTGCCAAGCCGATTATCGGGATGGTCCACTGTTGGCCATTACCCGGTGCCCCTGGCTATACCGGTTACGGAATGCAAACCATTATTGATCACGCCATCCGTGATGCCGAAGCACTGGCTGAAGGTGGATGCGACGGGTTGATCGTCGAAAATATGTGGGATATTCCCTTTCGAGCTGGCCCACACGTGCAACCAGAGAGTATTGCCGCACAGGCGGTCGTAGCCTACGCTGTGCGCCAGGCTGTCCCCGAATTACCGCTCGGTATCAATCTGGTTCACAACGGTGGGGTATCTCTGTTGGGAATTGCGATTGCTGCTGGTGCCAGCTTTATTCGCGTCTGTATGTTCACCGGTGCCGGAGTCTGGGATGCCGGCAGTTGGGATGAAGGCTGCGCTGCCGATCTGATGCGCCGACGCAAGGAGTTGCATGCAGAGTCGATCAAGATTTTTGCCGATGTAGATAAAAAACATTCAGTCCGCTTTCCGGGTATCGATCTGGCAACACACATCGAATGGACGCGCTTTTTCGGCGCCGATGCGCTTATTATATCCGGTCGGATGACCGGTGATGCGCCGGACATCGCCAAAGTAAAACAGGCCCGAACACTGGCCGGTGATACCCCCATCCTCCTCGGTAGCGGCACCAACGAACAGAATATTGCCGCTTTTATGCAGGTGGCTGATGGTGTCATTGTAGGCAGTAGCATCAAACAGGATGGTGATATTGCTAATCCGGTTGATGTTGCGCGAGTACGGCGATTTGTCGCAGCGGCTCGTCAGAGCGGATAGGGTGCGTCAGAGGAATAAGGATAGCCCATCTCCGGCAGAGCACTGCCATTCGGGGCGGCTGAATAGTACTTTTGGACTATTTGTCAATAGTACCATTCTCAATGCGCGATAGGACTATCACCCTATTGCGGGGATGGCTGTTACCAGCTATGATGAGGAAGGACGGTAAAATATTTTCACATTTTGCTTCTACCGTTCCGTTTGTTCAGGCTGTTAGCAGGCGTGGCAAGGTATAGCTACCGTCAACCTATCATTTAGCTAACGTTCTACCTTCAATCAGCCAGACATTGTTGCACCGTTCTTACCTGTAGACTCTTGCTACGACAAAGAGATTTTCATCTTACAGTACGTTGTTCGGTAAATCAATCAACAGCCTGAACAAATTACACACCCCGCTTGTTTGCGGGGTGTTTTATTTGGGAAAGGAATGAACAATGAGCGTGGTTCTGGCGGCCACTCATCATGACCCCGATGGACGACTCTACCAACAGATGGTGCGCACCTTTACAGCACTGAAACTGTACTTTGATGGGATCGCGGTGCTGCTCACGCCCACCAGTGTGCCAATGACGCGATCCTGGCTGGAACGGGCGGAAATTGCGCTGAAGGTAGCGCCGATGAACGAACCAATTGGTCATTTACATCTTGGGCGCTGGCGACGTGGGGCAGTCGAGGTAGCATTACAGGCATTTCCTACTGCCGAGTGGTTCTTGTTTTGTGATCTTGATCGAGTTCTGCACTGGATCGAATACTGGCCTGATGAACTGCGCATCATGCTCGATGATCTGTCGGCAGCCGATGTGACGGTCTTTGGACGCACGCCAAGGGCACTCGCCACTCATCCACAAGCGCAGGTCGCCACCGAATCGTTGGTGAATGAGGTTTTTCGCCGCACTACCGGACAAGCCTGGGATGTGATGGCCGCTGCCCGTGGCTTATCGCGACGCGCCGCAACACTAATTACCACCGCCAGTCGTGATGATAGTATTGGCGCCGATTGCACCTGGCTGTTACTGGCCCAACAGTCAGGTCTGACGCTGACGTACCGTGCGACAGAGGGGTTAGAATTCGAGACCCTAGATCGCTATACTGATGAGGTGGCTGTCTTGGGGAGTGCGCAGGCGTGGCGCGATCGATTTGATGCCGATCCAAGGAATTGGTTGATGCGGATCGATCTGGCACGGACTGCAATTGCGGCGCTGATTGAAAACAGGTGATGGAGCCGCTAGGGGTGTGATACCGTGAGGACGCGGCGATGCCTCGGTTCCGGCCATACGCCGCCTCACGCGGGCCAGAGGCCCGCGCACCCAGCTAACCACAGACCGATCTGCTGAAGACGGAATTAGGGGCCGTTGTGGCCTGAGGCCCGCGCACCCCAGGTGGGAGGAATGGGATGGAGATGCACCAACTGATAGGCTCCGGCCATACGCCGCCTCACGCGGGCCAGAGGCCCGCGCACCCAGCTAACCACAGAACCTTGCGTCGTATCGCTCCGTTCGTTCACCGGTAAGGAGCCAGTGTAGCATCAGAGGGCGGAATTTCTGAAAACCCCTGTGCTAAACACCTATTTTTAGGCATCGTAGTACATCATAAACTCGTAAGGATGGGGCCGCAGAGCTAGACCAACAGCCTCTTTGCGCTTGGCTTCGATGTATGTCTCTAGCAGATCGGTGGTAAAGACATTACCTTTGAGCAAGAAGTGATAATCTTGTTCAAGAGCATCGAGCGCTTCGGTCAGTGATCCGGGCGTACTGCGAATATCCCCCTTCTCTTCAGGTGACAGCTCGTAGATGTCTACGTCGAGTGGTGGTGGCGGTTCGATCTTGTTCTGGATACCGTCGAGACCGGCCAACAACATTGCAGAAAAGGCCAGGTAGGGGTTACACATCGCATCAGGCGCTCGGAACTCAATACGGCGTGCTTTCGGCGATGAACTGTAGGTCGGGATACGGATGGCCGCCGAGCGGTTACGCATTGAATAGACTAGATTGATCGGCGCCTCGAAGCCCGGTACCAGACGGCGGTAGCTATTGGTGGTCGGGGCACAGATTGCCAGTAATGCTGGTGCGTGCTTGAGAATACCACCGATGTAATACTGCGCTGTCTTCGACAACAGCGCATATTGGGTCTCATCGAAGAAGAGGGGTTCACCATCTTTCCACAGGCTTTGGTGCGTGTGCATGCCTGAACCGTTATCGCCAAAGATCGGTTTGGGCATAAAGGTAGCACTGTAGCCGTGAGCACGTGCGACATTGCGGACAATGTACTTGTATTTCTGTACCTTGTCGGCCATATTGACCAGCGAGTCAAAACGCATGTCGATTTCGCACTGACCGGCAGTTGCTACCTCGTGATGGTGCAGCTCAATTTCGATCCCGATTTCCATCATTTTCAGAATCATTTCCGAGCGAATATCCTGGAGGGTATCGGTGGGAGGTACCGGGAAATACCCCTCTTTGTGACGGATGCGATACCCTTTGTTGCCACCGGGCACCTCAGCACCGGTATTCCAGACCGCTTCCGGGCTGTCGATGTAGTAGAAGCCCTGGTTAGCACTCTGGCCAAAACGAACATCACTGAAGAGGAAGAATTCCGCTTCTGGCCCAAAGTAGGCAGTGTCGGCAATACCCGTTGTCTTCAGGTAAGCTTCCGCCTTCTTTGCCACGGTGCGCGGATCGCGTGTGTAGGGCTGGCGAGTAATGGGATCGATAATATCACAAATGAGTACCAGGGTCGGTACGCTGAGGGTCGGATCAATGAACGCTGTTGACGGATCGGGCACCATCAGCATATCGCTCTCGTTGATCGCCTGAAAGCCCTTAATTGACGACCCATCGAAGCCCAGGCCCTCGCGGATCATATCTTCGGTTAAGCGAGACGCTGGCAGTGAATAGTGCTGCCACCCGCCGAAAAGATCGGTAAAACGGGTGTCAACAATCTGAATTCCTTTGGCTTTGATCAGTTCGATTACGCCTTTTGCATCCATCGCCATGAGAGTCTACTCCTTGCTTTACTAGAACGAACGCGGTCCCTAGAACGAACATGGTCCTTAAACAGGGAACGACGCCGTGGCATGTATATGACCAGCGGCGTCGTATTCCTTACTGTTAATGGTTTGGGAAGCAGATGATTCGCGACAAGCGTGGCAGGCAACAGACCTGGTATGTAACCGAATTCTTCCGACAAAACGCAACACTGCTGAAGTCGAAACGAAAACGGTTTCTCAAGCCACCCCAATGTTGGCCATTGCGCCTACGCAGGCAGCGTGCAACATCTGCACCTATCTTTAGTGTACTAACTGAGGATGGGTATTGCTACGGTAAGAGGGTACAATCCTTGCGCTAAGAGGATTGGATGCTTTGTCTAAAGGAGGTCTAAACTGCTCCAACAACCTGGTTGTACGGCTAGAAACCATCGTTTGCCACATCAGTAGGGGCGGGTTGTGAACCCGCCCCTCGCTGACACGGCATCTTTTCGACTTCACGACAGCGGATCAATCAACGTTGGCGGCTTGTCGTTGCCATTCCCATTCTCTTCAGGGTCTTCAACTGACAGAGCAGCAACCCGATCACCGGTGGCCACATTCACTAGCGTTACTCCCTGGGTTGCCCGCCCAAGCCGCGAAACCTCGCTGGCGCTGATGCGCATGACCATACCGCTAGTGGTGATGAAGGTAAGCAACGAATGATCGTGCACGACCGCAGCAGCCGCAACCTCATCTTCGTTGCGAAGCCTGATAGAAATCACCCCACCAGTCGCCCGGCCCTTGACCGGATACTCAGAGAGAGCGGTACGCTTGCCGATCCCACGAGCAGTGACCACCAGCAGATCGGCGCCTTCTTCAGCCAGATCCATGCTGACCACGCGATCACCCTCGGCCAAATTAATACCGATCACGCCGGTTGCTGGACGACCCATCGGTCGCACTTCACTCTGCTCGAAACGGAGCGTCTGACCACGAGCCGTAGTTAGTAAGATGTCTTCGTGGCCGTGACTGACACGAACCCATCCCAATACATCGCCCTCTTCAAGGCCGATGGCAATCAGACCGTTCGAGCGTACTTGGCTATATTCACGCAACTGCGTTCGCTTGATCTTGCCGCGTACCGTCGCCATTACCAGATACTCAGCATCAAACTCACGCACGGCCAGCATCGAAGTAACTTGCTCACCCGGTTCGAGTGACACCAGGTTGACCAGGGGTAACCCTTTGGCAGTCCGTGAACTATCAGGAACTTCATGCGCCTTCAGTTGATACACTTTTCCACGGTCGGTAAAAAAGAGCAGGTTGTCGAGCGAATTACAGGTGAGCAGGTGGCGCACGATGTCTTGTTCACGGGTGAGCATCCCCTTAATTCCCCGACCACCACGACGCTGAGTACGGTAGACATCGGGCAACTGGCGTTTGATATAGCCCCGGTCGGTCAGCGTGATCATCACCCGCACGTCGGGAATCAGATCTTCATCACTCACTTCGCCGGTCACATCGGGAATAATGCGTGTGCGCCGTGGATCACCATATTTTTCCTTAAGACGGGTGAGGTCTTGCTGGATGAGATGTAACACCTTCCGTGGATTAGCCAGAATATCTTCCAGCTCGGAGATGAGCTTGATCACCTCTTGATACTCATCCTCGATCTTCTTGCGTTCAAGTGCAGCGAGACGACGCAGTTGCAGATCAAGGATCGCCTGTGCCTGTCGTTCGGTGAGCGAGAAGTTACTCATCAGATTATTCCGTGCGCTCTCGGCAGTCCGTGAGTCGCGGATGGTCTGAATGATCGCGTCTAGATTATCGAGCGCAATCTTCAACCCTTCCAGGATATGAGCACGTTCACGGGCACGGGCCAGATCGAACTCAGTGCGTCGGCGAATCACCTCTTGCCGGTGGGTGATGTACTCTTGCAGCAACCGTTTGAGAGTCAGCACGCGAGGCTGGCGGCCATGCTCAACGAGTGCCAACATGTTAATCCCAAAGGTGGTTTGCATCTGGGTATGCTTATAAAGTGCGTTAAGCACCTTCTTCGGTTGAGCATCTTGTTTCAGCAAAATGACCAGCCGCATACCGTTGCGGTCACTCTCATCGCGGACATCGCGAATCCCCTCGATCTTTCGATCCTTGACCAACTCGGCAATACGCTCCTGGAGACGTGCTTTGTTGACCTGGTAGGGAAGTTCGGTAACCACGATCATGAAAGCCCCACGTCCGGCCTCTTCGATGTGGGTTTTTGCCCGTAACGTGATCTGGCCGCGACCGGTACTGTAAGCAGCTAGAATGCCCTCGGTGCCCAAGATAAGGCCGGCGGTCGGAAAGTCTGGACCGGGAATAATCTTCATTAACTCCTCAACCGTGGCATCTGGATGATCGATCAGGTAACTGATCGCATCACAGAGTTCATTGAGGTTGTGTGGCGGGATATTCGTTGCCATGCCAACGGCAATCCCAGAGGCACCGTTAAGAAGTAAATTGGGCAAAATTGCCGGCAAGACGACCGGTTCGCGGTAGCTGCCGTCGAAATTATCACGAAAATCGACCGTATCTTTCTCAATCTCACTCAACAACTCTTCAGCAATAGGCGCTAAACGGGCCTCGGTATATCGCATAGCGGCAGGAGGATCGCCGTCGATTGAGCCAAAATTCCCCTGACCGTCGATAAGCGGGTAGCGCATACTCCACGGCTGCGCCATACGGGCCAGGGCATCGTAGACAGCACTGTCGCCATGAGGGTGCATCTTACCGAGTACATCACCGACAATACGGGCACTCTTTTTGTAGGGCTGATTGCTTCGGAAGCCCATATCCCACATACCGTAGAGAATGCGGCGTTGTACCGGTTTTAAGCCGTCGCGTGCATCAGGCAGGGCACGCGAAACGATGACGCTCATCGCGTAACTGAGGTAGGCCGTCCGCATCTCGTTGGTAATGCTGACGGGCCGAACGATGCCGATTTCCATTGTTTGCTCCGTTAGATTGGTTTTAGCGCATTCTTATGCGATGTTCGCCATTTGACATTATACCCGATCCGTGAGGTTCTGTCCAATAAAAGTCGAAAATTTGTTCGACACCGACGACTATGTTACAATTCTGACAGGAACATCTATCAAAAAGGAGGAGGCATGAGTGCCGGATCACGTCCCTTGAATCGACTGGCACACGAATCCAGTCCGTATCTGCAACAGCACGCCGATAATCCGGTTGACTGGTACCCGTGGGGAGAAGAGGCGCTTGAGCGCGCCCGCCGTGAAGACAAGCCGATCCTGGTCAGTATTGGCTACGCTGCCTGCCATTGGTGCCATGTTATGGCGCATGAAAGTTTTGCCGACCCTGAGATAGCAGCAATTCAAAACGAACATTTTATCAACATTAAGGTTGACCGTGAAGAACGACCCGATCTTGATGCCATTTATATGGCAGCAGCACAAGCTCTGACCGGACGTGGTGGCTGGCCGCTCAATGTCTTTTGTCTACCTGATGGGACACCGTTCTACGCCGGCACCTATTTTCCTCCTGACGCAAAGGCAGCACGGTACCGGATGCCCAGTTGGCGACAGGTGTTACTCTCAATTGCCGAAGCCTATCGCTCCCGGCGCGCCGAGGTGACAGCGTCAGCCCACGAGCTGCTTGATCATATTAAACTCCTGGCCCGTCCACTTCCAGAGACTGCCCCGCTCGATGAGGCGTTGCTGACCACCGCTGCTGCTCAGATTGGGCGTGAGTTTGATCACCAGTACGGTGGTTTTGGTGACGCGCCTAAGTTTCCCCAGCCGTTGATACTTGAGTTTTTATTACGTGCCCACCTGCGCGGTGATGTTCAGGCTCTGCCGATGCTCCACCAGACGCTCGAGCAGATGGCACGCGGTGGGATGTATGATCAGGTTGGGGGAGGGTTTCACCGCTATAGTGTTGATGACCGCTGGCTGGTACCACATTTTGAGAAGATGCTCTACGATAACGCGCTGTTGGCCGAGATCTACCACCTGGCGGCGCTGGTTACCGGTGATCCGTTCCTCGCCCGCATTGCCGACGAGACCTTCGCCTATCTCCTGCGCGATCTACGCCATCCTGATGGTGCATTCTTTAGCAGCGAGGATGCCGATAGCTTACCGATAGCAGGGGCTGCCCATGCCGAGGAAGGTGCGTTTTATGTCTGGACGCCTGATGAATTGCGTATCGCTCTCGGCGACGATGCAACGCTGGTTGGCGCCTATTATGGGGTAACGCGCCAGGGAAATTTTGAAGGTCGCTCGATTTTACACGTGCCACGTCCGGCAGCCGCAGTCGCGGCGATGCTCGGTGTGTCGGTCAAGCGGTTGGAGGAGACGGTAGCACGTGCACGTCCACTCTTGCGTGCTTTCCGCGAGCGACGACCACGCCCATTTCGTGATGAAAAGATTATTACCGCCTGGAATGCACTGGCGATCCGGGCACTGGCGGTCGCGAGTGCGCGAGTACCGGAATATCTGGGGTTTGCCCGCCAGTGCGTCGATTTTCTCTTGACAAATCTGCGGCGTGCTGATGGTCGATTACTACGAAGCTGGAAGGACGGGCGACCGGGGCCGACTGCGTTCCTCGAAGATTATGCACTACTCTGTGATGCGTTGATCGACCTGCATGCGGCCAGTGGTGAAACACAGTATCTGGCAATTGCCGTTGAACTGGCCGATGCGCTGCTCGATCTCTTTTGGGATGATCAGGCTGGAATGTTCTTCGACACTGGTTGCGATCAACCAGCATTGGTAACTCGTCCACGTGATCTGAGCGACAACGCAACACCTTCGGGTTCATCGGCAGCGGCCTACGCATTGTTGCGGCTCTACGCAATAACCGGGCGAGAGCTGTATGCAACCCGCGCCCGGCACGTACTTGAACAGGCGACGCCTATGTTGAAGCGCTTTCCACTTGGGTTCGGTCGGATGTTATGTGCAGCCGATATTGCGATTGGCCCAACCCGTGAACTGGCAATTATTGGCCCGTCTGATCATCCGCAAACTCAGGCACTGGTTGCGGTGGCCCGTGCGGCATACCGGCCTCGCCTGGTCATTGCACGAGCGATGCCCAATGATCCGATGACGTTGCTCAGCCCCCTGCTCAGCGGACGCACGATGATCGACGGTCGGCCCACCGCCTATCTCTGTGAGCAGTTTGCCTGTCAGTTACCGGTGACAACCCCTGAAGCACTCCAGGCGCAATTGGGTTGAGCAGAGGTATCGGGAAGACGACGAGCAGGGGTTGAGAACCTGCCCCTAACGTGGTGAAGGAAGGTGTCGCGGCCCAGAACCAGAAATTTGTTATGATTATCCAAGCGCCAACAACGATGACCGCTCTTCTGATAGTTAAGGAACCATCGCGGCATGCACATTCTTCACGTCGTTCAACTCTACTGGCCAGCACCAAGCGGAGCAGCGCGTTATTTCCAAGAGATCGGAGCGCGGCTGGTAGCTGAAGGTCATCGGGTTACTGTACTGACGACCGATGCCTTCGATCTTGAACATCTCTGGATGGCCGGAAAACGGCGGATTAGTGAGCCAACCGGTGAGCACGATGGCGTGATGGTTCGACGGTTGGCCGTTCGGCGTGTACCCGCATCGGCCATGCTCTACCCGGTCATTCGGCGGCTAATGGTTGAGTTAGGGCGTGTCGGGCGACCTGCGATCCCCATCCTGCGCCGGTTGGCAACACTGACACCACAACTACCCGATCTGGCGACAGTCCTGAACGATTCAGCACTCGCCGACGTAGATATCGTTCATACTACCAATATCACGCTCGATTTTGCGCTGATCCCGGTTGCATGCTGGGCAGCAGAGCGTGGCATCGCTCACATTTGTACACCCTTTGTTCATTTAGGTGAACCGGGGAGTGAGCAGGTGGTACGTTATTACGCCATGCCGCACCAGATCGCACTCCTCCGACGGGCGACTTGGGTGGCGACAATGACCGACATTGAGCGGGGCTATCTTATCCGACGTGGGGTACCGGCCGACCAGATTGTCACTGTTGGCGCGGGGGTCAACCCAACTGAAGTGACCGGCGGCAATAGAGAGCGTTTTCGGGCAACTCATCACATCCGTGGCCCGATAGTGTTAAGCCTTGGCGTAGCCGCTTTTGACAAAGGTACTGTTCACACACTGGCCGCTATGCGGCGCCTGTGGGCACAGGGAAGCGACGCGGTGTGGGTACAATGTGGGCCAGCCTTTGGCGGATTTACCGATGCGGTGGCAGCATTGCAACCAGCGGAACAGGCACGAGTACGAATACTCGGCTACGTTGATAATGAGACCCGACGTGATGCGCTGGCGGCGGCTGATCTCTACGTGCAGCCATCACGCACCGATAGCTTTGGGATCACGTATCTTGAAGCGTGGTGCAACGGTGTACCGGTTATCGGTGCGCGAGCAGGCGGTGTACCGGCTGTTGTGCGCCACGGTGTCGATGGCTTACTCGTACCGTTTGGCAATGTTACGGTGCTTGCTGACGCGATTGACCGCCTGCTTCGTGATCGGGTGCTGGCACAGGCGTTGGGAGCAGCCGGACGAGCGCGGGTCTGGCGTGAGCTGACCTGGGATGCGGTCTACGAGCGTATTCGCCCCCTTTACACCAACCACTTTCAGCGCCCATTGTCGTTGCGCGTAACCTCCATCAAGATGCGGTCGTAGCGTTGACCATTGAGATGTACTGCACCGTGTAAACGCCCCACCTCACGAAATCCGGCAGCCAGGTATGCACGACGCGCCCGTTCATTAAAACTGTACACCCAGAGACTGATATTATAGAGGTTGAGATACTGAAAACCGTATCCAGTCAGCAACCGCACTGCTTCGCGACCATAGCCATGCCCCCATGCTGCTTTGTCGCCGATAGCAATGCCTAACTCAGCGGTACCGTGTAAAAGATTTATGTTGTGCAGGCTACATGTACCGATCAAGCGCTCAGAGTCCCGCAACACGATGGCAAAGGTACGCTCGTGTTCAATACCGTTGGCCCTTGTCGCAATCCACTGCTGTTCTTGCGCAAGGGTAAAGCTACGTCCCTGCTGACCGAGCAGTGCAGTCAATTCTAGATCAGCAAACCACTGTGCTAACAATACCGCATCTTCAGCAATAATGTGACTCAGAAAGACCTTTGTTCCGGCCAGCACAACTGGACGGGGGGGTAATGAACTATTCATTGAGAAACTCCTGGGCAGTTACGACAGAACTATCGCTTTCACGCATCTTCATCACTATTCATCAAGCGAACGTAGCTCTCGTAGCGAGCTGGTGTAATTTCGCCGCGCTCGACTGCGGCGCGCACTGCACAATGAGGTTCATGGAGATGCCTACAACCGGCAAAGTAGCAATCACCGAGAAACGGCCGAAACTCGCGAAAACACCAGGCAAGGTCGCTAGCCGGTAGATTCCAAAGCCCAATCTCGCGAATTCCCGGCGTGTCGGCGACATAGCCACCACCGGGCAGATTCAGCGGAATCAACTCGGCGACCGTCGTCGTGTGGCGGCCTTTCGACAGACGTTCACTGACTTCACCGGTACGCAGATTCAGGCCGGGTTGAATCGCATTCAGCAGGCTACTCTTACCCACCCCCGACTTGCCGGTTACAACGCTGATCCGTCCGGCCAGACGGCTCCGCAGTTCATCAATACCCACACCAGTGACAATACTGGTATAGACGACAGGGTAGCCAATATGTGCGTATGGAGCAAACATTGCTTCAGCCACGCTGCGCTCGACCAGATCAATCTTGGTTGCGACAATCACAACCGGCAACTCACTATGCTCGCAAATAACCAGGTAACGGTCGAGCATGCGGGGTGTGAAATCAGGTTGGGCACAGGCGAAGACCAGGAGCACCTGATCAACATTGGCAACAATCACATCCTCCTTATACGCACCACGAGACCCGGCAGCACGTCGCGCCAAGCGACTCCGTCGTGGCAGCACCGCTTCGATAGCACCCTGCCCATTTCCTACCGGTTGTACCTCAACCTGATCACCAATGACAACCAAATCGGTTGCCTGACGCTCTTTCTTGAGTCGTCCACGCAAACGACACTCCAGAATACCTTGTTCCGTCTGCACCCAGAAGAAACCACTCTGTGCCCGTAAGACGGACCCAACCAGGCGGTTTGCGCCAGTCGTTGGCGGTGGCTCAACAACAGTAGTGGGTGTAGTTTTACGACTCATCGATCTTCAGCTCCAGCCAATACATAAACAGTCAACACACCAAAAGCTATGCGTATGATACGGTCGATAAACGATGACGATCTCAAACCTTCTGGCGTTGCCGCAGTGATCGCAGGTTGTATTCGATATTTTCGCTCAAGTTTCGGCGGATGATACGATAATGAGCCATCTCGTTCCAGGATGATCACGATAGTTCCCTCCACGTCGGCTGGTAACTGATGTTTTGCGGTATACACGGCGGTATCGTCAATTGACATATCAGTAATCCTTAACCGTTGCCGTGCCGAACAACCATCGCGACGTGGAGGGAATGAAAAAGGCTGTGGTACCACTGGCACCTCAGCCCAAATAAAGGGCGGGCTGTGGATGCTCACTGGCTTCCCACAGCCCGCCGGTATCACAGGTTACGCCTGTCTAGCCTGCGCTGTGCGAAGCCTCTCTCACGTCAGCGGAGTCGTTCGACACCATTCCTACAGTGCCTGTCTTTACATACTGATTGGTGATAAGTGTCATGAACGGCCTCCTCTACGTGACTACGCACCTCTTGCCCGTGCAGCATAGCATAGTAATGAAGAACTGTCAATGGAATTTCGCTCAGTCTTTTGACGGAATAGCGAAGATTTGTTGCAATGTCGTCGCAGCAACATTACGGCCACAAATCAGCACAACAACGCGCTGTCCCACCAGATCGCTGATTTGTTGTTCGAGAAGGGCAGCCAGTGGTACCGCAGCACTTCCCTCTGCAATAAGATGATGTTCTTCGATAAGCCAGCGCATTGCGCGAGCGATAGCAGGTTCATCGACCAGTACCATGTCATCAAGCACCTGCTGCAGGATCGGTAGAGTGATGGTATCGGCTGCAAGATTACCGGCCAGACCATCGGCTAACGTTGGTTCATCGACCACCGGTACTACTCTGCCGGCGCGTAACGCAGCAGTCATAGCCGCAGAAGCGGCAGCCTGAACCCCGATCACGCGCACTCGTGGATTCATTGCTTTGGCCCAGAGACCAACCCCACTCGCCAGACCACCGCCCCCAACTGCAACCACAACGACATCAATATCGGCTAATGTCTGCCAGAGTTCAACTGCCAGCGTACCCTGACCGGCAATAACCAGTGGGTCATTGTAAGGCGAAATAAAATGCCAACCATATTCGGCGGCCATGCGCAACGCTTCAGCCTCGGCTGCATCATAGCCCGTGCCATGCAAAACGATCTCAACCGGATAACGGCGCAAGGCCGCGATTTTGGCCGGAGAAGCTGTAGCCGGTACAACGAGTGTGGCCGTTGTACCGATCATAGCTGCGGTGTGCGCAACGCCCAGCGCATGATTACCGGCAGAGCAGGCAACAACGTGAGTGGTTGCCGGAAGCTGACGCAGAGCATTCGCTGCACCACGAATCTTGAAACTACCGGTCACCTGGGCCAGTTCCAGCTTGAGCCAGACTTCAGCACCAGTCAATGCACATAGCGGTCGGCTTATCTCGAGCGGGGTTGGCTGAATAATCCCGGCGATACGCTGATGTGCCACCAGGATGTCGGCGGGTGAAAGGAAGAACGTTTGTCGCATGATCGTATTCCTATTGCCAGCGTGGAGCAGAACACCGGATCGCTGCCTACGAATGACCACGAAT
The DNA here is from genome assembly GCF_030444705.1 of Chloroflexus sp. MS-CIW-1. Taxonomy (NCBI): domain Bacteria; kingdom Bacillati; phylum Chloroflexota; class Chloroflexia; order Chloroflexales; family Chloroflexaceae; genus Chloroflexus; species Chloroflexus sp. MS-CIW-1. Next base: position 1,101,924 of record NZ_JAUBWR010000001.1, read on the forward strand.
CGGCTTTGGCCGATATGGCTCTTCTAAACGCTGAATCTCTTCGGGTGACAACTTCACGTCGAGCGCGGCAACTGCCTCTTCAAGCTGGTACATTTTCGTAGCCCCGATGATAGGTGCAGTCACTTCCGGCTTATGAAGCAGCCAGGCCAGCGCAATCTGGGCATTACTGACCCCACGGGCACGAGCAATTTCACTTACCCGCTCGACAATCACGTAATCGCTGGCATCGTACATCGCGTGCGAGATCGTATCTGAACGGCCACGTACCGTAGCTGCGTCGGTGCCTTGCGGTCGGTTACCGGCAAGAAAGCCACGTGCCAGCGGACTCCAGGGAATCACCGCCAGACCGGCATCGCGACACAGAGGCAACATTTCGCGTTCCTCTTCACGGTAGACAAGGTTAAGATGATTTTGCATCGATACAAAACGTGCCCAACCGCGTCGTTCTTGGATGCCGAGGGCCTTTGCCAGTTGCCAGGCGAACATACTCGATGCACCGATATAGAGTGCTTTACCGGCGCGCACCACATCATTCAACGCCTCTAATGTCTCTTCAATCGGCGTCTCGTAATCCCAACGATGAATTTGATACAGATCAACGTAATCCATTCCCAATCGGCGCAACGAGGCATCAATCGCCTGCATAATATGCTTGCGCGAAAGTCCACGGTCGTTGGGTCGGTCACTCATCGGCTGGTAGACTTTGGTCGCAATAACCAGTTCATCACGGCGTACCCCCGAGTCACGAATGGCACGTCCTAAAATCTCTTCGCTCAAGCCCAACGAATACATATCCGCCGTATCGAAGAAATTGATCCCCAATTCCAACGCCCGAAAGATAAAAGGCCGACTGGCAGCTTCGTCTAGCACCCACTCACGCCAGGTCGGCGAACCATAGCTCATACAACCCAAACAGATCCGCGAAACCTGCATCCCGGTTGAGCCGAAACGTGTGTACTGCATACGATGACACCTCTTATCAAAAAGCGGGTAACAGTCGTATTATAACGAAGCTGGCCGGTTGCAGAACCACGTGTGCGAGAAAAAGAGCGGTCTGTAACGTTACCGGTTTTGGGTCGTGTTTAATGCACTGATGTATGTCGTTCACCTGCTCTTCCACGAGAGACGGGTTGGCAACTCAATCGCCCATTCACTCCTCTCCTTGCGCTTGACCACTCTGCCGGTGCGTGTTAGAGTCAGTCTACTATGGCAACTGTTATTCTGCTTTCCGGTCGCGAACGACCGGTCATTCAACGACATCCGTGGATCTTCTCTGGAGCTATCGCCGAGGTACGCGGAAATCCGGCACCTGGCGCGGTTGTCGATGTCTATGCTCAAGACGGAAGCTGGCTGGCACGAGGCTTTTGGAGCAGTAGTTCGCAACTGCGCGTGCGACTGGCTACCTGGGAACGAACCCAACCGCTCGATGAAACGTGGCTCCACGACACAATTGCACGGGCAATTACCGGACGCGAAAAATGGCTCCACCAGCCGGCGATTGCCTGTCGTCTGGTGTTTAGCGAGTCAGATGGTATTCCTGGCCTGATCGTGGATCGGTACGGCTGCTATCTAGTTATCCAATTGCTCACGCAGGCAATGGCAATACGAGCCGAGCGGGTGATACAAGTATTGGTAGATTTACTCGCCCCACGTGGTATCTACGAACGGAGCGATGCCGAGGTACGAGAGAAAGAAGCGCTCCCACCGGCTGTTGGGTTGCGCTGGGGTGAGGCGCCACCTCGTTTACCAGTAACGTTGATCACCGGTCTTGATCAGATTGCCAGCGAACGACGTATGTTCGCCGATCTACAAACCGGTCAAAAGACCGGTATCTACCTTGATCAGGCGATTAACCATCTGCGAGTAGGAGCTTACTGTAGCGACGCCGATACGCTCGACTGTTTTTCTTACGCCGGTGGATTTGCGCTGGCGGCTGCCCGTGCCGGTGCCCGTCGGCTTACCTTGATCGATGCCAGTGCTGAAGCCCTCGCCCTGGCTGCTGATAACCTTCGCCTAAACGATCTGTCGATACCAACTGAATTCGTTGAGGGAGATGCGTTTCAAATTCTGCGTCAATACCGCAACGAGCATCGTCAATTTGATGTCGTCATTCTCGACCCACCGAAATTTGTCCACCAGCAATCGCATCTGCAACGCGCTACTCGTGGCTACAAAGATATTAACTTGCAGGCACTGCACCTGATCCGAAGCGGAGGGATACTGGCAACATTCAGTTGTTCGGGTCTGGTTTCAGCCGAACTCTTTCAGAAAATCATCTTTGGTGCCGCGCTTGATGCTGGGCGTGATGTACAAATCCTCGAACGGCTAACCCAGGCGCCCGATCATCCAGTGCTACTGACATTTCCAGAAAGTGAATATCTCAAAGGATTGATCTGTCGGGTGTGGTAAACTATTTGCATCCTTCGTTTATTGTTGAGCGGCTATGAACTTCACAATCTTTGAAGATGGTCATATCGCTAGCCCAACCGGGTTCCGCGCCACCGGCATTTCTGCTGGCCTGAAAGAGGGGAGCAAGGCACGAGATCTGGCCCTCGTCTACTCTCAATATCCATGCCGTGCAGCAGCCATGTTCACGACTAGCGTCTTCAAAGCGGCACCGGTGTTTCTGAGTCAGGCCATTTTGCTGCGTAACCACGATGCGATCCGGGCCGTGTTGATTAACGCCGGTCAGGCGAACGCTGGTACCGGTCAGAACGGGCTGAATGATGCAATTGAATGCGCCAAAATAACAGCCGATGAGCTGGAAGTACCGCGCGACTCGGTGCTGTTGATGTCAACCGGTCTAATAGGGGTACCACTACCGATGCAACGGATGCGCAACGGTATCCGACGGGCAGTAAGTGAACTCGACAGTAACGGAGGGCGACGAGCGGCAATGGCCATACTTACCACCGACACACGCCCCAAAGAACGAGTTCTGCGCGTTTCGTTGCGAAACGGTCCACGTTACACACTGGCCGGCATGGCGAAGGGAACCCGAATGATCCATCCCCGGCTGGCGACACTGCTGGCCCTTATCACCACCGACCTGGCGATCAGTCAACCCCTGTTACAACGAGCACTACGGCAAAGTGTTGATCGTTCGTTCAATCGTTTGAATATTGACGGTGACTGTAGCCCGAATGATAGTGTGATTATGCTGGCCAATGGCGCTATCGATCATCCACCGATCACCGATTCAAGTACCTGGGAGTTTGGTGTCTTTCAGGAAGCTCTCGACTTCTTGTGCGCCGATCTGGCAAACCAAATCGTGCGCGATGCGGCCGGTTCTGGTAAAGTGATTAAAGTGGTGGTGCAAGGGGCGGCAGATGAAGCAACGGCCCAAACGATTGCCCACACTGTGGCCCGCTCAGGCTCGGTGCGAGCAGCCTGTCGGCGCAACTCATCAGATTGGGGTGCACTTCTAGCTGCCATTGGCGCCAGCGCTGTTGAGTTGCGTCCCGATCTTCTTGATCTTCGGATCGGGACGGTGCCGGTTATGCTTCGCGGCACCCCTGTTCCGTTTGACCCAACGAACCTGGTGCAGACGATGTCAGGCCCTGAAGTAGAATTGGTGATCGACCTCAATCTTGGCCTGGCCGAAACAACCGTCTGGACCTGCACGTGGACAGATGGGTGAATCTTTATGGAACAAACTCTGCCATTATTTCCGCTCGGCTCGCTGCTCTTTCCCGGTAGCATCATGAGTTTGCACATCTTCGAGCAACGTTATCGCCTGATGATCGGTCGTTGTCTGGCCGAACAACAACCGTTTGGGATTGTCTTGCTCCGTCGCGGCCATGAAGTGATTGAGGGACAACGAATGGCGATTGCCCCTGAACCTTACGAGGTGGGCACGGTAGCAGTGATTCAAGATCATCTCAGACTGGAAGATGGCCGCTATTTGCTTCAGGTGATCGGTCAGAATCGCTTTCGTATCATCCAGATTATCGAACAATCGCCGTATTTAATAGCTCAGGTGAAAATGCTCCCCGAACACATCGATCAGCAAGCAAAGGCGGCTGCCGCCGAATTACGCAATATCTACCGACGATACTGGGAACGTATTGCTACGCTGACCGGCGCCGAAATTGATGTTGAACCGTTACCCGTTGATCCGGTGAGTCTGAGCTACATGTTAGCCGACCGGCTACGGATTGATCAGGCGCAGAAGCAACGCTGGTTGGAAGCCGAAGTCACCGAACGCCTCCGTAGTCTGACAATGGCTATCCGTACTGAACTGGCAATTCTGCCACGCGGCCCGCAAGGTCTCGACCCATCAACGTTGTTAGGCGGCTGGAACAGTCTCAACTAACCGTCAAGCGTATGATCATCGGTTCATGTACCATTCATCTCCACATCGCGACAGCGCAGTCGTTAAAAGAGAAACGACAAGTGGTGCGTTCACTCATCGCCCGCATCCGCAACGAATTTAATGTCTCAGTTGCCGAAATCGACGATCAAGACCGCTGGCAGAGCGCTCGCCTCGGAGTAGCGGTTGTAGCAACCGATGGCAGACACGCTCAGCAGCAGCTTGAAGCAGTGGTAAACTTTATCGAACGTCAGCGTCCTGATTGTCCGCTACTGACGTATGAAATCGAGCTGTTGTGACGCAGAGCTTTTCACAGCTCTTCCCCATGACTATGGAGGGCGGAGATACGGGCAGTGAGAGGGGAGCCAACCCACCTCAACCTTCCCCTTCCGCGCCTCCGAATGAAAGATGCAGAAGCAAGGTTCTCGCCTATGGCTGACGATATTTATCCCTTTCCGCTGCTGGCGATGGTCGGTCAGACCGATCTCAAAACGGCGCTGATCCTTGGCCTTATCAACCCACAAATTGGCGGCATTTTGCTCAGCGGGCCGTATGGGGTAGGGAAGACGACTGCCGTGCGCGGTCTGCTCGATGTCATGCCCTTCGTGACCCGCGAGCATCCCGATGCTGACGGGAAAACACTAGTTGAGCGCATGCGCTTGATCGAACTCCCGCTCAATGCCCGGCTGGAAGACGTGGTTGGTGGAATCAACGAACGCATTGCCATCGAGCAACACGTTGTACGCCTGGAAGAAGGAATTTTAGCCCGCGCTCACGGTAATGTCCTTTACGTCGATGAGATCAACCTGCTCGATCAGGCAGTCGTTGATGCTATTCTCGACGCAGCAGCTCAAGGTCGAACGTTTGTACGGCGGGGTGCAATGGTGCGTCTGTTTCCCAGTCAGTTTGTGCTTATCGGTTCGATGAATCCAGAAGAAGGAGCACTACGACCACAAATTCTCGACCGCTTTGGTTTACGGGTATGGGTGGCGCCTATTGCCGATCATCGTGCTCGGCTCGAAATCTATCGACGCGCCCGTGATTTTCGCAACGATCCGGTAGGCTTTCGGCAAGGGTACGCAGCTCAGACCGCAGCGCTCGCCGAAGAGATCATGATCGCCCGTGAGATTCTCCCACACGTCACTATTCCGCCAGAGTTGGAAGAGCAGGCCCTGGCCTTAGTTCAGCAACTGCATATCCCTTCTCATCGTGCTGAAATAGCGTTACTAGAAGGGGCGCGCGCCCGGGCCGCAGCCGATTTTCGCAATGTTGTCAACGCTGAAGATATTCGGCGAATCGCACCGCTGGCATTAACGTGGCGCCACAGCGACTGGTTTGAGCGGCATACGGCCGGAGTACAGGCCGAGCAAGAGACTATCGCTGCTGCACTAGACACCCTCTTCCCGCCAACCGACAGCAGACGTCGGCGAAGTCGGCGCAGCACGGTGCGGCAGATTGAGGAAGGTCACGTCTGAAACGCTACCGTTCTGCACTGGTCAAGGCGTCGCCGGCATCTTCGGCAAAACTGTAGACCACAATCCCGAAGCGTTCAGCAACCTTCCGTGCCGGAACATCTACCATCGGCGAAATGACTATCAACTGATCGGCTCTTCGCTCGTGACGGCGTTCGGACCACCGCGCCTTACGTTCAAACAGATACATATCGGCCTTGCTCATCGATGACTTGATCTCACAAATGAGCAACAGGCCATTTTTGATAATCACATCAAGCTCGATCTGTTCAGGTCGTCCAAATACTTCGCCGGTCTCATCAAACTCGTTGACATTGATCACTTCGAGATTGAAAAAGCCGGTCAGAATACCACGCAAAGCGTCACGGAACGACTGCTCTGAATACAGCCCCCAACGCGCACCAAGCGCGCCAATGGTAGAGTCGAACTTTCGGTCAAGCGCCGCATGCCGCCGCATAAGCTCGCGGATTTCACGTTGATTCTCTTCCCAGCGTTGCGATTGCTCTGCCCACAGCCGGCTTTGCTCTTCCCAACGCCGATCTTGCTCTTCCCAACGTTGAGCTTGTTCTTCCCAGCGGCGTGTCTGTTCTTCCCACTTGCGATCAATTTCCGCGTGGCGCTGATCCATCTCGCCCAACCGCCGCAGCATCTCGCGGATTTCACGTTGATTCTCTTCCCAGCGCCGATCTTGTTCTTCCCAGCGTTGAGCTTGTTCTGCCCAGCGCTGAGCTTGTTCTGCCCAGCGTTGAGCTTGTTCTTCCCAGCGCTGAGCTTGTTCTGCCCAGCGCTGAGCTTGTTCTGCCCACAGCCGGGTTTGCTCTTCGCGAGATTGTCGCAACTCCTCGAGAATGCGATCAAACCGATTATCAGTTTCCGAGCGACCAGCAAAATACTTTTGCGCAAGTTGCAAGATCAGACGCTGCACTTCCGGATCGCGTTCAAGGAGTGCAGGTAGTTCCTGGATAAGCAATTCCCTGATTTGGTCGCGTTCGAGTGGCATGTTGTACTCCTGCGACGTGCAAGTGCAGCGTGTGAGAGAATTGATGCGGTTAAATGTACTATATTATAGCACACCCAGAGACCATCAATCATCTCAACCACAGCACTGTTAGGGGTTGCCAACCTTCTTTCCTACCCGACAGTGCTGATGTGAGAAGGGAGCAAAGATAGGTTAGAGGATGATCAAAAATCCGGGCTTTTGATGAGTCTCGATCATAACATCGCCATAGTGGTCAGGGAACCGGTGGCAGGCAACGTATGCAGCTCCGCGACGTGATGGCAAAGGGTTTCGACGGTTTCAGTGTCTGTGCTGCGACGCAAGGTGAGAGGGACGGCCATGCCATAAGCCGACCTGCACGAGCACGTCGGACTATTGCTTAGCCAGGGTTGCACCCACTGCCGTAGGAAGCGGGCCTTCGGCTTCGGCCCGCGCTCCTAGGCGACCGTATCGGTCAGGAATGGCCTGAAAGACTTTCGTTAGTGAACACGACCAGAAACCGAGAACTCTGACAACCGCACCATTACGTCAACGTTGCCGGCATGTCCTGGTACGAGATGTTACGTTCCGGTTCTTGTTGCCAGAGCACCCATAGCGTTACGCCACACCCATCGCCAGACGCCGAACCGCTGGCGCCTCCTGAGCCATCCGTTGCGTCAACTGCCACGAACCCAGACAAGACGCCAGTTGCGCTAGCGTCTGCACAATTTGCTCAAACCACTGCACCGGAATGGTCTGCGGCATATTTGTGGCCATTTGCGACAAACCAATAATCGTGATCAGGACGATCACAAACACCACGGCTAACGGTCGCATCCTGCGTTTCCATGCCCCAATCGCCAACATGAGCAGGAGGGCAACATTTCCAATCGTTGCTAACATAATCAGCGGCACGCGCCATGGCCCACCGTTCACCGCGATCAGCGCTGACCCTATTGCGAATAGACTAATCACGATCAGCGGGATCAACCAGGGTCGGTGCAAGCCTGGCTTAGCCTGAAGCTGGCGCGTGTAACTGTACACGGCGGTTGCGATCAACGTGAAACCGGGTGCAATCATCGGGAACAGGGCCTGACTGAAGAGCGAGATGTCGGTACCGTTGATTGCCATCAGCACCTTCCAGGTTGCCTTTAAGATGCCGCCAACCGCCAGCAGTGCCAAACCGGTAAAAGCCATCATCCCCAGCGTTCGATCAAATTGCTGAATGGTGCGTGCAATAAACCATACACCGATCAACGAGAAGATTACCGGGAGGTAATCCTCTAGCGCCAGCGCCAGCGAATATTCCGTCTCCATTGCCAGCCTCCCGCATTGCCTACAATTAACACTTTAGTTCATTATATTGCATATCATACCGATTGACAAGCTCGGAGCGCAGGCCTCCGGCCCGTGTCAGCGGTGGGTAACCGGAAGACATCGGCTAGCGCGAACGCGAAACACGAAGAACAGAACTGATACCAATCGCTGGCAGAACATGCAAACATTTTCGTCTTCCTGCGTTCACTGCTACATCTCCTCAGGTTTTGGAATAATCTACGTTTATTTTTGTGATAATGCTATCCGTGGTCGGTTTGTGGTATCCTAAACCTGTTCACAGACCAAGGGCGTGGAGGAGGAAAATATGGAGATCCGCGACCGCCCCGACCACGATCCTGTTGCTGATTTGCTGTTAGTTGATGCATACATGCGTTGGGCATTGCTCGCAGCCGAAGAAGTGATTGGGCGTAACGGTTTGGCCGTTGTGTTGCGCCAGGCCGGCTTAAGCCATTTGATAGGCAACTATCCGCCCGAACAACTGAAAGCAACGAGTGGGCTAACGTTTTACCACTATGCCTCACTCAACGCTGACCTGATCAACTTCTTCGGTCGCTCGGCACGCAGTATGGCACTACGGATTGGACGTCAGACGGCCCGGCTGGCAATTACCAATCAGAGCGCATTGTTTGGTACTGCTGCGTTGATCGCCTCGAAGATGTTACCGTTCGCCACTCAGGTGAAGCTAGGTTTGTCGGCGATGCAAGCTGGGTTACGCCGCCTTAGTCAAACGGTAAACCAGGATCGACGACTGGCATTAGAGGATCGTGGCGATAGTTGGGCATACATCGACTACACCTGTTCAATGTCGGCCGGCAAGCAGGCTGATGAGCCGATTGGGTACATTCAGTGTGGTATCTTACAAGAAGCACTACACTGGCAAACCGGACGTGAGTTTGCAGTCGAACAGGTTGCCTGTCGTTCAATGGGTGCACCAGCCTCGATCTGGCTGGTAGCTAAATCACCAATGCTCCCTGTTTCTTGATGTGTAAAGGAGGGCCGTATGGCCGACCTGACTCCTGACCAGATCTTTGATCTTCTCAATCGTCCAGGGCCACTCTGGTTGGTTGGTGCTAATTTGAGTGGCGCCAATCTGAGTGCTGCGAATCTGAGTGGCGCCAATTTAAGCGAAGCGCAATTGAGTCGTGCCCGCCTGACCGACGCAAACTTATATCGGGCCGATTTGAGTATCTGCGAGTTAGGCGGCGCCAATCTGAGCTGGGCCAATCTCCGCGAGGCGCGCCTCAATTGGGCACAGTTGGTTCGGGCCGATTTGAGCGATGCCGATCTGCGCAAAGCGGATCTGAGCTGGGCCAATCTGGAGTTCGCAACGCTGGTTGGTGCTAATCTCAGAGGCGCCAATCTGAGCGCCGCCGATTTTAGTGGCGCTAACTTGTACGGCGCCAATCTCAGTCTCTGCAATCTCAGCGGGGCCGATCTCCGCGATACGGTGATGATTGGCGCGAATCTCAGTGAAGCTCAACTGCGCGAAGCTCAGTTGGTTAATTTGAGTGGCGCTAATCTGAGTGGTGCCATCCTCCTGCGGGTGAGTCTGAACGGCGCCAATGGCAATGGCGTCAATCTGGCAGGCGCGAATCTTATGCACGCCAACCTACGAGAAGTAACCTTTGATGATGCAAATTTTATCGGCGCGAACCTCAGCGAAGCCAATTTTGGTGAAGCAAGTCTGTGCAATGCCGATTTCAGTGAGGCCAATCTCAGTGGTGCGTATCTGAGTGGCGCTAACTTGCGTGGCGCCATTTTGACCCGCGCCAATCTGTCGCGGGCTAATCTGAGTGGCGCCAATCTACGTGGTGCAAACTTGCGAGGAGTAAACTTGCGCGAAGCGTCGCTGGCCGATGCCGATTTAACCGACGCTGATCTCACCGATGCCGATTTGACTGACTGCGATTTGACCGGAACGAAAGGGATTGTCCGGTGAACGACACATTGGGATGCGGGTATGCAGTAGCATACCCACCCCATCCCCTATCCAGAAGCAACAACCGACTCAAGAATCTCGCGGAGAAATCGCCCGGTGTGTGAGGTTGGATGACGGGCAACCTCTTCAGGTGTCCCAAGAGCGACCACCTCGCCACCGCCATCACCACCTTCAGGCCCCATATCGATCACGTAATCAGCCGTCTTGATCACATCGAGATTGTGTTCGATCACGATGACCGTATTTCCCGCATCTACCAGGCGGTGTAATACGCGCAGCAGATTCTGAATGTCGGCAAAGTGAAGACCGGTCGTTGGTTCATCGAGAATGTAAATGGTACGACCGGTAGCAACCCGAGCCAATTCCTTTGCTAGCTTGACCCGCTGTGCTTCACCACCAGAAAGCGTCGTTGCAGGTTGACCGAGCTTGATGTAGTCAAGCCCAACATCGTGCAGAGTTTGTAAGATACGACGCACCCGCGGCACATTGGCAAAAAACTCTAGCGCGGTCTGCACGTCCATATCAAGCACATCGGCGATGGTCTTGCCGCGATACTTAACCTGCAAGGTTTCACGGTTGTAGCGTTTCCCTTTACATTCAGCACAGCGAACCCAGACATCGGCCAGGAATTGCATATCAATCTTGATCTCGCCGTTCCCCTCACACGCCTCACAGCGCCCACCTTTCAGGTTGAAACTGAAGCGACCCGGACCATAACCACGCAGTTTCGCTTCGGGTGTTTCGGCAAACAATTCACGGAGCAAATCGAAGAGCTTCACGTAGGTCGCCGGATTCGAGCGCGGAGTACGACCAATCGGCTGTTGATCAATGTTGATGACCTTATCCAGCCGTTCGAGACCGTGCAGATTGCGGAAGGGACCAGGCTTAAGTTGTGCACGATTGAGACGGTTAGCCAGCGCCGGATAGAGCGTTTCGGTGATGAGCGATGATTTTCCCGAACCAGAGACACCAGTTACGGCAATGAAACAACCGAGCGGAAAACTGACCGTCACATCACGCAGGTTATTGAGCGTTGCTCCTTCCAGGGTCAGCCAGCCGTTGTTGGCCTGACGACGACTGGTCGGGATCGGGATTGTCAGGCGGCCAGAGAGGTACTGACCGGTAAGTGAGGTCGGGTGTTGCGCCACCTGCTCTGGTGTTCCGGCAGTCACAATCTGACCACCTTTCACACCGGCACCGGGACCAAAGTCAATAATCCAATCGGCGGCCTGCATCGTCTCAAGGTCATGCTCGACGACAATAAGAGTATTACCAAGATCACGCAACCGCAACAGCGAATCGAGGAGTTTGCGATTATCACGTTGATGCAGACCAATGCTCGGTTCATCGAGAATATACATCACGCCAACCAGCCCGGAGCCAATCTGAGAAGCGAGGCGGATGCGTTGTGCTTCGCCGCCAGAAAGAGTTGGCGCAGCGCGATCAAGTGTCAGATAGTGCAAACCTACATTGTGTAAGAAACCGAGACGTTCACGGATCTCCTTCAATACATCACCGACGATAGCCCGCTCTGTCTCGTTAAGTTGATTAGGCAATTCACGGGCCCAATCGAGCGCCTGGGCAACGTTCATCCGAGTTACATCGCGAATCGAACGCCCTGCTACCCGCACGGCCAGACTTTCCGGTCGTAACCTTGCTCCCTGACAATCAGGGCAGGGTTGTTCGCTCATGTATTGCGTGTAGTACTCGCGCATCGTGTCGGAGCCACTCTGCATATAGCGCCGACGAATTTCACTGGCCAGTCCTTCCCAGATACGGTAATACTCACCGCGCGATCCACTTTCATGTTCCCAGGAGAAGCGAATACGTTCCTGACCACTACCATAGATAATTGCATCACGCTGACGTTGCGTCAACGAATCCCAGGGTGCATCGAGATCAATGTGATAATGGGCAGCGATAGCAAGCAGAGCCTTGTATGCCCAGGTATCCTGCTTTTTCCGCATTTCGCCCCAATACGTCACCGCACCGTCATGAATGGAGAGTGCGCCATTAGGAACGAGGAGCGACGGATCGACTTCAAGGCGCGCACCAAGACCGGTACAGGTCGGACATGCCCCCTGCGGTGAGTTGAACGAAAACATCTGCGGGGTCAATTCAGGAAACGAAATCCCGCATGCCAGACAGGTATTGCTCTCGCTCATCATCCACTCGCGTGGTTGATCGGGATCGTCTGGCGCATCGGCGCGACTGATAATAATCTTCCCTTCCCCAACCCGCAAAGCTGTTTCGACGCTATCGGTGAGTCGGGTGATGAAACTGTCAACATCACCGTTTTCAGCAACTGCTGGTATCGCCAGGCGGTCGATCACGACCTCAATCGAGTGCTTGACCTTCTTGTTCAGCTTAATCTCTTCATCGAGCGAACGAATTTCGCCATCAACGCGCACACGAGTGAAGCCTTCGGCTTTAGCTTCAGCAAAAATATCTTTGTACTCACCTTTACGTTGCGAAACCACTGGCGCCAGCACCATAAAGCGCGTGCCGGGAGGGAGGGTCAGGATACGATCCACCATCTGCTGCGCCGATTGTGCGGTAACCGGTTGACCACACCGATGACAGTATTGATGACCGACCCGCGCAAAGAGCAGACGTAGATAGTCGTAGATTTCCGTGATCGTACCGACGGTCGAGCGTGGGTTCTTGCTGGCACTCTTTTGCTCGATAGCAATTGCCGGTGATAAGCCCTCAATCAGATCGACTTGCGGTTTTTCCATCTGGCCAAGAAATTGTCGTGCGTAAGCCGACAGGCTCTCGACATACCGCCGCTGGCCCTCAGCGTAGAGGGTGTCAAATGCCAGTGAACTCTTGCCCGACCCACTCACTCCGGTCAGCACTACCAGCCGATCACGCGGGATTTCAACATCAATGCCCTTGAGGTTATGTTCACGTGCGCCCTTAATGACGATGGTCGTCTTTGCCACGACTCTCTCCGCTACTAGACAAGCGAAACAAGAGCGTCGTCGAATGGTGACGACGCCAAGCCTACATGATAGTATACCATCATTTTTTAGAACAAAAGAACTACAAAGGCTGGATTTTAGGGCTTTTCAACGTTTTCACCTTACTCAGCAGAGGTGAGAGAGAAGATTGAGGGGCAAGAGCGAGTTCTAAACCTATCATCGATAACGTGCTGAGGCAGCACGCGATAGGTTTCGACCATAAACGCTGGTGCGGGCTGGAGGCCCGCGCACCCAGACACCCAATGGTCGTCGTACACCCGGCAATGCGGGCCGGAGGCCCGCGCACCCAGGATGCCCCATTATACGGGCCGGAGGCCCGTGCTCGCAGAAACCCGATGGGCGTCACACACCTAGCGATGCGGGCCGGAGGCCCGCGCACCCAGGATGCCCCATTATACGGGCCGGAGGCCCGTGCTCGAAGGATGCCCCATTATACGGGCTGGAGGCCTGTGCTCGCAGAAACCCGATGGGCGTCACACACCTAGCGATGCGGGCCGGAGGCCCGCGCACCCAGGATGCCCCATTATACGGGCCGGAGGCCTGTGCTCGCAGAAACCCGATGGGCGTCACACACCTAGCGATGCGGGCCGGGGGCCCGCGCTCGCAGGCGAGAGCCGCCATCAGTAAGGGGCAATGTAGTCATCGAATGCAATCTGAAGCTGAAAACTGCAAACCCGCTCACTCACCTTATCGTTGCCTCCACCAGGTAGCAGACTCAACAAACAGTGGTGTATCAGGCTGTAATTGAGCAGCGCGATCCAGATCGGATTCAATCTCAGGATCGGCAGAGTCTTTTAGAAAGCGCCCCCAGGCCCGAATGAAATAGATGGCAGCACGTTCAGGAACAACCGCCAGCGCACGCTCACTCTCTGATACCAGGTATTCACCCAGCGTTGTCTCCCATCCTTGCGCAACCGTCCCCACAATGAGTGGCGATTCAACGTTGAAGATGTCAGCCGGTGTATAGCTGCGCATCAGGGCTACTGCGCCATCGTAATCACCAAAAAACACGTGATTGATCAGCGGAAAAGCTCTCTCGTCAATTGCTCTGAGGTGAGCATCGTGTATCTTCTGGATCAGGCGCTGATTCCAGCGTAGCGATCCGCCAGTCGTTGGTGGATCACTATTACCAGCAGTATTTACCACAGTATTGATTGCTGCTAGAGCATCTATCCAGAGATCGGCATGCGTAAATGCAACAGCCTGTCGATTCTGATCGGCGAACGGAGCTGTTTGATATTCAGGCACTAATTCACTGATGGTGCGTTCGACCATCTGACTCTTTTCCCAGCTATAGACCTGGTAAAAAGGATAGTACACTCCGCAGGCATAGCAAAAAACGTAGCGTTCTGACCGATCAAGCACCACTTCAGCAACACCATCGCCGTCGAGGTCTGCGATAGTACCGAATCCCGGACTCGACGAGAAGGCAACCAATTCCTGTCGTAGCGTATTGTCGGCAAAACTAAACAGATGGTAACTACCACTGTGAGCACCCAATCCGCCCTCGATCTGCAACCAGATTCGTTCAGGCGCAATGTTGACCTGTCGTACTACGCCAATAAAATCCGGTTCGAGTGTTTCTGTGCCTTCACCAGACTGCAACGACTGACGATCAAGCTGTTGCCAGCCGCCAACTGTGTACTCGTACACAGCAATAAAATGTGGCACTGATGGATCGAGGTCGAAATTTCGCATGCCGGTGCTGTGAACAACCCACAATTGGCGTTCCCCATCAGCAGTAAGTGGCTGGGCTGCGAAACCATCAAATGCGTTTGCCGGTAGATTTTCCCGTACCAGTGCAAAGAGTTCGGCGAATTTTGGCTCGATAGTGGTTGTTTCAGCAGCGCCTTCCGGTAAAGCGTATTGATCGCCAGGCCGACACTCACCCCGAAAGAAGGCCCATTCCTCACACAACGAACCGTCGTTAAACAGACACACACCGATCTGCCCACCATCGCTGGTCGTTTGAATTTCCAGCCGCCCTCCCTGTTCGCTGCAATAATTGGCAGCCGGATTAGCGAGACCAACGACAGGGGTAGCGGTCGGAGATCGTGCCGGTTCAGGCTGCGAGTCCGATGGACTGGAAGTTATTTCCGTCGGTTTCGCGATGGTTGCAGCGGGCGACGAAGGCGGTGCTATCGCACAACCTGCATTGACAAGGATCAGTCCTACCACAACGGCGGGAAGCAGGACACGAATGACAATAGCCATGAAAATTACCTTTATGCGAGCAGGCAGGAAACACGTTTAACGGCCCATCGTATAAAACTCATCGTTGGGACGGAGTGCACTCATATTGGCCAGCCGATTGCTCATTGCGAAGAAGGCTGCAATCGCACCTATTTCCCAGATGTCGTCCTGGGTCAGACCATGCTGGAACAGGGGTTGCCAATCTTCTTCACTAATTCGGGCCGAGTCGATCGCTACCTTCAAAGCGTAATCGAGAATGGCACGTTGGCGAGGGGTGATTTCGGCGCGTCGGTAGTTAGTCGCAATTTGATCGGCCAGTCGCGGATTTTTACTGCGAATGCGGAGAATTGCACCGTGGGCAATGACACAATACAAACAATCATTTGCCGCCGAGGTAGCAACAACGATCATCTCTTTCTCGGCCTTACTCAGATTAGAAGGACGTTCCATTAAGGCGTCGTGATAAGCAAAAAAGGCCCGAAACTCATCAGGCCTTTTCGCTAGTGCCAGAAAAACGTTGGGGATAAAACCACTCTTCTCAGCAACCTTCTCGATGCGTTCACGAATATCATCCGGCAGGTCTGCAATTCGGTCAGGTACCGGAAACCGGCTAATCGGGCGTTCGCTGATGTTCACGGCAGTACTCCTTACAGGGGAGAGATGATTCGGCTATCATTATATCACGGCGAAGATGAGGAGTGAGGAACGAGAGCACGAGGAAATCAATATGTTCGGTTGGTGGTTGTGTTCACCGATGAAGGTATCTCACACGCTCACACCAACTCTGTCTGTGTAAACCGTGTCAGATCGTACACAACACAACGCGAAACGGAGATCTGCATTCACAGGTAATTGCGAGAGTCGCGACTCATCGGCAGTGGATGCACGCGGTTCGTCAGTGTCGCTCTACAGTGGTATCGTCCGATTATCAAAAGCGACTCGGAGCTGACCACTCTGAAACGACCTACCCCTGATAATCTCCGTTCGCACCAACCTCATTTTTCGGCTATACTATTCATGATTACCTGATTGACCGATCGCCGTCGATGGGGACGGAACGTAAGCGTCAGCCAGTGTGCGCATGCGTTACTACGTCCCGCTACGGCGAATCGTGGCGGGTCTTTGATATGCATAACATACGGAAAGGAAGGTAGTGCCGATGACCGTCTCGATCAAAGAAATCAGTGCCGATCCGGGATTTGGGCACGATCTACCGCCGCACACGCTCCGCGATATGCTGCGGTACATGATGTTGGCACGCGCACTCGACGAGCGTATGTGGGTACTCAATCGCGCAGGCAAAGCGCCGTTTGTGATTAGTTGTCAGGGACATGAAGCAGCCCAGGTTGGAGCCGCCTTTGCCTTAACGCGCGGAAAAGATTTTATCTTACCGTACTATCGCGGTCTGGCAATGGTGCTGGTGATGGGCATGACCCCTACTGAGGTGATGCTAGGCCTGTTTGCCCGCGCCACCGATCCTAGCTCTGGTGGCCGACAGATGCCAGCCCACTACGGTTGCCGGCGTTTGAAGATTGTCACTCAATCATCACCGGTCGGTACGCAAATTCCGCATGCTGCCGGAATCGGACTGGCCGAGAAGATTAAAGGTGGCGACGCGGTGGTATGGGTTTCCTTTGGCGAGGGTACAACTAGTCAGGGTGATTTCCACGAAGGAGTTAATCTGGCAGCCGTACACCGGCTGCCGGTCATTTTTCAATGTGAAAATAACGAATACGCCATTAGTGTTCATCAGCGTCAGCAGATGGCAATCGGGAGTGTCGCCGAACGCGCCGCAGCGTATGGGATTCCCGGCATAAGTGTTGATGGTACCGATGTGCTGGCGGTTTATGAAGTAACCCGCCGTGCCGTAGAGCGTGCCCGTCGTGGTGATGGGCCAACCCTAATCGAAGCACGGGTAGTACGCATGACGGCCCACTCAAGCGATGACAATGATCGCACCTATCGCCCACCGCACGAAATTACCCTGGTTCGCCATCAAGACCCGATTGTGCGGTTCGTTGCGCAGTTGCGGGAACACGGCATCTTGAGCGAAGCCGAAGAGCAAGAGATGCGAGCCGAGATCAAGGCCATTGTTGATCGGGCAACTGAAGAGGCCGAACAGGCACCAATGCCCGAGCCAGAAACGCTCTACGATCATGTCTATGCACCACCACGCCAACGTCGTTAGTCTGCCAGGGAGGACGTTATGCCTGAGATGAATCTGCTCGAAGCTATTCGCCAGGGTCTAGATGAGGCAATGGCAGCCGATCCGCGCGTATTTATTTTTGGTGAAGATGTTGGCAAGCGTGGCGGTGTCTTCCGTGTCACAGAAGGTCTCTACGACAAGTATGGACCGATGCGCGTTATCGACTCGCCGTTGGCCGAGAGTGTGATCGTCGGCGCGTGTATCGGAGCCGCTATGAACGATATGCTGCCAATTGCCGAGATTCAATTTGCCGATTTTATTGCGCCAGCATTCAACCAGATCGTGCAAGAGGCAGCCCGTATTCACTATCGCTCAAACGGTGATTGGGAAGTGCCGCTGGTGATCCGTGTGCCTTACGGCGGCGGTATCCACGGCGCACTCTACCATAGTCAGAGTGTTGAAGCATTCTTTGCCCATGTCCCTGGTTTGAAAGTGGTTACTCCTTCAACCCCTTACGATGCCAAAGGGTTGCTGAAAAGTGCTATCGAGGACCCGAATCCGGTACTCTTTCTCGAACATAAGAAGACCTATCGCCTGATCAAAGGCTTTGTACCCGAAGAGGACTATCGGGTTCCCATTGGTCCCGCCGACATCAAACGCCCCGGTGAGGATATTTCTGTCTTTGCGTATGGCCTGATGTTGCACTACTGCCTGGAAGCTGCGCAAACACTAGCCGCGGAAGGAGTCAGTATTGAGGTAGTTGATCTGCGCACGTTGCGCCCACTCGATACCGAGACAATTCTCGCCAGTGTACGGCGTACCGGCAAGGTGTTGATCGTGCACGAAGATAATCTGTTTGGCGGGTTTGGCGGTGAAGTAGCGGCGATTATTGCCGAACATGCATTTGAGTATCTCGACGGGCCGATTGTTCGGATCGGCGGCCCGGATGTACCGGCAATGCCATTTGCCCATTCGCTGGAAGCGGCTTTTATGCCATCACCAGCTTCGATTGCCGCAGCAATGCGTCGCCTGGCAGCGTATTGATACGCTCAACCCAGCATGATCCGACGACAACGAAACAGGTCAGTGCGTGTTATCGTGCGTTCTCGATATACGTTGCGAACCATGTGGTAGGTGAGATACATGATTGAGATTAAAATGCCCCAACTCGGCGAAAGTGTGACTGAAGGTACGGTTGGCCGGTGGTTAAAACGCCCCGGTGATCCGGTCGCGAAGTACGAACCGCTGCTTGAAGTAATCACCGACAAAGTTGACACAGAAGTTCCCGCCCCTGAAGCTGGTATTCTGCACGAGATTTTGGTGCCGGAAGGAGAAACGGTGCGGGTTGGTACCGTCATTGCCCGGCTGGCCCCGGCTGATACAACAGTGTCCGGTGCGCCAACAGCAGCACCGGTTACTAAGATAGCAACAACCGAATCCAGTTCTACAACGGTCACGGTAACAGCAACCACCGCCCCGCCGGCAACTGGCGATGGACGAAACACGTATCTTTCACCAGTAGTTGCCCGTTTGCTGGCTGAACATCAGCTTAATCCAGCGCAGATTCGCGGTACCGGTCAGGGTGGGCGAATTACCAAACAAGATGTGCTGCGCTTCCTGGCCGAGCGCGAAAAACAATCCTCAGCACCAGTAGTAACACCCGTGACCCCTGCTTCCGCTCCATCGCCTGCATCCACCGCATCTCCACCTACCCCAGCACCTGCACCGACACCGGCACCTGTACCGATGGCGTCTGCACCCACCCCGCCACCAGTTGCCGCGCCAGCAACGTCTGAAATCCCCGCTGATGCCGAACTCGTGCCGTTAACACCAATGCGACGCAGCATTGCCGAACATATGGTGCGTTCAGTTCGGACCTCGCCTCATGTCACTACCGTTATGGAGGTCGATCTAAGTCGGGTGATAGCGCATCGAGCAGCCCACCAGGAAGCATTCAGTCGCCAGGGTGTCCGTCTCACAATGACGCCGTACTTCATTATGGCTGCGATAGCCGGCTTGCAGGCTGTACCGGTCTTCAACGGTAGCTTCACCGACCAGGGCATTATCATTCACCGTCGCATAAACATTGGCGTCGCCGTGGCCTTGAACGAGGGCTTACTGGTACCGGTTATTCCTGATGCTGATGAAAAGAACCTGCTCGGCCTAGCCCGAGCCGTCAACGACCTAGCCGAGCGGGCACGGAGCAAACGTCTCCGCCCCGAAGAGACGCAAGGTGGTACCTTCACCATCACGAACCATGGCGTAACCGGTAGCCTCTTTGCAACGCCGATTATCAATCAACCACAGGCCGGCATTCTCGGTATCGGGGCGGTTGTCAAGCGTCCGGTTGTGATCACCCAAAACGGTCTTGATGCCATTGCAATTCGCCCGCTCTGCTATCTCTCGTTCACCTTCGATCACCGGATTGCCGATGGTGCTACCGCCGACCAGTTCCTTTCTACAGTGAAAAAGCGGCTCGAACAGTGGGAAGGGTAGGCTGACTCAGAGGGTCAACTCAATGGGTTGGCCCTCTGCACTATGCGACAGAATAGGAGTAAAAGGTTGAGGTAGAGGAAATCGCCTACGTCAGGATACGGATTAGAGCCTATCCAAATAACCCTGCTGCCCGCAGAGCAATGAGGGCACAGGCAAAATGCAGAAAAGCAATATCGTTCTCGGCCTTCTTCTCCCAACGAATCAGGATGCGCCGGAGGCGGTTCAGCCAACTGTGGGTGCGCTCTCCTACCCACCGTCGGGCGCGCTTACCAGCCTCGCGGGCGATTGCTCTCGCCTCTTCCCCGCGTGAACGCATATGGGCAGGAAACCCAAACTCCAGCACAGTATCGCGCACTGCTTGCTAGTCATACCCTTTGTCCAGGCCCATGTGCTGAGGATGCTCCTCAGTCGGTTCTGGACGGGTTCCCACGATGTTTTCTATCGTTTCGCGCACCAGCTTCATAGCATGGCAATTCGCTCCGTCCACAGCCAGGCCAATGGGCCCACCATGCCCCTCGGTCAGAAGACTTCTTTTGGTGCCGTGCTTGCCCCGGTCTGTTGGATGTTTGCCCGTGTCTGCCCCTCCCAGCGGGGCTGTGGTGATGGCTCCGTCCATACTCAACCATTCCCAGTCTATCCCTTTCCACGCATCAAAGCGCTCCACTTCCACTTGCCAACGTTTCAAAAACACCCCCGCTTTTACCCATGCCTGGAAACGGTCGTGGGCAGTGGAACCAAATCGGTCACATCCAGGGCTTTCCACGGGCAGCCGGTGCGCAAGACGTAGAAAATGGCGTCGGCGCACGCTCGGTCTGACCGCCGCAGACGACCTCCACCCAGTGGGTGGGTATGCCGATGCTCCGGAAGCAGGGGTTGAAGCACCTCCCACAGTTCATCGGAAATGCGAAAGCCGGTAGTGGTGTTGTTGGTGGGTGTTCTGGTCCGAGTCCGTTTTTCGCTCATCGGTTCACCTCCTGTGCCCAATTATACCCGTTTTTCGGATAGGCTCTAAGTCTCGGCTATCGTTCTGTACAATTGGCGGATAGTGCGCCGTAGGAGTTTCCCGACATCATAACTGCGTGCCAGATTTAGAAACACCGGTATCAAAATACAAGGTGGCTCTTGCTCTGCCAGTTGCTTGTAAGCCCTGGCTAACGCATAGTTCACAAAAGAAGTCTTGCCCACACCGCGATAGCCTGTAACCAGATAGCTGCCCTGGATGTAGCAGATGCCAGTGATCAGTTTTTCCAACTGTGGCAACTTGCACGGTGTCATGACACGTTCAACGGCTTCACCACGCTCATAGCGCAGCCATTCTTCAAAAGTTAGAGGATCCAGGCACCAGCGTTTTAGCGTTATTGACATACTTATCCTCCCATCATTACATCCGAACACCCCTTTGCCATATGCTTTATTTTTGCAGCAGCGCGACGCTGCGCTTCCCTTTGGCGGTCACGTCCCCTTGTTGCGACTTTTCGGCCTGTTCCTGGTCCATACGGGTTGCTCCTGACGAAACGGGGCTTTAGCGTTTGACGTCGCCAGTGATGATCACGTTGCCGCTGGCGTTCCCGCCGATGGCGACAGAGCGATTGCCGCTGGCGATGACGGTCTGCCCGGCGGGGCCGGATTGCGGCAGCAGGCGGGCGAGTTCCTGGGCCAAGGAATCGTCTTCGGCGAGGAGTTTCTTCAGTTGCAGGCGCAGGGCGGCCAGGGCATCTTCGTCGTCGGGATGGGCGGCAGCGTCCTGGGCGGCTTCGAGCGCAGCGGGTCTGGCTTCCATCTTTGGGCGCAGTCTGTCCCACAGGGCTTTGACTTGCTCGAAGCCTTGTTCACCGGTCTTTTCGCCGAGTTTTTGGCCGCTTCCTGCCCGGCAAGTTTGGCGCCTTTGAGCAGGTAGGGCAGGAAGGGGGCGAGGAGTTGAACAAGTTGGGCGGGGAGTTGATCCATGGGAGGCCTCTTTCAGAAACTAGCGGGGGAAAACATGCTTTTCAGGGCTGTTCTCTGGCTGACGATGAACCACAATGCCGGCGCAGGGCGGATTCGATTTTGCGACGGTCGCGTTCTTTGCGCGGGCGGAGTGAGCGGGCGCGCTCCAGGTGGCGGCAGGCTTCTTCGAGCTTTCCCTGCGGGATCAGGCAATTCACGGCAAAGTGATAGTGGGTGAGGGGGTTTTTCTCGTCGAAATCCAGTGCCTGGCGGAAGGCGTCTTCGGCCTCAGGATAAGCCTCGCGGTGGGCGAGGATACTGCCCAGGGCGGAAAGCAAGAGGGCGCGCCCGCGCCGTTCCTCAACCTGCTCCAGCCCGCGGCGCAAGAGGGCCTCGGCGGTCTCAGGCTGTCCCTGCTGCGCTTCCATGAGCGCCCAGGCCTGCCAGACGGGGGCATGTTTGGGGTCGGCCTGGCTGGCCTGCTGGAAGAGGCGGCGGGCTTCGGCGATGTCCCCCTGCTCTTTTTCCATCAGCGCCCAGGCCTGCCAGACGGGGGCGTGTTTGGGGTCGGCCTGGCTGGCCTGCTGAAAGAGGCGGCGGGCTTCGGCGATGTTGCCCTGCTCTTTTTCCATGAGCGCCCAGGCCTGCCAGACGGGGGCGTGTTTGGGGTCGGCCTGGCTGGCCTGCTGGAAGAGGCGGCGGGCTTCGGCGATGTCCCCCTGCTCTTTTTCCATCAGCGCCCAGGCCTGCCAGACGGGGGCATGTTTGGGGTCGGCCTGGCTGGCCTGCTGGAAGAGGCGGCGGGCTTCGGCGATGTCCCCCTGCTCTTTTTCCATCAGCGCCCAGGCCTGCCAGACGGGGGCGTGTTTGGGGTCGGCCTGGCTGGCCTGCTGAAAGAGGCGGCGGGCTTCGGCGATGTTGCCCTGCTCTTTTTCCATCAGCGCCCAGGCCTGCCAGACGGGGGCGTGTTTGGGGTCGGCCTGGCTGGCCTGCTGGAAGAGGCGGCGGGCTTCGGCGATGTCCCCCTGCTCTTTTTCCATCAGCGCCCAGGCCTGCCAGAGACGGGGGCGTGTTTGGGGTCGGCCTGGCTGGCCTGCTGGAAGAGGCGGCGGGCTTCGGCGATGTCCCCCTGCTCTTTTTCCATCAGCGCCCAGGCCTGCCAGGTAGGGGCGTGTTTGGGGTCGGCCTGAGTGGCCTGCTGGAAGAGGCGGCGGGCTTCGGCGATGTCCCCCTGCTCTTTTTCCAGGAGCGCCCAGGCCTGCCAGGTAGGGGCGTGTTTGGGGTCGGCCTGAGTGGCCTGCTGGAAGAGGCGGCGGGCTTCGGCGATGTCCCCTGCTCTTTTTCCATCAGCGCCCAGGCCTGCCAGACGGGGGCGTGTTTGGGGTCGGCCTGGCTGGCCTGCTGAAAGAGGCGGCGGGCTTCGGCGATGTCCCCCTGCTCTTTTTCCATCAGCGCCCAGGCCTGCCAGGTAGGGGCGTGTTTGGGGTCGGCCTGAGTGGCCTGCTGGAAGAGGCGGCGGGCTTCGGCGATGTCCCCCTGCTCTTTTTCCATCAGCGCCCAGGCCTGCCAGGTAGGGGCGTGTTTGGGGTCGGCCTGGCTGGCCTGCTGGAAGAGGCGGCGGGCTTCGGCGATGTCCCCCTGCTTTTTCCAGGAGCGCCCAGGCCTGCCAGGTAGGGGCGTTTTTTGGGTCGGCCTGGCTGGCCTGCTGAAAGAGGCGGCGGGCTTCGGCGATGTCCCCCTGCTCTTTTTCCATCAGCGCCCAGGCCTGCCAGGTAGGGGCGTTTTTGGGTCGGCCTGGCTGGCCTGCTGGAAGAGGCGGCGGGCTTCGGCGATGTCCCCCTGCTCTTTTTCCAGGAGCGCCCAGGCCTGCCAGGAGACGGGGTCTTTGGGATTGGCTTGCGTGGCCTGCTGGAAGAGGCGGCGGGCTTCGGCGATGCGTCCCTGGTATTTGAAGGCCAGGGGGAGCAGGGTTGTCAGTTTGCGCTCTTCGGCGCCTGGGTCGGCGCCGAGCACCCTACCCAGGGCGGCAAACAGGTCTTGATACAGGTAGCGTTCTTCGGGCAGGCGGCGGCCAGCAGGCCCAGGGCGCGTTCGGCGATCCAGGGGTGACGGGTGGATAGGCGCCCGGCCTCCTCTTCGGTGATCTCGGTCAGTTCGCCGCGCAGGGGAGAGAGCAGGCGCGGGGTCAGTTCGGCTTCCGGGCAGGGCAGGAACTCCGCTAACAGGCGGCGGCTGATCCAGAAGCCAAAGCGGTGCACCAGGGCGATGCCAGCGTAGCCGCGCAGCAGGAAGGCGACGCGCTCTTCGCGATAGCGCTTTTCCAGGTTGGTAAAGACGGTTTCCAGGATGGCTTCAAAGGAGCGGCCGGCGCGGCTAGTCATCAGGGCGGGGAGCAACTGACCATCCGCCTGCAGGCGGCCGAGCAGGTAATCGAGCCGCTCTGAGGGGGTCTTCTCCTGCAGGGCGCCCAGGGCGTTGTTCGCTTCCAGGCGTTCGAGCAGGGCGTGGGCTTCGTGCTCGTCCAGGCGTTCCAGGCGGAATTCCTGCACCGTCACCCGGCGTTCCACTTCGGGGCGGAGAGGGCTGTTGTACCACTCGTGCAGGCGCGCCGTGCCCAGGAGCACGAACGGCAGGCCGCTCTCGTTCAGGTCGCTGAGCAGGGCGGGCAGCTCGTCCACGTAGGGGAGTTCGTCCAGGCAGATCAGGAGCGGCCCATTCTGCTCGAAAGGATGTTCGTAAGGCTGCGTCACGTGGCCGTAATGTCGCCAGAGCACGGAAAGCCCCTGGTGGGCGGCCCCCAGGCGGCGCGCATCAGCAGGGTGGTCTTGCCCTCGCCGGAAAGCCCGCTGATCACCCCCAGGCGCTGCGCTGGCGTCCCATGAAGGATGAAGTCCATCAGGGAGGGGAAGAGCGTGCGCAGGGCGTCCTGCTGGCGGGCGATGTTCGCCCAGTTGGGCCGGGCGCCGTTGTAGAAATCCGCCGGTTGGCCCGCGTCCTGCGCCTGGCGGAAGGCCTCGTCAAGCAGGCGGAAGACAAATCCGCCCTGGTGACCCAGATGCACCTGGTTGTTGTCACCGGTGATGATGATGGTATGCTCGGCGTTGCCTTGAATGGTGATGGCGCGGCGACTCATGGGCCCATCGCTTGACCTGATTGTGATTGCCGGTAATGATGGTGCTGCCGCTGGCGTTCCCGCCGATGGCGACAGAGCGATTGCCGCTGGCGATGACGGTCTGCCCGGCGGGGCCGGATTGCGGCAGCAGGCGGGCGAATTCCTGGGCCAAGGAATCGTCTTCGGCGAGGAGTTTCTTCAGTTGCAGGCGCAGGGCGGCCAGGGCATCTTCGTCGTCGGGATGGGCGGCAGCGTCCTGGGCGGCTTCGAGCGCAGCGGGTCTGGCTTCCATCTTTGGGCGCAGTCTGTCCCACAGGGCTTTGACTTGCTCGAAGCCTTGTTCACCGGTCTTTTCGCCGAGTTTTTGGCCGCTTCCTGCCCGGCAAGTTTGGCGCCTTTGAGCAGGTAGGGCAGGAAGGGGGCGAGGAGTTGCACGAGTTGAGTAGAGAGTTGAGGGTCCATTCAGCTTCACTTTCCGCTAACTGATGTTGATAAAAAGGTTGGTAATGGGTTCAATGCGTGGTCATCTTGTGTCACCCAAACATCAGACCACAACAAGGAGCCCATTACTATGACAAATCATACCATACGTGTTTTGGTTACGTTGCTTCACCGTCTTCTGGTGGGACCAATCTTGCCCTGTTCCATTTCATGGGGATGATGGTGAGCGGGGCGCGCTTGCCGAACCGTGGAGCCATGTTTCCGGCGCTGAAAGCAACGGGATTGTCGGATGCGGCCATGCGGAGGGCGTGGGGAGCCGTTCGCAAAGGCGCCTGGCAGAGAGCGGTCCTGCTGCGTCTGTGGCGGGAATAGATGAAGGAATTGCAAGGCTGGCAGGAGCATCGTTACGAAGGATATCTTGCGGTGACGGTGGACGTCACGGCGTGTTGGCGTCCGGCGCTGAACAGATGTCCGAGCAAGCACGATCACCCGGCGGCCAATCGGGCTTTACCGGCGGTGATCGTTTGGATCAGCGGGGAAGTGGGGGAAGTGAATGGGCAGCGGATGGCCCTGCCACGGGTTTTTGAACGGGTCCATTCCACAGACACGAGCGAGAACAATTTGTGGCAGAGGGTGCGCACAAACGTCCAGCAAGGCCTTCAGGAAGATGAAATGGTGGTGGTGGATGCCGGGGTGACAATCAGCGCGCTGCACGAGGCGGGGATTGAGCGCTCTCTCATCCGCCTGGCGACCACTTTCACGGCACGGCGCAACGTTCTCCCCGACCATCACCGTGGGCGCAAGGCGAAGGATGGCAGGTTGGTGCGACCGTTGGCTCGCCAGTATCAAGGCAGAACGCTGGCAGCCACCCCTCCCGACGAACCATACACCTGGGAGGAGGACGGACGCCAGCTACGCGCCGAGATTTGGCGCAACCTGGTTTTGAATGAGGTGACGCCTGACCCGCAGCACCGGGTTTTTGACGTGTACGCCATCTCCGACCCGGCCTTCAAACAGCCCTGGCTGTTAGCGACACCTGTCAAACTCAAGCCGGAACGTGTGCGGGCCATGGACACAGACCGCTGGCCGGTGGCGCACATCCCGGTGCGCGCCACGCAAATGGTCGGCGCCCACCGTCAGTGTGGGCACACCCCGGAACGTGTCCAACGCTTGCCCGCATTGGCGCTCCTGGCCGGCTCGATGTTGAGTTTCCTGGCGGCCACATTCCCCGCTCCCCCAACCGGCTTCTGGGATCGTAAACCTAAACGAACGCCAGGGCGCTTCCGCCGCCTGTTGATCGGCCAGCCATTTCCCAAAGATGTCAAGCTTCCGGGGCACCTTCGCGAAAAGAAGTCGGTGACGGGGCATGTGCCCAAAGGAAACCTGGCGCGATGGCTGAAAACGGCCAACATGGCGGCAACGTAGGCCGTTTGGCACGCCCAAACAGGTTATGTTGTAAGGTTCAAATCTGCCGGAAGCCAATTCCGGCGCACGAGGCTGGCAACTTTTAGCGGAAAGGAAAGTATAATAGAGTGTCGAGAATTACAGGCCATCGCGATGGTTCTCAGTGCGATGCCGCAGTGAGAAATTAGGGTAAATCGAAGGCATTCTGCTCGACAAGATTTCGCATACTTCCATACACGCTACTGCAAGCTGGAAAAGATTAATACTTGTGTGCATTTGCTTAGGGTTTTCGATGCATTGTCCCTGCACAGTAGTCGGGAGGGGAAAAAGAGGTAAACGGTGGGGATGCGGGTTCCAAACCTGCTACTTTCTCCTGACGGTGTGAAAGAGGCAAGGGTAGCGGAAGGTAGTACCAGGGCTTTCCAACGTTTTCACCCCATCTGCCAGTGGATTGCCAGATAGCAGCCTTGTCCAGATATTTTTAGAGGTATTCTACTCGTTTTCACGAGGAAGCGTAAGGATGTTCTATGCCAGAAGTACAGTTTCTCGGTCACGCCTGTTTCCGAATTCGCGGTCGTGATGGTACGATCGTCTGCGATCCCTATCATCGTTCTATTGGTCTCGATCTCGGACGTCCGACAGCATCTATCGTTACGGTAAGTCATCATCACCCTGATCACGATAATTCCAGCGCAGTACGACCTCTCCGTGATCGCGTTTTTGTTGTTGATGGTCCCGGTGAATACGAGATTGGTGGGATCTTGATTACCGGTGTGCGCACCTTTCACGATCAGGTGAAGGGGGCCGAACGTGGTTTCAATACGGTGTACATCATTCACCTCGATGACCTGGTCTTCTGTCACCTTGGCGACCTTGGTCACGAGCTAACGACGAGCCAGCTCGAAGAGATTGGTTCGAATGTTGATGTGCTGTTTGTCCCGGTTGGTGGTGGTGAGACGATTGGGCCAGCACTGGCAAGTAATGTCATTAGCCAAATCGAGCCACGCTTTGTGATACCAATGCACTATGCAATGGGGCAAACCAATTTCGATCCACCACTGGCCCCCATCGAGCGGTTCGTTAGCGAGATGGGATTGAAAGAATATACCCCTGAAGAGAAGTTTGTGATCAATGCCAATGCCTTGCCGGATGATGAAGAGCAGACCAGGATCGTTTTTCTTCGCCCGATACACGGATAGTACCTGGGGCCATTTGTGGTATACTTAGTTATTGAAGTGCAACAGCGTGTGACCTGCATCTTTCATCTTCTGCTTCTCCTATGAATGAGGAACAGAGATGCTGAACACAGGGAGAAGAGAAGACTTCAGACACACGCTTAAACGGTAGCGCAAAGTCAGGTACGGCCAGTTCAAATCGTCGGCAGATACCGATTGTTCGGGATGCAATCGTATTTGACACAACGAGAAGAGAGCCAGTGTGGGTCGGTTCAACCCGAAGGTTGACCGACCCACAAATCTTTAGAACAGGGAGTAATGTGCTATGACCAAGTACATTTTTGTTACCGGTGGGGTTGTTTCATCAGTAGGGAAAGGGATTGGTGTTGCCTCAATCGGTCGCTTGCTAAAGAGCCGTGGGTTCTCGGTTTCAGTCATGAAGCTCGATCCCTACCTCAACGTTGATCCGGGCACGATGTCACCGTATCAGCATGGTGAAGTCTTCGTCACGGCTGATGGTGCAGAGACCGATCTCGATCTTGGGCATTATGAACGATTCATTGATGTGAACCTGAGCCGATTGAGCAACGTCACTACCGGCCAAATCTACTCGGCAGTGATTGCGAAAGAGCGACGAGGAGATTACCTTGGCGGCACAATCCAGGTGATTCCGCACATCACCAACGAGATCAAAGCCCGCATCGGTGCCCTGGCGCGGAGCAGCCAGGCTGATGTGGTAATCGTTGAAATTGGTGGCACTGTCGGCGATATCGAGAGTCTTCCCTTCCTAGAGGCAATCCGTCAGATGCGGAAAGATGTTGGACGTGACAACATTCTCTATATTCACGTTACCCTCTTGCCGCACATCAGCACCGGCGAACTGAAGACGAAACCGACGCAACACTCGGTGATGGCTCTCCGCAATGTCGGGATTAGCGCCGACATTATTCTTTGCCGGGCTGATCGTCCTATTGATGATGAGATTCGCGAGAAGATCGCCTTTTTCGCCGACGTTGATGTACGCGCTGTGATTCCGGTGCCGACCGTTGACTCAATCTACGAAGTACCACTGGTCCTCGAAGATATGGGCCTGGGTGAATATTTAGTCGAACGGTTAGGACTGCCGGCGAACCCGCCTGACCTAGAAGAGTGGCGTGCACTGGTCGCCCGCATCCGGCAGGAGAAGCGTCGCTTACCGATTGCCCTTGTCGGGAAATATGTTGAGCTACACGATGCCTACATTAGCGTTGTTGAAGCGCTCCATCATGCCGGTCTTGAACAATCGATAGACATCGATATTCGCTGGGTCTCAGCCGAAGAAGTAGAACGCGAGGGTGCAGCCCGCTTGCTAGCAGGCGTCTACGGTATTCTGGTACCGGGTGGATTCGGTGAGCGAGGAATTGAGGGGAAGATTGCGGCTGCCGACTATGCCAGGGTGCATGGGATCCCTTACCTCGGCCTTTGTCTAGGTATGCAATGCGCTACCATTGCCTTTGCACGTCACGTCCTCGGCACTCATGATGTGAATAGTACTGAATTCAATCCGCAGACTGCTCATCCGGTCATCGATTTGATGCCCGATCAACGTGATATTACCGAGAAGGGCGGCACAATGCGCCTGGGTCTCTACCCGTGCGATCTAATACCGGGAACGCGAGCACATGCTGCTTACGGTTGCAACCGGGTAGAAGAACGGCACCGGCATCGCTTCGAGTTTAATAACCGTTATCGGGCCATCCTTGAAGCAGCCGGTCTGGTTATCAGCGGTGTGTCACCAGACAGGCGGCTGGTTGAAATCATTGAACTGCGCGATCATCCCTGGTACGTAGCCAGTCAATTCCACCCCGAATTCCAATCGCGTCCGGGTAAACCACATCCGCTCTTCCGCGGTTTTGTCGCGGCAGCGGCTCAGACATTGCTAGCTGGCGAAGCTCGTCAGTTGCCTCTGGTGGCGAGTACATCGTAGTTCGACAGGAACTGTTTTGAGGCTGTACCGGCGTTGAGGTAATGATACGGTAATGCGAGTCGGTATAGTACAACAAAGAGCCGTTGTCGATATGCCACGGAGCCACCGATGCGTACTCGTCTCAAATTAAAACCTGGTCAGCGCGGTACCAAGAAGCTACAAGCAATGTATGGCGATCGGCTCGTCTGTGTTCGGTATCGGTACGACCCGGACACCGGACGCCGATTTAAGACGATTGAAATCATTGTGGAAGAAAAAGAGTGGACACCGCGGAATCACCACCATGATCAGGCCGACAATTTTGCTGCTGATTGATGCAGAGGTGACGTTCCGAGGCTGGGTTATTTAGAGGCTGTCTGGAATACCCAGAAGAGGATCGGTTGCGTCATAGCAGCGCTGTGCCCGTACATTGATCGGGTTTCATCCGCCGTACCGTGAGACGATTATTCGGATAGGCTCTAAGAACTTGTCCGAATGTCTTGTATCGTCACACCCACGACGGGATAACTCTGTTAGCAGGGGCGAGGCAGTAACCTCGCCCCCACAGGTATTCACAACGATAATCACAGAGCGACTATCCGCCATATCCTGTCGCAGCAGATTCGGTTGGGGTGCAGCGCCGCTTCAAGGCGCAGTAGTGCTGTATCCGTCCATCCATCGATGAGTTACATCCGTTGCACCGTGAGACGAATATTCGGATAGGCTCTTACTCTTCACGAAGACAAATCCCTGGGAAAAGATAGAACCGCTATGACCAGAACATCGCATCTTGTTCAGCCCGCAACTGGTCACTCAACCGATTGGGAGGTAACTGTACATCTGCATAGGTAATGATACCGTCTTTCGGAATATCGTGCAGCAGCGTACATCCCTCCGCCAGCCCGATTGGCAAGATGCGTTCGGCCTGAACCACCTCGGCATTTTCAGCCAACCCATACGTCATATAGCCCCCTAGACCATCGAGCGTTTGACCAGCGCGTAGATCGGTTTTGGCCGCTGCAATCACTTCAACAGTGGGTCGGCCAGCCGCTGCTAGCACCGTATCACCAAACAGAGCGACCCGTGCAACCGAATTGGGAACCTCAAAATGGCACAGGTGGTACGGTGTGTAAAAGAGGTAGAGTGGCCCCTTTCCTAGCTTATACAGATTCAGGTAGTGCTGCATCCGTGGATGGTCGTGGGTACCCAACACAAACACGCCTGGCCCCGGTGTTGCACCGACAACGTAATCGACAATCCCTGGCCCCTCAAGGAGAGCCTCTAATGGGTACAACTCGTGTACGACATCGGCCAGCGGCGTACCGGATGGTACGGTTGGCCCAAACATCCCCCGCTTCGCGACCCGCATCCCTGTCGCGTTTGCCACAACTGCCTGCTCGAACGAAATTTTCGTACCGTCGGCGAAGCTGGTCACCATATACGGGTTCTGCCCCCACTGACGGGCAAAATTGGCCTGCGTGGTTGGATTGCGATACGGATCGTGCAAACCTTTTATATTGCCGCACAATACCGGCTTGACCCCTAACCCGCGCACGAAGCGATAGAGGTTCATAATGACGCCGGGCTGGTCTCCGTCGGAAAGGGTAAAGATCACACCATTGCGACGGGCATACACCTGCAAAATTGCACCGAGGGTTCCATCGAGTTCGGCATTCATCGTTACTACGTGTTTGCCGTGGCGCATCGCGGTGAGGGCTACCTGGGCACCAAATTCAACCGCACCGGTCACTTCGAGAATGACATCAATGCCGTCAGCAGTGCAAAGCAAGAGCGCATCGCTGGTTACTGCCGGTGTACCAGCCTCGAGTGCCGCTGCTAGCGCAGTCGGTGAGTCGACTTGGCGGATCACTTCAGTCGGCACATCAGCTTCAGTATACGCCTGGATTGCTCGTTCAATGGTGCGATTGGCGATGGCAACCAATCGCATACCACGAGTGTACCGGATCATCTGGAGGGCAATTCCACGCGCCATAAAGCCCGCACCGATCATGCCAACTCGAATTGGCCGGCCCTCAGCTTCGGCGCGTTGCAATGCAGTGTCGATCAGGATCATAGTTTTCTCCGCGGGGTTGTTCTGTGCTTGCAGGCGCTCGTTAGACGTGCCTGCGGTAGATGTTATGCACCTGCAAGCAGAGAGGGGATAACAGGTAATCTCAAACACCGAACCGGCCAGGCGAGCAGACTGACCTGCATCCACACCGTCACATCAAGCGTGGATGCAGGTTGCAAACGATACACATCCACGATAATTGCTAACCGTTAAATAGCGGCCAGCGCTTATCTTTCTCACTGATTTCGGTGACCGGCAACGGCCACTCAATCCCGAAGGCCGGATCGTCATAACGCACGCCACCTTCGGCAGACGGCGTGTAGTACTGTGAGACCTGGTAAAACACTTCCGTGTCGTCTTCAAGCGTCTGAAAACCGTGGGCAAAGCCTTCCGGTACGTAGAGGGCAAGCCGATTAGCCGCAGTGAGCTTTACCCCAATCCAGCGCTTGTAAGTCGGTGAATCGGGACGTAAATCGATAATCACATCGTAGATTGCGCCACGGATGCAACGTACTAATTTAGTTTCCGCATACGGTGCGTGCTGAAAGTGCATCCCCCGCAATGTACCGGCCACCCGATTATACGAGAGGTTCATCTGAACAACGCGACTCACCAGACCATGAGCAGCGAATTCATCGTCAGCCCAAACCCGTGCGAAGAAGCCACGGTTGTCTTCACGTGGCTCCAACTCAATGATGTGGGCATCCTTTAATTCGGTAGGAATAAACCGCATAGTCAGCTCCTCCAGAACAGTTCGGCGTCAAGTTGATTAGTTGCGATCAGATGACGAAGCATCTTCAGGCGCGTGTATGGTGGGGCCTCGAAGATCTCGCGCGTCATTCCAATACGCTCGAAGACAGCGCGCAATTGCTGAGCACCGGCTAGTGCGTCATACCGGCAGGTAAATCCGGGCAAGTGTGTCGCAATCTTGGTAAAATCAACCCTGTAACTGCGATTGTCGGCATCTTTCCGACCAAACGTTAGTTCGCAACCGGGAAAGACTTCGGCGACAATCTCGGCAATCTCGCGCACACGGTAATTGTAACGGCTATCGCCAACATTGAAAATCTGATTGTGGATCGCTTCGCGTGGCGCCTCCAACGCACAGGCGACAGCCTGGGCAATGTCGAGAATGTGTACCAGTGGTCGCCAAGGCGTTCCGTCACTGGTCATCGCAATCTTGCCGGTTGTCCAGGCCAGACCGGATAGATTGTTCAACACCACATCAAACCGTTGGCGCGGTGAGGGGCCGAAAGCGGTTGCATTGCGCAGAAATACTGGTGAAAAGTCATCATCAGCCATCTGGGCCAGATCGCGCTCGACTAACACTTTACATTCGGCATAAGCGGTCTGGGGATTAACCGGTGACTCCTCAGTTTTGATCTCACCTTCCTCTCCGATGCCATACACCGAACATGATGACATATACACGAAGCGCCTGACGCCAGCCGCCTTCGCAGCACGAGCCAGCCTGACACTGCCCTGATGGTTGATCTGAAACGTCAGATCACGGTTAAGCTGCCCCAACGGATCGTTCGATAGCTCGGCCATATGCACCACTGCGTCAAAACCGGCTAGGTCAGCAGCGGTTAAGCGACGAATATCCTGGACAATCAACTGTGGTTGTCGCATGCCACTGTGGTAGAGCCAGCCACTCTCGTAGTAGCCGGTGTCAACACCGACAACCTCGTGACCACGTTCCATCAGATACGGCGCAGTGACGATGCCAATGTAGCCGCCGCTGCCGGTTAAGAGGACTTTCATTGCCCGCTCCTTCTCCATCATTCCCAAATTTTCCAGGGCGCCTGGCCGCTCTGCCACAACCCTTCCAAGTAGTTCTTGTCGCGCAGGGTATCCATTGGATGCCAGAAGCCATGGTGACGGTAGGCCGCCAGTTGTCCTCGCTGCGCCAACTGCTCTAGTGGCTCACGTTCCCAAACTGTCTCGTCACCGGCGATCAGATCGAATGCTGCTGGTTCAACAACGAAGAAACCACCGTTGATATACGCCCCATCACCCTTCGGCTTCTCTTTGAAACTCTCGATCAACGTTTGCCCTTCACTCAGCGAGAAGGCGCCAAAGCGACCCGGCGGCTGTACGGCGGTGAGGGTTACGGTCACCCCTTGCTCGCGATGGTAAGCGATCAAAGCCCGAATATCAACATCACTTACCCCGTCACCATACGTCAGGCAAAAGGTCTCATTCCCAACGTAAGGCTGGATACGTTTGATTCGTCCACCGGTCATGGTATTCTCACCGGTATCAACCAGCGTCACCTGCCACGGTTCGATCTTCGTATAATGAACTGTCATACGGTTTTCGCGCATATCAAAGGTCACATCAGCATGATGCAGATAATAATTGGCAAAATACTCTTTAATCATGTGACCTTTGTAGCCACAGCAGATGATGAACTCGTTGATTCCGTGGGCCGAATAGATTTTCATAATGTGCCAGAGAATAGGCCGATTACCGATTTCAACCATCGGCTTCGGTCGAATGGCACTCTCTTCACTGATGCGGGTACCGTAGCCGCCAGCCAGAATGACCGCCTTCATACGCTGAGTCTGCCTCCTCGTGCTAGTTATAGCTCGCCACGTCGTTGCAGTTCCTGCCGGAACCAGGGAATAGTCTGTTCTAGGCCTTCGCGTAGGGATACTTTTGGTTCCCAGTTGAGAATCCGTCGGGCTTTGTTTATATCAGGTTGACGTACTTGAGGGTCATCTTTGGTGCGGAGATCGCGGTAGACAACCCCTGCTTTGTTACCGGTTATTTCATTGACGATCTGGGCGAACTCGGCAATTGTAAATTCACTGGGATTGCCAATGTTCACCGGTTCGACTTCATCGCTAAACAGCAATCGGTAGACGCCCTCTACCAGATCGGAGACATACTGAAACGAGCGGGTCTGACTGCCATCCCCGTAAATGGTGAGTGGTTCGCCACGTAAGGCTTGCGAAATAAAATTGGGAACGACCCTCCCATCGCGGAGCCGCATCCGCGGGCCATACGTATTGAAGATACGAACAATGCGCGTCTCCACACCGTGGTAGTTGTGGTACGCCATCGTCATGGCTTCGGCGAAACGCTTGGCTTCATCGTACACACCGCGTGGCCCAACCGGATTAACGTGACCGTAATAACTTTCGGGTTGTGGATGGACTTGGGGATCGCCGTAGACTTCTGAAGTCGAAGCGAGTAAAAAGCGAGCACCTTTTGCCCGCGCTAGACCAAGTGCTTTATGGGTGCCAAGGGCACCAACTTTGAGCGTCTGAATCGGCAGCTCAAGGTAATCAATTGGCGACGCCGGTGAGGCGAAGTGCAATACGGCGTCGATGGGTCCTTCGATGTAAATATAGTTCGTGACATCGTGATGAATAAAGAGGAAGCGAGGATGACCGGCCAGATGAGCGATATTGTCGGTACTGCCGGTGATCAGATTATCCATCGCGATCACCGTATGCCCTTCAGCCAGAAAGCGATCACACAGGTGTGAACCTAGAAAGCCTGCTCCTCCGGTAATTAATACGCGCATAGATGTTGTGCTCCTCTGTATATCATTGACTTACATTGTAGTGACCAATCTTGACGGTTTGATGAATATTGTAGCGGTTTTTATTAACCTTCATCCGGTGATGGTTCCCAGTAATGGCGGCGATGTTCACGATAAAACGCGATGGTTCGCGCCAGACCGGTGCGGAGATCGATTCGCGGCTGCCAACCTAGCATCGTCCGAATCCGGCGATCATCGGCGTAGTAGTCGCCAATATCGATCGGTTTGCGATCTGGAGGGTAGGGAATAATTTCATAACTCCCGCCGCCGGCAATCTCAACCGTGAGTGCTGCCAGATCACGTAAATTAATCACTTCGAGTCCACCTAGATTAAAAATTTGTCCGCCGGCTGCTGGGTGTAGTGCGGCCAGTAACAACGCATCAACACAATCATCGATGTAGGTAAAATCGCGCAGTTGTTTTCCATCGCCCCAAACCTGTATCGGCTTACCATCGATGACATTTCTGATCCAGATGCCAAGAAAGGTCTGACGCGCATCTTTGACTCGCATCCGTGGGCCATACGTGTTGGTCAGGCGTAATGCACATGCGCGAATACCATAAACATTGTTGTAGAGAATATGGTACCATTCACCGGCCATTTTATTGATCCCGTTTACATCAACTGGGTGTAATAAATGGCGTTCATCAACTGGAAGATAGTCAGGCTTGCCATAAATCTGGCGGGTGGACGCATAGACAATCGTGATACGCGGGTTATTTTTACGACAGGCTTCGAGGATGGAAAGCTGGGCTCGACAATTGATGTCGAGGTCAATGTAGGGGTTGCGCATCGAGTCGAGATGGCTGGTTTGCCCGGCGAGGTTGAAGAGAAAATCTTGCCCCTGTACCAGATAGTTCATCGAGTATTCATCACGCACGTCAGCGATGTTCACCCGCACCCGATTCTCAATACCGGCGATGTTGTAAAGATTCCCGCCATACTCCGGGATCAGCGAATCAACCAGCGTAATATTTGC
Source organism: Chloroflexus sp. MS-CIW-1 (assembly GCF_030444705.1). Lineage (NCBI taxonomy): Bacteria > Bacillati > Chloroflexota > Chloroflexia > Chloroflexales > Chloroflexaceae > Chloroflexus > Chloroflexus sp. MS-CIW-1. The sequence continues at coordinate 1,138,387 of NZ_JAUBWR010000001.1, forward strand.
ACCCAGCTCGACTAATCGATGGGCCAGATTCGAGCCGATAAAGCCCAGACCACCGGTGATCAGGACATTTGCACCGGCAAATTGCTGGAAATCAATCATACGACCCTCGTTCGTACTGTTTCAGCCACAAACATAACTTCTTCGTAAGTTAATTCAGGGTACATGGGTAACGATAAAATCCGGCCAGCCAGGTCTTCGGTTACCGGTAGACTACCCGCTCGATACCCCAGCTCAGCATAAGCCGGTTGCAGATGGGTAGGTGTTGGGTAGTGAATATCGCAGCCGACACCGTGGGCGAGGAGATGCTCACGTAGCCGGTCGCGAGTAACCCGGTCGGGAAGGGTAATCACGTAGAGGTGATACACGTGGCCTGGTTCATCTACGGGTAGACCAATTGGTACATCGGCTAACGCCGCAGCATACCAGCCAGCGCGTTCGCGCCGGGCAGCGTTCGCTGCTGCAAGATGAGCGAGTTTCACACGCAACAAAGCCGCTTGCAGCTCATCGAGGCGAGAATTACGTCCACCGATTTCGGTCGTGTAATATTTTCGCTCCCAACCGTACATGCGGAGGCGTCGCAGTCGTTCGGCGAGTGAGGTCTGGTTAGTTACCACTGCTCCGCCATCCCCCAACGCGCCCAAATTCTTGGTCGGGTAGAAACTGAATGCGGCAATATCACCCCACTGCCCGGCCTGTCGTGGTTGCCCCGTTGAATCGATTCGCCATGCACCATGGGCCTGAGCCGCATCTTCGATAACAACGAGATCGTGTCGTTTGGCCAGGTCATTGATCGCTGCCATATCGGCGAGCCGTCCAAAGAGATGTACCGGTATCACAGCTCTGGTGCGCGGCGTAATTGCCGCTGCCATTGCCGCCGGATCGAGATTCTGGGTAGTCGGATCGACATCAACCAGGATTGGACGGGCACCAGCCTGTAAGATGGCAGACACGTCGTACATGCATGCATTGGCAACTGTAATTACCTCATCGCCTGGACCGATCCCCGCTGCAACCAGCGCCAGGTAGAGTGCTTCAGCACCGCTGGCTACGCCGACACAATGGTTCACGCCACAGGCAGCAGCAAACTCCTGCTCGAACGCTGCCACTTCGTTGCCTAGAATATACCAGCCACTTTCAATAACTCGCCTTACGGCGGCGATGAGTTCGGTGTTAATCGCTTGATGGCTACGCCGCAGATCGCCAAACGGTACGCGCCAGGTTGTGCTCATCATGTAACTCCTCAGTTCAGGGTTAAGATGTCCACCGGTAGTATGCACGATCCGTACACTTAGAGCAAATTTTAAAGCCTTCGTGTAGTCGTAGAGAAGATTGGGGTGAGCAGTGGGAGCGTATTTCAATCCTGGCCCAAATGACATGTTGAGGGAACAAATGATAGTCCTTGTCTACACACCGCGCGATGCGGGCCAGCGACCCGCGCACGCGGTGCCGGTCAGCATCTGACGCAGCTACTGCCTATACACCGTGCGATGCGGGCCAGCGGCCCGCGCACGCGATGCCGGTCAGCGTCTGACGCAGCCACTGCCCATACACCGTGCGATGCGGGCCAGAGGCCCGCGCACGCGGTGCCGGTCAGCGTCTAACGCAGCCACTGCCCATACACCGTGCGATGCGGGCCAGAGGCCCGCGCACGCGATGCTGGTCAGCGTCTAACGCAGCCACTGCCTATACACCGTGCGATGCGGGCCAGCGACCTGCGCACGCGGTGCCGGTCAGCGTCTAACGCAGCCACTGCCTACACACTGCACGATGCGGGCCAGCGACCCGCGCACGCGGTGCCGGTCAGCGTCTAACGCAGCCACTGCCTATACACCGCATGATGCGGGCCAGCGACCCGCGCACCCAGGTTTCCTTATGAGGTCACTTGCCACGATGAGCGGTAACCCGTGAGTAAAGGAAGCACCTGCCGCACCGACTATCTACTACTGCCAGGGAATGGAGGCTCCATCGATGACGCTGGTACTATTGCGTAATAGTACTCTCTTCTGATTGCATGTTGTGTAAATTCAGGATACAGTGGCATTATAAAAAGAAAGGAGGTGATCATGCTATGCTTACCCACGTGTTGTTCCTGGTACGCCGATTAGGGCAGCAACGCGAACGGGGTCAGGGATTGGCCGAGTACGGGTTAATTATTACGTTAATTGCACTTGTTTGTGTTCTGGCGATCAGTGCTGTCGGCGGTTCACTGGCTGATATGTATAATACGGTCGCTGCTCTCTTTCAGTAGGGCTTGTGCTCGCTGAGCATACCCTTGCCACCCCACACGCTTCACTCTATCGTTGCGAGCGTGTGGGGTGATTCTGTTCTGCACACTCGTCACCCTACCCTATTCTTCTGCCACTTTCGCCAGCCGCGTTCGATCTAATACGATGACTCGCCCGCGTTCTAACTTCACCAGTCGTTCCTCGGCCATCCGGCGTAGTGCTCGCCCGGCAATTTCACGCACGGTACCGGTGCGTTCAGCCAGCTCTTGCTGCGTCACTTCAGCAGTTCCTTCGGCAGCTTCGGCCAGTAATAATCGCGCCAGGCGTGCGCGTACCGAACGGAAAGCCAGGTCTTCTACCAGCATCACCAGTTCGCGTAATTGACCGGCTAGATCAGAAAGGGCGGCCAGGGCTAGATCAGGGTGTTTGCGAATAAGCATCAGTAGATCATCACGTTCCAGTATCAGACAGGTAACCTGACTCATCGCTCGTGCTGACGCCGGACTCGTTCCACCGTCGAAGATTGGTACTGCATTGAAGTATTCACCCGGTCCTGCCATCGCCAGTACCTGCTCTCGACCATCAGGGGCAGTGCGTGACAGCCGTACTCGACCACGGACAACAAAGAAAATGGCATGGGCGGGTTGATCTTCGTGTATGATATATTGACCAGCTCGATAGTTGCAGATTTGTACCCGACGAGCAGTATCGGCTAGCGTTGCCTCATCAAGACTGGCGAACAACGGAATGGCACGCAAGTCTTCTATGGTCATTGCATAACTCTCAATCTTGGTTTCACAGTAAGTACATTATCGCTGTTTGTTATCATTATAGGATTTTTATGCTTAGACAAGTTACGCTACGTGATGGAGCAATCATCGCATATCACGATGTAGGGAGTGGCTTACCGCTCTTACTTATGCACGGTTTTACCGGCACAGCGCGCAGTCACTTGGGCTTGCTTATCGATGAACTCAGCCCGGATTATCGGATTATCGCCCCCGATTTACGTGGATATGGCGCCAGTCGGCCACCGAATCGCGATTTTCCACCCAACTTCTATCAGCGCGACGCGGATGATATGGCCGAACTGCTCGATATGCTACGACCAGAACCGGTGGTTGTGATGGGGTTTAGCGATGGCGCCGAGAGTGCATTACTTCTCGCAGCACGGCATCCTGATCTGGTGCGTGGTGTAGTGGCGTGGGGTGTCTCTGGTGTGATCAGTCAGGCCATGGTTGACGCTGTGCAAGACTGGTTACCGGTTTCAGCCTGGGGTGAGCAACGGGCAGCCTGGCGAGACGAGATTATTGCATTACACGGTCGTGAACAGCTCGAACCAATGATAGAGGGTTGGGTAAGGGCAGCCGAGGCCATACTGGCCGCCGGTGGTGACATTTGCCTGCGTGCAGCGTCGCACATTCGCTGTCCAGTGTTGCTCATCAATGGTGACGGCGAAAAGAACAACTTACCACAAGATGTACAACGCCTGGCTGCCGCCATTCCCAATTGCCAACTGGTGTTCGTTGCCAATAGCGGTCACACCATTCAAGAAGATCAACCCGCCGAATTGATGCGTCTGATCAGAGCGTTTTTGGCGGGTATGTGAGCGCATGATCGAAAAGCTGAGACCGCTGAAAAACCATGATGTGGTATTACCTGTCTCGATGTCCAGAGGCAACCAGCCGGTACACCCCACCAGCCCGGTCAAGCAAATACAGCTCTCCCGCTTCATCTAATCCGAACGAGGTTGTTTGAATTCGCACACGGGTAATCAGTGCATGTTGCCAGGATTCACCATCGGCCCAGAGCGCCCACAGATTACCGGTACAAAAATCAGCATAAAAATAGATACCGTTCAGCAGCGGTTGACGCCCACCGCGATACACCTCACCTCCGGTCACCGAACAACCACCGGTAGCGCTATCGTGACCATACACCGCTACCGGTAAAACCAGACCGGTCGGATCGCAGTTCGCTGATCGATAGCACTGGTCACCCTCCATGAGCCGCCAGCCATAATTCAAACCGCCTGCCTGAGCCGAAGCGACGTTGACCTCTTCCTGCGCATTCTGTCCAACATCAGCGATGAAAATCAGCTCACGCACCGGATCGAAGGTAAAGCGCCACGGGTTGCGCAGCCCGTAAGCCCAAATTTCTGGCAAAGCGCCAGACAATCCAACGAAAGGATTATCGGGCGGGATCGTATAAGGTTGACCATTGTCCACATCGATTCTCAGCAACTTGCCAAGCAGTGTGTCTAACCGCTGTCCAGCATTGATCGGATCGCCAGCCCCACCACCATCACCGGTGCCAATGTAGAGGTAGCCATCAGGGCCAAACAGTAATAAGCCACCATTATGATTCGCGGCAGGCTGTTCAATGCGCAACAACACACGGGCGCTGCTTGGGTCTGCCTGGTCAGGATTGTTGCTGACACGGTATTCGGCGATCACCGTGTTGCCGCGCGTATCGGTATAGTTTACAAAGAACCTTCCATTTGCCGCGTACTGTGGATGAAACGCGACGCTGAGCAATCCCTGTTCATTGCCACGTGATCCTACCCGTTCACGAATATCGAGGAATGGAGTTGATAATCGTTTGCCGTTGTGCAAAATCCAAATTTGACCGGCCTGCTCAACTACAAACAACCGTCCGCTCCCATCACCAGGGTGGGTGAGATGAGTCGGATGCGAAAAGCCATCAGCGATACGCTCAAGCGCATAATCAAATGTCGCTGGATCAATAGCTGTCATGGACGGTTCTGGTGTAGATGTCGATTCATTTGTAACGGGAGTGCTGCTTATCAACGTATTCGAAGTTGCCGTAACGGTAGTGGTGGGCTGAATTGTTGCAACCGACGCCACGATTGGCGCGGTAGGCGGTATAGATGGTTCATCTGTCCTGCTTCCTGGCACAACAGTACAGGAAATCAAGCCAACGAGACTGATCACAATTATCCAGATGCGGTATGGCATGTGAGGTCCTAATCTAGCAACCAGAGCATATCCTATGTTATTCTTACCACACTTTCAGCCTGCTATGCAATGGTGTTAAATCCCAGATATACGCATTGATATGAAGCGCTATCAAAAAGTATGCTTGTAACGTGAGAAAGAATTATTCTCGCTCCTGTTACCTGCACCCTTTCCTCTGCTTTGTGCAAATGTTTAATCATCGCCAGCCTCCGTTTTTGGCAGGCTACATTACCCAACATCTCATCAATGGGAGGGTATTTTCCTTATTTGAGCGATCTCTGTCTTCTACATCACTACAAATGATAAGGGTGCAGCCCTACTGCACCCCTTGTTTCCTCTTAATGTATCAAACGACGCCATCGCCACTACTCAAAATACTGACGTGCGTTCAGCCAGCTTCTGGTTGATTGTCTCCTGGATAATCTCGCGCACCTGCTCTGTCAACGCCAGCACCGTGATAGGATCATCGGCTGCTTCTGGTTCATAACTATCCGTTGCTATGGGTGGACAAAAGGTGATGCTCCAGCGCGTTGGCAAGGGAATAACCCCTAGCAACCCAAACCATGGAAAGAATGGCGTGAGCGGAAAATAGGGGAAACCGAACAACTTTGCCACCCCCTCGGCATTTGCAAGCATCGGATAAATCTCTTCGGCGCCAACAACGGCGACCGGTATAATCGGCGCCTGAGTGCGCAACGCTGCCTGTACAAACCCACCACGACCAAAGCGAGCCAGCTTGTAGCGATCTTTAAAGAGCTTCCCCACCCCTTTCAGACCTTCCGGGAAGACACAGACCAATTCATCCTGTTCGAGCAACCGGATTGCATTCTCTGGAATCCCTGGCACCTGACCAAGAGCAGCCAGTGTCGGAGCAATCACCGGCAGGGTCGTAAACCAGTGTAAGTGCAACGAGCGCACAATCCGTTCGTTCTGAGCCGGATGTTCATTAGCAACCGCAGTTGCAATCATTGCCCCATCCCAGGGTAAGACCCCACTGTGATTTGCGACCAGTAAGGCGCGCCCCTGGGCGGGTACGTGTTCAAGACCAGTGGCCGTTACCCGCCACCACGTTGTGTACATGAAGGTAAGAAACGGGCGGGCGATTTCGATAATCTCACGATCCATGCCGAAGGGATCGGTGCTGTACTCACCGCGTAACCGACGTTGAATAAAGTTGACCTGCTCGTCGATCTGATACCGTAGCACCATCCCGATGCCTTTCCAGAAATCGGGGTCGAGGTAATCGCGCAGATCGACTCCTTGCAGCATGCTATTCACGCGCTCGATCTGCGCCTGGGTCATACGTTGGAGATTTTCCCCAATCAGCCGTATAACACCAGCCGCAAAATGACCTAATGCTGCCTGTGGTGAAGGTTGTTGATCACTCTGCTGGCGAATATCAACCTCCACTTCAAAGAATTGCTCACTCGTTCGGCGAGCCGGTGTTGGTTCATCCCATTCTAAAGGTTGCGGTGTTGGTTGTGGCGGGTCAACTGCTCCTGCTTCTGCACCGTCGTCAGTTGCCGCCTGGAGCGGTCCCTGCTCCGTCTCCACAGTCACCGTCTGCACTCGCCGTCGGCGTGAGCGGCGCGGCTCTTTAGGTGTAGCCTGGGGATCAACCGGCTCATCGTTCATCAGTTCTTCTCCTGCGGTTCAAAAATTCATCGAGCGCACGTGCGGCCGCTGCGCGTTCCTCTTCCGGTGATAGTGGCTTGAGTGAGTCGAGGGCTGTCGCCATATCGTACCTTGCCGACCATCCCAACAGACGACAGGCCCGTTGCGGATCGATGGTACAGCGGTAGCGTAAAAAATCGACTTCAAAGGGCCATCCTGGTGGTGGCTGATTGTCGAAGAGCGGCCCTAACACCGGAACCGGCTGATGACCAAGCCGTCGGATCACCTGACTGAGCGGCATTGGTTGCGCCGGAGCGATATTAAATGCCCCACCTATCGGTTGCTGGACGGCGGCGACCACCGCCTGGGCAGCATCGTCTACGTGCAGCAACTGGATCATTGGGTCAAAACCGAACAATACCTGGGGCGATGGCGAACAGAGATAGCGTATAAGCTGGCTTTGCGGATTCAGCAATGGTGCACAGCGCAGCACCGTCACCGTGATTTGCGTATGGCGTGCGGCGAAATCGCTAACGATCTGCTCAACCTCACCCAGGGTACGTAACAGTCCACGATAATGCTGGGTTCTGATCGGATGTTCTTCGCTGATGAATAACGGATTAAGGGGACTGGCACCGTAAATCCAGCCATGACTTCGCAGTACGATGTGGCGTACTCCGGCAGCACGACAGGCACCGAGAAGCTCCATTGTGCCAATAACGTTATGCTGGACGGTGGTTTCGTGATCGGGTAATGGCTCGTTGAAACCCAACAAATCGAAGTGAACGACCGTCTCAATCTGTTCAGCGCGCAAGAGTTCAAGCAATTGATGACGATCAAGGTGTGCGGTTAGCCAGTCAGCGCGCCCGATGGGTGCTTCTGGTAACTGCCGCCCCAAAACAATCACCTCATCCTGCTGACTCAGCAACTGCGCCACTCGTGCGCTCAGCATCCCTTTTGCGCCGTTAATGAGCACCCGCGTCATGGTAACGTTCCTATATTCTCGCGTAGCCAGCGCTCAAGCTCTTCTCGATCCATATCGCCATGGCTTAACGCCCGAAATACCCAGGCAATCTCATCTGGTCCAACTTCTGGTCGTAAACAAGCGCCATTGATCGCAAGGAAACGGAGCAGACTCAGGAAAGCAGTAGCTTCATTTGCCGAGTTAAAGGGATGATGTTTGACCAGTAAAAAGGTAAAGACGGCGGCCTTACTGCACAGATCGGGATACAATTCTGTGCCGAAGAGGTGTTGTCGTGGCGCTTGTAATACCATTTGCAAGCGATCCTGACTCTTAATCCCGAATAGACCGCCGTACCTTTCGACCACAAACGTATGCAGATCAAGGACATCATCTTTTGTCAGATAGACGATCTCCGCCGATTCTTCGTCAAGCATTGCGCTATCTCGTTACTAGATGCCAACAATCTGCCGAAAAGCGCGATCGTACTGATCACACATCGCTTCTGCCCAGGCGCGCAAGTGTGGACTCATCGGGCGTCTGATCAGCAATTCGCGTTCGGTAAACACCAGCTCAATCAACTCCTCCTCACCAAGACCAATGGCCTCAATCCAACGCTGGACAACCGCCGGCAAACTCTCACGTTCAACCGTAAATGAGCGGGGCATAAAAACCTCCTTTCTGGTGATGGTTTGCCAGCACCGTTTGCTTAATCGGATCGTTCCCGCAAGTGTGGGAAGAGGATCACTTCGCGGATGTTTGATTGGTCGGTCAGTACCATGACCAATCGGTCAATACCGATGCCCAAGCCGCCAGTCGGTGGCATACCGTAGCAGAGAGCGTTAATAAAATCTTCGTCCATTTGATGAGCCTCTTCGTCACCGGCATCGAATGCGCGCAATTGTTCACGGAAGCGCTCTTCTTGATCGAATGGATCGTTCAGTTCGGTAAAAGCGTTTCCGATCTCCATTCCGGCAATAAAGGCCTCAAACCGTTCGGTGAAGTCGGGACGGTCAGGAATTCGCTTGGCGAGGGGCGACATCGCTACCGGATAGTCAATGATAAACGTTGGCTGGAAGAGATGTGGTTGCACAAACTCAGAGAAGAGTTCGTCAACCTGTTTGGCCCACGACGCTTTGCGCTCAACCCTCAGCCCGCGATCGGCGATAGCTGCCTGGAGGGTAGCGAGATCGGTCAGTTGCGTAATATCAATGCCGGTACGATCGGCAATAGCCGTTGCCATCGCAATCCGTGGCCACGGTGGACGAAAGTCGAGTTCGCGTCCCTGATAGATTATTGTTGTAGTACCGTGTACGGCTAGACAGATTTCGCTCAGCATCTCTTCAACGAGGGTCATCATGGCGTGATAATCTGCATACGCCTGATAACACTCCATCATCGTAAATTCAGGGTTATGCGACCGATCTACGCCCTCATTCCGAAAGTTCTTGCCAATTTCGTACACGCCAGGGAAGCCACCGACGATCAATCGCTTGAGATAGAGTTCGGTCGCAATGCGCAGATAAAGGTTTTGGCCGAGCGCATTATGATAGGTGATAAACGGGCGGGCGGCAGCACCGCCGTAAAGTGGTTGCAAAACTGGGGTTTCGACCTCGAGAAAGCCGCGTTCATCGAGGACGCGCCGCATCGTGCTGATAATCCGAGCGCGAGCACGAAAGATGTCGCGGCGGTCGCGATTAACAATCAAGTCGAGGTAACGTTGGCGATGCCGTTCTTCAACGTCTTGTAGACCGGCCCATTTTTCCGGTGGTGGATTGATCGCCTTGGCTAAGATTGCCAGTTCACGTACAAACAGTGACCGCTCGCCAGTCTTAGTGCGGCGCAGGACCCCGCTGGCTTGCACAATATCAAACGTATCAAGCTGGTCGCGAAAACGGTCAAACCACTCATCGCCTACATCGGCGCGACTCAACCAGAGTTGAATTTCACCGCTGCCGTCTTCAATATGCGCAAAAGCGATCTTACCCATAATTCGGCGGGCACCGACAATCCGCCCCGCCAGCGTCAGCGGCGTAGCGCTGGCAGCCAGTTCGTCGAAAGCGGCAAGCACTTCCCCTATCGTATGGCTACGCTGGCAGCGAGGTGGGTAAGGATCAAGACCTGCCGCTCGCAACTGCTCGAGCTTCGCGGCACGTTGGGCCTGTAAATCGTTTAATTCCATAGGATTATGCCGAAACTGTATGCATTGCCGACGTCTTCCACCAACGTCGGTTTGCCTTTTTCTCATTATACCGGAAAAATACAATCAGGCGTCGGCCTCTCGACGCCTGATAGAAGCAAACAGCACACAAACATACAGGCAACCGACACGCGGTTGCTACTGACATAGCGCTGCGTTCGCCCGGTGTTTTCTTACTATCGCACTTTGAGAATCGTCAACTTCATGACGCCGGAAGGAGTATGTACCGTCACCTTGTTTCTGGCTCGCTTGCCGAGTAGCGCAGCACCGAGTGGCGATTCGTTGGAGATACGCCCCTGACGGGGATTAGCTTCGGCGCTACCAACAATCGTCCACGTCTCTTCTGTGCCATCATCTTCAAAGCGAACGGTTACAGACGAACCAAGTCGTACTTCGCCATTGCTGGCCTGATCTTCGTCGATCACTTCGGCGCGTGAAAGCAAGTGCTTCAGCTCGCGAATGCGACCTTCTAATAGAGCCTGTGCTTTCTTGGCATCTTCATATTCACCGCTCTCGGAGATATCGCCTAATTCTTTGGCCGCGGCGATCCGTTCGGCAATCTGTTTACGCTCTACGGTAATGAGGTGCTCAAGCTCTGCCTCCAAACGGGCGCGACCTTCGCGAGTCAGATAAGTTGGCTTCTCTGTCATCACTACTGCCTCTACGCTGCCTATACCGTCTGACCGGACGGTTGGAAAATCTTAATATAAAAAGAATAACTGAGAGCGCATCTCTCAGTTGGAAAATGATATGTGGTGCAAATACCACATATCTTGAGACAATTATATGCGGTCACAGGCAATTTGTAAAGAGGGTGACACGAAGGTAAGGCTTCTCAAAGTTCTCAGTTCTTGGTCAGGTGAACGTTGTTCGCACTGTCACGACGATCGCCGAAGCGATGCGGCTTTCCCTAATGTGCGGGCTGTCTGACCGCGTCCTGCAGTAGCAGTGGTTGACCTGTGCCCGTTGCAGGAGCACACCAGATTGGCGGGTTTGGAACCCGTCCCCCGCTGCTGTGCTCATCCACGAGCCAATGTCTTCCCGTTGCCCACCACTCTACGAAAGTGGGAGTCTCGTACATCAAGAACGACTGCACAGGTGAGGACTCATCGGTAGCGGGGTGATAGGGGTTGGTGTCGCTCTGTTGGTGAACCGTAGCGAACGTACTTTGAAGTTGAGAACGCTGAAAACCCCTGCATGAGGGGCGTTGTGTGCAAGCCGACGCCGAGAATTGTGCCGTGAGATGTCAGGTTTTCTCCTATACCTCTCTCGCACAAATATGCTATAATCGAACTGCATATATAAACACCCGACAAATAGGAACCATGGCTTCACGTAGCGGGAACAAAGCGTCAGGAAAACAGCGCACCACGAGTAATCGTAGTCGAAAGGGCAAGGCACGCGGGGCCTGGCAGGTTGCCCTGCGCCCCGAACATCAACGTGAACTCTTTGCCATCGGTCTGATCCTGCTGGCCGCGATAACAATCATTTTTGTTTTTACCGGTGAGTCTGGTGGTTTGGGGCGTCTTTACCTCGATCTGGTGCATACGTTGTTCGGCGCCGGTATCTTCTTTGTACCGCTTACCCTCCTGGTCATTGGTATCGCTATTTTGTGGCAGGAACAGATAACCGATGCCAGCCTGAGCGGTGCGAATGTATTGGGGACAGTTCTAGTGTTGCTGGCAATGCTAGGCTTGCTAGAAGTGCCGGTGCATGACATCCTCCTCCCTGACAGAATGAATGAGGGTGGTGGACTGATTGGCTACTGGCTCCTAGAACTCCTACAGCTCGCTATTGGGCGCATTGCCGCAGTGATGGTGATCCTGGCGCTGGGTCTGACAGGCTTACTCCTCACGTTCAACCTCACTGTGCGCAAGCTGGTGTTGGGGATGATCGAGCGTACTACTGCATTCTGGCGGATGCTCTGGAATGTACCGCACCGCTCGCCATTACCACAACCAACAGCACTGCAACGTGGCAGTAGCGATGTACTCTTTGTACCACCACCGCAGACATCTGTCGATGATATTGTGCCAACGCCGATAGCAGCGCGCCCTACGCGGGCCAGTCTGTTCCAGCGCCCAACACCTGAGTTACCATCACCAACCGCCAAAGCCGCTCCGCTGCCAAAGCCGCCCACGCCGACACAACCAGAGCCTGTGCAGGAGGTTGTCCAGGAGCCGCTCGATGGATTTGAACTGTCATCGGTACGCCGAGCCTGGCCTCTGCCGGCCCTCGATCTGTTACTTGAACGTACCGCTGATGGTGGTATCACCGATGAAGAACGACGGCTGAAAGCCCGTGTGATCGAAGAGACATTGGCCAGCTTTAAGGTTGAAGCACGGGTGGTTGGTGTGAATACTGGCCCGGCAGTGACGCAGTTTGAACTACAACCGGCAGTCGGGGTTAAGGTCGCGAAAATTTTGACCCTCGAACGCGATTTGGCTTTGGCGCTGGCTGCGCAATCGATCCGGATTGAGGCGCCAATTCCCGGCAAAAATGTGGTTGGGATTGAGATTCCCAATAGCGCCATCGCGATGGTTACTCTGCGTGAGGTACTCGACAGCGAAGAGTACGAATTGCATCGTGGCCGCTTGAAACTGCCGCTGGGGAAGGATGTTAGTGGCACGCCGGTGATTGCCGATTTAACCAAAATGCCGCACCTACTGGTCGCCGGTGCTACCGGTTCGGGGAAGTCAGTAGCTATTAATGCCTTTCTCTGCGGTTTGTTGCTGAAACACACTCCCGACGAACTTAAGTTCATTCTGATCGACCCCAAAATGGTCGAGATGATCGTCTACAACCACATTCCGCACCTGCTTTCGCCGGTAGTGACTGAGGTAGAACGGGTTGTGCCAACGCTGAAGTGGGCCACCCGCGAGATGGAACGCCGCTACAAAATCTTTGCCCATAATGCCTGTCGTAATATCGACAGTTATCGCCAACTGGCACGAAAACGGGCCGATCTCGAACCAATGCCGTATATTGTCATTGTGATCGATGAGTTGGCCGATCTGATGATGATGGCTGCCGATGAGGTTGAGACCTACATCTGCCGGTTGGCGCAGATGGCTCGGGCAACGGGGATTCATTTAATCATCGCTACTCAGCGCCCGTCGGTCGATGTGATTACCGGTTTGATTAAGGCAAATTTCCCTTCACGGATCGCCTTCGCGGTAACCTCACAGGTCGATAGCCGCGTTATCCTTGACATGCCCGGTGCTGAACATCTCCTGGGCCGTGGTGACATGCTCTACATGGCTGCCGACTCGTCTAAGTTGGTGCGTATCCAGGGGACTTACGTTGCCGACCGCGAGGTTGAGCGGATCGTTGAATTCTGGCGCAATGCCGCTCCGCCTGCCGAGACAAATGCGACGGAAGCGGCAGGTCATGCGCGTACCGTTCAGGCAGCCACCGGTAGCAACGAGTTTAAACCACCAGCCGAATTTCTCTCGCCCGCCGAACAAGATGAGCTGCTGCCCCAGGCGATTGCGCTCGTCTCACAACACCAGCGCGCTTCTGCATCACTTCTCCAGCGCCGGCTTCGCATCGGTTACTCGAAGGCCCAACAGTTGATCGATCTCCTTGAACAACAGGGGTATGTCGGCCCTGCCGAAGGTGGCCGATCCCGAGAAGTCCTCAGACGGGGAGAACCACCACTATCATCGACGTGAAGGAAGACCCTATGGCGATTGAAGATTTCTATACTCGTGCGCGGCACATTTTAGCAAATTTACTTGATGAAACTCCTAAAGCCGACCGTGAACAGTTGCTCGATGCCTATGCCGAGTTGCTAACCCGGCTCTACGCCGAAGAAGCTCACCGTATGCTCACCGAGGTGATCGAAGATGCCCGCACACGCCTCGATGCTCGTCTTTCGCCTGACCCTATCCGACAAACAATTGCCGGTGTACAAAGCACGTTGCAAGACCTCTGGAATAGTTTGTGGCGATAGTACATCGTTTGGCGTACAGCGGTGGGAAGAGCCGAGGAGGCTCGATTGCCCACCACACGAGGATTGAATACCAGACCCGATCTCGTAACGCAACGTTCAGCCGCATCGTCATGGAAGAGGAGCTAACGAATGGACCTCTACCACGAGAAACTGCACCAGGCTAGCGAACTGCTGGCAGCGCATGATCTTGATCTCTGGCTCATTTTTGTTCGTGAAACGGCTGAACACACCGATCCATCGCTAAAACTCCTCGGTCAATTCTCTTTCACCTGGCCGACGGCCATCATGGTTACTCGTAGTGGTTATGCGTTAGCTCTGACCGGTTTGGGTGATGATGAAGCGGTTCGGCGAACTGGTCTGTTTACTGATATACGCACCTATACTCAGAGTATTGGCCCTGAACTCGTCCGTCTTCTTTCCGCTTACGATCCGCAACGTATCGGCATCAACATCAGCCGCGGCGATGTGAGCGCCGATGGCCTGACCTACGGTATGTATCTCAATTTGTGCGATTATCTTGCCGATACACCCTATCGCAATCGCCTCGTTTCTGCCGAATCCTTTGTCGCTGCCCTACGCAGTCGCAAGACCCCCCAGGAAGTGGCACGCTTACGAGCTGCTGCCGATCTCGGTCTGCGCATCTTTACTGCGGTCGGTGATTTTCTACGGCCTGGCGTGAGTGAACGCGAGGTTGCGGCATTTGTGCAGGCGCAAACCAACGCCTGCGGGGCGACGACAGCCTGGGACCCTGCCCATTGTCCTGGCCTTAATGCCGGACCATCTTCGCCATGGGGACACGTTGGCCCCTCGGATGAAATCGTGCGTCCTGGTGAAATCTTCCACATGGATTTTGGCGTCAAACTGAATGACTACTGCTCGGATCATCAGCGGGTCTGGTATTGTTTGCGGCCTAACGAAGACAAACCGCCAGCCGAAGTTCTACACGCCTTCAATGCAGTCAAAGCTGCCATTCAGAATGCAGCAGCGGCAATACGACCCGGGGTTATTGGCTGGGAAATTGATGCGATTGCCCGCCAGACAATTACCGCTGCCGGTTATCCAGAGTACCCGCATGCACTTGGGCATCAAGTTGGACGAGCGGTACACGATGGTGGGGTTGGCTTCTATCCACGCTGGGAGCGGTACGGCGACAAGCCTTACGGTACCATCGACGCCGGAATGGTCTTGACCCTTGAACTTGGTGTGCGTACTCGTTACGGTTATATCTCGCTTGAGGAAGAAATTCTGGTTACTGCCGATGGGTATGAGTGGATCGGTCAACCGCAAGAAGAGCTGTGGTTGATCCGGTGAAGGGTGTAGATAATCCTGACGTGGGAACAATTGCTGGAGCAGGTTTAGTGCCTATCCAGAATACCTTGTCGCAGAAGAAGATTCGGTTGGGGCGCAGCGGCGCTGCGCCCGTACATCTATTAGGTTTTATCCACTGTACCCTGAGACGATGATTCGGATAGGCTCTTAGAGCTTATCCGAATATCGTCATGTCCACGATAGATGAACCTGGTCAGTAGGGCGAGGTGCTGCCTCGTCCTTACCAATACCTCGCGGCACATCAACCATACTTATGCTGCCACACATTACCGTCTCGAAACAACAACGATCCGAGGTGCAGTCGTCAGGGTCAGCGTTGCTGATAACGGCAACGCCGTACCGGTTGCATCGTAAATAGCGCGAGTTGCCGCTGGAACGGTAAATGTTCGTTCGTTGCCATCAACACTCCAGACGATAATCACTTCGTCATCGGTTGTGCGGAAGTGATACCCCTCCAGGCCGGTAGTGTCAACAGCACGCAAGTAGCGTGCGCTGGCAAGTTGCTGGCGCACGAACTGAAATGCCTGAAAGGCCGGTACCGGTTGTTGGTTGGCATCGAGTAACCCACTCTCCTGCCAGCCAGGACCGTTCAGTGTGTACCAGTGTGACATCAGCAGATCAATTGCCAGCGTTCGAGCGTAGAGTCGTACTACTGCGTCGGCTTTTGCTGCTTCAAAACCGTTGGGCCGACAATTTGGCGAACTGCGATAGCAGAGCAAGGCTCCTTCATTCATAAGGAGTGGTTTAGCATAACCGTACTGCGCCAGCGTTTCGCGTAGGTAAGCCGCCTTGCCCAGCGTTGCCCCACCACGGTCACTCCAGTTTGGCCGCTCGCGATCCGGGTCGTAATTAGGACGGAAGTAGCCATACGCATGATAGGCGACGATGTCAAAGTAATCACCCCCTCCAGCGCGTAAGACACCCTCGAAAAAGCGACCAGCCCGACAGGGCTGACCATTCGGCAACGAACGATCCGGTGCGCAATCGAGAATCAATCCCCCAAGAATGACCTGAGCTTGCGGATTGGCAGCCTTAATTGCCGGGTAGGCAACCTTCAACATTGCCGCATACGCGGCACCACCATAGCTCTCTTCGTCTTGCTCATCACCCCAACAACCAAACGGCGCTGTACTACCGACAAGCTGGAATGGG
This sequence comes from Chloroflexus sp. MS-CIW-1, assembly GCF_030444705.1. Classification (NCBI taxonomy): domain Bacteria; kingdom Bacillati; phylum Chloroflexota; class Chloroflexia; order Chloroflexales; family Chloroflexaceae; genus Chloroflexus; species Chloroflexus sp. MS-CIW-1. Next base: position 1,154,801 of record NZ_JAUBWR010000001.1, read on the forward strand.
GCATCAGGTTCATTTCCTAATTCCCAAAATGTTACGTTGTACGGTGGTTGACGATAGCGAGCGACTAGATCGCTAAGGAATGACGCAAAGGCAGGTAAGGCGTCGGCGCGAATCGGTCCGCAGGTGGTATCCGGTTGGGCCTGTGCCCACGATGGTGCACCGCGCACAACCACCATTGGTACAGCGCCAGCAGCACTGATCGCCTGCAAGTCTGCTTCAACCTGCTTCAGCGCATCCCAATTACGAGCGCCTGGCGTTGGCTCTACTTCCGACCAGAGAATACCGTTGTAGCGCACCCAGTCAGCTCCAAGCTCGGCCAGACGGTTGGCAGTGACAGCAACAGTACCGCGATTGATTTCCACCCCGAATACCGACCGACCACTCCGCAGATCGGGCAGCGGTTGCGGGGTGGTATACAGTTCGCGCCCCAGCAACCCAAGTAACACTCGTGAACGGGCCGGGTTTTGCGGATGCCACTCAAAACGTGCTCGCTCAAACCACTGGGTCAATACCAGATCACCGTTTGCATTCCGCTCCATCTGCGGGGCTGTTAAAGGGTAGCCGAACAACGCCAGCGATTGCGCATAGCGACTCAGTCCGGGAATCCGCAGCCCGTTGTTCTGCCAGTACGAACGAAAGCCGTTGCCTGGTTCCTGATCACAGACATTGTGACCAGTTTCTGGGAACCAGAGACAGCCGGGTTGTGGCCCGCTATCAGGCGGATCGGCAAAAGGATCACGACCAGCACGGGCTAATGCTTCTGCTCCCATCCGCCCGATCTGGATGCGGTATGCCGGTGGTTTATCAGGGTGTAACTCAAGACGGTTACGCTCTGTCCATTGTATAGTCAACAATCGCCCTTCATCGCCGGTAAATAGTTCGAGAGCGCTGATGGGATAACCGAACACCGGTAGACCACCATTATCGCGCCAGTAGGCCACGAAAGATGGATGAAGGCAGTTATCAATGAGCGGTACATCGGGAAAGCAGACGGGTGCAGTAGATTGAGCCGCGACAGGAATCGTCGTGGTTAACAGTATGAGCAAGAGGGTGATAGTGATCAATCGTTTCATTCGTTTCTCCTCTGGTCGATAGGCGTAGCGTACATCCTGATGGACTATTAAGGGCTTTCCCAACGACAAGCGTGGATCGTCAATGGTGCTGCATACCGTGGATCGGGAATCTCGGCGACAATCGGGCAACGTGCGGTAAGGTCAGGTCGTCCACTCAGCAGGGAGAGGGCTTGTTCCTGTAATACCAGGTATGCTGGACGATAATGCTCAATCGCATACTGTGCCGAAGCGCCAAACCCTCCTGATCCCAATTGGGCGGCAATGTCCGTCTGTAGAAGACCGGCAAAATCGATCATCGGACGCTGAGCGTAATAGCCGATAATGCCGATCTCTAGCGTGGCAACGCTAGCGTTTGGTGGAGTATTGGCTGCCAGCCATTCTCCTGCCTCACGATAGACGGTCAAACGCGGATCGATCTGTTGACCGATCCGATAAACAGCACTGCTCAACCAGAGAGTAGTGCCGCATAATATCACGACAATCCCAATACTGCTTAACCTCAGCCCACCAAGCCGCTGTAACCATCTGCCGACAAGATGTACCCCAAGCCCGAATGCAGGTGCCAGACCGACAACGAGTGGGGCCACATACCAGAAATAGCCAGCTATGTGCAAGAGCGTATAAGCCAGAGCGTAGAGCGTTGCCCATCCGATCAAAAATAGCCAGCGCCAAGAGCGCAAACTCGCTATCAAGCCGAGACCGGCCAGCAAGAAGACCATCTGGTAAACAGGCTGAGCAAGATGGTTACGCAACGTCACCCACAGTCGATCACCAAAATCGTAGAAACCAGGAATGAGCGCTTGTTGTTGCTTGGCATAGAGCGTTACCGGCAATGGTGCACCGTATATGAACCAGGCCAATCCTGCGCCAGTACTAACGATCCCGATCCAGATCAATCCTGCTAACCACGGCCAGCGCCGCCAATTACGCCAGTGCTTGCCGGTTATCGTCAACAACAGGAGCGCTAACGGCCCGACGAGAATCCCATCGGGCCGTAGCCAGACCAACAACCCGGCAAGGGTACCGGTAAGCCATTGCCGACCACGTGCTGCCCAAACAAAAATCCATAGCGTCAACGCCATTGCCGGCAAAGTCTCACTGCCAAGCGTTGTCAGTGAAAAGGGAAAGAGCAGGTACAAGAGCGCTGCTGCTCCAGCAGCAAGCCTGTCATTCCATTCCTGACCCAATCGCCACAACGCCAGTGCTCCAGTGGCGTGACTCAGACAGCCAATCAGGTTAGCTACCAGTGGAATCGGCCAGCCGAATAAGGCCACTGGGGTCAGGATCAATCCGAACAGGGGGGCTGTTGTGCTGAGGGTCGCAACGCCAGGATTGTAGACAAAGCCGTTACCACTTGCCAGGTTCATCGCGTAACGATATGTAATGTACGGATCATCGTAACCGCGCTGCCGTAAGAACCAGAAGAGGATCAAACCGACAATAGTACTCAGCATCCATAAATGGCGGTCGATCATAGCTCTATTAATTCGTGAAATCCTCTCCCTGGTCACAGTTATTACTGCCAACAACGGTACTGATCCTATCGTTCGTACAAACCTCTTGTTGCACATTGGGAATGAATCCATTCGAGAAACGTTATACTGAATATCGAGATTCAGCATAATGATCAACAGCTCCACCGCCTTCACTATACCATAGACTATCTGACAGGAATACGGTATCTGTAATTACAAAGCTACGTTCAAGAGTATTCATCACTGCTTTACTAATCTGAAATCGCGGTATGATGGAAAACATCTGGAGTAAACGGCAACTGCTCTCTTTCATCTACACTATCCTTCAGATAGCAAGCGATTTTGGTCACAATGAATGATGGTGATTCTTGTCAGACACATGAATACATCACTATGTACGATTACATACGTTCGGCACTAACCTTATTCGCGCAGCCCGTTCGATTATTTCAGACTTATCCACTGCACGCATTACGAGCGGACTTTTTCGCCGGAGTCACGGTCGGTCTGGTTTTATTACCCCAATCACTGGCGTTTGCTATTTTGGGTGGTCTACCACCAGTGGTTGGTTTGTACAGTGCAATGGTCGCCACGATGATCGGGGCATTGTGGGGATCCTCTACTCTGCTAAACAGTGGCCCAACTACAACTGGCGCTATTTTAACTCTATCGGTACTTTTGCCGATTGCACCGGTCGGCAGTTCCGAATTCGTTACGGCTGCCAGTTTAGTTGCGATAATGGCCGGAATAATCCGGCTCATTATGGGTATTGCCCGATTAGGTATGCTGGTGACCTTCATCTCAGATGCAGTTGCCGTTGGGTTTACAGCCGGATCAGGACTCTTAATTTTATTCAATCAGATCGGTCCTATTACACGCATTAGCATTCCTCCAGGTGCGAATATTCCTACAATCGTTGTTGAAACACTGGCGAAATTCGAACAAGTACACTGGCCGTCTCTTATTATTGGTGGATTGACCATTATTATTATCTATACGATTCCTAAGTTTACCCGCACATTGCCAGCCTCTCTCTTGAGTATTGTCATCATGACATTCATTGTCTGGGTTTTCGACCTAGAACAGCAGGGTGTGCGTTTGATGGGTGAAGTGCCGGCAGGTTTTCCACCATTGGCGCAGTTACCATTTGATCTCCACTTGATTGGGCAGTTGGCCAATGGTGCACTTGCGCTGGCCATTATCGGTCTGGTTGAGGCAATTGCGATTGCCCGTGCGATTGCTGGCTACACCGGTCAACGAATTGACAGCAATCAGGAATTTGTCGGACAGGGATTAGCAAACATTGCATCTGGAATCTTTTCCGGCATGCCGTGTTCTGGCTCATTCAACCGCTCGGCGCTGGCGTATCAGGCAGGTGGCAAGACAGCGCTCACCGGTGTTATTTCAGGTATTACCGTTCTAATCGGGACCAGTCTGTTGAACGAGATTCTCGCCATCATTCCGCGTGCTGTGCTAGCGGGAACATTGATGGTTGCCGCGCTCGGTATGGTTGACCACAAAGCAATGGCGCGGGTCTGGCGTAGTTCACGTGGTGAGTCGGCCATTATGGTTACAACACTGGCATTAACGCTCACGCTGCCGTTGCAATTTGCAATTTTGATCGGGGTAGTCACCTCTCTGGGCTATTACCTGATCCGCACCGCTATGCCGCGCGTGGAAGCTGTCGTGCCCGATAGCGAGTTTCGCCACTGGGATACAGCGCACGGCAAGCCAATGTGTCCGCAATTGCTGGTAGTTGACCTGCAAGGCGACCTCTATTTTGGCGCGGTCAATCACGTGGAAGAACAGTTGTTGGGTCTGCTGGAACGGCAACAGAGCGTGCGCTATCTGCTCTTACGGATGCACAGCGTCAATCAGTGTGATGTGAGTGGGATCCGGGCGCTCGAAACCATTCGGCGTACACTGCGGGTGCGCGGCGGTGATCTCTACTTTGTGCGAGTACGGGCAAGTGTGATGCACCGGATGCAGAGCAGCGGCTTTTACGAGCAGCTCGGCGCTGAACGCTTTCTCGACGAAGACAAGGCCATCGACTTTCTGTTTCATCGCGTGCTTGACCCGGCAGTCTGCATTTACGAGTGTGACCGGCGTGTATTCCGCGAGTGTCAGGAGTTGCCGAAGCAATTGTTACCTGCGCCAGTAGCCCTCCCCCTTCGCGACGGCAAGCCACCGGCACAGATTACGGCACGGACGCTATGGGAACAACTGCACACAGCGCAGCCGCCACAGGTCATCGATGTGCGCGAACCGCGTGAATTCCAGCGCGGACATATTCCTGGTGCCCGCAACATCCCCCTTGCGCAACTGCTCCACCAACGCGAGCACCTGCCCCCTGGCCCGCTGGTGCTGGTGTGCCGGAGTGGTCGGCGGAGCTTACGGGCCGCAGCACTGCTGGCCGGACGCACCCCACCGCCGCTGGTGCTGGAAGGTGGGATGCTGGCGTGGGAAGCGGCAAATCTGCTCGAAGCGGTTGAGGAGTTTTGACGGGTGCGATGCAGAAGAAGGGAGCCACTATGGAGATACTACCGGCACAAAAGCTCGGCCCCAACACCGGCCTTGATCTCGTGCATGCTACTGAGACAGCAACAAGAAATAGTCACTTCTACTGTCATGACCTATGATGCACTATCTACGCTATATCATTGTCTTGTTTACCCAACCGGTACGATTGGTGCGTACTTTTACACCTGATAGCCTTCGTGCCGATTTTCTGGCCGGTATAACTGTTGGCCTGGTGTTACTTCCTCAATCGCTAGCATTTGCCATTTTGGGTGGCCTACCACCGGTTGTTGGCCTCTATAGTGCACTAACTGCTACAATTGTTGGTGGGCTGTGGGGATCGTCAAGCCATCTCAACAGCGGCCCAACGAATACTGCTGCAATTCTGACCCTATCGGTGCTGGCGCCGATTACTGCCGTTGGCAGTAATGAATTTGTGACTGCCGCCAGCTTAATTGCCGTTATGGCCGGGATCATTCGCGTTATGATGGGGATTGCACAATTAGGCATATTGGTGAACTTTGTCTCTGACGCAGTGGCCGTTGGCTTCACAGCAGGAGCCGGCATTCTCATCCTTTCAAATCAGATTGGCCCAATCCTGCGGATCGATATACCACCCGGCGCCGGTATTTTGCAAACGATTACCGAAGTCGCTACCCATCTCGACGCTATTCATTGGCCATCAGTGGCCGTCGGTGGGGCAACCATTATTCTCATTTTGCTGTCCCCTCGTTTGACTCGACGAGTTCCTGCTGTCTTACTGAGCATTGTGGTTGTATCACCAATTGTCTGGTTGCTGAACCTTAAAGCGCAGGGAGTTCGGGTAATGGGTGTGATTCCGCCAGGATTACCGCCTCTCTCGCAACTGCCAGTCTTCGATGCGCAGCTTATCGGGCAGCTCGCCAATGGTGCGTTGGCACTTGCCATTATCGGTCTGGTTGAGGCAACCGCTATTGCCCGTGCAATTGCCGGTTACACTGGTCAGCGGATCGACAGCAATCAGGAATTTATTGGACAGGGATTGGCAAATATTGTCTCTGGAATCTTTTCTGGTATGCCTTGTTCCGCATCATTTAATCGGTCGGCACTAGCCTATCAATCAGGAGGAAAGACGGCACTTACGGCGATTGTCTCTGGGATTACCGTATTTCTGGCTACAACGATCCTTTCGCCATTGCTAGCTGAAATACCACGCGCTGCTTTAGCAGGAGCATTAGCGGTTACTGCTTGGAGTATGGTTGATCAGCGTTCGATGGTTCGCATTTGGCACGGGTCGCGTAGTGAAGCTGTCATTATGTTTATGACTCTGTTCTTGACACTCACGCTGCCGTTGCAATTTGCAATTTTGATCGGGGTAGTCACCTCTCTGGGCTATTACCTGATCCGCACCGCTATGCCGCGCGTGGAAGCTGTCGTGCCCGACAGCGAGTTTCGCCACTGGGATACAGCGCACGGCAAGCCAATGTGTCCGCAATTGCTGGTAGTTGACCTGCAAGGCGACCTCTATTTTGGCGCGGTCAATCACGTGGAAGAACAGTTGTTGGGTCTGCTGGAACGGCAACAGAGCGTGCGCTATCTGCTCTTACGGATGCACAGCGTCAATCAGTGTGATGTGAGTGGGATCCGGGCGCTCGAAACCATTCGGCGTACACTGCGGGTGCGCGGCGGTGATCTCTACTTTGTGCGAGTACGGGCAAGTGTGATGCACCGGATGCAGAGCAGCGGCTTTTACGAGCAGCTCGGCGCTGAACGCTTTCTCGACGAAGACAAGGCCATCGACTTTCTGTTTCATCGCGTGCTTGACCCGGCAGTCTGCATTTACGAGTGTGACCGGCGTGTATTCCGCGAGTGTCAGGAGTTGCCGAAGCAATTGTTACCTGCGCCAGTAGCCCTCCCCCTTCGCGACGGCAAGCCACCGGCACAGATTACGGCACGGACGCTATGGGAACAACTGCACACAGCGCAGCCGCCACAGGTCATCGATGTGCGCGAACCGCGTGAATTCCAGCGCGGACATATTCCTGGTGCCCGCAACATCCCCCTTGCGCAACTGCTCCACCAACGCGAGCACCTGCCCCCTGGCCCGCTGGTGCTGGTGTGCCGGAGTGGTCGGCGGAGCTTACGGGCCGCAGCACTGCTGGCCGGACGCACCCCACCGCCGCTGGTGCTGGAAGGTGGGATGCTGGCGTGGGAAGCGGCAAATCTGCTCGAAGCGGTTGAGGAGTTTTGACGGGCGCGATGCAGAAGAAGGGAGCCACTATGGAGATACCACCGACACAAAAGCTCGGCCCCAACACCGGCCTTGATCTCGTGCGTGCTACTGAAGCAGCCGCTATTGCAGCCGCTCGTTTGATGGGGCGCGGTGAAATTGACGCTGCCGATCAGGCAGCCGCTACTGCAATGGCTGCCGCGTTGGCTAATCTTGAAATTGATGGTCGTCTCGTCATGGGTGAAGAAGTACGAGCGATGGCTGCTACGCCGCTATCGGGTGGAGCACGGGTTGGTACTGGTAACGGCCCACCTGCGGACCTCATCGTTGATCCGGTTGACGGACGACGTCAGTTAGCCCAGGGGCGTGCTGGGGCTGTCTCTTTTGCCGCCGTAACCAATCGTGGTGCGTTGTGGACGCCTTACCCGGCGGCTTATATGGAAAAGATTATTGTTGGCCCTCAGGTTGCGCCGTACTTGGTTCCAGAGTGTCTCGATGCGCCGGCTGGTTGGACATTGGCACTGGTCGCACGGGCAACCCGACGCTCGGTACGTGATGTAGTCGTCTTCGTCCTTGATCGTCCACGGCACGTCCACCTGATCGACGAGATTCGAGCTGCCGGAGCACGAGTAATGCTAGCTGATGATGGCGACATCTACGGTGCATTGCTGGCGGCAATTTCTGGTACAAACGTTGACATATTGATGGGAATTGGTGGAGCACACGAAGGAGTACTGGCTGCCTGCGCCGTGAAATCTCTCGGTGGTGCAATGTTAGCCCGTCTCGCTCCGCAGAGTGAAGCCGAGCGTGCAGCGATTACGCACGCCGGTCTGGACACGAAACGGATTCTGACCTGTGACGATATTGTCAGCAGTAACCAGATATTTTTCGTCGCTACTGGCATCACCGATAGCATCCTGCTTCGTGGTGTTCGGCTAGCCGGTGACCGTGCAGAAACGAACTCCCTAATCTTGCGCTGTGAAACGCGCACTCGCCGTATGATCTTTGCCGAGCATCTGCTAACCTGGTGAGGGTTAGGGTCCTCTAGAAACAGGGCCAGTTCTAAAACCATCTTTTGCATGCGAGAGATTTGATGCCCAGGCATCAACCAAACCAACAATCAAAGCATCAACCCGTTCTAAAACCATCTTTTGCATGCGAGAGATTTGATGTTATAATGATCGTAACTGATACAAATCTCATATTCCCTGATCGTTGAGTTACAGTAGTCACCATGATCATCGACTCAGTTTTTGTAAGGCTACTCTTTCATTCTCAGCGCTTGATCAAAACCCAGATTTCTTATGAGACTCGCACCGTGCATCTGCGACCATGACGCCAGTGGCCAACGTTCTTTTCCTTCATCCACAGCCCGTTTCCTCTGCCAAGCAGGCAACGCCAGGCGATGCGTGTGACGGGTTGGGTGAGCGGGGTTCAGGTTCATCCCGTCGCATCTTCCCCTTCCTCTCCCACAAGGGGAGAGGAAAGGGGCGAGGGGAAAGGTGAGTGGATGCCGAGCCTACTCCGCAGCATAGGCACTGAAACCGCTACAACCTTGTTCCAGTGCGAGCCTAGGTTTTTGATCATGCTCTCAGAGCACGTTGCTCACCGTGATTAGGCCAGGCGATGTCTTGCGTCACGCTATTTATACTGAGTGCGGAAATATGTTTTATTTCATCGTCTCCATCTTCCTATCAGCATTTCTCCTTTTTCAAATTCAACCAATGATTGCTCGCTATATTCTGCCCTGGTTTGGCGGCGTACCGGCTGTATGGTCAACCGTGCAAATGTTTTTTCAAATTTTATTAACTGCTGGTTATGCGTATGCCGATTGGGTTAGTAAACCAGGGTACAAACGTGAGCGCTGGCATATTCTCTTACTATGTCTCTCAGTTATCGGAGTCTTGATGTTAAGCGTGTTCTGGCGATCACCGATCACACCAAGCAGCGACTGGAAACCTTCCCCGGAAGCCATTCCTGTATTAGAAATTGTAAAGCTCCTTATGATTTCGGTTGGTTTACCATATTTTTTGTTAGCTTCAAATAGTCCATTAGTACAGGCATGGTTTCACCGTCTTTTTCCAACGCAAACAGCATACCGTTTATATGCCATCTCCAACATTGGCTCGCTGCTTGGATTAGTCAGCTATCCACTGCTTGTTGAACCCCTGTTCACGTTACCGGTACAGGGATGGATGTGGTCAATCGGGTATCTTTGCTACGTTGGGTTTGCTCTTTGGGGGACAATCAAGGCATTACAACACCGGTCAGCAACGGTTATCTATCCCGAAATTGAGGCGAGTGATCGACCGATCAGGCTCTCATGGAGTGATCGATTGCTGTGGATCGGCTTAGCTGCCACTGCCTCGTTGTTTCTCTTGGCAACAACCGCCCGTATAACCCAGGAAATAGCTGTTGTTCCCTTTCTGTGGGTATTACCTTTAACAATATATCTGCTGTCTTTCATTATAACTTTTGCTAATGAACGTTATTACAATCGAAATATCTTCCTTGGAATATTTATTTTTTCTTTTCTAGCAGTTATTTGGGCCGTGATTGGGCTGGCCACAATACCGATAATTATTCAAATCACAATCTACTCTTTGTGTTTATTCGCGGTTTGTATGATCTGTCATGGAGAACTGTACCGATTACGTCCTCAACAATCACAATTAACTACATTCTATCTGCTGGTGTCTGTTGGTGGTGCATTAGGAGGCATCTTTGTTACTTTCGTAGCCCCAGTTATCTTCAAGGGCTATTGGGAATATCCGTTAGGATTAGTACTGGCATGGTTGTTGTTTTTCCTGACCACATTCCATCGTTCTGAAACAGGTTTGAAGTGGCAACGCCTAATGTTATGGGCCGGTCTCATCTGCGCGGGATTCCTGATGTACCTTTTTATTAGTCTTGATCTAGAAAGCTCTGTCTTGTTACAGCGAAACTTTTATGCCGCGACTCGAATCAAAGTTCTAGAACCGACGAACGAGTCGTCCCAACGGTATGTTCTTGTCCACGGCATGACATTACACGGTGTTCAGTATCTCGATCCAGAGAAACGTAAACTGCCAACTGCATACTATAGCGAAACGAGTGGGGTTGGATTAGCGATCAACCATCATCCCAGGCGGCGGAATGGTATGCGCGTAGGTGTGCTTGGACTGGGCATTGGCACCCTGGCTGCTTACGGATTACCTGATGATGTATATCGCTTTTATGAGATTAATCCCGATGTTATTGAAATTGCATTAGGGAAAGGTGGCTATTTCTCTTACCTTCAAGATAGTAGTGCAACAATTGAAGTTGTGTTAGGTGATGCACGTTTGTCATTGGAACGAGAGCTGCAAGAAAGTGGTTCACAGAATTACCACGTATTGGTTTTGGATGTTTTTTCAAGTGATTCCATCCCAGTCTACTTATTGAATCGAGAAGCATTTGCGCTATATCTCGATCATCTCGCTCCTGACGGTATTATCGCTGTACATATTTCTAACCGCCATCTCGATCTCGTACCAGTTGTTTGGAAACTGGCCGATCATTTTTCGCTTCATCGTCTGCTTATCGATGATGAAGGAGATAATGAACGAGCTATCCGCTCACGTTGGTTTCTCCTCTCACGCGATGAATCGCTCTTATCAATTCCTGAATTGACTACTCGTGCTCGTAATATGAACGGATACACAACATCACTGCCACTCTGGACTGATGACTATAGCAATCTGCTCCAGATCATGCGCTAAAATATGCCCGAATACCCTGCCGTTCCTTCACGAAACGTTGCACCTGACGGTCTGTTCGCATCCTCGGTTTCGATGCGCCTATCCAAAATATCCGGTTGAAGAACAGTCGAGGTGCAGCACCGCTATCCAGATCATACCGGTCGAAGCAACATCCGTTACACACCTATCCGCTGATGGTAGCAGGTTGGTGTGTGCGCACCACCCCAGCGGGACAATGAGCATGGGATGCGCATGATGACGGCGCTGCGGGGAAGATAGCGTTAGTACAGTCGATCCGCTGATTGCGGGATACCTAGTAGGGATGAGGCGGCGCCTCGCTGACAGGCTTCATCTGTCGTAGATGTAACCATGCGTAATCATCATGAGGCTCGTAGCGTGCATATACGACCATTTCGTAAGGAATTGCCAACGTTCTTGCTCGCCAGCCCCCCCCACGCTCCCCTTCCTCTCCTCTTGTGGAAGAGGAAGAGGGCGAGGGGGAAGATGAGGGGCGCCAGGCGTGCACCGCAGTACTGGCGCTGAATCCGATGCTAACCGTTTCCATCGCGTCGAAGAGAGGCTGGTGTTGCCCACCTCAGTTTGTCGTTCCTTATTTGACGACGTACCAGCTTGAGTTCCCATCACGTCGAAGAGAGGCTGGTGTTGCCCACCGGTGAAGGCGCCTGGTTTCGGTGATCGCCGCAAAGCGAGTTTCCATCGCGTCGAAGAGAGGCTGGTGTTGCCCACCACCGACGTATCATCTCTCACCGTTCGGGCATGACATGCGTTTCCATCGCGTCGAAGAGAGGCTGGTATTGCCCACCACCATTCCGCGCACCATGTCGGCGATGCCATGATCGCGCCTCATCACAAGCCTAGGTTGTTGATGAGACGCTTCGTTGCTCACCACTTCAGCCAACGCCTCTGCTGAGCGCCTAATCAAGACCACGAGTTTCCGATCATGCTCCAGGAGCATATCCGGAATACCCTGTCGCAGAAGAAGATCGGTTGGGGCGCAGCGCCGCTGCGCCCGTACATCTATCAGGTTTCATCCGCTATACGGTGAGACAATTATTCGGATAGGCGCTAAGTATCCGTCCGAATACCTCGTTATTCCTTCAAGGCGCATGAAAACACAGTACACTCTGATACGAATGGCATCGATGTTCTGAGAAGGCATCATGATACGCGAGGCATTGGTTCTTATCTCCCGCTTGAAAACACTAGTTATCGTCAGCATAGTCTGACACGTCATCGGCTGGCCGCACCTCGCGCCATAAACGGACAAGAATCGGCCTGATCAGGTCGATTGCAAACCCACGGCGCAGTAAGTATCCACCCAAACGCCGTTGGAATGTATTCCAGTCGGGACTGGCCGCGTATCGTGACAAAACGGTACGGGCAGCCATTTCGGCACGAGTTTCTTCATTGCATTCATCCTCGGCACTGCGCAGAGCTGCCTCAATCAATGACGGAGCGATACCTTTTTGACGAAGTTCGGCTCGTAACGCCTGTTCACCGCGACGAGCTATGGCTCGTCGCTGAGCAACCCAGCGGATAGCGAAGTCGGCATCGTTGAGCAAGCCTAGTTCCTGCAGGCGGGTAATCGTCTGGGTACAAATCTCCTCGCTGAAGCCTTTACGCTGTAGGAAGCGGTAGACCTCATAGCTGGAACGTGACCGTCGTTCGAGCTGACGCAATGCCTGTTGCATTGCCTGATCGGCCTGTTCGCAGGCAACGAGTTGTGCCCAACCCTGTTCGTCAAGATAAACTCCGACAGCCAGACGAGTGCGGGTAAGGGTATTGAGACTGATCCCTATCGCAAATTCATTGTCAATAAAGATATTGAAGCGCCGGGAATCGTTATGTTGTTGGCGAATAGCAGTGATTGTTCCGACAGGCATGATGGTGTATAAGGAAGCCAGACCGCTCAGGCATCGTGCATCAAGCGGAGACTACACAACACGTTTCCCTTCTCTCCTCCACTATCAGCACGAGCGGATAAGGAAGCCTGACTGCTCAGGCATCGTGCATCAAGCGGAGACTACACAACACGTTTCCCTTCTCTCCCCAGCTATCACGACGAACGGAGAGGGAGAGAACTGTGAAAAGGGCTACGACCAGTATAGAAACAACGGCCACGGCCGAGAGTGAGTCTGTTACCTGTCTGCGACATTCTTTAGCCACGCTTTATGTTGAATAGCGATGTCTTTGGCCGCTCGATACCCAGAACTACGAACGTTGCAGAGAAGCATCCTTCTCCACTCCCCGCTACCGACCACCCCTTCCTCGGAGCGCATTAACGAGGGAGGGATGAGCCAGACAGTGGTAACTGACACCTTCATCAGCACCGGCTTTAGCAAGCGTTCCGACCGCACAGGCGAGCAATTGTAATCTCTCTACAAGGGCTGCCGGCGTGTGCGTTACTCTTCAAAGATGGCGTCTTCATCAATATCAGCACTCGGTGCAATTACTGCCGGATTCGTCAGTGCCTGCGCCTTGATCAGGCGTTCGATCTCGTCGGTCAGGGCAGGATTATTCTTCAAAAACTCACGTACATTCTCGCGTCCTTGACCGAGACGATCCTCGCCAAGGTAGAACCAGGCACCGCTCTTACGAATAATCCCCAATTCGGTGCCGATATCGATGATGTTACCCTCGCGGGAAATGCCCTCATTTGCCAGAATATCGAATTCAGCCTGACGGAACGGTGGCGCAACTTTGTTTTTGATCACCTTAACCCGCACGCGCGAGCCAATCGCCTCCTGGCCTTGCTTGAGAGTCTCAATGCGGCGAATGTCGAGTCGTACTGAGGCGTAGAACTTCAACGCCTGACCGCCAGTTGTTGTTTCTGGTGAACCAAACATCACCCCAATCTTCATTCGTAGTTGATTGATGAAGATAACAACGGTACGGCTCTTGCTGATTGCACCGGACAGCTTGCGCAAAGCCTGACTCATCAAGCGGGCTTGCATACCGGGCATCGAGTCACCCATCTCACCTTCAATCTCGGCCCGTGGAACAAGGGCAGCCACCGAGTCGATCACAATGACATCTATCGCGTTCGAGCGTACCAGCATTTCGCAGATTTCCAGCGCTTGTTCGCCGGTATCCGGTTGTGAGACGAGTAGATCGTCGATCTTAACCCCACACCGTGCTGCATAGATCGGATCAAAGGCATGCTCGGCATCGATGAAGGCACAGACTCCACCCATCTTCTGCGCCTCTGCAATAATGTGCTGGGCCAGAGTGGTCTTACCGCTGCTCTCAGGGCCAAAGATTTCGACAACGCGCCCTCGCGGGACGCCGCCAATGCCTAGGGCGATGTCGAGCGCAATCGAACCGGTAGGAATAGCTTCGATGGCCAACCGGCTGCTCGCCTCGCCCATCTTCATAATCGAGCCTTTACCGAATTTGCGGTCGATCTGCGCCATTGTTGCCGCGAGCGCTTTTTCTTTCTCCGGGGTGATAGCCATCGCGGGCGCTCCTCCATTACTCTTGTTCACTCGTTTACTCCTCTTGCTATGCTACGTGATGGGGAGGGCGCTGTCAACGTTGTTGCCTGCCCCGTACATATGTACTATTATAGCACATATGTACGAATTCAGCAAGAGGGATCACGTCAAATTTGCCTCCCTATTAGTATAACGCGCTCATCGCTGTTTTGGTACACTCTCTTACTGTTTACAGAGTTTTCGGCGTTTTTAACTTTGGATTCTATTCGATAACCGAATGGTTCAGCAGCAGAGCAATTCCAAGCTAATACCGCAGGCCCGCGGACGGCACTGACCGCATCATTTGGCGGCCCTCACCTTCCCCCCCAGCCCCCCTTCCTCTCCCACGCTGCGGGAGAGGAAGGGGGGAGAGCAGCCCTCACCTTCCCCCCTGCCCTCTTCCTATCCCATCAGGGGCGAGAAAGGGGGGAGGGCGGGAGGTGTGCTACGAGGAAGGGGAGATGAACCGAGCAGGGGCGATCCTGCGGCTGGCAACGCTACCGCGTTCACGACCCTCCCTTCTCCCGCAGTGCGGGAGAGGGGCCGGGGGGGAGGGCTACCCACGCTGCGGGAGAGGAAGGGGGGAGGGCGCGTGGTGGCGCGAAAGCACGTTGGCACTCCCTCACGCAATGGTTGCACGGTTACGGTACGTGCCCACTGAGAAAGTTGGGTTTCTAATCAGGTTCTCACTTCACTATTGCCAACGGCGGAAAGCCCTGCGCGCAGAGGAGTATCAGAAGGGTCATTTAGGACTTGAGTTGTGGTATATTGCAAGTAGTTTACGAAGGTATTCGTCAGGAGCATATCATATGGTTAAACGAATTCCACCCGGCCCTGGTCAGGAATCGGTCTGGGATTATCCGCGCCCACCGCGACTAGAGCCGACATCACGGCGTATCAGGGTACTATTTGCCGGTATCACTCTGGTTGACAGTCGGCGTGCAATCCGGGTTTTGGAAACTAGTCATCCACCGGTCTATTACGTGCCAACAGATGATATTCGCATGGAGTTTTTACGTCCGAATCTGGCGCGTTCATTTTGTGAGTTTAAGGGAATAGCGTCTTATTACGATGTTGTCGTTGGCGAGCGCATTGCGCCGCAAGCCGCGTGGTCGTACCTTAATCCCACACCGACGTTCGAGGCGATTCGGGGACATCTCGCCTTTTACGCCGCGCCAATGGATGCATGTTATGTCGATGATGAGTTGGTGACGCCTCAACCAGGTGGATTCTATGGCGGTTGGATTACCAGTGATATTGTTGGTCCGTTTAAGGGCGAGCCTGGAACGTGGGGATGGTAGTTCGGGGTTGACCGTCCTGCATACAATGCGACGGAGTTACCCTAGGATGCAGGGTAGGAATGTGACCGGCACTAACGTTGCGAGCCGTTCGCTGTCGAACCAACCGTATTGGTAATGAAAGGAAAGTAGATGAGTTTATCAGAAGAGCAGCAACACGTTTTACAGGTAGCCCGCGCAGAGGTGCTGTCCGGGCGAATGAGCCGCCGTGCATTCTTACGCTTGGGACTGGCACTTGGGTTGTCGGCAGGAGCTACTGCACTGGTCGCATGTGGTGGCACGTCAACACCAGCGCCGACGGCCACTGCACCAATAGCTGCCGGTAGTGGACCAACCGGTCGGTTACGGGTTGCTAGCGAGATTCCTGTTCAGCTTGATCCGGCTTTTGCCTCATCCGATGCCGAAATCTTGATTCTTAACCACGTATACGATTATCTGGTTGATATCGATGCGACTAATGCCGTCGTTCCTCGACTGGCTCGTGAATGGACGATTAGCGAAGATGGTTTACGTTATCGGCTGGTGTTAGCGCCGGGAGTGACCTTTCACGATGGCAGTCCGTTGACCGCGGTCGATGTTGTCTGGACGTTCAATCGGTTGCGTGATCCGGCGTTGCAATTACCAACCGCCGATCTTTACGCGAACATTGCCGATATTGCTGCCGACGGGGATAATGCGGTTGTCTTTACCCTTAGCGAAGCAAACCCCTTTTTCCTCTACGATCTGTCTGATAACCACGCATTGGTACTGCGCGCCGAGAGTGAGAACCCAGCAACGGCATTCAACGGAACAGGCCCGTTCCGCGTTGTCGAGTATCGTACCGAAAACCGCATTGAACTTGCGGCTAATATCTCCTATTTTCAACCTGGTAAGCCAGCGGTTGCCAATCTTGAGATTATTTTCTTCGCCGACCAGGCGGCAGCCGTTGATGCGCTGCGCGGTGGTCAAGTCGATCTGGTGTTGCGTATGCCAACGCCGCTCTTCCAGACCTTGCAACAAGAGAGCGGTATTGTGACCGTGCAAACGCCAACCAACGGCTTCGATCTGGTACGATTGCGTGCTGACCGTGAGCCTGGTAATAAGCCAGAGGTCATTCGGGCGCTGAAACTGGCAACCGACCGCGAAGCAATTTTTCGCCAGGTAAAGGCCGGTTTAGGCGCGATTGGTCGTGATAGTCCAATTGGGCCGCTGTTTAGCGCATACTATTCGGAAGAAACCCCTCTTCCCCCACGCGATCCGGCAGCAGCTCGCGAATTGCTTGCCCGTGCCGGTTACGCTAATGGCTTACAGCTTGATCTGCATGTGCCCGATTCGGGTGATCGCCCCGATCTGGCTGTGGTGCTGAAAGAGCAGTGGGCTGAAGCCGGGATCAATGTCAATGTGATTGTCGAGCCAGAAAGTGTCTATTACGGTGATAACGGCTGGTTAGAGGTTGATCTGGGGATTACCGGTTGGGGTTCACGACCGGTACCGCAGTTTTACCTCGATGTGATGCTGGTGAGTGGTGCGATATGGAATGAGAGCCGCTTCAGCGATCCAGAGTTTGATGCGTTGGCTGCAACGGCTCGAACCACTCTCGATGAGGCTGAGCGCGTGCGTGCCTACCGTGAAATTCAACGGATTCTGATCGAACGCGGCCCGATCATTATTCCCTATTTCTTTGCTCAGCTTAGTGCTCATCGGGCCGGATTGCGCGGCTATGTCGCCAAGGCGTTTCCCGGACGTACAGATTTGGCTACGATTGCAGTGTAAGGTTGGTAGTATGGTGAGTGATGTTTCGGGTAAACTCACCACAGAGAACACAGAGGGTACGGAAAGGAAACAACTCTCTGTGTAAATGAGTAGTTCAGTGATATTGGCATGAAGTTAAGCCGATTTGTGCGGGCTTTTTTCGCCGATCTAGCAACAGCGACCGGTACGACTATTGTCATCTTGTTCCTCGGATTGGCCTTGTTTGGGCCATTGATTGCACCGTACAGTCCGACGAGGCAAAATGCCGATGCCATTCGGTTGCCACCCTCAACAACGCATGTGCTCGGTACCGACCGGCTTGGTCGCGATTTGCTTAGTCGGATCATTTACGGCGCCCGCGAT
Organism: Chloroflexus sp. MS-CIW-1; assembly: GCF_030444705.1. Classification (NCBI taxonomy): domain Bacteria; kingdom Bacillati; phylum Chloroflexota; class Chloroflexia; order Chloroflexales; family Chloroflexaceae; genus Chloroflexus; species Chloroflexus sp. MS-CIW-1. The sequence goes on from NZ_JAUBWR010000001.1 coordinate 1,172,680, forward strand.
ATTTTGCTGCTCGCCGGTGGTGGAACCGTCCTTGCAGTGTTGCTGGGAACATTTATCGGGGTGAGTGTAACCTATCTGGGTGGCTGGCTCGAAGAACTTGTGTTTCGGCTCTTTGATGGCTTGCTCGCTCTGCCGGCACTGCTACTGGCCTTACTCTTACTGGGTGCTGTTGGCCCTTCACGCAGTGGGGTACTCCTGGTCATTGTGGTCGTCTATACACCGATTGTTGCCCGCGTGGTGCGCAGTGTTGTGTTGAGTCTTAAGACACGAGGCTTTATCGAAGCCGCCCGTATGCGTGGTGAGCGCCTTGGATATATACTCTGGCGTGAGCTATTGCCGCTGGTAGCGCCAACGCTGGCAGTCGAGGCGGCGCTCCGTTTCTCATACGCAATCTTCCTGGTTGCTTCGCTTGGCTTTCTTGGTGTTGGTGTACAACCGCCAAGCCCAGATTGGGGGTTGATGGTGCTTGAAGCGCGCAATGAGTTTGCCCTTGCTCCATGGTCACTCTACGCACCAGCAGCCGCCATTGCGTTGCTGGTGATTGGCGTCAATTTAATGGCCGAGGGTGTGAGGCGGGCAATACGCGAAGATGTCACAAGGTAGCAATGACAACACCAGTATTAACAGTAAACAATCTAACAGTAGCTTACCGTGTTGGGCAACGGGAATTAGCGGTTGTGCGCGAAGTGAGTCTGGCGGTTCATGAAGGTGAAATTCTCGGGATCGTCGGTGAAAGTGGCAGCGGGAAGAGCACGCTGGGTCTGGCAATCTTGCAGGCCCTGCCATCTACAGGACGGATCTGCGCAGGGCAGGTGTTCCTCGATGGGGTTGAACTAACCGGCTTATCAGGAAGCGCACGACGTGCGCTATGGGCCAATTCATTACGTCTGGTACCCCAAAATCCGCTGGCAGCCCTGAATCCAACGATGCGAATCGGTGAGCAACTGATTGAAGCTATCGGTGGTGATCGCCCGACAGCAACAGCACAGGCGATAAACGTACTGAAGCGTGTTCATATTCCTGATCCCGCACGTGTCATGCGCAGCTATCCGCACGAGTTGAGTGGCGGTATGCAGCAACGGGTCATGATCGCAATGGCCTTGCACGGCGCGCCACGCCTCCTCGTGCTCGACGAGCCAACAACCAGTCTTGATGTGACGACTGAAGCAGCAGTAATCGATTTGTTAGCCGAATTGATCGCCGAAAAGCAGCCAGCTACGATCTTTATTTCGCACAATCTCGGCCTGGTTGCCCGTCTTGCCGCTCGTACTGCGGTAATGTACGCTGGAGAATTAGTAGAAGTTGCACCAACGATGTCGCTATTTGCACAGCCGCGGCATCCTTACACGCAGGGATTACTGCGTAGTCTGCCACGACCGGGGTTGCGCTACAATCAGCACCCCCTACAACCGATAGATGGTACTATTCCGGCTCCCGGCACATTACCATCGGGTTGTGTCTTTGCGCCACGTTGCACCCTCGCCGATGATCGCTGTCGGCGCGAACAACCACCACTGGTTGTTACCGCTACACACCACCTTAGCCGTTGTCACTACTGGCAACAGGTACCGCAGAGCACCTCACTACCGTCAGTCGCGGCTCCATCGGCATCGTCAAACGACAACGATGACGTATTTCTTACCGCCCATCAACTGACCAAAACAATTTCTCGGCGGCAATCGTTGTTCGATAAACTCCGTGGTCAACCAGCTCCGGTAGTGAAGGCACTAGCCGGCGTTGACCTAACTGTGCACCGCAACCGCATTTTGGGCGTCGTCGGTGAGAGTGGTAGTGGTAAAACAACTCTAGCCCGCTGTCTAATCGGCCTGAGCGAACCTTCCAGCGGTACGATCAAGCTGCTCGACATACCGCTGGCACCCAATATTCAACGGCGCAGTCGCGAAGAGCTACGTCGTTTACAGATGGTCTTGCAGAACCCACAAGAGGCGTTGAATCCGGCGCTGACTGTCGGTGAAGCCTTGCTGCGCCCCCTGATTCGATTGGGCAGAATGAATCGCCGCGAAGCTCGTCAACGAATACCCGAACTATTACGACTGGTAAAGCTTCCACCAGACTACATAGATCGCCGACCAGCGCAACTGAGCGGCGGTGAGAAGCAACGGGTTGCGATTGCGCGAGCGCTGGCCACCATGCCCGATCTGCTTCTCCTCGACGAGGCTGTCTCGGCGCTTGACGTCTCGGTGCAGGCTGCCGTGCTTAATCTACTGGCAGAAGTGAAGGAACGAACTGGGGTTTCCTATCTCTTTATTACCCATGATCTGGCGGTAGTGAGCTATCTGGCCGATGAGGTTGTGGTAATGTACCGCGGCCAAATCGTCGAATCAGGGCCAGTGCAGGCTGTACTGGCTCCACCACTGCACCCTTACACAGAGGCATTGTTGACGGCTACCAGCAGTCGGGGTGTACGCCTACGTGAAGTAGAAGAACCAGACTCACTATCCGAAAGCGGTTGTCCATTTTACAGACGTTGCCCACGGACACCCGGTGACATCTGCGCCACCACACCACCACCCTGGCGTGATGCGGGAAATGGTCATCGGATTCGCTGTTATATTCCACTGGAAGAACTGCAAATAGTCCAGCGCTCAGTGCTGATTGAATTATGATCCAATATTTATTACGTCGCCTGATCTTACTCGGTGGTACCATTCTGATCAGCTCGCTAATCATCTTTCTGATTTGCCGTCTGTTACCCGGCGATGTCGCCCGTGTTCTGCTTGGCCGCGAAGCAGGTGAAGCAGCGCTGGCTGCCTTGCGTGCCGAACTGGGTCTTGATCGGCCCTTACCGATACAATACCTCGACTGGCTGATTGGATTTGTCAGTGGCGATTGGGGAATGGCCTACAGCACCCGCCAACCGATCCGGCCCATGGTGCTAGAGCGCCTGGCCAATTCACTGCTTTTAGCTGGGGCAACGTTAACACTATCACTACCATTGGGAATTGCTTTAGGCGTATGGGCAGGTTGGCGAGCGGGTAAACTCGACGACACCCTGATCAGTGTCTCAACCCTGGCCGTGACCGGGTTGCCGGAATTTGTGACCGGCTTATTGCTTATCGATCTCTTCGCCTTCCGCCTGCGCTGGCTGCCGGCCAATTCCTCCATCCGCCCAGACACACCATTTTTCGAGATTCTTCCCCAATTACTGCTACCGGCAATCACGGCAACCCTCGTCTTACTGGCGTACATCGCCCGTTTGACCCGTGCCGGAGTAATCAGCGAACTAGAGCAAGAATACACGCGCACGGCACTGTTAAAGGGATTATCTCCGCTGACTATGCTACGCCGCCATGTCTTGCGTAACGCCCTATTACCGACCATCACCGTAGTGGCGATCAGTCTCGGCTGGCTGATCAGTGGCTTGATTGTAGTTGAAAACGTGTACAACTATCCGGGAATTGGGCGTCTGTTAACCTTTGCCATTGATCGACGTGATCTCCTCTTGTTACAGGCAATAGCAATGGTGACGGTCGTCATTTTTACGGTTGCCAATCTGCTTGCCGATCTGATGTACGCTCTGCTCGATCCACGAATCCGTCTGGGGAGCGAGGAGCGATAGACGCATCACGTCATCTTTTCCAGCGTGATCACTCAGAATCACCGTCGGAGTGCAGTCCCTGGGTGCGCGGGCCTCTGGCCCGCATAGTACGATATATAGCCGGAGACCATTGTTTAGCGCACCAGCACACCATTACCCCCTCTTCCCCACTTACGGCCCCATCCCTGTCATCGGAGGTTGAACCCTCTCCTCGCACACCTCTACCGGTTGGGAAAACCGCTGAAAAGCCCTGAGCCAACAGAACACGCACCTTCACCAGTCTTGTAAACAGCATCCCGGCGGAGCTGCACGCAGAAATTGCACCAATTTTCAATAAAATGCGTATCTTTTTGTGATCTCAAACGCTATCTTTAATAGGACACAACATCTGTGAGTCGCTGCTTGTGGGCAAGGGCAGCGTACCCACTCCACAGGTGAGGGATGCAGACAAGAACGACACCGTTCACCTATGAAGCGTACCTGGAGAAACTATGCTCGCCAAAGTGCTAAGCTGTGCTGTCATCGGTCTTGATGGCGTATTGGTCGCAGTTGAAGTTGACGTATCCGGCGGCTTACCCGCCTTCAGTGTTGTCGGTCTGGGTGATGCCGCCGTTCATGAAAGTCGTGATCGGGTGCGTTCGGCTATACGTAACAGTGGTATGACCTTTCCGATGCGTCGGATTACCGCTAATCTGGCACCAGCCGATCTGCGTAAAGTCGGCCCTGCCTACGATCTCCCAATTGCGCTCGGCTTACTGCTAGCTACCGAGCAACTTGCAGCCGATGTGAGTAATGCCGTCTTCATCGGTGAATTGGGGTTAGACGGGACACTGCGCCATACGGATGGCATCCTGCCAATGGCGGCGGTTGCTCGGGCGAACGGCATTTCGACCATCTATCTACCGGCAGAAGATGCAGCAGAAGCTGCTCTGGTAGAAGGCTTGCGCATCATACCAGTACGCTCGTTACGTGAGCTAATCACCCATCTGAGCGGCGAACGGCCACTACAGCCGTACCGAGGTACAACCGGCTTCACGCCAACAGTTCCGACGGGCACCGTTGACTTTGCCGACGTTCGTGGACAAGAACACGTCAAGCGTGCGTTAGAGATAGCAGCAGCCGGCGGACACAACATCTTGATGAGTGGGCCGCCAGGTTCTGGCAAAACCATGCTCGCCAGAGCACTTCACTCAATCCTACCGCCGCTCAGTTTCGCTGAAGCGCTGGAAGTGACCAAAATCTACAGTGTTGCCGGTCAACTCCCACGCGATACACCGCTCATCCGGGAACGACCCTTCTGCGCACCGCACCACACCGTCTCAACGGCTGGCCTCGTCGGTGGTGGCAGTCGCGTGCGACCGGGAATGATCTCGCTGGCCCATCGCGGCATCCTGTTCCTAGACGAGCTCCCGGAGTTTGGGAATCGGCTCGAAGTCTTGCGGCAACCGCTCGAAGATCGGGTTGTAACCCTCAGCCGGGCGCACGGCAGCATCACCTATCCGGCGGCCTTTATGCTGGTTGCAGCACAAAACCCCTGCCCCTGCGGCTGGTACGGTGATCCTGAACGCACCTGCACCTGTTCACCGACACTGGTCAGTCGTTACCAGCGTCGGGTCAGCGGCCCTCTGCTTGATCGGATCGACATTCATGTTGAGGCGCCGCGGGTCAAGTACGACAAACTCAGCAGTCTGGCTACTGGTGAACCATCAGCGACCGTTCGCGAACGGGTCATCGCTGCCCGCCACCGTCAGACCGAGCGCCTACGTGGTCATCCGCGTTGTCAAAGCAACGCCGATCTCGGCCCGGTCGAGATTCGGGCATTCTGTGCACTAGACAGTGCCGGTCAATCACTGCTCAAATCGGCAGTGCAGCGACTCAACCTCTCAGCACGCAGCTATCATCGCATTCTCCGCCTAGCCCGCACCATTGCCGATCTAGCCGGTGTCGAACAGATTGCGGCAGTCCATGTTGCTGAGGCAATCCAGTATCGACCACGGCAGGTCGAGTAGGGAGGGGTGATGAGTGATGATACACGGATGAGGAAGCTGCAAAACCTGGCCCTGCTGAAGCGAGAACAGCGCCATGCGGTGAGCAGGCTGGCAGACACACGTTCGGGAGGCTAGGGGATAGTGGTATTCTTTCCACATCACCAATACCTCCGCCCTTCTTCACCGTAGAGGAAAGGGTTTAAGGGTAGAGCTTTGTAAAGTTCTCAGTTTCTGCTCGTATTCGATGACCAAACTGCGCAAGAACCGAGAAACACCGACAAACGTTATGCACCTGCTCACCGTGATTCTCAACTGACACCGTTTATCTGGGAGCGCGGGCCACTGGCCTGCGTCCTTCGATGCTTCGGTGGAACCAGCCTCCCCTGCAGACTCCCTCCTGCAAGCGGTAGGGATAATGAACCCCCCTACCGCTGCAACCCTCTTTTTTTCCACTCACCCACTGCCAGGGAGGAAACAGAACTACCCCTGACTTGAGGGTACAGGCGAACTGACAGCCACACTTTTTCAAATGTCTGGTGCCAGACTAGTTCAGAGCAGCAGGCCGAAGTCACCCTTCCCTTTTATAATGGCAAACCCGTTCTTCCGAGGACTGGTGAGGCATTCTGGAAATAGCCTACCAGTCCTCAAGCAAGACTATGGGCTAACAACAACACTACTCATGACCAGTTCCCCGGAGGGAAGAACCTGAATACTAAACGGTTGTAACTGCTCACGGGTAAACGCAGACGAAACCTGTTCGTTGAAAATAATTGCCACCGAGTCACCGGCTGCAACGTCGCGCAACGGTGCAGTGAATTGACCGTCGGCGCCAACAACAGTTTCAGCGATTAACGCATTACCACGTGACAGATTGATCACACGGATCGGTGCTTGAGGTGGCCCGCCCCCCCGTATTTGACCATCAGAAACTCGCACCGGCTCGGCAATATAGAACATCGGCTGCGGTTGATTACCACTTTCAGGAGCCGGGTAACTAGCTGAGAGGGTAGGAAGTGGCTGGACCGGATAGACCGGATACGCAGCCTGTGCCGTCGGAGAGGGTTCAGGTGTTGTTGTGGTGCCACACCCGGAAATCACAACTAGACAGAGTAATCCGATAATGAAGCGATGCATAGCGACCTCGTTTGCATACGATACACTTATCCTTAAGAGTATACCGCACATTACCAGGGGATTGTAACAAGAGATTGGTGTTTAGATAACAAGCTTTCCAGGCATGTGTTTTTGATTTCGATGAGATTACATGCGCGTGGTGGCACTATGAAGACAAATCAAGTATATCTCTCGTCTACCCTGACACCGAAACCGAGGTGAGAAACACCAGTGATGGCTCAGGAAGGGCGGTTCAATTTTCGAGATAAATTCATGAAAGGTGTTTTGCTTGATTGACAACGAGACCTTACCTCTGATATAATCTGATGGAAATTTTAAAAATTGATACAAGAAGTTTTGCCAAGAAACAAAAAACTGTAAACTACTATCAAAAAAACTATCTTAACAGACTATTTGTTTTATCAATACATTTTCAAATTTAAATTTCTTTACTCTATCCTCTAATTATATAAATAATCCAGACGGAACAGAATAAAAATCTTACGTATCACATTATGACCTTCCTTAAATCACTCACAGTGAAACACTTTTTCAAACAGATATCCTCACCAGCTATGATGACACTGACACGCGGCTTTGCAGCAGTAGCTACTGGTGCATTGTTCAGTCGCGTACTCAGTGCTATTGCCGGTATCTTGCTTGTTCGTTACTTCAATGATCCTGCACTGTACGGACAATACGCTACTCTCGTTACTATCCTGTCGTTAATATCAAATCTGCTAGGAATTGGCTTCGACACCTGGTTACTTCGTGAAGGTGGCCGAGATCCAGCACAGCTGTCATTTAATGCACGTCGTCTGATCGTCTTAAAGTTTGGAACTTCTAGCCTGTTAATTGGAACGTTAACATTAGCATGGAATCAAGCTGATCTTCATTGGTTGATCATTATTGGAATGTTCGGAATTATTGCTGAGAGCTACATCAGTACTGGTTATGTCATACTGCATGCCCTTAGCCGAAATTCCCTGGTTGCTATGTTGCAGAGTGTCAGCACTTTGCTAACCGTTGGTCTTATTCTGATCTTGATGCACTGGCCACCGCAAGTAGCAACGCTCATTGTGAGTCAGAGCTCTGTGAGTGGAATAATACTGCTTATCATTTCAATCCTGTTAGCTGAGCACTGGCGTGGTACATGGCGTCCTTTACGCTTGGGACATTTGATACGTGACGCTGGATTTTTTATTCTGGCTGATGTGTTAGCTAATATCTACTCTCAAGCTCAGATCGCCATTCTGGCTTTCTTAACTGACGATTTGAATGTTGGCATATTCCGAACTGCTGTTAACCTTATTACAATGAGTTTTCTTGTGCCAATGGCAATGTTCAATGTCGGATTACCGTTACTGAGCCGTCGGCATCAAGACCGGCGCCAGTGGTATCTACTCCTATCTGGAATGTTTGTCATCTCTTTTTTCTATGGATTCACCGTGCTTATTTGTTTTATATGGTTTGGAGGCAACATACTGCAACTTCTTTACGGTAATAAATATGAAATGGCAATCCCATTACTTGTACCACTCAGTATAGTCCCTCTATTCAAATCGCTAAGTTTTGTAGCACTTATGGCCATGCTTGCTTTAGGAGCGCAACGACTGCGAGTGATACTACAGAGTGTGGTTGTACTAATAAGTCTACTGGGTGGTTGGATTATCATATCTCATTTAGGTTTAGAAGGTGCAACATTATCGTACATTATCGTTGAGGGAGTGCTTTGTCTGTTATATTGGGTTGGAGCCATCTACACGTTACACAAAACACGTTTATGAAAATCGTTTTAATCAACAATCATTCGGTCTTGAATGCTGGTGATTATGCCATTTTGCTGCAAACACTTCAGCTACTCCATAACGCTTTTCCACAAGCTGAAATTAGCTTAACATTCAACGATCCAATCCATGCCCGTTCATTGCTGCCGAACTACCGTATCTATGCTGCACCTCCAGCCTGGGGGGTCGAGCTTGATCAACATCGTCAAGTGTTGAAAGCACCACGGTTAGTTCGTGGGTGGAATCTCGTGCTATTGTTCTTCAGTGCGCTGCTTGTACGACTATTGGGCAAACCTGTACGGATATTCCGTGATCGGCAAAAACAAGCTTTATTAGAAGAGCTGGCAAATGCCGATTTAGTCGTTGCAAGTGGTGGTGGCTATATCTATCATTGGTTTACCTTTGCTGCGGCATTAAGTATTTGTGCGCTGATCATGCGACGCCCGCTTGTCCTCCTGCCACAGTCTATAGGCCCTTTTCATCATCCATTACAAGTCTGGCTGGCAAAGATAATCGTAACAGGCGCTGATCTAGTCTTGGCTCGCGAAACCATTTCCCTCCGCAGGGCACGCGATCTTGGGGCACATGTAGTTCGTTACGAGCCGGATCTCGCCTTTGCCCTTCCCGCAGCACCAGCAGAACTTGCACAGGCCTGGTTTCGCTGGCGACAGACTATTCCCGAACCGGCCACAATGTACGTTGGGATAACTGCTATCGACTGGCATGGACAAAATCCTCATTTTCACCACCAACAACAGTACGAATCAGTATTAGTTAACTTTATTGATCGATTAACTGAACAGGGAGCTGTTGTTGTCCTGTTTTCACAAACATGTGGCCCTAGTCGCTCTGAAGATGATCGGTTAGTCAATCTGCGAATCTACCAAAACATTCGTAGACAAGAGCGGGTTATCATGCTGAATGAACCGATCCATCCTGCACTTTTGCAATCACTTTACGGATGTATGGATTACTTTGTCGCCACTCGCCTTCACTCATTTATTTTGGCGACAAATGCCGGAGTGCCAGCGCTGACAATCGGCTATTTGACGAAAAGCATTGGCATCTTGAGCGATATGGGATTAGCTGATCGCTGTCTTGATATTCAACATCTGAATACAACGAAACTGTGGCAGGCATTCACTCGCTTGCAGCAGGAAGGTTTACCACCGCACGTAGAAACATACGTCACGACTACCCGTCAGCGCCAGCAAGCGTTACAACGTGAACTTGCCGAACGATATGGAAAGCAAAAAGAGGTTGCAGAATGAACACACGCATCAGTGTAGTTCAGTTAATCCCTGGATTGATAGTCGGCGATCTAGGTGGTGGTCTGGAGCTGTACAGCATTCGATTGGCGCAGGCCCTTGATAAAGCACTATTCCACGTACAGATGGTTTGTCTTTGGCGCTTTGATCGACCGATTGAGCATCGATGGGAAAGCGAGTTACGAAATGAGGGCATTAATGTTTATTACGGTTCTCCGTTTGACCAGCGTATCACAACATCAGTTCTCCGGTCATTATCTGGTCTGCGCCCTCTTATGCAACACCTCCAACCAGACATTATTCACGCTCATGGGGAATATGCCGGAGTTATCGGCGTAGGATTGCGCTTTATGACCCGTTCGCCCCGTTTAATCCGGACATGCCATACAACTGTTGAATTTCCCAATCATCCACCGTTGCGATTCGCGACTTCAGCACTTTACCCGCTGGTCGCAACGGTACAGGTAGGAGTATCGAGCGCGATTGTAGCCCATTTGTGCCGTCATTTTTTGGTGCGTCTTACCCGCCAGCCGATCTGGTTCATTAACAATGGGATCGATCTCGATCGAGTCCTGAGACAACGCACCGGCGCCAGTATTCGTCGGGAATTAGGGTTATCCGCGGACATACCGCTGTTTGGTCTAGTTGGGCGTCTCACCGAACAGAAAGGTATTCCTGATGCGTTGCAGGCATTTGCACTTGTGCGGAAGCGATTGCCACAAGCGGTAATGGTCGTTGTTGGCGATGGGTATGGTGAAAAACCAAGGCTCCTCAAGGCTCAGGCTACCGAACTAGACTTAACACAATCAGTTTTCTGGTTGGGTGCGCGCCCCGATGCAATTGATATTATTGCCGATCTTGATGTACTCGTTTCAGCCTCACTGTGGGAGGGATTGCCCACGGTGATACTCGAAGCGATGGCTCTGGGAATACCTGTTGTAGCAACTGATATTCCTGGAACGCGTGAGTTGATCCTTCACGAGCAAACCGGATTACTTGTACCGCCCCGGAATCCACCAGCCCTGGCCCAGGCAATGGAGCGATTGATCAATGATAGGAACCTGGCGCAACAATTAGTTGTCGCTGCCCGCGAGCGGGTGGCACAGTTTTCTATTGCTAGTGCAGTGAAACAATATGAACATTTGTATTGCAGGTTAATGAGCATGAGACGATAACCCAAAAGTATTAGTATCCGATATTAACCCGTACCTCTCCAATATCGAGCTGCTGACCAGCCTCGATGTTCCATATCTTCGGCAACCCATCGGTATTACGCACGACATCGTTCAGACCAAACGGATCGCCGATGACGATTACATATTCCTTTGGCGGTAGATTTGGAACTACAAAGCGTCCCTCAGTATCGGTCTCAGCAAACGGGCTGAGCGCAGCATCATCAACAAAGATGGCACTTTCTTCGTTACGAATCACTTCGGCAAAAGCAACCCGTACCCGATGGATCGGTTTACCAGTAATATCAGAGATGATGCGCCCGAATACCACAGCCTGTCCGTTTGCAGGAGTTGGTACGGTAAACTGATCGGCAGGAGTTGGAGTTGGTTGCACTGATGTACATGCTACCAGACTGATCAATGTGAACAAAAGAATGACGACTCGCAAGGAACCCTCCGCTCTGGCAGTTAGCGAAACATCTAACTTGTGCACGATCCGTGAGCTATTCGTTGTCAATATTACCGACAATTATCGCTCAGTGCAAGCGTATAACCCAAAGCACGTATAGTAAATAACCTGTTGGTAGTATCGCCAAGATCGTGAATACCGTATATACATACTGGCGAACGGTCATATTCGGTTTAGCAAAGGAGACTTGTATGCGTCGGCTACTCAACTTATTCTTAGCGATAGCTGCACTACTCATTGCCGCTCATTCAGCGATCCCAGTACGTGCACAGGGCAGTGCCTACAACACCAACTTTATTACCTCGATCACGTATCAGAACGTTGGTACGGCTATGGCAAACATCACATTTACTTTTTACCCGACATCTGGTTCTCCAATCTCTTTTAACAGAACTCTTGCAGCAAACGCAGGAGCATCACTCAATGTTGGTCAAGCATCAGAATTGAGCGGTTTTTCCGGTCAAGGTTCGGCAGTAATCTCGTCGGATCAGCCAATTGTGGCAACTATTGTCCAAATACCGCAGAGCACAAGTGTGCGAAATCGACCGTTGTCGAATGGTTTTGGCAGTAATGATGGCAGTAACAATGTACTGATTGCTACGGTGCTGAAAAATACGTTTAATCAGACAACGAAGTTCTCAATTCAGAATGCTGACTCAACCAGCGTCAACGCGACGCTACGATTCTTCCCTGTTGGATCAGCTACCCCAATTTACACCGAAACATTTTCATTGAACGTTGGGACTGCCCGCTTCTTTGATGCAGGTACCATTCCCCAACTTGGCTCGAGTTTTAATGGTTCGGCAATAATTCAGGCCTCCGGTAAGGTTGTGGCAACAGCTATTGAAGCAACTACCGACAGCTCTTATAAAGTCAGTGCTTTTGAAGGTGTAGCGCAAGGTAGTAATACGATTTACATGCCAAGTGCTCTCTGCAACTTTGGCACAACCGTGCAACGCACTGCTTATGCGGTACAGAATACCAGCACCTCGAATTCAGCAACCGTCACCGTAACCTACAAGGATCTGAACAACAGTACTGTCGCAACCCAAACTGCGACTATTCCAGCGGGAGCAAAGCAGAGCTTCCTGACGTGCAGTGCCAGTGGTATTCCCAGTAATTTCAATGGCTCAGCAACCATTACCAGTACAGGCGCACCGATCGTAGCCATTGGGAAGGTCTTCTCAGGCAGTCCTTCATTTGCAGCTCTAGGAACAGCATTCGTCGGCGCATCTGCAGGTGCCAGCAAACTGGCAGCACCTTATGTACGGTGGACGCAGACTCGTTTTGATATCAATCCTGGTAATCGACAGCGCGCATTTATTGCTATACAAAATGTTGGTACAGGACCATCGGGGACTATCACCGTCAAATACTACGGTTTGGATGGTACCCTCATTGGTACTCATACCCTTAGCTCTATCAATCCTGGTCAGAAGACGAACTCAAATCCGAAAGCCGCTACTCTAGCGGCAGGTCAGACGCAGGACAAGCTAGACGAGTTCGGATACATCGGCGGGTTCGGTGGCAGTGCCACTATTGAATGTGCCAACAGTGGTTGTCAGATTGTAGCAGTTGTGCGCATTGCATCGGCAAATTCGGCAACCAATCCGGCAGATATCGTGGCCGAAGACTATAACGGGATCCCAATCAACTAAATTCAGGAGCAAACATAAAACTCTCAGGTCGTATCCGTCTATGGATACGACCTGAGAGTTTTTATGGTCGGTTAAATTAATAACACGATACAGCCTCTGTTCACGCTGGGGAGAGGACGATCATACTCTTCAGGTACTCTCTACAGGTTTACAAGCCACTACTTTGTAGTTTTTGCAGTGCCAACGAGAAGTGTCGTAATATTGAATGTCTAGCTGCGTAGCTAATGCACTGGCAATTGCTAATAGTAGCTTCATTGTGATCAGAAAAGGTAAGGATAAAAAGCGAATAGGAAGACTTCCATAAGGGGGTGGGAATATCCAGGGTAATTGGCGGGCGGCTGATCGCCACTGATATGCAAGTGTTCCCCAATAACCCTCCAGTTCATTGAGCGATGTGATGTGAAAACCAGCCTCTGATAGCAGATGGCTGAGACCAAAACGGGTGTAACGGTAAAAATCAAACGGTATTTCGTGTTCTTCGTAGTAGAGCGGTGCAGTCAGCCATAAGGTACCACCAGAGCGAAGGAGGCGATACATTTCTGCAAGTGCGACTTGTGGTTGTGGCAGATGTTCTAGTACTTGAGTACAGATAATCGCATCAAAACTTCCTTCTGGAAACGGTAATTTGACAAGATCAGCAATCACATCAAGTTGACCATACTGTTTGGCAACTTTGGCAAAATCTACAGCAATGTAGTTTGTATGACGGAACAAGTGGGCATACCGACAATCACCAGCTCCTGCATCAAGGACACGGCTGCCCGATGGTAATTGTTGTGCAGCATGTTGAAGAAAACGTTCCAAATACACTCGGGATGAATTCATCGTTACCCGGTGACGTAACGTGCTTACGAATGACATAGATAATGCCTCTTGGAAATGTTGCGAAAGTTGAGCTTCAGGCAAGATACTGTTCGCCGATAATGAGGAGGGCTTATCCCCCCACCTCCCCCTCCAACCGCTCGATCTCGGCTAACCACGTTGCGGCACTGGAATCGCTTGGCGCCCGCCAGTCGCCACGAGGTGAGAGTGAACCGCCCGAACCGACTTTGGGGCCGTTTGGCATGGCCGAGCGTTTGAATTGGCTGATCTGGAAGAAACGGTAAACGAAGACTTTCAGCCAGTGTAGGATGGTTGGCAAATCATACGACCGGCGCTCATTCGCTGGCAGACCTTCCGGCCATTCCCCTGCTGAGGCGTCACCCCACGCATGAAGCGCCAGAAAAGCAACTTTGCTCGGACGAAAGCCGTACCGGGTGATGTAGTAGAGGTTGAAGTCTTGGAGGGCGTATGGCCCGATGATCTCTTCGGTACGTTGCGCCGGTTTGTCATCGCCGTTGGCTGCCGCCGGTACCAGTTCTGGGGAGATTTCAGTCGCCAGAATGGATTCGAGCACACGATTAGCCGTTTCTCCCAGTTCGCCGCTCCGAATGATGTATCGGATCAGGTGTTGGATGAGCGTTTTCGGTACTGAAGCGTTTACGTTGTAGTGGGCCATCTGGTCGCCAACACCATACGTACACCAGCCGAGCGCAAGTTCGCTTAGATCACCGGTGCCGATGACGATGGCATTGTGGTAGTTGGCTAAGCGAAACAGATGCGAGGTGCGTTCGCCTGCCTGCACGTTCTCGAAGGTAACGTCGTACATCGGTTCACCTTCGCCAGCCGGATGACCTAGATCGCGGAGCATCTGGAGTGCTGATGGCCGAATGTCGATCTCATTGGCGCTGACACCAAGCGCGGCCATAAGCGCATGGGCATTGCGTCGAGTCTGATTGCTGGTGGCAAAGCCGGGCATGGTGTAGGCCAGGACGTTCTGACGGGGTAGTCCTAGGCGATCCATCGCTCGTGATGCGACGATCAAAGCCTGGGTGCTGTCAAGGCCACCAGAGACACCAATAACCACTTTTTCGACGCGGGCACTGCGCATGCGCTGGATCAGACCGTGGACCTGAATGTTGTAGGCTTCGTAGCAGCGTTCATCACGGGTGGCCGGATCGTTTGGAACAAATGGGAAGCGGGCAATCGTGCGGCGGAGGTCGTTAACAATTGGTGGGTTGATAGTCAGGGGAATGCGCCGCATCTGCCGAAGGTACGCCAGGTAGTCTCTGATACAGTCGCTGAAGCTGGTCTGGCGCATACGATCTTGTTGTAGTCGTTCGAGATCAACATCGGCAAAGATGATCTGTTCGTCATCGCAAAAACGCCGTGATTCGGCCAGTAGCTCACCGTTTTCACAAATGAGTGCATGACCATCCCACGCTAGATCGGTGGTGCTTTCGCCTAGCCCGGCTGCTGAGTAGAGGTAGGCGGCAATGGCGCGCGCCGATTGGCTCATACATAATGCCCGCCGATAGTCGGCTTTACCAATGGTGATGTTCGAGGCTGACAGATTGCAGAGGACGGTTGCACCGGCCAGCGCTGCGAAGGTACTGGGTGGGAGGGGAGTCCATAGGTCTTCGCAGATTTCGACGTGTATTGCCAGGCCGGGGATGGTTGCCACGTCGTAGATCAGGTTCGTGCCAAATGGAACGTGCTGACCGTTGACGCGGATTGTGTCGCCAATGGCGTCACGGGCAGCAGCAAAATGGCGTTTTTCGTAAAATTCGCGATAATTGGGCAGATAACTCTTCGGGGTGACACCAATGATGTGCCCATTCGCAATTGCTACAGCACAGTTGAAGAGACGCCCCTCATGGCGGAGCGGCGCTCCGACGAGAAGGATGGCATTCATTGTTTGCGAAGCCAGCACAATCGTTTGCAGTGCATGTTCAACCGCGTCGAGAAGCGTGGTCTGCTGAAAGAGATCATCGTTGCTATAAGCTGAGATGCCCAGTTCAGGAAAGAGAACGAGTATCGCTCCTTCAGCAGCAGCGCGGCGGGCCAGCGCAATGGTGCGTTCAGCGTTGAAGGCCGGTTCGGCAATCCGTACTGCCGGAATGGCAACTGCTAACCGGGCCAGGCCATGCCGGTAAATGGATGAAAATGGTTGCATACGACCTCTATCCTGATATTAGGAGACTTGTGCACTTATCTTCAGATGGCTAGCGATGCCAGAGAACCGCGATGAATGGTATCATCAGTATACCTGTCCGGCAAACGCTGTACAATAGAGATTGTACGATTACAATCGCTGTGGGTGGAACAGAAGAGGAGAAACGTTTGTTCCATTCCGTCTTCAGCTATTCTTCTTGCTCCGTCGGGGAAAAAGGAGACTACAGACAACGTCGTGTGGCGCGAGTCATAGTGACCAGGAATGGGAATGGCACACGACGCAGCGCAGGTATCTCGATCCATTTAGCGAAGCTGCAATAAGATGCAGGTCAGAAACCAGTACACCTGGCAACCAGGCAATTCAGATGTGAAACCCACGCGACGCTTAACCACGTTCATCCCTGGTACGTAGATGGTACGCACGCAGAAAGGAGGAAGCAATGACGCTAACCGGCGAAGAAGTACTCACCACCCTGCCATTTCGTCTGCTGATCAACGGTGAGTGGCGTGAAGCGAACAACGGTGCAACCTTTGCCGTTACCAATCCGGCCAACGGTTCGGTGCTGGGGTATGTCCCTGATGCCGGAGTAGAAGAGACACGGGCGGCAATTGCGGCAGCGGTGGCGGCCCAGCCCGGTTGGGCTGCCACACCAGCAGGTGAGCGGGCAACGCTGTTACGGCGGGTTGCTACGATGATGCTTGAACGCCAGCAAGAGCTGGCAACAATCATGACGCTCGAACAGGGGAAACCATTGGCTGAAGCGCGTGGTGAAATCGCCTACGCCGCCAGCTTTCTCAATTGGTTTGCCGGTGAGGCCGAACGAATCTACGGTATGACGATTCCCGCTTCGACGAATAGCAAGCGCATTCTGGTGCTGCGCCAACCGGTAGGTGTCGTAGCGATGATTACGCCGTGGAATTTTCCGAGCGCAATGATCACACGCAAACTGGGGCCGGCACTTGCTGCCGGTTGCACCGTCATCTGTAAACCAGCCGAACAAACTCCGCTCTCGGCGCTGGCATTGGGTCAGCTCTTCACCGAAGCCGGTGCGCCACCTGGCGTAGTCAATATCATCACCTGCCGCGATCCCCATCCCTTTGCCGATACAATCTTCGCCGATACGCGCGTTCGTAAGATCAGCTTTACCGGTAGCACTGAGGTTGGTAAAGAACTGATGCGCCGTTCGGCAGATACGCTGAAACGGATCTCGCTGGAACTAGGCGGAAATGCACCGTTTATCGTGTTTGCCGATGCCGATCTCGATGCTGCCGTGCGTGGTGCTATTGCCTCGAAATTTCGCAATGCCGGGCAAACCTGTGTGTGCGCAAACCGGATTTTTGTCCAGCGTCCGATTTACGCAACCTTCGCCGAGCGGTTTGCCGCCGAAGTGAGCCGTCTGACTGTTGGCGACGGGTTGCAGCCGGGGGTCAATATCGGCCCCCTGATCGATGAACAAGCACGCCAGAAAGTTGAGCGTCACGTGCACGATGCACTCGTCGGCGGTGCACGATTGTTAGTTGGTGGTGGACCAGCACCACTGGGTGGCAATTTCTGGTTACCGACAGTATTGCTCGATGCCCGTAGTGATATGCTGGTGGCTCGTGAAGAGACCTTTGGCCCAGTAGCGCCACTGATTCCGTTCGACGATGAGGCAGAAGTGATCCGTATGGCTAATGATACGCCGTATGGCCTGGCAGCGTATGCCTTCACCCGCGATGTGGGTCGGGTCTGGCGGCTGGCCGAAGGATTGGAATACGGTATCATCGGGATTAACGATCCAATCCCTTCTACTGCGCAGGCGCCGTTTGGCGGGGTGAAGCAGAGCGGGATTGGCCGTGAAGGTGGGCCAACCGGGATTGACGAGTATCTGGATATTAAGTATGTCTCAATCGGTATCTGAGACGTTTGATGTGGTAGTGGTAGGGGCCGGTGCTGCCGGATTAGCAGCAGCCCGCACCTTGCACGATGCCGGTGTACGGGTCGTAGTTGTGGAAGCGCGTCCACGGATAGGGGGACGGATCTGGACAGATCGCAGTTGTGGGCCGTATCCGATTGAGTTGGGCGCCGAGTTGATCCACGGTGCACAGACCAGCACCGTTGAGCTGGCGATGATGGCCGGTCTGACCCTGGATGAAGTAGATCGGTACAACGGTTTGCGTTGGGGAACACCGGCCCGACCGCTGAGTGCGTTGCCATCAGACGATCCGCAGCGCCGATCCATTGAGCAGTCCCGTGCGCTTTGGAATACGTTGGCTGTTCGTTACGCCGATCATACGCCAGACCGCTCGTTAGCCGCCGATCTTTATCATCTTGGGCTTGATCCGGCAGGTCTGGCGATTGCCGATGTCGTGTTGGCGCAGACGTGTTGTGCAGAGTTAGAATCGCTCAGTTGTGTTGATCTGGCGCGAGAACAGCGTGGCGATCGCACCGGCCCTCGTGAATTCCGCCTGCGTGAACGGTACGATACCCTGTTGTCATGGCTGGCGCAGGGGCTTGATGTACGGTTAGGTATGCCGGTGCGGGCAATTATTAGTCACGATAACGAAGTGCGCGTCGAGGTATCAGCTACTGCACTGCGTGCCCGCCATTGTATCGTCACGGTGCCGGTAGCAGTTTTGGCAGCGGGCCTGATTCGATTTACGCCACCGCTGTCAGCATCAAAACAGGCAGCAATTGCCGCATTTCGCACACGACCGGCAACTAAACACTTCTTCTGGTTCGATGCTCCACTCTGGGATGAAGGATTTGCCTACGCTGCTCACTCGGGTCTGTTTGCTCGATGGTGGACACCGGCCCATCCCGATGTACGTGCACCACTGCTCTGTTGTTATGTAACAGCGAGTCGGGCAGCGGTGCTTGATCGGTTACCGGCAGAGATCGTGCGCTCACTCGGTCTGGCTGAACTAAGCAAACTCTTGGGGCGTGATGACGTTCCAGCACGATGTGTTGGTTTTCGACGTTATCGTTGGGCTACCGACGAGTATGCTCGTGGTGGGTATGCGCATCTTGCGCCGGGGCTAGCCTGGGCCCGACCAGCGTTAGCAGCAGCAGAGGGGCGTCTGCATTTTGCGGGCGAGGCCACCGCTTACGACAGTAATCCGCAGACAGTCCATGGCGCTATCGATAGTGGCCGCCGGGCGGCCAGAGAGTGTCTCTGTTAGTATGTCTGCGAGTGTCTGAAAATTCTCTTACCTGAGCTGCATCGGGATTATATGGACTGCCAAGCGATGCTTCAGCAGATCATCGAAATCCCACGTTCTGAAAGGAGTTCGCAGATACACGCTGAACAACCTCTTGTCTGGGTCGGCGGGCAGCGGGTTGCGGCGCCCGGCACCGGCGGGCCACAGGCCCGCGCACCCAGCTTCGTTGCGGCGCCCGGCACTGGCGGGCCACAGGCCCACGCACCCAGCTTCGTTGCGGCGCCCGGCACTGGCGGGCCGCAGGCCCGCGCACCCAGCTTCGTTGCGGCGCCCGGCACTGGCGGGCCACAGGCCCGCGCACCCAGCTTCCTGCACAACCTCTTGTCTGGGTTGGCAGCTGGCGGTTTACGATTGAAGAGGACAAGCGGAACGCCGGCTAGTCGTTTGGAACGATAATCAGTTATGTCTCATTCCGTCTTGCTATCGAAAAGCTAGCGCGAAACGAGTTGGAAAGGAATAAGGTATGGAACTGATAGACCGACTGCGGGCAGCGCTCCAGGCTGCCGGTATCCCGGCCACCGACGCCGACTTTGCCGGAATTATTGAAAAAGGGTTTCTCAGTCGATTTCCCGATGTGGAACGGTTGCTTAACACGGTTGACCATGAACAGTTGCCCGATATGCTCGATGCAGTAAGCTTACCGCCAATGCCCACGTCTTCCGAAGGTGAACAACTACCAATGAATGATGATCCAACCACGATTTTGGGCATTGCCGGGCAATTACGGAAACGCACCGTTTCGGCGGTCGAACTGGTTGAACAGGCGCTGGAACAGATTGCCAACCACGATGCTGCGCTCAATGCTTTTCAGATTGTGATGGCCGAGAGTGCGCTGGCCGATGCACGTGCTGCTGATGCTGAATTAGCTGCTGGAAAAGTTCGTAGCCTATTGCATGGCGTACCGATCGCGGTGAAAGACCTGTTTGATGTTGCTGGATATCCAACCGCAGCCGGATCACGGATTCGAGCCGGGTTTATCGCAGCGCAGGATGCGACTGTTGTGGCCCGCTTGAGGGCAGCCGGGGCTATTATCATCGGCAAGACCCGCATGTCGGAATTTGCTTACTCGCCTGGATCAAACAATGCTCACTACGGGCCAACTGCCAACCCTTATGATCCTCAACGGGATAGTGGTGGTAGCAGCAGTGGAAGTGGGGTAGCAACAGCCACCGGTATGGCCTTTGCTGCGCTGGGTACCGATACTGGTGGCTCCATCCGTATCCCTGCCGCACATTGTGGGGTGGTCGGTCTCAAACCAACTCACGGTCGGGTTAGTCTGGCTGGCGGATTTCCTCTCTCGTGGTCACTCGATCATGCTGGCCCGCTGGCCCGTTCGGTTGCCGATGCTGCTGTACTGTTCCAGATCATTGCCGGGCCTGACCCACGTGACCCGCGCACCTTACGTCCGGCACCGGAGCCGGCGATTGGTCGCCTGACCGGTGGAGTCCGTGATGTACGCATAGGATTGCTCACGGCCGATGGGAGCGGACAAGCGATGGCCGGCGCCGCAGAACTGGCAGCGATGCAGCAGGTAGCCAGTGCTCTGGCCGATCAGGGTGCTCATGTCATACCGATTGAAGTGCCAGAACTGGAAGAGCTGCGGTTGCTCAACCAGGCCCTGCTGGCAATGGAAGCGGCTGCGTTACATCTCCCATGGTTGCGCAGTCGGCTTGATGACTACGGTGAGTTCATGCGCCATCGGATTCTGGCCGCGTTCATCTACTCACCGGTTGACTTCACGCGCGTACAGCAGGCACGGGCCGGGCTACGTCAACGAGTAGCAGAGCGATTGCACCATATCGATCTGCTTATCACCCCGGTGACACCAGGACCGGCGCCTGCATTGGGTGTACCGACACCAACCTCATTTACCGGGCCGTGGAACTTTCTCGGCTGGCCAGCGCTTAGCCTGCCAACCGGTATAGGTGATGATGGTTTGCCCCGTGCAGCACAGTTGATCGCTCGTCCGTGGCACGAATCGCTTCTCCTCCGTGCTGCATTTGCCGCCGAGCAAGTGTCAGGACGACCTGCACCATCAATGTAACACGATGCGCTATGCTACAATTGGCGTTGGCGTCGCACAGCGTTGAAGCGACGCAGAGCAGCATTGAGGAGCGGCTGCAATGTTTCGGACAGTATTGGTTGCTAATCGTGGTGAAATTGCCCTGCGCATTATGCGCGCTTGCCGGGAATTGGGCTTGCGTTGCGTAGCCGTCTATTCGGAAGCGGATCGCGATGCACCGCATGTGGCGTATGCCGATGATGCATTTTTGATCGGTCCGCCATCACCAGCAGAGAGTTATCTTAACATCGAAGCAATTATTCGCGCAGCCAAAGCCACCGGCGCCGAGGCGATTCATCCCGGCTATGGCTTTCTGGCCGAGAATGCCCATTTTGTACGAGCGGTGACGGCGGCCGGTCTGATCTTCATTGGACCCCCTGCTGAAGCGATGGAGCGGATGGGTGGTAAGACGGCTGCGCGGCGGGAAGCTACCGCTGCTGGGGTGCCAGTCGTACCCGGCGTGCTCGAACCGGTGACCAGTGCGGCGGAGGTGCGCAGCCTGGGCAAGGAATTTGGTTATCCAATCGCCATTAAGGCTGTTGGCGGGGGCGGCGGACGTGGGCTGCGCGTGGTGCGTTCGCCGGCCGAGGTTGATGAAGCCTTTGCCGCAGCACGTCGTGAAGCTGAAGTCGCTTTCAAGAATGGCGAACTGTACGTTGAGAAGTATCTCGATGATCCCCGCCATATCGAGATACAAATCTTAGCCGATCAGTACGGGAACGCGGTAGCATTGGGAGAGCGTGACTGTTCGGTGCAGCGGCGGCATCAAAAGTTGATCGAAGAATGCCCCTCGCCAGCCCTGACCCCTGAACTTCGGGCGGAGATGGGGGCCGCCGCAGTACGGCTGGCAAAAGCGGTCGGTTATGTGAGCGCCGGGACGCTGGAGTTTCTGTATCAAGATGGACGTTACTACTTCCTCGAGATGAATACGCGCATTCAAGTCGAGCATACCGTGACCGAGATGGTCTACGGTGTTGATCTGGTCGCAGCGCAGATTCGCATTGCGCAAGGCGAGAAGCTCTGGCTCCGGCAAGAAGAGCTAACACCCCGTGGTCACGCGATCGAATGTCGGATCAATGCCGAAGATCCGCTTCACAACTTCCGTCCGGCACTGGGAACGATTGGCGAGTATCGCGAGCCGGTCGGGTTAGGTGTACGGGTAGATAGCGGAGTACGTGCCTACTATACAGTACCGTCGCACTACGACTCGCTCCTGGCGAAGCTGATCACCTGGGGCAGCACCCGGCAGGAAGCCATTGCCCGTATGCGGCGAGCACTGGCCGAATATCGCATTGAGGGCGTTACCACGATCATTCCCTTCCATCGGGCAGCGCTCGAGCATCCGGTGTTTGTGGCCGGTGAAGCAACCGTAAATTTCATCCCCCGTCACCCTGAACTTTTCACGCGGACTGCTGAGCTTATGCCGACATCAACGGAAGTGGTAACGCCTGAGCCACCTCCAGAGCCACGTCGGTTTACCGTTGAAGTGAATGGTCGCCGCTTCGGAGTGGCCGTTTTCGGCAATGGTACGAGCGTGGCGCCAGTTCAGGCGGCAGCACGCGCAGCCCTACCGCGCCGGACAACACCCAAGAAGACAAAGCTAGTGGCGCCGGTTGATGGTGTCATCAGCCCGATCCAGGGACGAGTTGTTGCGGTGCGGGTTGCTCACGGTCAGACCGTAGAGGCTGGTCAGGTACTCTTTATCGTAGAAGCGATGAAGATGGAGAACGAGATCACGGCGCCGCACAGCGGGACAATAGGCGAGGTTCGGGTCGAGGTTGGTTCAACAGTCGAAGCTGGGGCAGTTCTGGCGACGTATGCCTCGCAAGCCTGATCTTGGGGGAGGGGCGGGTTCTCGACCCGCCCGCAGTAGTCCCCTGTCCTCGCAACATCTGCGCTACCGGTAGTATATCGGCAACCATTACGCACACGGAGTCACTGTTCGTAATTGTGCTACCAGGTCAGGTAACAGATCGAGCACAATATCGATCTGCTCATCAGTTGTTTGTTTCCCCAACGAGAAACGAATCGAACCGTTCGCTTCCTCAGGCGATAACCCCATAGCCAGTAAAACATGCGACGGTTCAAGAGAACCGGACGTACATGCGCTGCCAGAACTGGCACAGATACCGCGCTGGTCGAGCAATAGCAAGAGACTTTCAGTCTCGATGCAGGCAAAACCCAGATTCACGATAGACGGCAAGCGCGACTCACGATCGCCGTTCAGCCACGATTGGGGGATGCGAGTTAGTACCCCATCAATCAGTCGTTCACTTAACGCACGCAATCGGCTAGCGTGGGTTGTACGCTCGCTCTCGGCTATCGTCAATGCTTTGGCTAAGCCGACAATCCCGGCAATATTCTCGGTACCGGCACGCCGACGGCGCTCCTGAGCACCACCGTTAATCTGCGGAACCAACGGCGTCCCACGACGCAGGTAGAGCAACCCTACGCCTTGCGGACCATAAAACTTATGCGCAGTCAGGCTAAGCAGATCAACACCCAGCGCGTTGACATCAAGCGGCAATTGACCAGGTGCTTGCACAGCATCGGTGTGAAAGAGCACACCACGTTCGCGGCAGATAGCGGCCAGGTCAGCAATCGGTTGGACGACACCGGTCTCGTTATTGGCGTACATAACTGAGACCAGTGCAGTTTCGGGGCGGAGGGCGGTACTAAGATCGGCAGGATTCACCCGACCGTTGCGATCAACCGGTAAGAGGGTCACGCGAAAACCTTCGTATTCAACGAGATAATCGAGCGCGTGCAAAACTGCGTGATGTTCGATTGTGCTGCTAATGAGATGGTTTTTCCCTTGCGCACGAAGTGCCATCGCCACCCCTTTGAGGGCCAGATTAATGCTCTCACTGCCACCGCTGGTAAAGACAATCTCTTTCGGCTGACACCCCAATACGAGCGCGACCTGTTCACGCGCATCGTCTAACGCTTGCAGAGCTGCTCTGCCTACCTGATGGATACTGGAAGCATTTCCACTCATTCCAGAGAGGAACGGCAGCATTGCCTCTAAAACCCGTGGGTCGAGCGGTGTAGTGGCAGCGTGGTCGAGGTAGATCAGACGATTGTGCATAAGCATCTCTCCGCCATCAATTACTGGGATCGGCGAGTACGTGCTTCATCGCGCAGTACCTGGAGGTTGAGAATTTCAGCTACTTCATAGCGGGGTGGCATAAAGCCAGCAACCGGCCGAATACGCAATACTGGCGGAAAATAGCCCATACGGCCGTGCAGTTCGGCCAACAGCGCCGCAGCACTGAAGTTAAGAGCCGGTAGATTGATCAAAATGGCTTCGCTTTGCCACTGTTGAGCTGACAATCCCGCTGCATCAGCCATCGCGACAATTTGTGGCGCCAACGGTTGTTGCTGATCAATCTGACTGGGAATATCGATCACCTGCTCAATAGCCTGCCCGACAAGCGCGACAATCTGCTCTTGCTGGGCTGGTGTGATGGGATGAGAATAATTCAGTACAATCATGGCAAGATTCCTGTTAGATATTTCTTCTTTATTGTAGCGCAGACTGGTTGGAAATGTGTCGGTGATGTACGACGGATTTTGGCTCAATTCATTGATAACGGCGCGAGAAGTCAAGAGGCCGGGACGGGAAAGCTTTTCAAACCGAGGAGAACGGTTGCTCCCACCAGATGCGGGCCAGAGGCCCGCGCTCCCAGGGAAAGCGTGCGGGTTTGGGACGAGCAGCGGCCCCTGATGTTCGTCGGTCTCGCGCCGTCGGGAGAACGCTTGCTCCCACCAGACGCGGGCTAGAGGCCCGCGCTCCCAGAGGAAGCGTGCGGGTTTGGGACGAGCAGCGGCCCCTGATGTTCGTCGGTCTCGCGCCGTCGGGAGAACGCTTGCCCCCACCAGACGCGGGCTAGAGGCCCGCGCTCTCAGGGGAAGCGTGCGGGTTTGGGACGAGCAGCGGCCCCTGATGTTCGTCGGTCTCGCGCCGTCGGGAGAACGCTTGCTCCCACCAGATGCGGGCCAGAGGCCCGCGCTCCCAGGGGAAGCGTGCGGGTTTGGGACGAGCAGCGGCCCCTGATGTTCGTCGGTCTCGCGCCGTCGTTGGACCGTTCGGTTATTGAACATAACCCAAAGCTGTAAGCTCTGCAAGGCCCTACTTTGATGGTAATTACTATTTCCGGGAAAGGCTTCAGATGATACAATAAGGATCGATGACAGAAACCCGGCACAAGTTCGTTTGTAGCGAGGGGGAGCCAGGGAAACGGTAGCATAGACCCATCGCCTTCCTTAATTTTCGCGCACTCTGTTATGTTACAAAGACGGCTGAGACATTCTCACTTGAACGTATCAGCGAGAGCGATACGGCTGTCGCAGCAGAAAGTGGCGCAAGCTACCATGCGTTCGCACATAGCAAAATCCGACCTTTTTTAGCAGGTGAAGATCCATGAGTGAAACCATCCTGGAACGGATACTGGCGCACAAACGAATCGAGGTACAACGCCAGCAGGCCAAAATCCCACTCGATGTGTTGCAAGAGCGAATTCAACGTGCACCACCGATTCGCGACTTCGCGGCTGCCCTCCGGCGAACACCGGCCACAGCACTCATCGCCGAAGTCAAAAAGGCCTCACCCAGCCGTGGTGTGTTGCTGACCAATTTCGACCATCTCGCGCTGGCTCGTACATACGTTACTAATGGCGCGGCGGCGATCTCGGTTCTCACCGATCAACGGTTCTTTCAGGGTAGCCTGACCTACCTTGCCGGTATCCGTGCTCTGCCCGAAGTACAGACTGCGGGAACCCCCTTGTTGCGTAAAGATTTCATTATCGATCCGTATCAGGTTTACGAAGCACGTGCGTATGGCGCCGACGCAATCTTGTTGATCGTAGCCGCTCTCGATGACCAAACGCTGGTGCATCTCTTTGCACTTACCCGCGAACTGGGGATGCATGCCTTGATCGAGGTACATACCGTCGGTGAACTTGAACGAGCACTGAAGGTACATCCTCCCATCATTGGGGTGAACAATCGTGACCTCCATCGTTTCGTAACCGACCGCACAACCACCAAAGTGATAGCGGAACATCTGCCGATTGGGCCACAGCGACCAATCCTGGTAAGCGAGAGTGGTATTTTCACACCCGACCATGTCGCCGAAGTACGCAGCTACGGCGCTGACGCAATCCTGGTCGGCGAGGCCTTGGTGACAGCATCTGACATTGCGACACAAGTACGGATGCTGGTGAGTGCTTGAGGTACCGGAGTGTATCGTGCCGATCATCAGTCTGCCTGGTAGTGGCAACAGCGAAGTTAGGAGCAAGGGGTGACAGCAGTGCAACAGTGTTCTGGCTGTGGTCAAACGATAAGTGGTACAGAGCGATTTTGCCCGACTTGTGGTCAACAACTACAGCGTTACCAAGACAATCCCTCACCGGTCATCAACACAACCATTCCGCTCATACCAGTACACAACAGTCGATTGGCGATTGCCAGCCTCATTTGTGGCGTGATGACGTGGATTCTCTTTTTCATCCCCCTCTTGCTGGCAATTCCAGCCGTCATCTGTGGTCACCTGGGACACAGCGCAGTCAAGCGTGGGAATGGCGCCGTGACTGGTCGGGGCATTGCACTCACCGGTATGGCATTAGGGTATGCACATCTCGTACTGACGGTACTGGGGTTCTGTATATTCGTTGCCATCGTGTTGGGGGCTAATCTGTAAGCAAAACGGCGAGATGGCAAGCCATCTCGCCGTGTAGGAAGTTAAAGTACTAGCCAACTTCCGGTACAATCACCCCGTAATTTCCATCGCGTCGTCGATACAAGACATTTATCTGCATCGTTTCAGCATTCTGGAAGATAAAGAAGTTGTGACCGAGCAGTTCCATCTGTTCAATCGCATCATCAACAAACATCGGGCGGAGACGGAACGTCTTGGTTCGGATAATGCGAGGTGTGGCCTCGGCCTCACCTGATGCAGCAATAGCCGCAGCTTCTGCCTCGGCGATAGCAACTTCTTCAGCCGGAGTCAGACCGTTCGAGGCACGGCGCTGTTCGCGGCTACGTCGCCAATATTTCTCTTTGTAGCGTGAAATCTGGCGTTGCAGCACCTCCTGCACTTCATCAATTGCGGCATAGAGGTCAGGTGCACGCTCTTCAGCCCGCAGGATCACGCCGTGCTCGGCAACCAGTGTCGTCTGTACACGATAGACCTCACCAGCATTGCGTTGTTGTTCGTGTTGTACTTCGACGGTGATACTGGTAATGCCGTGAAGATAACGCTCGAGCTTCGCGAGCTTCTCTTCAATATGTGCACGTTGACGATCTGAAATCTTGCCGTTCCGGCTCTTGATAGTTAGTTCCATCGTGTCCTCCATCCGCTGAGGCCCATCTACAACGATGGGCAGGGCGATAAAAAACAACCCGGCCCCCGCCGTCAGCGCGGCGAGGACCGAGCTATTTCTCAAAAGGATATCAGTTGGGTTATCAGGCTGACCAATGTGGTCATAAGGCCTCATGTCTCAAGAGAAAGCTACCACTCCGTAGCATTCATCTAATAGCTTTGACCGTATTCTACTACGCGATCGCTGCTCTCGCAAGATACGAACAGTGAGAAACTGTTCACTGTGCAGTAATATTGCAGTTATACTACCAACTCCATACCTTCTGCAGCAGCAAGCAATTGTAATGCACTTCCCTGCGCAGCCAGCATTTGGCGCAAGCGGTCAACAATCGCATCCAGTTCATCGTCGGTGCGGGTAGGGGCGTGGTGGAACAGTACTAGACGTTCTACATCGGCGGCTTGAGCCGTTTCAATCGCATCTTCGATCCGACTGTGACCGTAATCTTCCACTTCCTCGGCACGCAGGTATGGGGCGCTATGGATCAGCACGTGGGCATTGCGGGCAAATGCAATCGCAGCTTCGCGAATCCCACTTTCGCCATAACGCACATCGGTAATGTAGACTAGCACTCGCCCACGTTCTTCCAGACGGTAGGCCCAGATCGGTGAGTGCGGACGGTATGAGAGCGGCATGGCGCGAATAGTCAGTTGACCAACAATGAATGGTTCAGTAGAAATGGGCGTGAAACGATGGGTAGCACCGATATGAGCAAGTCCAAAAACCGGCGAATAGACCGGTGAGAGCATACCGTCGTAGACCATCTGTAACGAGCCACGAGTACTATCAGGGCCATAGATGTCAAGGCGATTACCGGGAATATGCACGACACCGGGAAAAGGGAGACCGAGAATATGATCCCAATAGGTATGAGAGATCAACAAGGTCAACGTTCCACGGCCACGGCCAAATTCGCCCTGCATCAGTTCATCACCCAGCATACAAAAGCCGGTACCGGTATCGAGGACAATCAGTTCACCCTGATCACCGGTTACTGCGGTACAGCAGGTATTGCCGCCGTAACGTAGCATTGCGGCATCGGGTGTTGGAACATAACCGCGAACTCCCCAGAAGCGCACCTTCATGGTCTCCTCTCCAGTTCCATGCCCTCGAACGCTGCCGTAACCAGTAATCCCGGTGCAGCCAGCGACTGTTGTTTGGCAACGATCTGATCTAGCTCGGTATCGGTACGATGAGGATCGTGGTGAAACAGGATTAACTGACGCACCTGGGCTGCTTCGGCAATTTCACGGGCTTGAGAGGCACTGCTATGGCCCCAGTGCGGAAAGCGGGCGTATTGCGCATCCGTAAACTGGGCATCGTAGATCAGCCAATCGGCGCCATAAGCCAGTTCGAGGATAGCCTCTTTCATTGCCGCCAGTTCGCGCAATTCACTTTGACTGCGGGCTGTGGGTTGACCGGCCCACTCAATCCGTTGTTCGCCAAACAAGACGGTATGAAACGGGCCGGTGTCAGGGATAAAGGTTAGGACACCTCGTGATGTTTCAAGACGATAGGCCAGTGCGCGGTACGGGTGATTGGCGAGCGCAGTACGTACCTTAACTGGTCCCAATTCGAACTCAGACCCGGCGCCAATTTCAAAAAAGTTAAGTTGTGCACGCAAGTCATCGAATTGAAGGGGAAAGAGCGGATCGCTTAAAGCCCCCGCGAGGGTAGTTCGTAAACTCGACTGCGTGCGAGCCAGACCGTAGATATCGAGGCTCACATTGGGATCAAACAGCGGTGCAAAAAAGGGAAAACCTATGATATGATCCCAATGGGTATGTGTTATCAAGAGATCGTACTGGCGCGGCTGCGCGGGCAATCGCTGCAACGCCTCACTCAACATTCGCAGACCGGTACCGGCATCAAGAATGATACAGTGACCTTCTGCTTCGACTTCAACACAGGTTGTATTACCGCCATATCGCAACATGTGAGCATGAGCGACAGGGTATGAGCCACGGGTGCCCCAGATACGAACTCTCATGGATGCGTCCATGCAATGTTTCGTGCTGATAAAACCAGATGCACAATGAAATACAGCACTGCATCTCACAGTTTACAGCATAAACGCAGTTTGTGAATGGTTTTTAGAGTGTCATTTTATTTTTTATGGAAGCTGAAGGAAAGGATGATCAATGGCTCGCTTTCGCGTTGGTGTTCAACTCCACCCCCAGCACACAACCTGGGAATCGTACCGCAAAGCTGTTCGCTACGCCGAAGAGATTGGCTGTGATACGATCTGGAACTGGGATCACTTTTTCCCTCTCTATGGCCCACCCGATGGCCCCCATTTCGAGGGTTGGACTCTGCTTACGGCAATGGCGGTTATCACTCAGCGGGCCGAGGTTGGGTGTCTGGTGACATGTAACAGCTATCGCAATCCGGCATTACTCTCGAATATGGCAAAGACGGTCGATCATATCAGTGGCGGGCGGCTGATCCTTGGTCTTGGCGCCGGATGGTTTGAACGAGATTATACGACGTTTGGTTACGAATTTGGTACAGCCGCCGACCGCTTGCGAGCACTGCGAAAGGCGTTACCAATTATTAAAGAGCGCTGGGCTGTCGATCAACCACTCCCGCTACGCCGGATTCCGATATTGATCGGTGGTGGTGGCGAAAAAGTGACGCTGCGGATCACAGCCGAACATGCCGACATCTGGCATGGTTTTGGCCCGATTGAGAACTTTAAGCGCAAGAATGCAATCCTCGATCAATGGTGCGCCCAAATTGGCCGTGACCCGGCAACTATTGAACGGAGTGTATCGCCACGCTCCGGTGAACCGATTGAGCCATACCTCGAAGCGGGGGCAACCCATATCATTATCGGGATGGGGGAACCATGGGATTTTGCACCGGTTGAGGCGTTGCTGAAGCTGCGTGGGTAAGACGTTGTGGAGCAGAAGGCAGACGGTCGATCAACATGAGATCGCATCGTCACAGTAGTACTGTACCCATCCGCGAAGGAGGATCGTCATCGGCCAACCGGTAGTAGGGAGAAGGGATCGTCGCAGCGCATCTCAGGCTTGAACGTACCGTAAGAGAGATATGCTACCGCAGAGCCTACAGCGGTCTTGAGTCGCATGTCTAAGTACCTCTCCGAACATCTTGTCGTTACGTCCACGACGTGGTGAACCCTGTCACCCTGTCAGTAGCTCCCACACGATGGACGACTGACCTGGCACCGATGTCATCTCGGGCAGGGGCACAGCGGCGCTGCGCCCCTACCGGTAGGAGCTGCCCACCCTCGCATCGACAATGACCACGATGCTTACCCGCATGTTCTGGAGCGAAACATTTCGGATAGGCTCGAAATGGTTCAACAACGGAGCGACGCCGACCAACATCACACACCTATTCACGATGATCCGCGACCCACAGGCTTCTCCGGAAGTGCGGTCTTCTAGCCCACGCTGTGCAGTCCATGGCCGGAAATCATTGTTTGGCTCATCAGCGCGCTATCGGGCGGATTGGAAACCTGTCTCTCTGAGGCGCTGATGGGCTGATGTTCTAGAACACCGCATTGCCGCGGACGGGCTGGAAACCCGCCCCCACCGCTGTATTGACAGGTATAATCAACGAGAATAATGGAGTTTGGTCGCAGATTGCCGTCGCGCCTAGGAGCAGCGCGTGCGGAAACGTGCTGCTAGACGGATTGGGAACCTGCATCTCCTGCTCTTCTCAGAACTCTCATCTCTCCTCTTTCACTACTGCGGTATCGAGACAGAACTTTGAGAATCCTTATCGCTCTGGGGTAAGTTGTTGCAGTGAACTCCTGTCGCTGAACTAACTTAAGAATCATACCTTCCTTCTACCCTATCACCAACAAAAATTGCTCAGATCGATCTTTCTCAATGATAACCGCACGTACCAGGATCGTCGATCAACTGGTCTCGTCCCTGTATACGGAACATTCAAGCTCTGAATCGTTACGCTTGGTGCAGTAACGGCTATGGTCGTACCAACCCTGGATGACCACGTAACGTTAATGGCCGACCAATGATCCATGTGACATTTTTCACAGAAAGAAGTGCTATGTTGACTTATACTTGTGGATGACCTTGGCGCAAGATCGGTCTAGCAGAATTGGTTAGCCGAACCCAAAACGGTTCCAAGTTCGAGGGAAAGGTGCTGATGATGAACCGTTCGATATACGTTATCGTATGGCGAATCGTATTTGCGGCCAGCGTAATGGTCATGATGGTTAGTGCGCTTTGGGCCGGACTACTGCGCATCGGATGGGCGCTCCCACTATCGTCAGTGGCCGGAATGCACGGACAGCTCTTTATCGGTGGGATGCTGGGAACTGTGATAGGGCTGGAGCGGGCCATTGCCATTGGTCGATCCTGGGCGTTTGCTGGACCAATCTTGACCCTTCTCGGTGGATTAGGATTGCTGGCTGGCCTGCCGATGACCTTTAGTGCACTGCTTATCAGTGGTGGAAGCCTCGGCTTGTTGGTCATCTTCGCACTGTTGCTCAAGCGCCAGCCAGCCCGGTTTCTGATCACGATGGCTCTTGGCGCACTAGCATGGTTTGGTGGGAACCTGCTCTGGCTCAGTGGTCAACCATTAGCAGTTGCCTCACTCTGGTGGGTTGGCTTCCTTACCCTAACCATCTTCGGAGAGCGGCTCGAGCTGGGACGATTACGCCAATTACCAACCCGTGCCTTCTGGAGTTTTAGCCTGAGCGTATGCCTGCTCGGTCTGGGCCTGATCTGGGGGTTGTTTGACTACATTAACGGATCACGTATAACAGGAACAGGCTTACTCGGTAGTGGTTTGTGGCTGTTAACATACGACATTGGCCGACGCACTATTCATCGTCCCGGTTTACCCCGTTTTAGCGCGGCATGCATGCTTTCGGGCAGCGCCTGGCTCGCATTTGGCGGTCTACTCATGACGATTGTCGGTGGAACCTACGGTGGCCTCCTTTACGATGCAGTGCTGCATAGCATCTTTGTTGGTTTTGTGTTCGCCATGATTTTTGGTCATGCACCGATCATTATTCCGGCGCTACTTAACCTACCCGTCCGCTTTAGCGGTTGGACATACGTCCCATTAGGGTTATTGCACCTATCGCTGCTCTTGCGTGTTGCCGGTGATTTGCTGCCGGTAATCGAATGGCGACGCTGGGGAGGCATGCTTAATGCGGTAAGTATTTTGGTCTACCTCTTCATGACCGCAATAATCATAGTGGTAAGTATGCGTCAGCGATCATTGACTGTGATGAGTGTAACGAACGAGATCACATAGAGTGTAATCGGGCACCCATCGTCAGTTCGACATGACTCGCCTACATTGCTCGCAGGCGCCCTGACGTGATCAGCGAGCGATTTATTCTAGTGAGACAGCACCATAGAGCCTATCCGAATCATCGTCTCACGGTACGACGGATGACACCTGATAGATGTACGGGCACAGCGGCGCTGTGGCCCAACCGATCTTCTTCTGCGACAGAGTATTCCGGAGGCATTTACAAACCACAAGCGATGTCGTGCCCCGTCGGGCGTATCGGGGCACAACTGGCACTTCTCATTTTTCCTCTCCGGCAACATCCCATCACTGCCGCTCCTATGACATCTCTGTTTGCCCGGCTCGGCGAAAATCACGTACCAGCAAGCGCAAGCGGCGCTGGCCGTTCCATTCATCAGCTTCTAACTGATAAGCCAGATCGATCTGGGAATGGCGCCGTAAAGGTTCGGCAAAACGTCCGAAGTGAAAGCCGATAGCATCGAGTACCGTATCACCAACCCGTACTCGCATCCGTAAGTGCGAACCGTCGCTGGTCGGCTGCGGATCAATAACAGTCACATTCGGGGTCATCAGTACAGGCTGCGGATTCCCCTGGCCGAATGGCTCAAGCCAGTGCAAGGCAGTGTACAACTCCCACGAGATGTCACTCAGAGGCACAACAGCATCAATCAGGAGACGTGGAACAAGCTGCTCAGCCGATAACCGTTGGCGGCCCAGTGCCAGTAACCGCTGCTCAAGTATCGCAATCTGAGGAGTGGCAATCGTGAAACCTGCCGCCGCCGCATGCCCACCGTAACGCACGAACAGTTCAGCACACTCATCAAACAAATCGATAATGCTAAAACCGGGAATTGAACGCGCCGATCCGCGGGAAGTTTCCTCTCCTTGCTCGATCACGACCACCGGTCGATGGTAGGTCTCGACCAGGCGCGCAGCGACTAAACCGATCACGCCAGCATTGAAACTCGGATGGGCAATCACGATCAAGGGATGATCTGCCCGACCGTGCTGAGACACCAATGCTTCAGCCGTCGTTTGTAACTGGCGCGTAAGCGATTGACGCTCACGATTCGTGGCATTTAACTCGGCAGCCAGCACGTCTGCTTTGGTACGATCGGTCGTCAGTAACAATTCATAAGCACGTCGGGCATCGGCCAACCGCCCGGCAGCGTTGAGGCGCGGCGCCAGCGCAAAAGCAATCGCGCCACTGTCGATCATCCCCGGTGTTAGTCCGGCAGCCGCCACCAGTGCCTGAATACCCGGACGACTACTTTCGTTGAGCGCAATCAGACCAGCACGAACCAATACTCGATTCTCATCGTACAGCGGCCCCATATCGGCAACTGTACCCAGGGCGACCAGATCGAGGAGATCACGTCCGCGCAGGTTGGCCGGTCGTTTTCCGTAACGAGCCAGGGCCTGCACCAGCTTGAACGCAATCCCTACTCCAACCAATCCCTTGAAGGGATACGCACAGTCGGGTTGCCGCGGATTCACAACGGTCAACGCCGGTGGTAACGTGGTCGGCGGATGATGATGGTCGGTCACGATCACATCGAGGCCAAGGCGATTGGCCTCGGCGACTTCTGCATAGTTCGAGATACCACAATCAACCGTGATCAACAGCCTGACACCGTCGGCAGCTAACTGACCGATTGCCAGATTGTTGAGTCCGTAGCCTTCACGGGCACGATGAGGAATATAGGGGCGGATCCGTCCACCCATGGCACTGATCGCCTGGGTTAGTAATGCCACAGCGGTAATTCCATCGACATCAAAATCGCCGTAAACGGCCATCAGTTCATCGCGCTCGATAGCCTCTGCAATGCGGCCGGCAGCATCAGCCATGCCACGCATTGTGAAAGGATTGTGTAAACCAGTGTTGTAATCGGCGGTTAGAAAAGCCCTGGCAGTGGCAGGCTCGTGC
Source organism: Chloroflexus sp. MS-CIW-1 (assembly GCF_030444705.1). Classification (NCBI taxonomy): domain Bacteria; kingdom Bacillati; phylum Chloroflexota; class Chloroflexia; order Chloroflexales; family Chloroflexaceae; genus Chloroflexus; species Chloroflexus sp. MS-CIW-1. Next base: position 1,207,517 of record NZ_JAUBWR010000001.1, read on the forward strand.
AAACCCCGTTGGTAGAGGAGCGTGGCGAGTAACGGATGAAGGCCGAGTTGTTCAACAAACGCAGCAGGTGCTGCCGGACGGATTTCCCAACGCTGACGGCGCGCTGACATATCTCTTCTCCTGAAGCAAAGTGCCCGCTAGCAAGCGGTGATTATTATACGTCGTTTTCGTATAGCCGAATAGGCTAAGCGTGTGGCAGAGCATTCTCTTTGCTGGTAGTGAGCGGTACTTGACGTTCTTTCCCTGGTCATTCTCCCCCTTTCTCTCTTCTTGTTAGTCTGTTCAGCGTTTTCAGGTTTTGGTGGGTTTGCGGTAAACATCGTTCACCCTAATCCACGAGGTTACCGAGGAGTACTGAAGCGCCCTCCATGGCCGGTCGCCACCTGCTACTCGTCGAAGGACTGCCGTGAGGAGCATACTATACAGTTTGCCCAAACAGATTTGGCCGGCTTTTGCACGCATGATTGTCGGTACTGGTAATATTGATGTACTATGATATGAATCGTACATTACAACAAAAAATTACACCTATTTTTGCCTATGCTGCCACGTATCTTGACATCTATCCTTTTGTGCTACATCTTGACAGGATGCACAACACCACCACCAGTACCTTCACCGACTCCCATTCTGTCTGAGCTACACTTGCTCGACAGCCATTCGACCACTGATCTGCCGGTCTTCAATACATTCAGTGCCGAAACCAGGATCGCAATCACGTCTCATCTGTATAGAACGAGCGAAGAAGCGTACCGCTTTCTGACCACAGCGGATCAAGCGTATGATGTGATAATTGTTAGCGATACGTTGGTTCATCGGCTGCGTCGTGAACAACGGTTGGCTGTGTTGAACCATACGCAACTACCGAATCTTGTCCATCTTGATCCGATGTTTGCCAGATCAAATGGTGATCCAGATTATCGCTTCTGTGTTCCGTACCGGTGGAGCGTATTGGGATTTGGTTACCGGCAATCAGCAACCGGTCGTGCGATCAACAACTGGGATGACGTGTTCGATCCCGCATACACCGATCGCATAGGAGTACTGGATGAGGTACGGTTGAGCATGGGGATGGCACTAATCAAATCAGGATTCAGCCCAAACTCCAGTGATCCGGCAGCAATTGCCACTGCCCGCAACTGGTGGTTGGGCGTGGCCAACCAGATCAATCGCTTCACCGCCGGTAATGAGCAGGAGTTGTTGCAACGTGATGAGCTTGATATTGTTGTGGCACGAAGTGGTGATATATTGCAAATAGCCCATGAAGATAGTGACATCCGATTTACGGTTCCGGAAGAGGGTTCTATCCTTATCACTGATAGTCTCTGTGTACCGGCCAATGCCGTGCATCAATCAACTGCCGAACAGTTTATCAATTTCGTTCTCACACCTGAACACAGTACTGCGCTTGCCAATATGAGTCGTTACGGTACGCCGAACCGAACGGCATTACCGCTTATCGATGCAGAACTACGTGCCTCCCTCGCTCAGTATATAGCTCAAGAGCAAGCTGGTTTGCTATTTCACCTGACCGATGTTGAACCTGCGATACAGGAACTCTACCGCGCTGCCTGGGCTGAGGTGCGACAGTGACAACGCCAACTCCTTCCCTTCGTCGTCGCCTTAGCATTAGCATCATTGGCGCGATTGCAATTTCGCTGCTGATCACGCTGATCGGGCTAGGCTGGCAGTTCAAACTCCGCGAGCAGATGGTGCAGCGCCAGCATCATCTCGCTCAGATACGTGAAGCGATGCTTAACCTCAAAACGGTCTTTCTGATCGCTCATCAGTATGATTATCAGCTTATCGAGATTGTCAGCCACAATCTGTCGGAGCCAACCGTAATAGCGAAGCACACAGCAGCCCTGACAGAGGTACGGGCCGCGGTAGAGCGATTCAACACCGTCAGTAGTGATTTGCCGGAACTTGAATCGTATCGGCAGCAGCTTAACCATCTGCTTGATCAGTATCAGACGACGGTGAAGCAGATTACTGACCAGATCGACCTGCGCCAGCGGAATGGTGGCATTGAACAAACATTACGCCAGGCGCGTCGCGAACTCTGGCAAAGCCTTGCACGGAATGGAAGCAATACATTTTTGATCAGACTTGTGGTTGAAGAGCAAGCCTATCTCTCAACACGAAGTCAGGAATACATTGATAACGTTCGGATTCAGATCAATAATTTACAAGCGTTCATCGCTCTCTTATCCGATTCTGAGCAACAAGTTGTGCAACGGCAGCTTGCCGATTACATATCATTGTTTAATCAGTTAACCAAACTCGATCAACAGCTATCTCACTACACTTCACGACTAGATTATCAAACAGAAGATTTAATAAAAGTCGTAGAAAACATTGATCAAATCCTTAGCTCTGAACAAAACGAAATTACGAATATCTCAGAAACCAGTAACTGGATTGGTTTAGGATTAGTATTATGGATGGTTTTTAGTAGTACCACGATCTTTATCGTGATTGGTAGATTAATTAATCACTACTTCACCAAACCCTTGATCGAATTAACCACCGCTGCCCAACGGGTAGCCGACGGCTGGCGTGACACACCGATCCCCCTGATTGGTACCGATGAGATTGGCAATCTGGCACGAGCACTGGCCCGACTGACTGCTACGCTAAATGACACGATTGCCAGCCTTGAAGAGCGTATCGAACAGCGAACCGCTCAGCTACGGCGTGCCCTGAATGAAAAAGATGCACTCTTGATACAGGAACAGCGTCGGATGCGGCGAGCACAGGCCCTGGTTGAACTCGGTTCACGGTTGAGCACAGCCCCTAACGCTGCTGAAGTATACCGACGTGTCGTTGAAGCACTGGCTACTGCAAAAGAGACCGAAGACCGCATTGGGATATATACTCGTGAGCCAGATGGTGTCGAATGGGTACCTCGCGCCGTCGTTGGCTATCAACAACACGCATCAACTGTATTGCACCTACCGGTGTCCACTCTACCGGCACACCGTCCATTCTATATCCCAGACTTACGACAGCATGAGGTGCAAAGTTTGACTGGTGTATCGGGATCGGCAATATTTATTGTCTTCTCGACCGACCCCTACCCAGAGGCCTTGCTCGTCGTCTATCGTCCACAGCCCCATGCCTTTGCCGATGACGAAATTGACCATCTGGGCATCACCGCACGACTGGCCGAACAAACATTGACTCGCATTCGCTTGATCGCCTCGTTGCGGCAAGCCAAAGAACGGGCTGAAGAAACCAATCGTGAACGTAGTAAACTTTTAGCGCGTCTCGATCACGACATACGTAACCCGCTGAATACCATTATCGCCCTGAGTGAAACCCTGCGTGATTCTTTCGCCGAACATTCAGTGTTCAGCGAAGACTTGGCGAAAATCGGCAACGCCGGACGGCGCTTGCTTGCACGTCTAAACGTACTTCTCGATAGCGCCAAAATTGAAACTGGCACGTTTGAGTTACGACCAGAACCTTTCATTTTCGATACGCTGCTCGATAAGGTGTTGGCCGAGGTGACACCGCTTATCCGTCAACAGCGTAACCGACTCGCTATTGAACGTCCACCACAAGTAGGAACCATTGTCTCCGATCTGAACCGGTTGTGGCAGGTACTGCTCTATCCCTTACAATTTGTCGCCACCACAACACAGCTTGGGGTCATTACCCTAAGCGTTCAACGCTCTACCGACGACGATCACGGCGCGATCATAGAGGTGACAATAAGCGATACCGGCGCTGCCCTAAGTGAAGAGCAGATAAATGCGCTGCTCACTCCTTTTGCTCCTCCACCAGAAACACCTCGTCCTATCGATACCGGTCATAACCTGGCACTATGCTATCAGTTGTGTACCTTAATGGGGGGAACATTTCAGCTTACCTCATCTGGACCGCGCGGTGTTACCTTTCATATCCGTATCCCGGTGAACAGTGCCGACGAGACGGTTCAGCCGATGTATCCAACGTTCCTGTCCCAAGCCGACGTATTAGTGATTACTAAAACGGACGCTCATGTGTTGCAGGCTGCCCTAGAGCAACTTGGCTGGCAAGTACAGTGTGAAACAACGCTTACCGACGCTATCACGAACCTTTCTGAACCGCCAACAGCACTTCTTGTTGACGTAGAGCAGCGGGAGCTGGCAGAACGTATCTTATCCACGGCCGGTTGGCAGCAGGTGCCGGTCATCTGGTTAACCAACGACATTGACGATAGCAGTACCACCTGTGCATTGTGGCCTGGAGACCCAAATAACGTTATCCAGACCCTCCAGACAGTGTTATCCCGCCGCTCGACACTACCATCCGCTCGTCATATCCTCGTCATTGAGGATGAAATATCGACGCGCCTCATTATCCGACGCGCCCTAGAGATTGACGGTTGGAAGGTAATCGAAGCAGGTAACGGTCAGCTCGGTGCGATGCTGTGGCGCACAACCCAACCACAATTGGTTATTCTCGATCTGATACTCCCTGATACTGACGGGATAGCAATCTTGCGTGAAATACGCAACGAATTGAACACGCCAGTTGTGGTCGTCACCGCACGGCTTTTACAGAAAGAAGAACTGGAAGCGCTTGCCGCAGCAGGAGCGGTCGTTTTGCAAAAGGGACGGTATCGCCGTGATGATTTACGTGAGCTAGTGCGTAAATTGATGCAGAGAAATTAAGAGCCTACCCGGAATACCCTGTCGCAGAAGAAGATCGGTTGGGGCGCAGCGGCGCTGCGCCTGTACATCTCTCAGGTTTCATCCGCTGTACTATGAGACAATTATTCGGATAGGCTCGTAGAGGTTTGCAACAATTTTCAGACGCAGTTGCCTGCGATTACGGCGACCCCTCAACGAGAAGAAGGGAGTGGGTGTGGAAACTTGTCTCTCCCACGTGGGGAGGAGCAGCGATTTGCAGCGACGGTACACCTTCTCCTACCCCCTTTCCGCTCCCACCAGAGGAGCTTCGAGGGGGTGAGGGAACTCGCCCCCTGAAGAGTTCTGCCCCAGCATAACCACACGACGCACACCAGCGGCCTCATCATCTGGCGGTGAACGATGTCTGTAACGCTATACCCTCACGACACCGAACTCGTGTGACGTACAATCAGACTCTGACCGGTCATATCAGGAGCAGGCGGCAATTCCAGTAACTCAAGCAACGTTGGTGCGACATCGGCCAGGCGCCCACCACTGCGCAGGGTGATCGCTTCTTTACCGTAACCAGGGCCACCGATCAGAAAACAGGGTGCCGGATTAGTCGTATGGGCCGTGTGTGGCCCACCAGTCTCTGGATCGATCATTTGTTCAGCGTTGCCGTGATCGGCAATCACCAACGCCACGCCACCCTGTTCCAGGATGGCCGGAACCACACGTGCCAGACCAGCGTCAACCGCTTCACAGGCTTTGATGACGGCTGGAATACTACCGGTATGACCAACCATATCGGGGTTCGCATAGTTGACGACAATGAAATCATACTGATTGCTACGAATCGCTGCCAGTAACGCCTCGGTTACTTCAGGGGCACTCATTTCTGGCTTCAAGTCGTAGGTGGCGACTTTCGGTGAGGGAATAAGCTGGCGATCCTCGCCGGGAAACGGTTCTTCACGCCCTCCGTTGAGAAAGAAGGTCACGTGCGGATACTTCTCTGTCTCGGCGATATGGAATTGGCGAAGGCCAGCCTGACTGATGACAGCGGCCAGTGGGCTGGTGACATAGCGAGGGGGAAAGGCAACCAGCACCGGTAATCCCTCTTCGTACTGGGTCATTGTGACGAAGCAGAGATCGCGTAATTGCCGTTCACGCTGCCAGATGTGCGACGGTAGCGGCTGCCCTTCGGCCTTTTGCCGTTCATAATGCTGTCGGATACGCTCGTTGATGTCCGGATCAACGAAGGCGCGGGTCAACTGCCGCCCGCGATCAGGGCGAAAGTTGGTGAAGATAACTGCATCGCCATCGCGCACCGTTGCCGTCGGTTCACCGTTTGCAGTGACGATCACGGTAGGTAAGACAAACTCATCGCTAATATCTTGGGCATAGGCGGCTTCAATAGCGGCCCGCGCCGAAAGCGCTTTCTCACCCACACCGTTAACCAATGCAGCGTATGCCCGTCCGGTACGTTCCCACCGCTTATCGCGATCCATCGCATAGTAGCGCCCTGCGACGGTAGCGATTGTGCCAACTCCCAGCCGGGCGATCACACCTTCCAACGTATCGAGGAAACCCAATGCACTCCGTGGCAGAACGTCACGCCCATCGAGGAAGAGGTGTAAGTAGACGCGCTGAAGGTGATGGCGATGAGCCAGTTCGAGCAGGGCATGAAGATGATCTTCGTGAGCATGTACCCCACCGGGGCCAAACAATCCCATCAGATGCAATGCCGAATTGTGTTGTTTCACGTGTTCGACAGCTTGAAGCAGAGCTGGATTCGTGAAAAAATCACCATCAGCGATCGCTTTACTAATCCGGGTCAGTTCTTGATACACCACAAAGCCGGCGCCAATGTTGAGATGACCAACTTCGGAGTTCCCAATTTGCCCGGCCGGTAAACCGACATCAAGACCCGAAGCCCCTAACGTCGTAAAGGGGCATGTTGCCATCCACTGATCAACGTGCGGCGTATCGGCCAGATCGGCCGCATTGCCGGGGCCGGGTGGTGCAATCCCCCAGCCATCCATGATGATTAATACCACCGGACGTGGACGTGTCATTGTATATGCTCCTTATCCCAAACCCAACGCGACTTGTACGATCCGCCACGCTGCTAGCAACCCAAGCAGGGCGACACCTAGTATTGGAACAACGGTCAGGAAGAGACTCCAGACACGCTCACCAGATGAGGGGTTTGTACTGATGAAGCCGCGCAGTAATTCACGCCGAATTGCCTGCCAACCGCCCCAGAGTGTTGCAATTGCCAGAACAGCAAACACGAGTGCTGCGCCCAATGCGATCAGAGAACCGAGTAAAGCCATAGTTGCCTCCACAAGCAACAACGAGGACGTGAGACCCTTCATTCAATCAGCCACCGGCCTGGATTGAGAATTCCAGCCGGATCCCAGCGTTGACGCAAAGCCCGCATAAGATCGATGGTTGGTGGCACAATACCCCAGCGATCAACGCCTATTGAACTACGTTCGACAACCGCATACCCTCCTATCCCGCCGAGGGTTTGTCGTAGAGCAGGCAGGTGCGCAGCCGCTGTCTCGGCGCAACCGGTGACAATCAGACCAAGACCGGGAAAGACCAGCGTACGAGCAGGGGCTAACAGTGTCAGCGCATCAATGGCCCTGGGTAGCATGCTATCAGGTACACCGATCCGTAACAACAGATCGGTGGTTGGCATTTGATAACCACTATGCCACAGCGTGCGATCTTCATAGCGTGTCATCAGTGCAATAGCGTCGGAACAAGCGGCAGTTGCCAGCGCCAATTGCCGCTCGACAGCAGCTTCTACACCGGCGAAGCGTGCCATCAGTGTGACGGTATCGGCAACCTCGATAACCAAAGCCACCGGCTGCAAGGGAGGTTGGCGCATAGCCATTGCAAGGCGCCATGCCGAGGGAACGTCGGGTACTGTGGCGTGCAGCACGGCCATCTGTGCTGGCAACGGCGCAACCTTGAAAGTTACACTCGCGATCACACCGAGCGTACCGCATGCACCGAGATGCAATTTGTGACTATCATAACCGGCAACATTTTTGACTACCCGTCCCCCACTGCGCACGATCCGTCCGTCACCGAGCACGACCTGCATACCGAGGATCCATTCCCGCGGGCCACCATACCCCAACCGCAGCGGCCCCCAGGCGGCGGTTGCCAGGAGACCACCGATCGTGGCCGCAGGCGGTGTTGGTGGATCCCAGGGTAGCCACTGACCGCGTTCAGACAGTAATGTTTGGACAGCTTCCAGTGATATGCCGGCTTCAACCATCACTACCAGATCGGCAGGATGGTACTCGATCACGCGATGCAATTGTCGTAAATCGAGTGCCACATCGTATCGTCGTGGAGGATCAACAATAAACTGGCGCGTACCGGCTCCCCATGGTACGACCGCAGTATGCGTGTGCGTTGCTTCCGCCAGCAGATCACCAACTTCAGTGACGGTTGTAGGTTGCACGACTCGTTGCGGCTGGCGATCCCCCAAGGTATACGTTGCCGGCAACGGTATTGTCCGGTCAGATAACTCATTCATCACTGCCTCTAAGCAAGTTTCTGAAAAAACAACACGCCTCTGATTTGGGAGCATGATTCTCGGGCTGGCATCCTAACGTGAACGGTTTTAGCCAACTATGCTCGTGCAGGTCGGCTCATCACACGGCAACTCCCTTCACCTTCTGCTGCATCACTGCCTCTCTACTCGTGGAAGAGGTAGCGGACGACACCCTCTGAACCATGGGTTAAATCCACGCTCCACGGTCGATTGCCCGCAACGCGCCACGAGCATAGCGAATATCAGCACAACTGCTACCACTTGGCAACAGTTTACACGGGTTCATCACGTTGCCTGCATCAAACACTGCCCGAATATCGGCAAAAGCCGCCAGATCAGCCGGGCCAAAAATCCAGCCCAGGTAATCACGCTTCTCAATACCAATACCGTGCTCGCCGCTGATCGTCCCGCCGGCCGCAACACACGCCTGGAGAATCTCTTCACTGGCCGCAACTGCTCGATCTAGCGCACCAGGGTGACGGAGATCGAAGAGTAAGAGCGGATGCAAATTGCCATCACCGGCGTGAAAAATGTTGACAATAGTGATTTGGTGGCGTTTCGCCACTTCTTCGGTTAGGCGTAGCAATTCAGGGAGACGCGACCGCGGTACCACACCATCCTGAATGTGGTAATGGGGCGCAATACGGGCGCAGGCGGCCAGTGCGCCTTTGCGGCCTGCCCACAACCTGGCACGCTGCGCCTCATCTTGTGCAGCACGCAATTCACGCGCCCCGAACGAACGACAGATCGCCTCGATCTGTTGCGCCTGCTCGATCACCTCTTCACGCAAACCATCGATTTCGATCAACAGCACCGCCCGTGCGTCGGCCGGATAGCCCGCCTGTACTGCCGCCTCTACAGCAGCAATTCCCTGCCCAACTAACATCTCAAGCGCCGCAGGAATGATCCCATCGGCAATGATAGCCGACACCGTAGCACTGGCCGCGTCGAGATCATCGTATATAGCGAGAAAGGTTTGGATCGCTTCAGGATTTGGTGTCAACTTTACCAACGCCTCGGTAATAATCCCCAGCGTGCCTTCACTCCCGACAACCACCCCCAGTAAATCATAGCCGGGAGCATCGAGTGTTGCACTGCCCACCTCGATCACCCGCCCATCACCTAAAACAACAGTCGTAGCCAGCACATGATTGGTTGTTACCCCGTATTTGAGACAGTGGGGGCCGCCAGCGTTAGTCGCAATGTTGCCACCGATTGTACTGGCGCGCTGACTACTGGGATCAGGGGCGAAATGGAGACCATAGGGCGCGGCAGCCAGACTCAGATCGGTGTTGACTACGCCAGGCTGTACGCGAGCAGTGCGCGCCACCGGATCAATGACCAAAATACGATTGAGACGGGCCAGCGAAATGACCAGACCACCCTGTTCAGGAACCGAGCCACCTGCCAGACCGGTACCGGCGCCGCGGGCGACGATTGGTGCACCTAACTGCGCGGCAACCCGCACACATGCGGCGACTTCAGCCGTTGTACGAGGCACCACAACCACTTCTGGCATTCCTTGATCAAGGGCCGATCCATCGTATTCGTAGAGCATCAGCTCTTCAGGACGACGCAAAACGATCGATGGATCAACAACTTGGAGTAGGGCAGCTATCAAATTATCACGCATCGTCATTTTGTCCGCACCCGGCGCTTCAAATCCAAAACCGGTCGACGAAAGCTGAGAATATCAAGGGTCCCTCGTGGGTACGAGCGCAACACAAGCGCTAGCCCACGCGGATGACGCCGCCAGATACCGGCCAGCGCCAGACCGATGAGCAACGGCGTCATCACCCAGACCAGTACTGGCGTACCATCGTTGAACACGATTGAGCCAAGGCCAATTCCCACCAGTAACCATTGGCCAACCGGTAAGAGCAACATCCGCTCGCGTATATGGAAGAAGGCAACCGTATAGGCCACCATATACCAGACCGATACAAGGATCATCAAGATCAGTAACCAGGAAAGGAGATCAGCCATACGTGCCCCCTAGACTTTGTACTCGAGTTGTTAAGGGCATGATAACACACTCCAGCGCGTTTCAACGTTCTTTCTCTCCTTGTCAGTGGTGATGTAGGAAAGAGGAGTGAGCAGGAAGGACAGGTTCCTCATTCACTCGCTAGAATGTGCACTGGTGATTCTGGAGTGGTTAATACCGGACATTATTCTCAAACTGCGAAGCCTATGCTTCAGCAATCCACAATGGGCGTAGGTTGTGCTGATCTTCACCACACTGCTTCCTTGATCACTAAAAACGTTGAAAATACCTGAATCCACCTAGTCTGAGATGAAATGCAAATCGTCTATGTTATAATCAGCGAGCGATTATCAGACATATGGAGTATTCAGGCATGGAAAACCGACCAAGTATTAGCGTGTTCTTTCCCGCTTGTAACGATGCCGGTACCATTGGCAGTATGGTTGTAGCGGCTATCGAGACGCTGGAAGAACTCACTGATGATTACGAAGTAATTGTGGTCGAGAATGGCAGTACCGATTACACCCTAGACGTTCTCGAGTCGCTGGCGAAACATTATGATCGATTGAAAGTATACAGTTATCGTCAAGCGCTAGGCTACGGTGGTGCATTGCGAGTGGGATTCGCCAAAGCAACGAAAGACCTGATCTTCTACACCGACGGTGATGCACAATACGATCCGCGTGAACTGAAACTGCTCCTACCGGCGTTACGCGATGATGTTGATGTGGTGAATGGTTGGAAGATTGATCGAGGTGATCCGCTCCATCGGATCATCATTGGGCGCATTTATCATCACACGGTTAAATTGCTCTTCGGCTTTAAGTTGCGGGATGTTGATTGTGATTTCCGTCTGATTCGACGTCATGTCTTCGACGATATTGAACTGGAGTCGGATAGCGGAACGATCTGTCTTGAACTGGTCAAGAAATTACAGGATGCCGGATACCGCTTTGCCGAAGTACCGGTGCACCATTATCATCGCACGTATGGCAAGAGCCAGTTCTTTAACTTTCCAAGATTGTGGCGTACCTTTGTCCAACTTATTGGGCTGTGGTGGAAGCTAGTCGTTCGGCGCGAACACATGCGCAAGCGGAAGAAACGTGCCGCCGTCGAGGAAGTGCGCTCCTAACTTTGAGCCAGTTCGCGCAACCGCGACGGATTAAGTAATGTAATTCCTGAACTATCGACATCGAGCAGCCGTGCGTCACGGAACTGATTGATAACCTTAGTAACCGTCTCGCGGTAAGCGTTGATCATGTCGGCAAGCTGCTGATGGGTACGCCGCGGTAAACGTGGAGGTTGGGGGGTGGCAACCTGCTGAGTCTCTGACATCTCGAGCAACACTGAGGCCAGGCGAGCCGGAACCGACTTGAAGGCCACTTCTTCGATCCGGCGACTTACGACCAGTCGTTGTTGACCAACCAGTTCAAGCATTGCGGTCGCCAGCACGCCATCGCTGGCTAAAACGCGCAGTAGTTCAGCCCGTGGCACGGCTAATGCCCGCACTGGCGTCAAGGCCTCGGCAAAGGTATCGTAGGCTACATCACGTTCTACGACGCTTAAACCGAAAGGCTGCCCATTCTCAACGACGCGCACGGTGAGCAATCGCCCCTCACGTGAAGCGAGGTGTAAACCGACTTGCCCATTTACCAGCAGGTAAAGGGTTTGGGCCGGTTGGGCTGGCGTGTAGATTGTACTGTGTCTGCGAAATGACTGTGCCTGACCGAGATGTCGCAGACGTTCCCAGACGATCGCTTCTGACTCAGACAACCGTGACGTCATAGTACGTTCCCTTTCCGTGCCCTGGTATCTGGCCGGATTGTTGTTGCTGTGTTGCTACTGTATTGTATTGTACCACAAGGTTTCGGTACATGCAGCCTGATAAAATGAGCATTGGTATAATAATCGTATGGATCATCATTTGTTTGCGAATCACAACCGACTACTGCTGATCTGGCTGATTGGGTTGAGCCTCTGGCTGACTGCCTGCACGACACCTTTGCCGCCAACACCAACTGCCCCTCTACCAACGGCAACCCCGCCGCCAACCGCAACACCGCTCCCCCGTGGTGGAACAATAACGATCCGCATCGCCGCCGACATTACCAGCCTGCGTCCGTGGCAACCTCGTTCACGTGATGAAGAGCATCTTATCAGCTTACTGTACAACGGTCTGATGCGACTCGATGCCGATCTGTGGCCGACACCCGATCTGGCCGAGCGATTGGATATTGACGCTGACGGACGCAGATTGACGTTTACCTTACGCCCAAATCTGCGCTGGCACGACGGTGAACCGCTTACCGCTGCCGATGTGCTGTTTACGCTCGAAGCATTGCGTAATATCCCTGAAACCAGCACAGCACTGCTGGCCGATTTGCGCTACATCGCCACCGCGTTCGCACCTGATGAGCGCACTGTCATTATCGAGCTGCGCAGCCGCTATGCCCCTATCCTGAGCTTGCTGGCTGTGCCGGTGCTCCCACGTCACCTGTTCGCCGAACGCGATCTGAGTCAGATCAATTTTCTTGATCAACCTATCGGGAGTGGGCCGTTTCGTCTGACTGCACATCAGGACGGTGTGAGTCTCACGCTCGAACGATTCGATCTGTATCACCATGGCACACCACTCCTGGATCGAGTCATCTTAAAAGTTGTTTCTGACGTTGCCCTTAGTCAACGTGCGCTCCGTGATGGGCAATTGCAGGTGGCTGAGCTACCCTGGGGAAGCCAAGACGCGCTCGGCGATGTGACCACCCTGCGCAGTGGTAGCATTCCTGAAAATGGTGTCTATTTTTTGGCCTTCAATCTGCGTCCGGGCCGACCATTTGCCGATGTACGTCTGCGCCAGGCACTGGCAACTGCCATTGATCTGCCTCGACTGGTCGAAACTGCGACGAAAGGGGTTGGGATTCCGGTTGGCAATGGCGCATTGCCTGGAAGTTGGGCCGATGTCACTCCACCGCCTCCCAGCGGCGATCTGCCTGCTGCACGCGCTATGCTTGATGAGGCGGGATGGACGCTCCCCTCTGGCGCCACGATACGACAACGTGAAGGAGTGCCCTTAATTGCCCGCCTCTATGTCCGCAACGATGATGAACGGCGACTGGTAGCAGCACGCCGAATTGCCGAAATTGCGGCCAGCATTGGCATTCAGATCGTGGTCGAACCGGCTGATTTCGCAACAGTGATTTTAGCGCGTTACGTTGCGCCTTACGATTTTGATCTCTTGCTGGGAAGCTGGATTAATGGCGCCGGTGATCCCTTGTTTGCTGATACTATGTTCTACGATCCCGATGACTTTGCTCTCTTCCATTCCAGTCAGCTCGAACAAGGGCCGGGAGATACCCGTGCGACACGGAATTTCGTTGGTTTTAATGACTCGATCTACGATGAGCAGGCCCTGATTGCCCGTCAGCTCTACACGCGCGACGAACGGCGTAGCGCGATTGCTCAGATCCAGGCGCGACTAGCCGAGACGTTGCCGTATCTGTATTTGTGGGTTGACCGCACGGCAGTCATTGTCGATACCCGCTTGCACACGCTTGACGGGCCAATCGATCTGACCACGCCGCGTTATCTGTGGAATATTGAGCGCTGGTATATTCGGTAACACCGGTGGAGGCAGACAGGAATGACCAATCCCTTCAGTGAACGTGGACGGATTACCGATCCTGCCAGATTTGTTGGGCGATGGCGCGAGTTAGGTGCTGCCTGTGAACAGCTCGAACGGCGACGGCCACTGTTGCTGTACGGGCCGAGCGGAAGTGGCCGTTCATCGTTATTGACTCATCTGGCTCAGGCGGCAGGCGCTGTGCTGGAAATTCCTAACCTCAATGCGTTTTACCTCGATCTGTCACTGCTTCCCGATGCCACTACTACCTATGGGCTGATTGTGCGTGCCCTCGGTGGCAACGAACCGACGATCGCTGTCCTTGAACAACGGCTGGCAGCCAGTGGTCGTCCGGTGTTGATTTGTCTTGACGGTGTAGAATCGGCGATTGCTGCCGGTTGGGGAACCGAACTGCTCGAACGGCTAGGCCGACTGGCCCGACGGAGTGCTCCTGGCTACCACGGTGTAGCCGGGCCAACCGGTCAGAGCCTGGCCTACGATCTGATGGTCGTAGGTGCTGTGCGTGGCACGCCACCATTGCTGAGTGAACCCTTCGCCACGGTGCGTCTCGGTCCGCTCAGTTTCGCCGAAGCTCGCTTGCTGCTCGACAGTTACCTCGCCGAAGGTGAACCACTCTTTAGCGCCGATGAGGTGCGCGAACTTATGGCGCTCAGTGCCGGTCAACCGGCCTTCTTACAGCGTGCTGCCTACCATCTGTACGAAACCCGTCGTCGACCAACTTACCGTTGGCGCAAGGCATATCGGGCAGAGCTGCGTGAACAGCCGCCGGTAGATAATCCCTTACCGCCGGCAATTTTTGAGACCGACGAGGATGAAGACGAGGAGGATTCATCAGCACCGGAGTGGCAGGCTGAAGAGGCGCCGCCAGCACCACGGCGCCCGCGGCTGCATCCGCCTCCAGATGACGATCTACGCCCACTGTTGGCGGCAGTAGGTCCTTTGCTGGTCGGATTGGTCGGTTCGCAGGTCAGTAACTCGTGGCCAGTTGGAGTCGCAATTGGCGTTGCCGGATACCTCTCAGTCATTATCTGGAACAAATACGGTCACAAGTAGTCTAGTCAACGATCAACGTGGTTCAGTCACCGGCAAGAAGGGCCACGCGGGTGTCGTCCGCATACTGGCTCTGAGATGCTGTAGAGAAGCTACAGGCAATCAACTCCTCAACCATACCGCGACGAGAACCGTTGCAATTGATTTTACGACTGGCTAAAACAACATCGACCTGGCAGGCATTGGCGTACAACTGACGAGCCAGCGCGGTTGACGAGTTGGAGAGCATGACGAGACAATTACGGGCAGCCAGTTGGTGAAAAACCTGTGCTAATCGACGCTGCTCGGTTTCATCGAAGCCGCGCCTGGTGTAACTGGTAAACGATGCTGTTGAACTAACCGGTACATACGGTGGGTCAAAGTAGATGAAATCGCCCGGTTGTGCCGTATCAAGCACCGTAGCGAAGTCGGCAACTCGTAGTTCAACATTGTGCAAGGCCCGGCTTACTTCACGAAGATTCTCGCTATCAACGATCAGTGGATTTTTGTAGTAACCAAAGGGGGCATTGAATTGGCCTTTATTGTTGAGCCGATACAGGCCGTTGTAACACGTGCGATTCAGAAAGATGGTACGCGCTGCACGTTCTACCCGTGGCCGATGACCGAAATCCGGTCGGCGATCCCAACTGCGAATCTCGTAAAAGAAATCGCGATCCGTTGCGTAAGGACGCAGACGATAGAGGAGTTCGATCAACTCGTCAACTTCATCGCGAACGGCAATATAACAGTCGATCAGTTCGGCGTTGAGATCGCTCAGCGATGCCCCTTGCCGTAACAATCCATTATTCCAGAGATAAAAGAACAAGGCGCCACCACCGACAAACGGCTCATAATAGCGGCCAAAGCGCGCTGGAATGCGCCGCGAAAGCTCTGGTAGAAGCTGACTTTTACCACCAGCCCACTTGAGAAATGGACGTGCAGGCACCAAAGACTCCCTGACGAACACGATAGTCGTGCCCGCCTCATACATGCAGCTACCGAGAGTTGGATTATAACACATCGGCTACGTTCAGTAACCGAGATACCACCACTAGGAGTGCGGCGATGCGGCGCTTCCCTCACTGTAGGGGCGAGTTCCAAACCCGCCCTACCCCTCTATCCTATCTGTGTAGGAAAAGAACGTTGAAAGTCCTACAACGTAGCTGTACACTGACAAACGGATTGAAGCGGCCGCGTATAATAGACCCAGAACGTTTCGTTGTCGCACCCGTTGCTGCTCCGATGCTGTAGCCGTGAATGCAATCGCGAGGGTATCATGCACATTGACATCCGACCAATCGAAACCTATGCCGAATATCGAGCGTGTGAACAACTACAGAAACTGGTTTGGGGTGATGAATTTGTCGTACCGTTGAATTTGTTGACCACCGTGCAACGCAACGGCGGACTAGTGTTGGGAGCATTTATCGGTCAAGAGCTGGTCGGGTTCGTCTTTGGCTTTCTTGCCCGTACCGCTGATGGTCGGCTCAAGCATGCCTCGCATATGGCGGCAGTTCGTCCCGATCTGCGCGATTCTCGGGTCGGTGAACGACTCAAACGGGCACAACGGGAGTTTGCCTTAGCGCAAGACCTTGAATTGATGACGTGGACGTTCGATCCATTACTGGCGCGCAACGCCCATTTTAATATTCACAAACTCGGTGCGATCTGCCGCACCTATTTGCGAAATGTCTATGGCCCTGAGCCAGAGTTGGTCGATGGTATCCTACCGAGTGATCGTTTCCAAGTTGAATGGTGGCTGGTACAATCGCCAATAACTCGTCCCGCAGCCGAGCTGATTGCCACAGCGCCGCTGATCAATCCTTCACTCGACGCGCCACCGCACATCACCGGTGCGCCGATACTGCGATTGCGTATTCCTTCTGACTTTGTTAAGCTCCAACAGCATGATCCATCAGCAGCGCAGGCGTGGCGCTATCACGTGCGGGCCTGTGCTGAAGCAGCTTTCGCAGCGAACTATGTGGTCGTAGATTTCATCCGATCTGAAAGCCAGTATGTGCTGGTGAAGCCAGATGCCTGAATGCCAGTACGTTTATTCAAACTGATAGGTCGAGAACAGACCACTACCAACCCATCAGAAAGCTACCGACGATAAGCGCCATCCTAATTACCGCACTGGCAACAGCAGCAAAACTCATACTACGTGCCCAAAATGCTGCTGAAGCAACTAATTCTTGCTCGCTCTTGCGACTAATCAAGAGCGGTTGCTTTCCATAAGGTGTGTAGCTGGCAACAGCAGGTTTTCCATCGTGGTCAATTGCGACTCCAGACACGAACACGTGCGTCCCAACGTCAAGACCTCGCTCTATCTGACGCCACCCAAGCGTATTGATGGAACTCGTCCACGACGGTGACTGCGGTGTTGTGACGAAACGGTTCACCGTTTCAATGAGATCAATAGTTGCACCATCCGGTAATACTAGTACCCTACCGGTATCATCACGGACAAAAAACGGTATGCACCGTTCTTCCGATTCAATTGACGTACTACGCCGCTCGGTGGTAGTAGATTCACGACCTTCGTCATCTCTCGTTGTGACTTCCTCCCTCTTCGTAAACATTGTACTTGTACGCAACAAATGCTCTACCGGAGACAGGACCAATCAAAGGAGTGTCGCACTCAATAATACCGGTGACTTCACAAGGTCGAATAAAGTAACTTGCTCCCAGCGATGTGGTAATGCGACGATGGATTTCGTCTAACGTAGCTGCATCGTATGTTTCTACTGTATTAAGCCTGTGTAGCAACTTGGCATTTGCGCGAGCTACAAACAAGAAGGGAACAGACAAGATTAATAATACTATTCCGATGAAAACAAGTACACTCATGTGAATTCCTCAGAAACCTGTAACACATGATAAGTAGAATCATCCGCCTTACTATTTACCGAATAAATACCAAAAACTGATTGTTAATCACGTAAAAATAGATAAAGCAATTTACAGAAACTCAACATTCCATCCTCTTCCTCTCCGACTTAAGGGGAAAGGAAGAGGAAGTCAGACATTCCTCTGATTAATCCTTCTTACCCCCAAACAATCCACCTAACATCGTTTTGGCGGCATCGATCTGATCGGCAATCGCACTGACATCACTCTTGAGCACCGTATCGACCTGAGCAGCAATTGGTTCGGGTAGCTTCTCCTTCAAAAAGCCAACCACCACATCAATCGCCTGCTGCGCCTGCTCGGCGCTTACGCCCGTCTTCTCGCGGATCAAGTCGACAAGTGTCTTGGCTGAACTCATCTCAGGCTCCTTTCTTTATGTGCGCCAAAACTGGACAACTTCAGTATACCACTCTGTCGCAAGCCTTTTGCGTCTGCTATAATGGAAAACAGCGTATTATTTATCCGTTCAATCCCGGCCAACATTGTGGATCGTGCCGCTGTTGAGCTGGCGTCAGAACGACACTGCTGACGAAAAGGAGGCAGGTGTGAGTACTTCGCAATCGACCACCACCTTGCGTCGCCGCCACATCAGTACTGCTGGCGAGCCGACCGCAAAAGAGCGGGAATATCTTGAAGTCATCTATTATCTTGCGTCGCGCAACGAGCCGGTGATCGCGGCCCGCCTGGCACGCTGGATGAAGGTTCAACCACCAACGGTGACTCATATCGTTACCCGCTTACTTGAAAAGGGCTTTATCGAGCGTAACGCACACGGTGAAATCACGCTCACACCGAGCGGCCTGCAATTAGCCGAAGCGATGGTTCGCCGCCATCGAATATTAGAGCGATTCCTCGTTGATGTCATGGGATTACCCTGGCACCTGATTCACGAGGAGGCAGTTCGCCTTGAACACGCCCTTTCACCGGTGATGGAAGAACGGATCATGGCGCTGGTCGGCCAGGCAACAACATGTCCGCACGGTAATCCGATCCCTGGTCAGAATGAAGGGTATGCCGGTCAAATCCGTCTCGATACAACGAAGGCTGGTCAGGTCTTTACGATCAGGCGGATCGCCGAAGAGGCCGAGGAAGAGACACCAATTGTAGCCTTTCTCGAAGCCAACGGTTTGGTACCTGGCGCACGCTTCACCATAGCAGACAACGCTACTCCCATCGGTGTCACATTGCAGCGGCCAGGTCTGTCGATTACCGTTCCAGCCCATATCGCCGAATTCATTTGGGGTGATGTTGAAGAAGAGCAGTAATCGCTACCTGGCAAGATTGTCCGCCAGATTACGAGAGAGGCTGGAGTAGAACGAATGGCGCGGGTTACGGTCACCATTCAGGGTGAACAGCATACCTTCCCGATCACCGAGCGCGGCCTGACTATTGGCCGGCAGCTCGATAACGAGATAGTGCTCAACCACGCGATTGTCTCGCGCAAGCATGCCCGGATCGAACTGCGTGGTCATCGCGCCTGGGTGATCGACCTCAACAGCCGTAACGGCGTAACGGTTAACCGGCTGCGGGTAAAAGAAGAGCAACTGAACGATGGTGATGTGATCGGCATCGGCCCATTCGAGCTGATTTACGAAGACCGCGCTGCGCAAAGTGTTGTTCTTGACGATAACCGCTATTTTCCGGTAACGTCGGAATCACGAGTGGTAGCAGCTCATGAGTTGCAGTTGCAACCATCTGACCTTCAGGCCTTTTACCAGATCAGTATGCGGATCAATCAGGCGCTAGACTACCGCGAACTCCTCGATCTGGTGATGGAAGAGATCATCCGCTTAGTTCCCGCGCAGCGTGGCTTTTTACTCTTGCGAAAGGGCGATGAACTGGTTCCCCGTGTCATCTTCCCACCCGGCCTCGGTGACGTGGCGATTGCCGGGAGTATTGTGCGCAAAGCGATAGAACGCGGTGAAGCTGTTCTGACCCACGATGCCCGGATCGAGTTTGCCGGTTCAAAGAGCATTATTGCCGCTAACATCCGTTCAGCTATTTGTGCGCCGTTGCTGACCCAGGGCGGAGCGATTGGGGTGATCTTGCTCGATTCGCCTGGCCGTGAACAGTTTTCCGTACGCGACCGTGATATGGTTGTAGCTATCGCGAATCTGGCTGCCGTTGCCATCGAGCGCGCCCGTCTGACCGAAGAATTGCGAGTACAGGGTCAGGTGCGGCAGAATCTCGAGCGTTTCCTCTCGCCAAATGTTGCCCAGGCCCTGGCTCGTTACGTCGCCCAGCACGGGAAACTCTGGGAAGCGCAAGAGCAGATCGTCACCGTTCTCTTTGCCGATGTTAAAGGCTTTACGGCCCTCTCTGAACGTCTGTCGCCGCGTGAAGTGCAAGATTTGCTCAACGAGTACTTACATGAAATGACCGATGTCATTTTCCGTTACAATGGCACGGTTGATAAGTATATCGGCGATGGCATTATGGCGATCTTCGGTGCACCACGGTTACCGGAAGATCCGCTCGATGAACAACATGCGTTCCGTGCAGTGTCAGCGGCGGTTGAAATGCAACAGGCGCAACAACGACTGGTACGCAAACTTGATCCTGATAAAGCCTTTACCATTCGGATTGGGGTGAATACCGGCCCGGCGTTTACCGGCTTTTTTGGTACCCGTCATCGGCTAGAGTACACGGCCATCGGCGATACGGTCAACACAGCATCGCGCCTGGAATCAGCCGCCGAACCGGGAACCGTGTTTATCGGTGAAGATACGGCACGTCTGGTTAGTGACCAGTTTGAACTGCAAGAGATGGGTGAGCTGCAATTGAAGGGGAAGCAGCAACGGGTTCGTGCTTATAAAGTGCTAGGACGACGATCTAAACTAGGTGGACAGGCAACGATTGCCTATACCGGGCCATAATTGTGCAGCAAGTGCACTACTACCACGATTATAGGAATGAAAGACATTCCTTAAGGAAAGATACACTATGCCGGTTGTCGTTGGTATTCGCTTCAAAGATAGTGGAAAAGTTTACTACTTTGATCCACGAGATCTCGATCTACACGTCGGCGATCAAGTGATAGTCGAAACAGTACGAGGACAGGAACTGGCTAAAGTAGCTTTTGAGCGCCGCGAAGTCAGTAATGAAGAAATTATCGGTGAACTGAAGCCAGTAGTGCGGCGAGCCGAGCTAAGCGATCTGGCACGGATGGCCGAACTGCAACAGTATCACGCTGAGGCCCTGGCCCGCTGCGCCGAAAAGGTGAAAGAGCACGGCTTGCCAATGAAGCTGGTAAAGGCCGAATACTCGTTTGACGGCTCACGCCTGACCTTCTACTTTACCGCCGATCAGCGCGTCGATTTTCGCCAATTAGTGCGTGATCTGGCACGCATGTTCAAGACCCGTATTGAATTACGCCAGATCGGGCCACGTGATGAAGCCAAAATGCTTGGTGGCATCGGACCATGCGGTCGTATTCTCTGCTGCACCGCTTTCTTACCCGATTACGCACGGGTCACAATCAAGATGGCGAAAGATCAAGACCTGCCACTCAATCCGAGCAAGATTAGCGGTGTCTGTGGACGCCTGCTTTGTTGCCTTTCCTACGAGCATGAGCAGTATATCGAAATGCGCGCCCAGTTACCCAAGCGCGGGACATGGGTCATGACCCCAGATGGGCCGGGTGAGGTCATTGGTCAACATGTGCTGAAACAGCAGGTGTTGGTACAACTGGCTAGCAGTGGAATGATTGAAACCTACGACATCCCGCAAATCACGATTGCCACCGAGCAGGTGGTTGCGTTGGCCCGTGCCCGTGCTGCTGAAGGGATTACACCCGCTTCGACCTTGAAGCCCGAACGTGGTGAGCAGCGCCTGCTCCGTGATGAGATTGATACTTTTGATTGGAATGATGATCTGAGTCTGCTGGAAGACGATGATTTACCTCAGCTACCACCATCTCCTCATGTGTTACCTACTCCTGTGTTACCGCCCGCTGTAGAATCAAAGCGGGTTTCAGAGCCGAAGACAACACCAAAGCCGCGTGGCCGTCGCCAGGGTGATCAGCAAGACAAAGAAACAGCGACTACCGTCAATAAGGCGGCCAAACCAGCATCATCTCAGCCACCGAGGGCCACCACGCCGACCCCGCCAGCGAAAACTGCACCACCGGATTCGTCCGCGAAAGCTGGCAATGATGTCAGGCGTCGGCGACGTCGGCGAAATTAGGTGACGCTCTGACAACCTGGCGACTCTGCTTTACCTGTCGTGAAGTAGGAAATCGTCTCGGATTGTCTTCATTTCAGCCAGCGAGGGAGAAGGATGGAGATTTTTGCAGTCGATAGTCACATTTGGGCCATTGACCATGAATTGCTAGGGCTACCCGGCGTCGGTGTGACCTACGTCGTAACTGGTGAGGAGATCGCTCTGATCGAAACTGGTACGGCACTGACCGTACCGCAAACACTGGCCGGGTTGGACGCGCTGGGCATCGACCGCGCCGCCGTTCGACACATTCTCTGTACCCACATCCACATGGATCACGCAGGTGGTTCAGGACATCTGGCAGCGGCATTGCCAAATGCGTTTGTCTACATCAACAGCAGTGTAGCCGAACACCTGGTGAATCCGACTAAACTGATGGCCAGCGTGCGGCGAGCAGTTGGAGAGGAAGCCTGGCCGCTACACGGTGAACTACTCCCTATTCCCGCTGAACGTATCCGACCTGCCGAACAGCTTTACCTGGATTTAGGGCGTGATGTTGTCCTGACGGCTATTGCAACGCCCGGCCATTCGCCCGATCACCTTTCCTACCTCGACCACAAGAGCGGCGGATTGTTCATCGGCGATGCCGCCGGGTTGGCAATGGATCGCTGGGGCCTCGCTTTCCCGGTTACACCGGTACCTACCTATGATCTTGAAGCGCATCGGGCAACCATTGCCAGGTTACGCGCTCTCGATCTCCCCCGGATTTATCTTACGCACTACGGGCCTCACGATGACGTGACCTATCAGCTTGATCGGGCCGCTGAACGACTTGAGGAGCTGGTTGAACTGGTCAATCGGGCATTGGCGGATGGCGATCCTGATATAGCAGCACTGGCGGCTCGTTGGGTTCCCTACCCGGAAGACGGGCCAGCCGGGGTCGTTGCCCGAAGCTGGACCCAAATGAGTGTAGCCGGTCTGATTCGCTACGAATTGAAACGGCGGCAGGCAACCGGATAAACAGCGCACGGGATGGAACGATCGCAAAACGTGGGTCGTGTCGGAGCGCATGAGTACGCTCCGACACAGCGTTCACCGGCATCGTCATTATTTACTCTTGATCTCCGTCCACAGATCATCGAACGCAGTTGTACCTTCGTTACGCACTGCCCACTCGAGACGCTGGTACATCGCTTCATCAGGAGCAAATCCCTGCGCGTATAGCTCACGCACTTCCGGCGAGATTAATTCAAGCGCATCTTTGTTCGGTGTCAGGTAACCGATATATTCAGTATTCTGAGCTGAAACTTCTGGACGCATTAGAAAATTGATGAAGACGTGTGCAGTATAGGCATTGGGTGAATCTTTCAGGATAACAAGATTATCCATCCAGATCATACCACCCTCTTTCGGAATCACGAAGGCAATGTTCGGATTACCACTGAACTCATCGCCTAGCCCATTGCGCGCCTGCATTGCCGTACCGCTCCAGGCATGAGCCATCACATACTCTTCACTGGCTAGCTTGCGATTGACGTCAGAACTGTTATAGGCGGCAAGGTACGGCTTCTGCGCCAACAGAATCTCTTTCACCCGTGCCAATGCTGCCGGATCAGTTGAGTTGAGGGATTGACCAATATAGCGCAGGGCAGCACCCGGCGTTTCACGAGAGTCATCGAGCATACTAAACTTACCGGCAAATTGGGCGATCTGGTCGGGTTCAAAAATAGCCGCCCAGCTATCAATCCCATTCGGGAAGAACTTCGTGTTGTAGGCAATACCGGTGATACCGTACATATACGGAACTGAATAGACATTGCCTTTATCGAAGTATTGATCGAGCAGATTCGGATCGAGATGGACTATATTCGAGAGGAGTGACTTATCAATTGGTACAGCCAGCCCTTCGGCGATCATAATCTGCACCGCATAGTCAGAAGGTACGACAATATCGTATCCTGAATTGCCAGCACGTATCTTCGCCAGCATATCCTCGTTACTATCGTAAGTATCAACGACCACTTCGACCCCGTATTCAGCTTTGAATTGTTCGAGAATAGCAGGGTCGATGTAATCCGACCAATTGTAGAAGTAGAGCTTACTCGCGAGCTTACTGCGATCAACCCCATCAGTCGTGGTTGATCCACTGTCACCCCCGCCAGTACCGTACTCGTTCCCTGGGCTGGTTGCAGCACCACCGCCGCCACACGCGGTTAGTACCAGCAGCATTACCAGCAACACGCTTCGGAGCATCTGCATTTTGACCTCCCTCGCTACTGCGATTCCTGACTATCGACGTCGCTGCAATAGTTGTGACAGTGCGACCAGCACCATCGACAAGAGCAGCATCAGGGTTGAGATCGCGTTAATTTCCGGCGTTACCGCACGTCGCACCCGATTATACACTTCGACCGGTAACAGAGATGTCCCCGGCCCAGAGAGGAATAACGAGATAATGAAATCATCCAGAGAGAGCGTGAAGGCAAGTAAGGCGCCACCGATAATACCGGGCAAAATCAATGGAAACGTGATGCGCCAGAAGACGTTCCAGCTATTAGCGCCGAGATCGGCAGCAGCTTCTTCCAATCGCCGATCAAAGTTCTTAAGACTGGTACGTACAACTACCACGACGAAAGAGATGCTAAATGCGATGTGGCCGATAGTGACGGTTGTAAGATTACGGCGCAGTGTTTCGCCGGTGACCAGCTTGATCACATCGAACGCAATCGCCGAGAATGCCAGCAGCGCAACAGCCATGACGATCTCGGGGACTACGATTGGTAAATAGATCAACCCTTCCATCGCGCCACGCCCGCGAAAACGATACCGCTCCATCGCCATAGCTAGCAGGGTTCCGATAATGGTCGAAACGACTGTTGACACACTGGCAACAACCAGTGTATTCCAGGCGGCGCCCATCATACGGGGGTTGTTAAACAGGCGAATGTACCAATCCAAGGTAAAGCCTGTCCAACGAACACCGAACTCATCGCGGGTGAACGAAAAAATCACCAGAATGACGATTGGCGCGTATAGAAATAGATAGATCAAGATCGAAAAGATGGTGAGCACCAGTCCACTCCAGGTCAAACGACCTTCAGCAAATACCCCGCGTGCGCGGGCCAGCGTCGTTGCAGCAGGCGCCGTCTTGATCATCGTTCTTCCTCCGTGGTGGCGCGGAAGTACAACATAATCAACACCAGCAAGACGATCATCATTAATACAGCCATTGCCGATCCAAGTGGCCAGTTGATCGGATTGGCACGCAGGAAGAGGCGCTGAATCAGATTCCCAAGATAGTCAACCTTTGCCCCACCCAGCAGTTCTGAGACCACAAACTGACCGAGCGTAGGAATAAAGACCAACACCGAGCCAGCAACAACTCCTGGCATTGTCATCGGGAGCATAATACGTAGAAAAGCCTGTACCTTACTAGCGCCTAGATCGGCTGCTGCCTCCATCAGGGTAAAATCAAAACGGTCAATAGCCGCGTAGAGTGGCAAGACCATAAACGGTAACTCGCCGTAGATCAGGCCGATCAGTGTTGCTCCCTCGTTATTAATCAACGACAAACGACCGATACCGATAAACTCTAACAGACCGTTAAGCAGACCGTTATTTGCCAGAATGATCTGCCAGGCGTAAATCCGCACCAGAAAATTTGTCCAGAATGGAATTAGTATGAGCATAAGCAGTGGCATGCGCCATTGCTGCGGACTACGAGCGATGAAGAGTGCGAGCGGGTAGCCGAGCAACAAGCAGATCACTGTAGTCAAGACACTCGTCCAGATCGACCGCCAGTAGGCATTGATGTACAGGCTCTGAGTAAAGATCGTAATATAGTTATCGAGCGTTGGCTGGTAGACTACACGACCTAAAGCGTCGTTCGTCATAAAGCTGTAGATAACAATAATCACCAACGGCAAGGCGAAAAAGAGCACCAGCCAGAGCAAACCAGGCGTCAGTAACAACATCAGCCGTATGCGATCACGACGTTGCTGCTGCTGTTGAAGCATTGCCATCGCTCCCTCCCTATTCACTCAGTACCAGCGCATTGTCAGGCGGGCAGACAACGACGGCCGGTTCACCCGGTTGCCAGTACTCATCACGGTCAAGTGTCGAACGGGTATTCTGTTCCCACACATCAATAGTACGACGGTCATTGATCCGAACGGTAATGCGCGTGTCACTCCCAATATAGTTAACGGTCAGCACCGTACCGGCTAAGCCATCGATCGGCACCTCACCATTGGCTGCCAGCAAGCGCACCTTTTCCGGGCGGATTGAATAGGTTACTGCTGTGCCATCACTCAACGGCCGAGTAGCCAGCCCACGAAAACGCAACCCATCCGGCGTCTCTATGACGGTATAGTTCCCGTCGCGCCCAATCACCAGCCCATCGATGAAATTGGTCTCGCCGATAAAATCGGCAACGAAGCGACAGTTGGGACGCTCGTAGATTTCCGTTGGCGTTCCAACCTGTAAGACCTTCCCCTTATTCATAACCGCAATCCGATCCGACATCGTCAATGCCTCTTCCTGATCGTGGGTTACGAATACGAAGGTGATCCCCACCCGCGCCTGTAGGCTCTTCAGTTCGAGCTGCATCTCTTTGCGTAATTTCTGGTCAAGCGCACCCAGTGGCTCATCGAGCAACAACACTTCAGGATGGTTTACGAGTGCACGGGCCAGGGCGACCCGCTGTTGTTGACCGCCGGAGAGCTGACGGGGACGGCGTTCTTCCAACCCACTTAACCGTACTAGATCAAGGGCCTCTTTCACTCGTTGGGCAATTTCAGCCTTCGGCGTTTTTTTCATCTCCAAGCCAAACGCAATGTTTTGCGCTACTGTCATGTGAGGAAAGAGGGCATACGACTGGAAAACGGTATTGACCGGCCGCAGATGTGGTGGCGTGATCCCCATCTCTCTCCCATGAATGAGGATACTTCCTGCGGTTGGTAACTCAAAACCGGCGATCATGCGCAACGTTGATGTCTTACCACAACCGCTCGGCCCTAACAACGAAAAAAACTCGCCATCACGAATTTGTAAGTTCACGTGATCGACTGCAACCACGTCGCCAAACCGTTTGACAACATCACGGAGTTCAATCGCGATGGAATCGTTCACCTTTACAATCCTCCCATCAGGTTACATACCAGTGATGAGTAGCGGATACCGGGAAGGCTGTCTGTAACAGCCATGATGTTTTACAACACTTCCCAACATGAGTAAAGTCTCGGCAGCATGGCCCAATCGCATCACGTTGTGCATTTGTTTAGAGAGTAGTATACCATAACCTCTTGCCGGAACTTTGTATCGAGATGTACAGATCTATGAATTTTATTTCCGACAGATATAACAAACCTGACAAGCATGCTTCGTATGACATTTGGTATTATCAGTGCGAGCGGATTCGACCTTTTCAAGGTTTTTTCCCTCGCCTATCTTCACCAGTGTAGAGGCAGTTATAATTTCCCAAAACTACCACATAGGAGCTATCGTGGATTCGGAATGGAAATGCCGACATCTTACGCGACAGAGATTTGTATGACCGAGACTATCGAACTTGAGATTGAGGGGATCGCTCAGGGCGGCGACGGCGTTGGGCGGTTAGAGGAGCTAGTTGTCTTCGTAAGCGGAGCCATACCGGGAGAACGGGTACGAGCCAATGTTTACGAACGTCATACCCGCTTCCTGCGCGCTACTGTCAGCGAAATCCTGCGTGCAGCACCCGAACGGATAGCGCCTCGGGTCAGCCCTGGCGATCATGTGCCATGGCAACATATTGACTATCCGGCCCAGGTACGTTTGAAGGGCGCAATTGTTGCCGAACAGATACGTAAGTTTCTACCGAATATTGCAGTTCCGATCCAACCGGTCATCGCCGCACCGCAACCCTGGGGCTACCGCAATAGTGCTCGTCTCCATGTTGACGGTTCTGCGCTTGGCTATCACGCTACGGGCACAAAGACGGTGATTGATCTGACAGACGATCCCTTGCTGCTGCCGGTACTGAGAGAAGCACTGGCGGGCCTGCGCCAGTTATCGTTTGCCGGTTTGATCAACGAAGTCACGCTGCGAGCCAGCGCCGCTTACGGCTATGCTGCGGCTCGCCTGTCGCCTACGTTGCCTGCCGACTACCCGGCGCTGGTGCGATTGGCTACAAGCTGGATGGCATCAACTCCTGGCCTGGCCGGTATCACTCTCAATGACGAGCCACTACTGGGAACGACGCACATTTACGATGAACTTGATGATGTTGTCTTTCGGCTAAGCCTCAACAGCTTTTTTCAGGTCAATCACGCGCAGGCTGAACGGATGGTGGCTATAGTACAAACCGCGCTGGCGCCTCACGGCGGTCGTTTACTCGATGCCTACAGCGGTGTTGGCAGTTTTGCACTGCCTCTGGCCAGATTCTACGATGAAGTGATCGCGGTTGAAGCGCATGAACCGGCTGTGCATGATGGTCGTCAGAGTGCACGAGACAACCAGATTCAGAACGTTCACTTCATCGCCGGTGTTGCCGAGCGGACGGTTGCCAATCTACCAGGCCCGTTTCAGGCTGCAATTCTCGATCCACCCCGTCGTGGGTGCCATCCAGCCCTTATTTCGGCGATCATTGCGCATGCTCCAGCAAGAATCATTTACATTTCGTGCCATCCAGGCCTGATCGGGCGTGACTTGATGCCATTACTTACGGCTGATTATCAGATAACACTCGTGCAACCTATTGATCTCTTTCCGCAAACACCGCATATCGAGACGATTATTGCGCTACAACGCTAGAAAGCATCGGGAAATGACTAAAATGCAGGTATTATCACCGCGAATACGAATGCGTTCGGAGTTGAACATAAGCTTTTTCCGTTTCCATGCTGTAGTTGTTTTGAATGATCAATTTTTACTTAGTGAAATGTCCCCTTTTATTTCGCAAAAATCAAAACTCGTTACGTTTCCTGTGATCACTGTTGAAAAGAAGATCTTTTATCGGACAGTCAAGGATTAGAAAAGATTGTGAACCATCTGCGTTACCGCAAAACAAACTGCTATTCGGTCGGGCAAATTATGGTATACAAAATACAATTTGGTCGCACAACTTATGGTATACTAAGCGCAAGAGTAAAGATATTGCCCTGCAAAGATGGCATACACATCAGTTCATTGCCGTGTCTCGACTTGTTGCCAAAATTTGCCTGCTCGGCGAGTTCTCCGTCGGCAAGACCAGTCTCGTCCGCCGCTTTGTTGAAGGTATCTTCGATGAGCGGTATCTCAGTACGCTTGGCGTAAAGATCAGTCGCCACACGTTACAGATCGATCAGACTGACATCGATCTGATCATCTGGGACACCGCCGGGGGCGAGAAACTCGATCAGATCGTCCAGAATTATTATCGCGGTGCGGCTGGTGCACTCCTGGTCTGTGATGTCACGCGCCCTGACACATTGCCTGCATTACGCGAATACGCTACCGCCTTTCACCAAGCCAGTCCTGATACTCCATTGGTTATTGCCGCCAACAAAATCGATCTCACCAACCAACGACGGATCGACGACGAAGAGATTGCCAGTTTTGCCGCTACACTGAAAGCTGCCTGGCACGCTACCAGCGCCCGTACCGGTCAAGGAGTGAGCGAGGCTTTCCAGAGCTTAGGACAGCAGATCAGACAGCAAAGGAGGCGTGTATGACCAACGAAGCGAACGGCATTAACAGCCCACAGGAAGCTGAAGAGCTTGAGCGAGTACGGCAGATTATTCTCGGCTCGAGTGCTCGCCAACCACGCCAGGCTGAAGTTGATCGTCTGCGCGAAATTCTCTTCGGCCCACAGATGGAGGAATATGCACGAACCTTTAGCGATCTCCGGCGCCAGATCGAACATCTAACCGAAGACGTGCGTCAGTTGCAAGACCGCCTAGGTGAGGTTGAAAAGACGATACAGCGTCGCTTCGATGCGCTCGATATTGAGACACGCCGCCTGAACGACGACCTGCGCCGCGAGATTGAGCGGCAACGTGCTCGTGAGGCGCTCTTACAACAGGTTGTAGCCCAGAGTCGGCAACATGAAGCTGCCATCAATGGTCTTGGTGAAGGCGTCAGCGAATTGCGACGAGTACAGAACCATCATGATCTGGAAATTCGTTCTGGGCGAGCCGGATTGGCTGAGACACGTGATCTGCTTGAGCAACGAACGCAGTCGCTCCGCCGCGAGCTGCGCAATACCGAAGATGCCTTGCGTACCGAGTTGCGTCGGATCGCTGACCGCCTCGATAATCAGAAGACTGACCGTAAGGCATTGGCCAGTATGCTGATCGAAATTGCTACCCGGCTCGAGACTGGAAGTACAGTAGCCGGTTTGCTCGATGGCCTTTCTGCAACAAAAGAGGATTCATAGGCGACTATGACCACTGAACCGCCGTCGAGTCAGGCGATTGAAGAGCTACGACGTGTGCTTTTAAAACCAGAAGCGCTGGTTGATAAGATTAGCCCGGTCATTGCCGACATTCTGGCCGAGCAGATTCACACGTCTAAAGATGAGATCGCCCGTGCTCTTGCACCAGTTATCGGTGAAGCGATTCGTCAGCAGGTGTACCAGGCGCGTGAAGATATAATCGACGCGCTCTATCCGGTGATTGGCGCTATGATCGCTCGCGCTGCGACCGAAGCGATCCGCGATTTGGCTTCACAGATTGACTCGCGCATTCGCAGTGGTCCCCTCCTAATGCTTGATCCAGGATATTGGAAAGCGCGGGCCCAAGGAATTTCTGCGGGTGAGTATGCGCTCCGCCGTCAACTGCCCTTCTCGGTGCAAGAGGTCTTCCTGATTCAACGCGACTCTGGTATTCTGATCTGCCATCTTGCTGCACCTGGCATTCCCGCCGCTGACCGCGATCTGGTTAGTGGGATGTTGACCGCGATTCGGGATTTTGCCCGTGATGCGCTTGGCGAAGGTGATGAACTGGGCGCGATCAGTTATGAGTCACGCCAGATTGTGATTGCTAGCGGCAGTGCAGCGTACCTCGCCGCCGTTATTAGCGGCGTTGAGCCGGCCGGATTTCGTGAACAGTTACGGCAAACGCTGGTAGCGATTCATGAAGGGCGCTACGAACGGCTGCGCAACTTTGCAGGCGACGACGAAACATTGATTCGTGAAGCTGAAGCGCTGATACGGCAACGAATTTCGTTATCTTCTGGACAGGACAAACGTTCTCGACCGACTAACACCTTTCTGCAACGCGCAATTCTAGTGATCCTGTTCCTGATTGCCCTGTCGCCACTTTTTATGTGCGGCTGGTGGGTTATGAGTGTCGAAGCGCGCATGGCAGTACTGTTTGCGCCGACCGCGACACCAACCGCAACGGCCACGGCCACCCCGACCGCGACACCAACCGCAACGGCCACGGCCACCCCGACCGCAACGCCAACCGCTACCCCAACGCCAACCGCTACCCCAACGCCAACGGCAACACCTACCCGAACACCAACCCCAACAAGTACACCGACACCAACGGCAACGCCAATACCATACGACGGTGTAATGACGGGAAATGTGTTTCTATACAGTGCGCCTGATGAAAAGAGTGAGCGGAGCTTCATCGTTGCGCCGCGTAATGCACCGGTCATCGTGCTCGCTCAATACGGAGACTGGTATCAAGTGCGCGTTGATGTGCGAATCGATCAACAGGCGGTACAACTTATCGGCTGGGTACCATCGCAGTGGGTTGGTTTGGTACGGCCAATCCCGCCAGCCATTGTCACGCCATTCCCCCAACCCTAAGCCAGGAGCTCATACAATGTCGTTATCGGTTGAACAACAGGTTTTGTGCGAGACCGGCAGTGCGTATCTGATCGTCGATCCCGACCTGCGCATCCAGGGCGCGGGTGGGATGCTGGCCCTGATAGGCGGTGTACCACCGATTGGCGTGATGCTCACCGATCTGCTACCAGAACTGTTTGGCAATGAAACCGCATTGGCTGAAATCCTCAAAGGTGAGCGTGATCGCCTTCAGTTACCGCTGATCAACCGTCAGTTACCCGATGGTTCTCTACTTTACCTCGACCTTTTGACCATCCCACTCACTGATGATCGAGGGACAATTACCGGCCTGATCCAGATCATTACCGATACTACGCAACGCAGTATCGTCGAACAACTACGATCGCAGCAGCGAAATGAATTGCAACTCTTGAAAGATCGTCTCCAACGACAGAATGTTGAATTGGCCCGTGTGAATGCTGGCTTACTCAAGGCAACAAAGATCAAAGATGAATTTCTGGCCAGTATGAGCCACGAAATTCGGACACCACTCACTGCCATTCTTGGCTTGATTGATGTTTTACAAGCTCAACTAGTCGGACCGCTCAGCGATCAGCAAATGAGCGCCATCAATGGCATCAAACAAGGCGGACAACACCTGCTCTCGTTGATCAATGATTATCTCGATATTGCCAAGATTGAAGCTGGGCGTCTTGAGCTAGACCTAGGACCGGTCTCGGTGCAAGATGTTTGTCAGTCCTTACGATCCATGGTGGCCGATATGGCACATCGGGCTAAGCTAAAGCTCGTTTACGACATTGATCCGAGTGTAAAGGTTATTCTGGCCGATGCCCGTCGTTTGCGTCAGATTCTGATCAATCTGCTCTCAAATGCGATCAAGTTCACGCCTGCTGGAGGGCAGGTAGGACTGGAAGTACGCGGTGAACCTGAAGTTGGTGCAGTGCGATTTACAGTCTGGGACACAGGTATTGGTATTTCAGCAGAAGATGCTGCTCGTCTATTTGAGCCATTCCAACAAATCGAGAGCGAACGGCAAAAAGAAGTAACC
Source organism: Chloroflexus sp. MS-CIW-1 (assembly GCF_030444705.1). NCBI lineage: Bacteria > Bacillati > Chloroflexota > Chloroflexia > Chloroflexales > Chloroflexaceae > Chloroflexus > Chloroflexus sp. MS-CIW-1. The sequence goes on from NZ_JAUBWR010000001.1 coordinate 1,240,257, forward strand.
GGCAGTGGGCTTGGTCTGGCACTCGTTGCCAAACTAACCCGGCTTCACGGCGGGAGTGTCGGTCTCGAAAGTGAGCCAGGTATTGGCAGCCGCTTCCACGTGACGTTGCCGTGGGAACCACAAGAGCAGCAATCCTTTCTCGAGCAACTCACCAGTCAGCGCGAAGCTGAAGAAGCCCATGCTACAGCAGTGCCAACCGCATCACCGTTGGCCGGTGATCGTCCTATTTTGCTAGTCGAAGATGATCGAGCGAGTGCAACCCTCTTTGCCCAATACCTGAATCGCTGTGGCTATCAGGTTGTCCATGTCGAATCAGGTGAAGAGGCGCTGGCCTACGTACAGGGTGAACTTCCGTGTCTGGTGCTGCTCGATGTTCGCCTGCGCACAATGGACGGGATCGAGGTTATGCGACATTTACGTGCTCAACCGACCACTCGTCGTATCCCGATCCTTGTCTTGACTGCCCTGGTGATGCCGGGTGATCGCGAGCGGTGTCTGGCAGCCGGTGCTGACGATTATCTCGCCAAGCCAGTGCGCCTACGGTTGCTGGCCGAACGGATTGCGATGCTGCTCGAACAGAAGGAGTGATATGAATTCGCAACTACATCCTGCGTTTTACAGACACAGCCATTGTGAGACGGGGTAGGGTATGCTCAAACCGCAAGAGCTGCGTATCGCCGGTGAAATACTGCCCTTTCTCAACGATCCGACAACACCGATTGGGCGCGATTTTGCCACCCAAGCGACGCTTCTTCATCTCCCAGCCGGTACGACTATTTTTTCAGAAGGCGATGAGTGTAGTGTATTTGCTGTGCTCAGCAGCGGTACTGTGCGTGTGTTCAAAATCGGTGAAACGGGGCGAGAAATCACGCTCTACCGCTTCGGTCGCGGCGAGAGCTGCATTCTAACCACGAGCTGTGTCTTAAGTGCACGACAGTTTCCGGCCATTGCCGTCGTGGAAAAAGACACCACCGCTTTCGTGATCGACCAGTTCACATTTCGCGACTGGATCAACCGCTATGGTGAATGGCGCGATTACGTCTTTAAATTACTCTCACAGCGGTTAGCGACCGTGATGGCTATCGTTGACGAAATCGCCTTTCGGCGGGTCGATGTACGGCTGGCCGAATTTCTGTTACAACATGCTGCCGGCGAACCTCCTGTTCTCTACGCCACTCATCAACACATTGCTGCCGAACTGGGGACATCCCGCGAGGTGGTCAGTCGTATTCTGGCCGATTTCAGTGACGATGGCTTGATCAGGAGTGGCCGAGGACAGATCGTTATACGTGATCGTGAACGGTTGCAGCAACGTGCACAGGCACAATAATCACGTAACAGTCGGACGGTTAGCCTGATACTTCAGATAACGCTTTTCAATGACTGCTTGCGCCAATCGTTCAACGGCGGTGTGCAGATCGCGAAAGCTGGTATAAAGTGGTGCAATACCGAGCCGGATGTTGTCGGGAGCACGAAAATCAGGCAGAACATTCAGTTCATTAATGAGCGCCAGATCAATACCCAACCCCGCCGGATGACCGAGTGAAATATGTGAACCACGGCGTGCCGGGTCTCGTGGCGAGTTTAGCGTATACCCTAGCGGTGCCAGCCGCTGTTGCCACAAGCCGATCAGATATTCTGTTTGCGCTATCGATTTGGCACGTAAGCGTTCAATCCCAGCCGCCAATACCAGATCAACCCCTGGCTCAATCAACGCTAGCGACACCACTGGCGGTGTACCGGTCAAAAAACGGCGTAAGCCGGATGCAGGGGTATAGGTAAGGTCAAAATCAAACATATTCTGCTGACCCATCCAGCCGGCAATAGAGTTCACCAACCGATCTTGCAAATCACGCCGGATATACAAGAAGGCCGGTGCGCCCGGTCCGCCATTCAGATATTTATAGCAACAGCCAACTGCCAGATCGACAGCGCTGCCGTTGAGATCAATCGGCACCACACCTACGGAATGGCTGAGATCCCACAAGGTCAAGGCGCCAACAGCGTGCGCAGCAGCAGTAAGCGCCTTCATATCGTAGAGAAAGCCACTCTTGAAGGTTACGTGCGATAACGTCAGCAAAGCCGTGCTGTGATCAAGCAGACCAAGAATCGTTTCAACTGGGCCATGAATACCGTCGGCTGAATAGGCCAGCGCAATTTCGTGCCCGGCATTGAGCAGATCGGCCACTCCTTGCAAGATGTACAGATCGGAAGGAAAATTGAGGTCATCGCTCACAATACGCACTCGACCAGGACGGGCGCGGAGTGCAGCTACTACCAGCTTAAACAGATTCACCGAGGTACTATCGGCAACGATCACCTCATCGGGAGCAGCACCGATCAGACGTGCGATTTTGGCCCCGATCCGTTCGGGTAAATCAAACCAACCCTCGTTCCAACCACGGATTAGCCGTTCCCCCCACTGCCGCTGTACCAGATCGGTGACCATATCGATAGCAGCTCTCGGTAAGCGACCCAGGGAGTTGCCATCGAGATAGATCAGTTCTGGCTCTTTATGCACAAACGCCTGCCGAAACCCCGCTAAATCATCAGCAGCATCGAGTTGATCGGCATAGGCTGCATCAAGTGGCACGGTCATCGCGATGTCCTTTCTAAGGGCATATCTCGCCCTTGCCATGCCTCAAACGGGTTCCGTGCCGGTAACTCCCCAAACGAAACACCTTGATCTGACCGTAATCATACCATAAGAAATTTAGTAAAGGTTACATTGTTCGCGTTTTGCGCGGTTGGCGATTCCATACCCCATTACGTGAGGTGGGAACCCGCCCCTACACTATTGTTGGGTAGAAGGAAAACGCCGAAAATCCCTGAACGACACGACAATATGCGGTAGACAGTCGCGGTCAGGCGTGTTATATTCAGAGACAAAGCGTCTATATCTGCATATTGGCATGCAAGAGATTGTCATACCATTTCATATTCAGATTGCAACACGCACTCCGCAGGGCTATCCACTTCGGGCAACCTGCGGTGGTCGTAGGGCTGAAGCAGTGATGCCCCCGCCAGTGGTGTCGGAAACACCGGCAGTAGCCGGCAGCGAATTGGGAGAATTGTTGTTGCCGCCTCCCCTACGGCAGTTATTGATCGAAACCGCCCGTGAAGCTATCGATCACAAAGCCCGGATGCAACTACGACTCGAAATTGAGGCACCTGAGCTGGTAGTTTTGCCGTGGGAGTGGCTTTCACTGAGTAGAGGTGATCAGCATTGGCAGCCTGCAATTCGTGATGATTACACGCTGGTGCGTGTTAGCGCACGTTCGCCGCGTCCATTACCTCCGCGTCGGGTGGCAGGGCCGTTGCGTCTGTTGATTGCTGTAGCGCGTGGCTACGAGGCGGTTGCCGACGCCTTGGGCGAGGCGCTGGTTGAGCCGGTGCGTTCTGGTCGGTTCATTGTTGACCGATTGCGTGAAGCAACTGCCGATGAGATTGTTGCCGAACTGGCTGCCGAGCCGCGCCATATTCTCTATCTGATCGGTGAGTTTGAACAACCACCCCGTCAGTCAGCACGTATGCGTTTAGGACGAGCAGTGACCGCTGGTGAGCTTGCTGAATTGCTGGTTGGGATCGAAGATTTGCGTTTGCTAACGGTTGCTGGTAGTCCGTTTTCAGTTTGTACCAGTTTCGCCAGCGGATTACACGAGCACGACGGTCGTGCTGTAGTCGTGCTTCCCGAACTCGGCGCTGCGGCGCAGGCACGCTGGAGTGTGGCCTGTTATCAGGCCCTGGCGAGTGGCGAACCGGTTGATCTTGCTGTTACCCTCGGGCGAGCGGCGCTAGCCGGTGCACAGGAAGCCTGGGGAGCACCCCAGCTTTATCTGGCGCCGGGTGGCGAACAACTCTTTCGCCTCGGCGAACCACCGGTGGCGCCAGCACCTCCTGTAGCAGTGCGAACTATTCGCACGACGATACCACAGCAACGTCGGCCGCGCTTTGCACCAATCGCTACGAATGCCGGTGTACCGACGCGCCGGATTCAGGAGCTAAGCCGTCAATTCCGTCTTCGTCCTCAGCTCATTGCGCTCATTATTGCCTCACTGGTGTTGATCGTATTGGTAAGCCAGGTTATCAGCCTCCCTGGTAGCACGGTAGTACCGACCCCCGTCGTTACCCCGACACCACCACTCTTGCTCGATCCGATACGGATTCCGGTGCCGACGCTCATGCCGACCGCGATACCGTAGCAGTTGCTGTGTGCAGAGATTGTGCCCAACCCGCCCGCGATAGGGTACGAAAGCGTCAACCGATGGGTTACAGCCGCGTACCTAGGCGCCTGCGTAGGAGCCAGCACACGTCTCATCCGGCACGTCTAGCGCCCTCACCTTCCCCCTAGCCCCCTTCTCATCTTCCATTGTGGAAGAGGAAGGGGAGATACGACGAAGTGACGCGAAAGAACGATCCATATCGGTGGACGACTCTCACCCGCCGGTGGAGTGGAAAGACAGGCGTGTAACAGGGTTGAACCTCGCTCTCAGCGTCCCAAATGCGACGCTCCCCCTTCGTGAGGAAGGGGGAGCGTGCGACAGAATTGAACCGCGATCGTCCCACTCACTCCTAACCGGCAATACCCTCTAAACTGTGATCAGTTACGGCTCACCAACGACCGGTTAGCTCGGTCACAAACGCATAACGCGCACGCACATCGGCAAGGAGCGCATCATCCACAATCTGCGCATTACGGTAGACCTGCTTATCGAGCATGCGTTCAGGGTCGCCACCAGGCCAGATACGCCATGAGTCGTTATCAATCACATCAGCCACCACCAGACTCCCCTGGGTAGTCCGCCCAAATTCAATTTTGAGATCGACCAGGGTGACGTCAAGCCGTTGCCATGCCGCTTCCAGCGTCAAGAAGACTTCACGCCCGGTATGAATCATCTGCTCTACTTCAGCAGGCGAAGCAATGCCCTGTGACGTGATCTCTTGGGGTGAGATTTGGGGATCGTGGCGGGCATCATCTTTCAAGAAGAACTCGACCAACGGCGGATCGAAGCGTTGGCCGACAGCTTCAGGATGACGACGCAGATACGAACCTGCCGGTAAGCGCCTCATGACCACTTCAAGGGGGATCATCGTACATCGGCGAACGACGGTCAATGTTGGTTCAGGTGCATCGACAAAGTGTGTCGCAATTCCGGCCCGATTAAGTAATCGAAACACATTTGCCGTTGTCTGCCCGGCCAATGCCCCCTTACCTTCAATCACACTTCGGCGCGCACCATCACCGGCAGTAATCCCATCTTTGTGATACAGAATTGCTAGATCGGGATCGGATGGATGCGCATACACGATTTTGGTCTTACCTTCAGCGAGTACAGCGCCCAGTTCCATAATTGTCTCCTTCACGCATCGACCAGCCGTACAGTCGGTCCTGCTGTTACCCGGCCAACCAGGCGTGCTTCTGGGATTGTTGCCAGAGCCTGGTTCACCATCTCGGCAGGCACAATCACCAGCATGCCTAGCCCCATATTGAGGGTATGAAACGCTTCCTGTTCGTCAAGGCGCCCAAGTTCAACCAGCAACTGGCAAATTGGCGGAATAGACCAGCTTCCTCGCACAATCTCAGCCCCCAGCCCAGCAGGGAGGACCCGTGGCAGATTATCGTAAATGCCGCCACCGGTAATGTGACACAACGCCTTCACCGGCACCACGGCGCGCAATGCAATCACCTCTGACAGGTAACAACGATGAACAGCTAACAACGCATCACCAATTGTTTGCCCACCGAGCATAGCCGGACGCGCCGCATAACCTTCGGTCGCAAAATGGTGCTTCACGAGCCGTCGCGCAAGCGAATAGCCATTAGTGTGCAAACCGGTACTCGGAAGGGCTACGATGGCATCACCAGCGATAATATCGGTACGCGGTAACATTGCCGACCGCTCGACCACGCCAACAATCGTACCGGCCAGATCGAAGGCGCCCGGTGCATAGACATCGGGCATTTCGGCTGTTTCACCACCGATCAACGCACAACCGGTGGCCCGACATCCCTCGGCAACCCCAGCCACAATCGCTGCCACCTGGACCGGATCGAGTTTTGCAACGGCGATATAGTCGAGAAAGAAAAGCGGACGTGCACCCTGCACCAGAATATCGTTCACCGCGTGATGAACCAGGTCTTGCCCCACTGTATCATAGCGGCCTACCGCGGCAGCCACCAGGGTCTTGGTGCCAACACCATCGGTACTACTCACCAACACCGGCGCTTGTATTCCGGCCAGCGCCAGAGCCGCATCAAAACAACCACCAAACGCACCCATTCCGGCTAATACTGCTGGCCCATGCGTACTACGCACTGCGGCTGCCATTAACTCTTTAGCTCGTGTTGCGGCGGCAATATCAACGCCAGCTGCACTATACTGGCTCATACCTACTCCTCACCGAGACGTGCGCAGAGTCGCGCAAACGCCTCACTCTGTGCCCGAAAGACGTGTTGTACCTGCACTGTTGTCACACTGCTCGCCCCGATGCTCCGCAGATAATCGATAGCCGGTAGTAACTCCTCTTGCGGCACTACGACGTTCACAGCGTACCAGCCGCTATCACTGGCAAACTTACTCCAGACCGGTGCAATCGTTGGCCCCTGCAAACCGGCCAGTTCATGACGAGCCGTGACCTTACGCCCGACCTCTTCGACCGAGGTACCGGGGAGATTGGCAGTCAGCGAGTAGAAGAGACGCCCACGTCGGCGCGCTTCGATCAATTCACAAAGTTGACGCACCAGCTCGAGCCGGGAAGGGTTCCCGCGCAGTGTACGCCGGGAACCGATGAGTACCGCCTGCGAACGTAGCAACGGCCCACCGACGATCTTCAATTGATTCTCGCGAATGGCAGTACCTGTTTCAGTAATGTCGGCAATAATATCGGCATAGCCAAGGCCAGGCGCAGCTTCGGTCGCCCCTTGCGATTCAACCAGCTCAAAGACATTGATACCATGCGCATAGCAAAAACGTCGTACTGTGTTGGGATATTTGGTAGCAATCCGTAATCGGCGACCGCGTGACTGAAACTCTACCGCCAGATCGGCCAGATCGGCCCACGAGGTTACATCAATCCAGCTCTGCGGGACGGCAAAGACCAGTTCTACCCGCCAGAAACCGAGATCGTCAATCACGATCAACACATCATCATCGTCACCACGGAGTTCATGTAAGAGGTCGTAACCGGTTACACCGAGATCGATTGCCCCCTCGGCCACCTTCAACACAATGTCCGCCGGCCGATGCAGCAAGACCTCGGTATCAGGAAGCCCGCGTAACACCGCCGTATACTGGCGTGGATTGGCCCGTGTCACTCGCAAACCACAGCTCTCAAGCAAGGCAATTGTTGCATCGTAACCAGAGCCTTTTGAAGGGATTGCAAAACGAAGTGTCATAGCAGTTGTGAAGTATAGCGCACACGACGCTGCTGATAGAGCGCAGCAATGACTGACGTATCACGACGTTCCAAAAGATCACGTACCGCAACAGCAAGCCGTTCACCGGCCAGATGCAATGCCTGTTGGCCAAGCGATGGGCTGGCGACATGACGGACATCTTGCCCATCGTGGTCTACGATTTGGTTCACATCTACTAAATCAGGCCGAATCGCCAGCATCAACGACGTTTCCCAGATGGCACCGTGATCCTGCATCTGCTCGTCAACCAGCTCGAACGGCGAAACAGCCAGCACGAGGATACGATGCTGATGTTGCGCTGACTCTGCAACTTCTATGATGGACAGGTCGTCGGTGGTGTTTTCCGAGCGACCCACAACAACGGCAATCTGAAACGCTTGACCGGCAACCGTGGTCAACCGTGCCGTGAGCATCTGGCGAAACAGGTTTATGTCAAGATCGAGATCACGCCACAAGACAGGATACACCACCCCACCCACGCGCTGAGCAGCCCGTTCAACAATCGCTGTCGTGATAAACCCAGGCGTGCCAAAGGGCAAGTGATTCCCATACGTCGTATAGGTCGCCCATGGCAGCCAACAGACCGGAGTACGAGTAACGATCTGTTGTTGTTGCGCGAATAACAACTCTGTAGCGCGCCCCCAGCACGGTAGAGAACTCATAGGTCTCCTCCTAACGCGGCAAAGGGAATCCGCTGTTCGGTTCGCGTCGCCAGATCGCGCCAGACGATGTACTCCCCCGCCCGTTCGTCGGCCCCTACGATAACAGCGGCCGTAAAATGACGGCGTGTGGCATCGCGTAGATTATCTTTCACGCTACGTCCCCGTACATCGAGCACCACCGTATAGCCTCTAGCGCGAAGCCGTCTGGCAACCCGCAACGCATACGGATAATCATCGTCATAGACGGCTGCGACCAATACGGTCTGGGGCACCTCATCGGCTTCAATAGCGGCGGCTGCCATTACTCGTTCTAGCCCGTAGGCAAAACCAACCGCCGGAGTTGGCTGCCGCCCACCCAGCGCTCCTACTAGATCGTCGTATCGCCCTCCGCCACAGAGCTGACTCCCTTCTCGATCATAAATCTCAAATATCAAGCCGGTATAGTAGTGGAGACCACGGCCAAGCGCACCATCGATGGTAATACAAGCGGAAGGTACCGCATGCGATTCTAACAGTTCAAGAATGGCCTGTAACTCACGAAACGCCACTGACTCGACACCGAGCAGATCGGCTAATTGCGGCATTGCCTGGGCGGGTGCACCGCCGATTGCCGCCAGGCGTACTAATCGATCGAGGGCCGCGTCAACCAGTGGTTGCTCATCAGCACGTCGTAATGTGCGGAGCAAGCGTTGTATGACCTCTGAGGGGCTTCTGGTACCAGTACGGAGATCGATCTGCATTGCTGCCAGCACTCGCTCAAGCCAGATGACTGCCTCTTCGTCATTGATCCCAACCGGTAACTCAAGACCCTCTGGCGGTGTCCCAAGGTTCGCCAGCACCCGTTCGCGCACCGGTGTTATTCCTTCAGCGCGCAACCGTTCGAGACTCCAAATCAATAATCCACGGGTACGTTCAGGCAGATTGAAACGGCTCAGCAACTCACGTGCCAGACCGATGTGACCGATCCGCACTGTGTAATCGGTTACGCCTACCGCAGCCAGTCCTGCGCAAGCCAGTGCGATCACCTCGGCATCGGCACGTGGTGGCAGCCCACCAATAATCTCGCCACCTACCTGCGTGAACTGACGATAGGTGTGGCGTTGTGGACGTTCATAGCGAAACACCGGCCCAGCGTAGCTTAGACGCAAGGGTAACGGCTGATCCTGCATCCCAGCCACATATGCCCGCAGCACCGACGCCGTCCACTCCGGTCGCAACGCCAGATCGCGCCCACCAAAGCTAAACTCGTAAACCTTACCAACCAAATCTTCACCTAATTTACGGAGATAGAGTTCTCGATGCTCAATAATCGGTGTATCGAGCATCTGAAAACCGTAAGCGGACATCGTCCGTTCTAATATCGTCTGAATACGTCGGCTCAGCGTGTATTCTGCCGGTAACACATCACGCATGCCGCGCACAAGATCAACGGTCACAACACCTCCCATACCCGATCACTACCCTCCCTCTCAATTGTAACCGAAGGCATGGTATTCGTGTTGAACGAACCAGCGGAACCTTGCATGACCCCCACTGGTCAAGAGAGCCTTGCAAAGTTTTTCAGGCAATGTTGACAGAGGAGAGAGGAGAGAAGTGAGCAATGGCGAGAGGGATGGGTTCGCAACCATCTTCGACCATCCCCGTCCTTACCCTCGTCCAGGAGAGAACAGAAGTTGGGGAAGGATGAGAGCTTTTAACCGCTTACTCCCTGCACTGTCCACTGCAACATGCGAGCCGGAAAACCACGCTTCCAAGCGACTGCGTGGTCAGGGTTTCCTGTGCCAGGCCCGCCGTATAGACACTGAACACGTAGGAATCCCTTACTATTCACAATTGAGGAATGCCATCAGTTTTGCATCCACAGATTTTCCACAAGTTTTCCACATTAACTACACGAAGAACTTCTAGTACAAACCTGCACATACCGGCAGAGACGTGCGATAGCATCCACAGTTCCCTCATGCAATTCACCTGCCGTAGACGCTATGTGACCTCATTGTCATCTGAACGAACGATCTGGCTCGTTCAGCGCCCAACCAGATCGCGCACGGTGCTCAGCAAATTGGTGAGATTACCCGTCTTCGGCACGTAGGCATCAAAACCCTGTGCCACAAACTCACCCGGTGTCCTTTCGGTACGGGCGGTGTGGGCAATTATCGGACACGTGACACCCATTGCCCGTAGATCACGCAATACCATTAGACCATCGCGGTCGGCCATACTAATATCGAGAATGATGACATCAGGGGCAAATTCCCGTACCTTCGCCAGCGCCTCAGCACCACTCCCCACCGCAAGCACCTCATGTCGGCCGACATGACGGAGCACACGTTCAAACATCGAACGGGCCGTGTATACATCATCGACAAGTAGAATTCTGGCCATCGTTCCCTGCTCCTTCGCTAGACACCATCATCAATGACAATGAGCCGACTTCATTGACGGCTTTCCAGCACGCTACAACGGCGATTCCCCACCTGCCCGTGTGCGCGGCAATGAGAAGAAAAAGATACTACCCTTCCCCAACTCACTCTCTAGCCACATCCGCCCGCCATGCAATTCGACCAACCAGCGACAGATCGCGAGACCAAGCCCAGTACCGGCGTGCTGGCGGGTATCCGCATGTTCGATCTGCTCAAACTGTTGGAAAATGCGTTCCTGATCCTCTGGTGCAATCCCGATTCCGGTATCACGCACCCACACAATCACCTCATTACTATCGGCGCGGGCACCAACCGCAATTTCACCCGAATGCGTAAACTTACAGGCATTCGAGACCAAATTGAGCAGGACTTGCCGCACCCGCACTTCATCAGCAAACACGGTCGGTAGGGGTTCACAGTATTCACGGCGCAGTTGAATGGGACGGTCGTTGATCAATGCCTGTGCGGTACGTATGGTCTCTTCAAGTAAGGGCAGTAATTGCAGATTTGTCTTATTAAGCTCAAGTTTACCGGCCTCAACTTTCGCCAGATCGAGAATATCGTTGATCAGGCCGAGCAGATGCTGACCACTACGCCGAATTTCAGCAATGTCTTGCAAGATCTGCTCGTCGAGCTTGACATCGCCGTACATTTCAGGATGTTCCAGAATTACCGTACTAAAACCGATAATAATATTGAGCGGAGTACGAAGCTCGTGCGACATTGTCGCCATAAAGTTCGACTTCGAGCGATAGGCTGCCTCAGCCATCGCCCGCGCCTCTTCGAGGGCCAGGGTTGTGCGGTAGAGTTGTTCATTCAAGAAATCACGTTCTAACAACGCTCGCTCCAGGTTTGCTTGTGTCTCGCGCAACAACTGCTCACGCCGTTCTGATTTCTGAGCCGTATCAATAGCCCAGCGTATCGTACCCCGCACTACGTAAGCCGCCGCCCAACTGAGCGTTGCTGCACCCAGTAAAAGTGCGATCTGGAAGAGAAGCTGACCGATAACCTCAAACCAAGTTGGTCGAGGCTGACCGATCAGGTCGGCTGCGAGAATCAGGATCAGATAGAGCAGAATAGCTGCCTGCGCAGCCCGAAACGGTGCCCGCGAAGACACCATAATTCCAGCGGCAAAGACACCAAGGACTGAAAGATACAGGAAGATGTTGTTAACAAAACCAAAAGCAGCACAGCTCAGTACCGGCAAGATTGTTAGAGCGGTTACAAGAACCATACTGGCCTTGTCGTAATCGCCTCTTCGCCGAAAGCGATCACTCACTGCCAGAAAGCCCATCAGCAGCAGAATGATCGCGTAAGGCCAGAAATTACCATCCCACCGGTTAAGGAGCAAGAGACCAATGATAGCCGCTGCCAACGTAGCCAACAAGACCAACATTGGAGGAAGGAGATCAGCGACTAGCCCCTCATCGGGAGTTGCCACCGGCGTGCGGGAAGGGTGGATTGAGCGCGCAACCATTTGTCCTTATCCTTCTGGAAACTCTGTTTTGTTCGTCTATTATATGGCAATCATTGCATTTTGAGAAGGTAGCCTGTGGTTGCGGAGATTGAAAGATTATGAAAAATGCACACGATGTTCAGATTTGTTAGGTAGGAGTTTTCAAAGTTTTCATCTTGCCCGGCAGTGGTGAGAAGAGAGGGAAGAGTCGCGAGGAGTGAGCGGAATGTCCGTAGCGTGGGCGACGGCGCGCTGCGTTCCGCGCCGACAGTAGTCTATAATTAGGCCTCTGGTCGTGCGCTGGTAATTCCTGTGAGCGTATGGTAGGGGCGGGTTTGGAACCCGCCCCTGTAGCGTGCTTCTGAAACGGACGCTGTTCCACCACTGCCATTGCAGGATGCGGGCCTATGGCCCGCGCTTCTAGACGACTGCGCGAGTCGGGTATTCCGATGACGTTTATCGCTTGCAGTACTCCGTTTGTTCGCCGATCAGGAGCCTTCATGATACCATAAGATCTCTGAAATGGGATGATACCGTTTCCAGTAGCTACGTCCCCCGCTTGCGTGATGGGCAGTGGAGGAAAGACAGAGGTCGCCAGCAATCCTGCAGACATAAACCCTCTAAAAATAACGACTGAGATTCTCAAAGATTTGTGCAATGTCGCCAGTATCACCCACTACGACAATAGTACGGCTAAACTCGGCAATAGCATCAAGCACCTGCCGATCCGCATCACTCCCATAGGCAACCGGGAAAATCGAAATGCCACTCTCATCGAACGCATTACGGAGTTGAGCCAAGGACATCTGGCTCGCGTTATCCGCACCATCAGATAGCAACACAATCGCCCGGATTCGGTCATCCTCCGCTGGCGGAAGTTCCTCTAACGTTTGCCGGGCCAGGTCGAGAGCATCGAACAGTGCCGTGCGTCCTGCAGCCCGCATCTCCTGTACTGCCGTTTGCAGCGCAATCCGGTTTTCACTTAACGGCGCCATCGGTACGACCAGCCGCGCCTTTGAGTCAAAGGTGATCAGCCCAAGTCGGTCTTCCGGCAAAATGCGCAGCAAGAAGGTCTCGATACCTGCTTTCACCATCGTCAGCTTGTCACCTTCCATCGAGCCAGAGGTATCGACCACCAGCAGAATATCTGCACGCTTGCGGTTTAGTTTCCACGAGTCTTTAACGGCAACGATTACCTCAGCCGGAGGTACCGCCAACACCGTCTGAATCCCTTGCGGATTAACGCCAAAGGCCGGACTGATCGGGTCGGTGAGTGGAACATTGGGGTTGGCCGGACGAAAGCCATAGGACATCGCCGCCCGTTGGCTCTCTTCGCTGAGCAGAAATTCGTAGAGCCGTTCGGCGGCCGCCCGTTCATCGGCGCTGGCGCTCGCCATTATGATGAATGGGTTATCGTGCCAGAAGGTACCCTCTGCTGGATAGATCGCCACTAACGGCGTCGGTGGTGGATTGAATTTATTGAAGTCGATGAGCGTAATCTCCTCCATCGGGAAAGCCGAGATGTAGCTCATACCAAACTTCTTCATGTTCTCACTGAAGACCAACGTATTGTAACCGTAGTGCTTAATACTCTGTCCGAGCTGACGGATAAAGGCGGTCGCCTGTTCGCTCTGCACATCGGCGACGGTCAACCCATCGCGCTTACCGGTGGCGGCATAGAACTCGGCGATTAAGGTGCTGAGGGCGGTGGTACTGATTTCAGGGTCGGTGTGCCCCCACGAAAAACGCCCCCATTCAGGATGCCCGAAGCGCCCCCAGCCTTGCGGATCGTTGGTCAGTTCGAGCATATCTTTCCAGCCAATGGGTCGATTGGGCCAGCCCATCGCTTCTGCCATCGGTTTCCACATTGCGATAACGACCGGTGTCAGCACGAGAGGCTTATTTGAAACAGCGACATTCTGGTTGCCGGTCTCTTGCTTAAGTACCTCGAGCCAGGTGCTGGCCGATGGACTCCAGACGGTGACGTTCAGCGTACCGTTCTTAATCTCGGTACGGGCAGCCCCCGACGACTTGTTGATCCCTTCTACCACGATGCGCCGATCGTTGACCGTGATTCGTTGCTCGTTGAAGCGGGCAATTTGTTCGGTAAGCCATTTATCTTTTTCTGGACTGTAGGCAATAGTAATCTTGAGCGCATCCGCGTTGCTTAGACCAAAAGGTAAGCGTTCCCCACAACCGCTGAGGAGCGTGAGGAGTAGCATCAGGGTGATACAGAGCCTGAACCATCGAGAAATCATACGGCAACATCCTTTTGATGAACGAATGTACAATTTGATTATACTATGTCAGAATGTACATACCTACGGGAACAACGACGCTCGCCGGAAAACGAATTACCTCCGTTCGCTAGGGCAAAGCAGCGCCTCGCTCCGACGGTCATACTCCTATACCTTGGGAGCGCGTACCAGAGGCCCGCGTTCTTTTTTGTTCGAGTGAAATCTTGTCGAAGCTGTTGTCCGACTGCGCTCGTACCGGTCGATTTACGGTACAGCAATCCCCTCACCTTAATCTATCCGCAGCATGTGTAGAACTGCTTCCCGTACAAACAGTGGTCTTCGTCAGGGATTGTTCTCTCGCCGATTATGCTTATCAATACATTAGAGGTGTACTCCTCAGACAGGTGCGCTTGCTCCGCTGACACCGCAGGATGCGGGCCAGCGGCCCGCGCTCCCAGGGCGACAGGGTGTGTCGGGCGTATGCTGAGGGGCTGGAAGCCGCTTATCACTCGTGGCGCGTTGTTCGTTCACCAGACAGGTGCGCTTCCAACGCGGACACCGCAGGATGCGGGCCAGCGGCCCGCGCTCCCAGGGCGACAGGGTATGTCGGGCGTATGCTGAGGGTCAGCGCTACGCCAGTACCGTGTGAATGGGAGGCTAAAGGTCAGTATGAACGTCTCTGTACAGAGTGGCGGTGCGCTTGAAGTTCCAGACCGACAAAACCCAAATAGCCTAGATACCCGTCATTGCCGTGTCGAGCACTTTCCGGAACACCTCCATATCGCTACGCAAATCGTCTAGCCGTTGTTGAACAGCACCACTGGCTGATGACATCGCTACTGCATCAGCAGTACGCAAACGGATCGTTTCGGCCAAAATAGTATCGAGGCTGGCATCAATATTTGCCAGTTGTGCCTGAATACGATCGAAATAAACCCGCAAATCCTGAAAATGTTTTTGCTGGGTCAGAAGAGCTTGCCGACGCTCTTCAAGTTGTTGACGGGTAAAAGGATCGATGGTTGCACTTATCTGCCAGTTTAGTTGCGTCAGTTGTTGTTCAAGTTTCTGGTAATTATTGTCTTTGAAGTAGCGTTCAATAATCTGTCCCTTATCAGCCAGGTAGTACGCTTCTTCGAGCAAATCACGAGTCTGTGATACAACATTATTGAGAATACCGGTTAATGGCCCTTGAACGCCCGCGACCGCCTGTTCGATCTCCTTTTGTGAGCGTTCAATCTCGCGGATAAGCGCACGCAGCGTTGGGCTGGTAATACGCGGACGCGGCCGAGGCGGGGGCAACGTCAGAAGTGGGTCTTGGGCGGCCATCCACACTGCAACACCGTAAACTATCAAGCCGAGCGGAAGCCACCAGATGGTGATAGTTAAGCCGCCGAATATTGCCGCTACCAGCACGAGCAGGTAGAGAGGTCGTAAGGCTGCTATACGTAAGGCATTCATACATTCTTTCCCGGTACGTAGCGGTTCTAGCCTGATGATTGTCTGTCAGAACCGGTATATCTGCACATCTGCCGCTGTCATTCCACCAACACATATTTTGTTACTGATTGAACACATCCTGCCAGGTTGAAATGAGCGCCTCTACAACCGCTTGCGAAGGGTTCTCGAGTTGTGTCTTTAGATCGAGTTGTAAACCGAGATCACGGTAACGACCAAAAAGCGATTCCTGGTCATTAAGATTGATCGTTACCTGCGGGATAACCGGACGAAAACCATATTCGTGCATCGCAATCGTCTGCTCTGATGGGCTGAGTAAAAAATCACGTAAGCGAAGCGCCGCCGCTCGTTCGGCGCTATCAACCCAAGGCGCCGTCAGAATGGTAAAGGGATGATCACTGAGCAATGTTGTCTCAGGATAGTAGACTCGTACCTCCAAGAAACGTCCTTCGGCCTGACGAAACACCTGCAGCGCGAGACTTTCGTAGGTCGTAATGATGTCATACACGCCGGGCCGAATAACGAAATCGGTTGTCAACGTACCAGTACTATCTGGCCAAGCCGGTACCTTCAGTTGTTGCAACCAATCACGAAACCCAGGGTCGCGTACCCGGCCAACATTCAATTGAGCAGTCTGATGATACTGTGCGGCCAAAACGATTAGCGTCTGCAACCCCCCATTACTTGAGACGGGTGAAGAAATCCCGACCTTCACCGCTTTAGCCTGATCGGGGAGTTCACGCTGCCATAATAACCACGGATTTGTAATTCCGGCGGTTGATTGGGCATCACGCATGAGAGCCACGATTGGCGAGAAGACCAGAGGTGAGACCGAATCGCGCAAGAGATCGGGTCGTATCTGGCGCAGTTCATCAATTTGAATCATACTGGCCGGGCTGATGGCTGTCGGTTGATACCCTTCGCGTTCGATGGCCTCGATCAAGCCACGCGAACCGGCTACCCGGAAGCGAACTTCAATCCGGCGACCGTTGATGTTTGGGTTCGTCTGAGCAAACCGTTCAAGGGCACTCCGAATCCAGGCTTCTTTCTCGGAACTGACAGCCAGTTCGACCCGAATTGGTGGCGCGGCAGCGGCGAGCGGAAATGGAGACCATCCAATTGGGCCAAAAATCACCGTTGTCGTGGCCATCAGAATAGTGGCTAAGAGGTAGATACTAGCAATGACACGGGAGATTCTGAGCATGCACTCCTCGCTCGACTACTGCGGCAGTTCAATGGTTGTATCTTCACCCAACCTCGATAGACGATACCGTGAAACCGGTAGATAGCAGTCTTCCCTATCCGACATCATCGACGTTAGAAAAGCCTAATGAAGCCAGTTCGTCGATTTGTCTAGCTCAACCGATAACATATCAAGTCCTTTTCCATGGTAGCACCTTATCAAAACCAATGTACTACCAACTTGATCAAATCAACGCACCTAATGATACGTAATCAATACCGCTATCGTTTCAGAAAAGAAATTACTATTGTATCGGCGAATTGTGAAAAGTTTAACTTAACCTAACCACCTATTGTGCTTAACTTTCTCTTAATAATTCAATGATGATCGATTAATCTCTGTATACTACGATGACCACACGACTGAAAAGCCAATGTAATGGATTTGTATGGCCACGTACACGCCCAAACAAGAGCAACACCCAAATACGGTACGGCGCGAACACCGCGAATGGTTATTGTTTGCACTTTTCATCGGTCCTAATCTGTTCCTTTTTGCAGTATTCACTTATTGGCCGCTACTCTACAACATCTACCTTAGCATGGTACGTTGGGATTTTCTCCGCCCAACAATGACGTTTGTCGGTCTACAAAACTACATCGATGCGTTTAGCGACCGGCGGTTTTGGAACATTATTTGGCAAACCGCTACGTTCACGATATGTTCGGTTGGATTGACCCTCATTTTAGGATTACTCCTGGCCCTGCTGCTCAATCAACCGCTACGCTACCGAAACACTGCGCGTGCCATCGTCTTTTCACCGGTAGTGATGTCAGGCGCGGTTGTAGCAGTAGTTTGGAGCTATATTTTCGATCCACGCTACGGACTTATCGATCAATTGCTAGGCTTTATCGGTCTTGACTCACCCAACTGGCTGGCCGATCCATTTTGGGCGATGCCGGCGGTGATCATTGTCTACGTATGGAAAAATCTCGGCTACGCTGTTGTTATCTATCTTGCCGGTCTGCAGAATATTCCACGAGAGTTGTACGATGCGGCACGGGTAGACGGCGCCGGCGCATGGGAGCGGTTCTGGAATGTCACGCTCCCCGGCCTCTCGCCAGTTGCCTTCTTCCTCTCAGTGACCAGTGTCCTGACCTGCTTTCAAGCCTTTGACATTATTCGTGTGCTAACCAATGGTGGCCCGGCTGACGCAACGACTACGCTCATCTTTCACCTTTATGAGCTGGGATTTGTCTCTTACGATGCCGGCAAGGCTGGCGTGGTTGCGATTGTCCTATTCCTGATCATGCTCTTCTTGACGATTGTGCAAATCCGGTATATCGAGCGACAAGTAACTTACGGATAAGGCACAGGCATTTGTGATAACAGAGCAGTTTGTGTTGAAACGTGGATAGATATGGCAACGATTAACGAACTTGAGCAGGCGATTAAACCAGTCGTTGTACGCCGTCGACACATCCCGCTTTCGTTGTTGGGATGGCGTATTGCCGGTTATCTTACCCTGATTGTTGCTGTGCTTATCATTGGTCTCCCAGTTTATTGGACGGTGATGGCGTCCTTTAAAGAGACGCGGGAAATCTACTCGCTACCGGTAACGTGGTGGCCGGCCAAACCTACGTTCAACAACTTTTCGGCAGCATGGGAAGCGGCCCCCTTCGGACGATATTACCTGAATAGCTTTATCACCACATTCTTTGGTGCAGGGATTGAAGTGATTCTGGCGCTGTTTTCTGCTTATGCGTTAGCCTATCTGCGTTTTCCGCGCAAAGACCTTGTCTTCCTGCTATTGCTGGCAGCCCTGATGGTACCGACTGAGATTACCATTGTGCCCAATTATCTGACTGTTGCTCGACTCGGATGGATTAATACCTACCAGGGCATCATTATCCCAGGCGCGGCTATTGCTTACGGTACCTTTTTGCTACGCCAGGCATTTATGGCCGTTCCCCACGAAATACTGGAAGCGGCGCATGTTGATGGAGCCGGACATTTGCGCATCTTGTTCAGTGTCGTAGCACCGATAACGCAACCGGCTATCGTCACGATGGCATTGCTATCAATAGTGAGCAAGTGGAATGAATTCCTCTGGCCGCTCATTGTCACGAACACCACCAATATGCGCACACTACCGATTGGTGTCTTCTGGCTACGCAACAGCGAGGGTCTAACCAATTGGGGAGTTGTGATGGCCGGTTCACTATTTCTGATCATACCAGTCTTGATCACCTTCCTCTTCGCCCAGCGCGCCATCGTCGAAGGAATGACTGCCGGTGCGGTGAAGGGTTAGGACGACGGTGGAGTCTCTCTCGTGCCAGGGCATATCGCTCTCGTAATACAGGTAATTCGCAAAACATTTGGTGCATAGCGGTATCCACTCCGTATGCAAATAGATGGTCTTTTCCCCTTCGGTCCAAGTTCTGTGAAAGAAGGAGCAAACATGAAGCGGACATTCACCCGACGCGAATTACTGCGTCTGATGATGGTAGGCGGCGGTGCAGCGGTTTTGGCAGCTTGTGGTGGGCAGAGTGGACAATCAACGAGCCAGCAAACTACTGCACCAGCAGTCGTAAGCCAGCCCGGCTCGAAGGTAAAGATTACCTACTGGGGTTCATTTAGCGGTAATCTGGGAGAAGCCGAGCAGGCGATGGTCAAGGCGTTCAACGAATCTCAGAATGAGGTCGAAGTTGAGTATCAGTTCCAGGGTAACTACGAAGAGACGGCACAGAAGTTCACGGCAGCATTGCAGGCCAATACTACCCCTGATGTCATCTTGCTCTCAGATGTATGGTGGTTCGGCTTCTACCTTGCCGGCGCGATCACAGCACTTGACGATCTGGCCCGTCAGGTTAACCTCGATTTCAACGACTACGAACCGGTTCTGCTCAATGAAGGGGTGCGAAAAGGCGTCCATTACTGGATACCGTTCGCCCGCAGTACTCCCCTCTTCTACTATAACAAGAGCATCTGGGCTGAAGCGGGCTTGCCCGACCGTGCGCCAGAAACATGGGCCGAGTTTTCTGAGTGGGCACCAAAACTGGTAAAGAGCGACGGCAGTCGGGCAGCATTCGGTCATCCCAACGGCGCCAGCTACATTGCCTGGCTCTTTCAGGGTGTGGTCTGGCAATTCGGCGGTCAATACTCTCTCCCCGACTTTACTATGACAATGACCGATCCCAACACGCTTCGTGCAGCCCAGTTCTATCAGGATACGGTTCTCAAAGAGAAATGGGCTGTGTTGTCACCAAATCTGAATCAAGATTTCATTGGTGGCGCGATTGCCTCGATGATGGCATCAACCGGTGCACTGGCCGGCATCCAGGCGAACGCAACCTTCCCGGTTGGCGTTGGTTTCCTACCCCGTGAGACTAACTTTGGTTGTCCGACCGGCGGCGCCGGCCTGGCGATTGTCAGTCGGGCACCCGCCGAGAAGCAACTGGCAGCAATGAAGTACATCGCCTTTGCTACCAATCCGACCAGTGCAGGAGTCTGGGCGCGCAGTACCGGCTACATGCCAGTCCGGATCAGCACCAAGCAAACCCCAGAAATGATCGAGTTCTTCAAGCAGAATCCGAATTTCAAGACCGCCGTCGATCAATTGCCGAAAACCCGTGCCCAGGATGCAGCCCGCGTCTTTGTGCGTAACGGCGACCAGATCATCGGCAAAGGTCTGGAGCGGATTATCGTCAATGGCGAAGCACCAAGCTCAGTGTTTGCCGATGTGAATAATGAACTAACGAAGGCGGCACAACCGATACTTCAAGACCTGAAGGCGGTTGAAGGTTAAGCGCAGGTACTGGCATGTGTAAAGCCATCGTCTAAAATTTTGGGTGGGGCGAACAAACCGACTTCGATACTGTTCGCCCTCACCAGAACCACTTGTTTATTGGTGAATTCACACTTCGCTAAAGACCATCTTCAGGATATTTGGCAGCAAAACGAGTGTGAGATGCTATAACGTATACACCGATCTTAGCCAAAAAGATGACTTCACTGCAAAAAGGTGATCTTTCCACCACAGAGACCACGGAGATCGCAGAGACGAAAGATAATGTTATCTTTCATTGAACATAGGGTTGTGAACATTTTTCTTCCATGCGCCTAATGGCCAAAAATTATCCTTTTATTCATAAACTTTACACGCTCTGTGTACGCTGTGTGCTCCGTAGAGAGTTTTTGCAGTGCAATCAAAGATGGAATATTTCGACAACGGTAGGGCGGGTTTGGAACACTTATTCTGAGGGAGAAGACCTGAACAACGTACATATATGACGCCTTGTACCCAATGACCTAACGCTAATAGGCATCTACGAACTATCGAATCGTCTGGTCGTCATGTTGACCATCACCAATCCTAAAATTGCCGGTTTCGCACCACGCTGGGCCTCATATCGCGGTTTAACCATTCTTTTTGATAATATTGGTTTACGCCGTGACGGACCATGGTTGCGGCTCGATTGCGCGCTAGATGCCATTCCTGAATATACGCTTTATCGCGGTCTGCGCGCCACGATGTGTCAGTTAAATCCCGATCTGCTGTTGCAAAAGTATCTGTTTTGTGCTCTTCCTCCATCGACGTACCATGTCACGTTATGGGATGGGCCAAACGATGGGAATGTGGGGCAGGCATTACCGCACATGCGACAACGGATGGACGATCTCTTGATCGATATTCCCGGTGCGCTCAGCCACGGAAACCTGATTAGCGGGACAATTGCCGGTTCACCGCTTATCCGACGGAAAGGGTGGACAGTCAGCTTTACCGTTCAAAAGTTGGTCATTGTTCATCAGTCTGCGTTAGTGGCTTTGTTAACCCCAACCCCTGACACCACTGACTCGTTTATGACGTTGATCCAATTACGAAGCACCTGGAATGCAATGTTTCGTAATCGGTTTGGCATTGCAGCATACGAACCATATATGCCTCACATTACGTTGGGCTATTTCGCGAATGCAGCGCTGGCCGAAGCAGCGCAAAATGAAATGCTACGATGGGAAGCTGTCGCGCTACAACATACAGCCGGTACAAGTATCACCTTCAAGAGCGCCAGTCTTTACGGAATGCTTGACATGATCACGTTTTTCCGTACCGCACGATGACGGGTAGGCAATGCCGCACCCGTCACAGTCGGATATACCTTCCCCAACCGACACCATAACAGGTAGGGGATAGTGCTGCTGTGCCATCAACGATGCCGCACTGGTGTGAATTGGAGACCCGCTACACAAAAAAAGAGACGTTGTTGTGCAACGTCTCTCGCGGAGGAAGGGGTCACCGGTTCGGTGAAGTCTAGCGAGCCTCACCAGCGGTGACGCCCGTATGCTTACTACTACCCATGGGCATCACCTCCTTCATGCCTGATCGGCTGTTCAATGTGCAAATACTGACATAAGCACTATACCTGAGATTTTCGCCAAAGTCAAGGGCAAAAAAGGCGATCCTAACCAGAGTACATAGAGATCACGGAGAGTTCTACCTGGAATCATCTTGCTCAGTGTGATCCGTAGTGCGTTTTTGTAACGGACGCGAAGGTGGTATAGTATCGTCAGGTTAACTAGTATAGACACGGCACAACAATGGCACCGAAAAAAACATACTACCTCGTCGTGCGTGGGCGCAAGCCTGCTCTCTACAAACAATGGCATGGCGCAGAAGGGGCAGCAGCCCAGGTTGAAGGCTTTCCCAATGCACTATACAAAGGCTTCGCGACGCTTGAGGCTGCGGATGAATGGATTCGTTCACTCACGCCAGGGGATCAGGCGCTGGCGCAACAAATCCTGGCAACGTCAGACATGGTAGCCCGTCCTGACCATTCACAAACACCGGCCAACATCGTCATAATGTACACTGACGGTAGTGCGATTGGGAATCCAGGGCCTGGTGGATACGGGGTTGTGTTACGCTACAACCACCATTACAAAGAGCTTTCCGGTGGGTTTCGCCTGACCACGAACAACCGTATGGAACTTATGGCCTGCATTGTTGGCCTACAGGCGTTAAAACGTCCAATGCAGGTAAAACTCCACAGCGATGCAAAGTATGTTGTCGACGCCATCCGCAATGGCTGGGTGAAGCGTTGGCAGGCCAACAACTGGATGCGCAGCACAACCGAGCCGGCAAAAAATGTCGATCTCTGGGCAGAACTGTTGATGCTCTGTGAACGTCACCAGGTCGAGTTTGTATGGGTTCCCGGTCACAGTGGCGTGCCGGATAACGAACGTTGCCACGAATTGGCTACTGCGGCAGCACAACAACCGGATTTGCCGCCAGATGTTGCATTTGAAGCGCAGCTCCAGGAGGGTGGTTTGGTAGAGTGATGTCGTTCAGGGGAGTTCAAGGCAGGGATGTTCAGTGTTTTCATTGTTTAGAACCTATCCGAAATACCCTGTTGCCGGGGAGGACCGATAGGTTCGTTCGCGAACCACCTTTACAGCAAAGCAGGATACCGCCTGAGTACAGCGCTGCTGCGTCCGTCCATCAGGATGCACTCGTAGAAACAAGGAACGTCATCCAGACAAGCAATATGCCCCGCCTCACACGGTCATTTGGGGAAGCGGATTGCTTCCCCGCTTTCCCCATCGTGCTTTATCCCCCGGTTGGGAGCGTAAGGCGATTGGGCATCTACCCCTCTCAATCTGTGTTCACAGACACTAGTGTCCTGGATCGGTGAGGGCAAAGAGCAATTCTGCCTCACAAGCCAGTTGATCGGCGACTGTGGCACGAGCCTGACCTTTACCAATTCCTCGCCGCATCTTTTCAAGTTGTACCTCGAGGCGCAGCGTATCGCCGGGGCGCACCACCCGCTTAAAACGCACGCCATCAATACCGGCAAAAAGAACCAGCTTACCGGCATGCTCAGGCAGACTCAGCGCAGCAACTGCACCGGTTTGCGCCAGCGCTTCGAGCATCAACACACCAGGCATGATTGGATTACCGGGAAAATGCCCTTGAAAATACGGCTCGTTGGCCGAAACCAGTTTTTCGCCTACAGCACGCACACCAGGCTCCAGTTCGACAATCCGATCAACGAGCAGAAATGGGTAACGATGAGGAATGAGGGCCATAATTTCCTGAATCGACAACATACATGCTCCTCGTTTGTAACTCAGCGTCTTGGTGAGGCCACTACGATCAAGCGCGGACTGGCAGACGTATACGGTTCGAGATCGTAATTCCCATAAACGGCGCGTAGGGTAAACCCGGCCCGCGCCAGCAGATGCTCTAACTCGAAGCGGTAGAGCCAACGCATTGTAAATTGCATAGTTCGTCGAGTAAGTGAACCGTCGGCGGCTGTTTCGTCATAGATAAACGTAACGTGGCTGATTTGCTCGGCAGGGTCACTCTCGATCATCACAAACTTTTGTACATAGCGACCATCGAGTTCGTAACTACGCTCAAGCTGCATGCGACCATCTTCGCGGGTAATCACCAGCGGATCGGGGTTGAAGAGGTCGATAATCAAGGTTCCCCGCCGTGTCAACGCCCGCCGCACAACCGCTAGAGTAGCCAGTTGATCTTCGACAGTTGTTAAGTGCATAAACGAATTGACAGCCACAAACGCCAGTGAAAAATGATTTTCGGGTAAAGAAACGCTGCGCACATCAGCTTCAATCAGCGTTACCCGTTCGATAACATTCTCAGCAACCAACCGTTCACGAGCCAGGGCCAGCATTGCTGGCGAGAGATCGACACCGGTTATACGATGGCCGGCGCTGGCCAATGGGAGCAAGACTCGACCGGTACCACACATCAATTCCAGGATTGGATCACCGGTACGGCGCGCCCATTCACGGTAGAAGGGTATGTCATCGTGAAAATGTCGAAAGTCGGCATCGTAGTAGCGAGCAAACGGATCATAGAGATGCATGAGCTTCAGCCTGAAGTGTATCACAGACGTGTCGCACAGACCCATGCGACTGTACATCAGCCGCAGGAATTCACCATTCGCGTAGGCCATTTCACGCCGAGCGACCGGTGGAATAGCACGCTGAATAAGATCTGAACAAGGTAACGAACATCAATCCCAGATTAGAGACGAGCATCGCGCCAAAAATGATACAGTCTTCACGGGTTCAACAGTAAGAAGAGTACACCGAAGGTAAACAACATCAGTATCAAACCCAGAATACCAACGAGTAGGATGCGTGGATCGATGATCGGCTCGAAGCGAGGAGCACCGGGCAGTTGCGTCTTTGACAGCGGTATGCGGGGCGGCTCAGGTGGTGGCGGCGGTACCCGAAAGACATCTTCTGGCGTCAACGTCGGTATACGCGACAGGTCGTCTGGCTTAGGCACCGACAATGTGTCACGAGCCTCGCCAAAACGCCGGAGCGCCCCAAACAGACTACTACCAATTGAAATAACGACGATAAGCACGATAATGGCAATCAGCAATTCTGCGGTGCCAATCGGTCTTCCAATCTGCAGACTCAACCAACGCGCCAGCGGTGGTAGAATAGATGGGGCGAGGACGAAAAGCATAAATACGAGCCAGCCTACCCAGCCCGAACCACGACGACGCTCTTCCATAGCTTCCCCTTTCTCACGAACCGGTAACCGGCGCTGCACGCACAATCAGGCGATGAGAGTAAACACCGATGGGAACACACGTTATCAAGGTCAGTGTCTCACGACTGGTTGGTGCTAACACCCAGGTTTCATCAGGGAGAACGGTGAGGACTTCGCGAACCTCATAGCGCCGATCAACCCCGTTGACCGTGACTAAGACCTCATCCCCAACGGCAATTGCCGGTAACCGATTGAAGATAATACCACGGTAGCCAACATGACCGGCAATGACGATATTGCCAGCAGTACCGGGATAGCCACTGATAGGCCAGTAATGAACCGCAGTATAGCGCGGAACATCCCAGGCGCCAAATGAAAATCCGGCACTAACGACTTCGGTATCAACTTCGATGCGAGGTACCCGCACGCGGGTTGGGCGGATTCTGGCCCACGCAGCGTCAGGTGTGTTCACCGCTTGCAGTGCCCACTCAGGTACCGGATGAGCAGCCAGCCAGATGCGCCCCAAATGACCGAGTAAGACCTGATAGCGCGGCGGATTTTGTGGATGCCATTCAAAACGGGCACGTTCAAAGAATTGAACTAGACGCTGCTGGCCGCTTTCGTCGGTAAATTCAAACGGTTCAGAGAGTGGAAAACCAAAGGTTGGCAAACCGCCGTTCGCCCACCAGAATGATCGAAAGGCACTACTCAGACTATGGCCGGTTTCAGGGAAAAAGTCAGCATCGGCGGGCGGAGCAGCGAGCGGTGCAAACGCCGGATGGTCGGCCCAGGCAGTGGCCGCCCATCGGCCAAGATGACCTACCTGCACTAACGCCAACTCCGCATGCCATTCAAAACGAGCACGCTCGAAGTACTGAACCGGACGGCCATCCTCGATGAATACCTCAGTCAACGGATAGCCGAAAATCGGTAAGCCACCTTGCCGGTCATAAAATTCACGAAACACATACGCCAACGTATGACCGGTTTCGCGGAAAAGGATCGGCGTTCCGGCAATCGTGTTAGCTGCCACTGATAGCGGTGAAAGGGCTAGTACCACCAGCAAAAAGACCAATAACTGCCGCATGATTGTATTGTAGCGCATCATAGACTGTATCCAGCGTCTCGTTTGTTTCTCGACGTTCACAGATAGCATACCAGATGTAGGATGAAAGATCACAGCGCACGAAAGCGCAACTACAGACATAAGGCATTGAAGGGCGGTTCAGTAACCGCCCT
The DNA here is from genome assembly GCF_030444705.1 of Chloroflexus sp. MS-CIW-1. Lineage (NCBI taxonomy): Bacteria > Bacillati > Chloroflexota > Chloroflexia > Chloroflexales > Chloroflexaceae > Chloroflexus > Chloroflexus sp. MS-CIW-1. The sequence goes on from NZ_JAUBWR010000001.1 coordinate 1,266,859, forward strand.
TCCCACTGTAGTGAACTCATTGGCGTTATTCGCTCTAAGATGCGTGGTATTTGTTTGTGACGCACTATCTGTTTGACTTCCCACTGTAGTGAACTCGTTGGCGTTATTTGCTCTCTCCATACCTGGCTCCGATCTGGCCGCATCCAACCTTGATTCGGATCGTCTACGATCATCGACCGCATCCGAACTCATTTCACGGTATATCAAGGGTATTGGCAGCCAGTGAGAGTAATAGGAGTGCTTGCATCCCGCGACCAAGGTTCATCGGCAAAATATACTCATCAGTACGATGCGCATTGCCACCGTCGGTCAGACCAACGCATATCGCCGGAATACCCAGACTCAGTGGAATATTGGCATCAGTACTACTTTGCTGAAAAGAGATCTGCGCACCAACCATCTGATAGGCTGCAACCGCCGCCTGCACGAGTGGATGCTCACGTGGAATAGCTCCTGACGGACGATCTCCTACCTTGATAATCTGCACATGTACTTCTGGTTGATCAAGAGTCGCTTCTTCAACCAGTCGGTACACTTCGCTTACCAGATCGCTCAGCACTGCCGAGGACACCGATCGCAAGTCAAGGAGCATGCTGGCATGGTGGGCAATGGTGTTCACCGATGTACCACCACTAATCATACCGATATTGAAGGTCGTGCGGGGTGACACCGGTACCTGGAGTTCGGTTAAACGAGCGGCCAGACGTACCAGAATGTGAATAGCGCTCGGTGTCCCAAAGTTCCCCCAAGAGTGACCACCAGGGCCATTTGCTTCGATCCGGAAGCGACGCACACCGATTGCCTGGTGATGGAGAGAACCAAAATCACATCCTTCAATAACAATAACACCGCCGATACGTGTCCGTAAACGTTCGACAACTGCCCGCATTCCTCGCAGATCGCCTAAACCCTCTTCACCCACGTTAGCAACGAACCAGATGTCGCCCTGCGTCGGGAGATCACAGCGTTGATATATTTCAGCCAGGCGCAGCAGACCGGCAACCCCCACACTATTGTCGCCAATACCGGGGCCGTACACTCGTTCTCCCTCATAACGAATTGAAAGGTCGGTATCAGCCGGAAAAACTGTATCGAGATGGGCAGAAATGAGGAGAGCCGGACGTTCAGCAATACCAGGACGCCGACCGTAGACATTCCCTAATTCGTCGATCTCGACGTCGTGCAGACCGAGTGCTTGCATTCGCTGACTGACTAATACTGATCGTGGCCGTTCAGCAAAGGTCGGTGCCGGTACTTGTTGAATTTCAATTGCCGTAGCCAGGGTCGGTCGATAGTCGGCAAGGTCGGCCAGAGCAGCCCGCACAGCGGGGTGAGCATACCATTGCTGAACGACAGTTTTCATCGACGGTTCCTTCTGTCTGGTGGCAACCGACGCCAATGCCGGCATAGCGTCCGGTGAATTGTATGCGATGGAGGGTGTCTACAACACGCTCCCGATTGCCACAGAGTACAAGTCTCTAGCCCGTACATTGATACGAGCAAACAGAAATTTACCTAACTACGCGCCGCGGCGCATGTTTGTGAACAGGACTAACTAGCGGTAGTTCAACATTTTTATTCAGCGAAAAGTCTATCATGGAAGACCATTAACCGCAAGGAATGACCCATTATCAATTGGCGAAGCCAGTCAGAGCATTTGCCAGCCATATCAAGTCGTGGCATACTGACGCCTGAGAAAGAGAAGTGTATAGCAATAAGGAGCGTTTATGTCGCTGTTGCCAACTGCAACTGTTGCGACCATTGCCCATCATGTTGGTCAGCGTGTTACACTGGCCGGTTGGGTATATCACAAAACGGAAAAAGGGAAACTCATTTTCATTCTCTTGCGTGATGGAAGCGGGATCATTCAGTGTGTAACGTTCAAGAAGAACGTCAGCGAAGCAACCTTTGCAACAGCACAGGCCCTTACCCAAGAGAGTTCTTGTCGCATTACGGGCAACGTGCGCGCTGACGAGCGGGCACCGGGTGGTTACGAACTCGATGTCGAGGAGATCGAACTCATTGGCCCTAGCCACGAGTATCCGATTACGCCCAAAGAGCATGGTATTGAATTTCTGATGGCCCATCGCCACCTGTGGGTACGATCCTCAAAACAGCACGCCATCTTGCGCATCCGGGCTGAGGTGATAGCGGCTGCCCAGGAGTGGCTTAATGCGCAGGGGTTTGTCCGGTTCGACACGCCGATCCTGACTGCAACGGCGGCAGAAGGGACAACAAATCTGTTCGCAACCGATTATTTCGATCTAGGGAAGGCGTACCTTGCGCAAACCGGACAACTCTATGTTGAAGCCGGGATGATGGCCTTTGGGCGCGTGTATTGCTTTGGGCCAACATTCCGAGCTGAGAAGAGTAAAACCCGTCGTCACCTTACCGAATTCTGGATGATCGAACCAGAAGTTGCCTTTGCCGATCATGAAGACAACATGCGACTTCAAGAGCAATTTGTCAGCGCGATTGTCGCTCGCGTGCTCGAACGTCGGCGTGACGACTTACAGACGCTTGAACGAGATACAACGCTGCTCGAACGGGTCACCCCGCCGTTCCCGCGCATCACCTACGATCAGGCCATCGAACTCATCGCCGCTCACCAGGGAGAGGTCGAGGGGGCCGATCCACTGCCGTGGGGAGAGGACTTTGGCGCACCGCACGAAACGTTAATTGCCTCGAAGTTTGATCGTCCGGTGTTCGTTGAACGCTTCCCATCAGCGGTAAAAGCCTTCTACATGCAGCCTGATCCCAACCGCCCCGAAGTAGCGTTGTGTGCCGATTTGTTAGCACCTGAGGGATACGGCGAGATCATCGGCGGTTCACAACGGATTCATGATCCAGTCTTGCTCGAGCAACGGATCCGCGAGCACGGCTTACGGGTCGAAGACTACGAATGGTACCTTGATCTTCGTCGTTATGGCACTGTTCCTCACAGCGGTTTCGGAATGGGAATTGAACGGGTAGTGGCCTGGATCACTGGTACGCGGCATATCCGCGAGACGATTCCGTTCCCACGTCAGTTGTACCGGATATATCCATAGGGGTAGTAGTGATTGCGGCGTGGGGCTATCCCACGCCGCACTTGTTTAGATATTACTGCCGCACGACCATCCGCCGCACTTGTTCGGCTGCACGTTGGGCGGTGGTCAGATATGCGGCGTACACACCAGCCCGATTGAAAGCAAGGGGCGTTGCAATTCCAACTGCCAGCAAGGCCGGCACCCAGAAGAGAACGAAGAACTGAGCCAGCCAGGCGCAGATCAACCCAGCACCAACGAGCGTGTTGAGCAGGGCAGTGCTACCACGCTGTGTATAGCCATAGCCCAACAGTTCCCGCAGATTGGCGATCAAGAGCAGGATACCGGCGAAAGCGCCAAAATGCATTGTCAGACCAATGTTAAAAAATCGCAGGAGCAAGTAGACCAGTAATCCAAAAATGATCACTCCGGCAATGACCAGGTATATTGGCTTAACCGGGTAACCGCCAATCAGTACATACGAGCGGCGCGAGCCATTGTTGTAGTTCCCGTACATCGTCGTATCCTTTCGCAGTTGTCATAACCATTTCCGCTATCGGTACGACGTTTACGTATCGATAAAAGTTGCACCCTCATTCATCAAATACGGCACGTACTCGGAACATACCATCCTGCTGATCAGGAGCATTGGCCAGTGCTTGCTCCTGGGTCAGCATTTCGCCCACCACATCGGGGCGCCAGACCGTCGTTAAACCGGTTACTTGAGCCGTTGGCGGAACATTACTGACATCAACTTCCTGCAACATAGCGATATAGTCAAGGATTGCCGAAAGCTGTGCCTGCATCACCGCGATCTCCTCATCGGAGAGGGCAAGGCGAGCGAGACGGGCAACATGGCGAACTTCAGCTTCTGAGATTGCCATGGGAATCGCTCCTGTCAATGATTAAATAATTTCTGATCCCTTACGAAACTTTGAACTGCGGGTCGCACCAATCAGTATCTGGCGGGTGTACAAAAGTCGCTGTACAGCGGTAATATGAGATGCAATGCCGACGGCAATAACAGCCCATTCGAGAATGGGCAATTCCGGCAAGAGTGGCATCAGCAACAAACCAATCAGCAGCAAGCCAAGTTTCTCCTGTCGGCCGGCGAAACCAACGTTGCAAGACGCCAGTTTACCGGTGGCCTCGGCCCTGGCACGGACATAACTGGCCATCACCATCCCGAAGATGGCGAAGAGTGACCAGATCGGTGCTACTGCCCCCGAAAGCATCACTCCGCCAATAACGAAGGCTTCTGCATACCGATCGGTAACGTGGTCAAGCACAGTACCATATTCACTGGCCGTACCACTGGCACGTGCGGTAGCGCCGTCTAATACATCAGCAAAACCCATAAGTAATATAAAAACAACCCCCCACAGAAACGCCCGTTGAGACAACAGGTAACCGGCTAAGAGGCTAAAAAACAGGCTCAGGTAGGTCAAAGCGTTAGGATGGATGCCCAGCCGCGAGCAAACATGACCGAGCGGAAGTGAGGCCTGTTCATAAAGCTGACGAAAACGAGCAAGCAATGGCATCATTGACGTTCATCCTTCTCGTAATTGCACTGACACGAGCGACAGAAGTATCACGTTATCTTATTGCTGTAATAAGACCTTCACCCGTCGTTCAACTTCTTGCAGGGTAATCGGTGCATCGGGACCAGTATACTCGATCCAGATCGAGGCTGTAGCTGCGCCGGTGCAACCGGCACGGAAAAGGTCGTCTGGATCGGTCAGATACGCATGGAGAAAGCCGGCCATGTAGGTATCACCGGCGCCGGTCGGATCACGCGCTTCAGTTGCATACGCTGGTACCGAGATTGATCGTTTCCCATCATCAATATGAGAACCAGCTTCGGCAATCGTAACAATCGCAATTGCGCAACCGGTCTCGTGCAAGCGTCGTGCGGCCATAACCGGATCGATCCGCGGATCGATGCCGGTTATCACTTTGGTTTCAACTTCGTTCGCTTTAATGACATGGCAGAGAGGAGCAATGGACGCGAACTCCGCCGGCAAAAAATGTTCGATGCGTCCATCAGCACCGAAGCGGCGTAGGAGTCCTTGGGGATCAAGGAAAATTGGAGCGTCGGTACGATCCCGAATGGTGCGGATCAGGTCAAGCGGTGTCTCTTGGAGAATGGGTCCAACGATAACAGCGACAGCCGACTCGACAATATCAGGGACGATCTGGATCGGTTCAGCAACACCGAGGATATCGAGCGTGCGATCGCCTCTGGCATCGTACACCAGCTTAAAGCCACCGGTCTGGCCTGAGAGGGTCACAAATGGGGTAATACCATACCGAACCAGATCAGACTGAAACCGGTCTGCATAATCAGGCCCAACCCGTCCAACAAGAGCCGTCGTTCGGCCCAACCGGCTAAGAGCAAGACATGCGTTGGTTGAGCAGCCGGAGAGAACACGTCCATCAGTACGTACCACCGGCGTAATGATCTCGTCGTATACTGGATTTCCAAAAGCCACAATTGTTGTCATGCGATCACCAATTAATACTTTCCAGACAAGCGATCATACAATCCCTGTAACTGTTCTTCATCATAGAGGGTAATGGTTACTCTGATGGTCTGACCACTGCGTGTAATCTGAACCGGTGTTTGCAACAACTCTTCAAACATCTGCTGCGCCATTTGATCTTCAGCGGAGCGATTCCCGCCGCTCTGTTTTCGATCTGAAACCGAGCGTGAAATGGCTGATTCAGCTCCTGTTTTCTCTGTAGAGGACAACACTCGAGCAAGGGCAGTTGATAGATCGGCCCCGGCCACGAGTGCAGTACACATTTGTTCGGTCGCCAACGAATCGAGGTGGTGTTTCACCACAGCCTCGCAGGCAGCGGCCTGAGTATGCGGATCAGATATTTGTATGAGAGCGAGCGCACGTGTCGGATCAATCTGACCAGTGCAGAGAGCGTGGCGCACGGGAGCTGTCAAGCCGGGATGCGCAGCAATCTCAGTGAGACGTTCGACCTCCCGTACATTCAATTCGTGCTCTTTAATCAGCTCTAACGCGGCTTGTTGGTCAATAGGGTCCTCGATGCGGAGCAATGCTCGTCCGTGGCCAGCGCTGATCGCGCCATCGAGTAACGCCTGCCGCACTTGTGGCGTAAGGCGAAGGAGGCGTCGGCTATTCACAATCGCAACCCGGCTCTTTCCCACTCGGCGGGCAATTTCTTCATCGCTCAAGCCAAACTCCTGGCGTAATGTTTCGTAGGCCTGTGCTTCTTCGATCGGATTAAGATCGGCGCGTTGAACATTTTCCACCAAAGCCAGCTCAAGAAACTGTTGCGGTGTTGCATGTTTGACAATCGCTGGCACGGTGGTTAAGCCAGCAATACGTGCGGCCCGTAATCTCCGTTCCCCGGCGATTAGCTCGTAGCCCCCTTCCGGGTCTTCACTCACGATCAACGGTTGGAGAATGCCATGGGTCTGGATGGAAGTCACCAGTTCAGCGAGTGCCGTCTCATCGAACGACGTGCGGGGCTGGGCACGATTGGCTCTGATAGCAGCAACCGGCACTTCGCGCACCGGTAGCTGTTCAGCCGAAGCGGGTGGAATCAGTGCATCCAGACCACTTCCCAATCCCCGTTTTCTCATAAGATGCGCTCCTCTCGTCCGATCAGTTCTTCAGTCAACAGGGCGTAGGCTTGGGTGCCCCGACCGTTTGGTTCATACTCATAAGCCATGCGGCCATGACTAGGGGCTTCGCTCAATCGCACACTGCGTGGGATCAGGGTTCGGCAGATCAGGCGAGGAAAGTAACGTTGAACCTCATCAACCACCTGTTGCGCCAGATTGGTCCGCCCATCGTACATAGTCATGACAACGCCGATAATACGGAGGGTCGGGTTCAGGCTTTCCCGCACCCGCTCTAATGTCTGTTTGAGCTGTGCCAATCCTTCCAGTGCGAGATATTCACACTGCAACGGAATGAGAACGGCGTTAGCAGCACAGAGAGCATTGAGGGTGAGTAGACCTAGCGAGGGTGGACAATCGATAATGATCCAGTCGTATCGAGGCAACAGGTTCACCAGCCCATCGCGTAATCGCCACTCACGCCGCGCTACATCAACCAGTTCAATCGACGCACCGGCCAGTTCCTGATCGGCCGGAATGATGTCAAGGCGATCCCGGCCACTCGGTTGCGGGATTGTTTCTGGCGGCGCCCCACCGAGCAGCAGATCGTAGCTGGTAACGGTCAACGAAGCTTTCGCGATACCAAGACTGGTTGTGGCATTCCCCTGCGGATCGATATCTACCAGCAAGACCCGTCGCCCGCGACGTGCAAGCTCACCGGCAACATTAACAGCAGTCGTTGTTTTGCCAACCCCACCTTTCTGGTTGGCAACCGCCATAATGTGAGGTTGTGTTGATTGCTGTTTCACGTGAAACACCTGCATCGCGCAGCTACTCTCAATGCTATTGTACCATAGGCGAGGAAAAGAATACATCAGGGAAGGTATCGCAGAGGGTTCACCGCACGACCATTAACCAGAATCGTAAAGTGTAAGTGAACACCGGTCGAATAACCACCACCGGTCCGATCATACGTGCTTCCCATATGGCCAATCAACTGACCGGCTCTTACTTCCTGACCGACTCGCACGACTGGCTGCGTAATAAGGTGGCCATAGATCGTTTCAATACCATCAGGATGGCGGATCTTCACACAATAGCCGTACCCACTACACCAACCGGCTTCACGAACCCAACCACTGCTCGCAGCTACAATCGGTGTCCAGGCAACATTGGCAATATCGATCCCATTGTGGAAACCGCCCCACCGAGGACCGAAATTGGACGTCAATACCCCCTGTGCTGGCCAGACCCAACGCGGTGGTGGTGGCGGGAAATCGCGTACTTCTGGCAAGGACTGTACTTGACGAGCATCAACTGATAGCAAATCAACCCGAATCCAACCAGAAATGTCCCCAATTTCAATCTTCACCCAATCTTGATAACGACCACGTAGCGCTACCTGCCGACCGGCTGACAACTGCGCCTGTCGAGGATGATCCGTACTCGGGCCAGACCGAACATTTGTTTCATCATTCAACACGATCCCGACCGGCTCGGCTTTCCGTTGCGCAAAGGCCGCTTCCTGTTCACTCGTCCACGGTAGTTGGCCACCGGGAATGAATATCTCACGACCGACAACAAGCTGACCATTGGTCAAACGATTTGGCGCAAAGGTTGCAATGGCTTCTGGGGCTACACCGTAGCGCTCTGCTAGCTCGATAAGCGTCTCACCTGCCGTAACTGTGTGCGTCACCCCTGCTAGACGTGCAATCCGTAACGGTTGGCCAACCCGCAAGGCATCACCACGATCAAGCTGATTCGTCCAGACCAGCGTCCTTAATGGTATCCGGTAACGTGCTGCGATCTCGGCCAGTGTCTCATTCTCGGCCAGAATATGGGTTGCCTGAAAGGCAGTTGTCACCATCACCGGCGCCTGAAGGGCAGGCGCAATCGGTTCTACCTGCACAGGTGCAGAAGTGCGACGTACTGCCGGTGCAATCGCTATTGCCTGACCAACCGGCGCTACTGACGCAGTTACCACCGGTAAGGGAGACGACGAAGCAGCAACGAATGATTGAAGCGGAAGAGTACGATCAACAAAGAGAATGAAGAGAGCGCCGACGATCAGGAGCAAATGAGCAATGTGTCGTGAAAAACGAAAGCGGCGGTGGAACCATCGCTGTCGGACGTTACCCATCAGAGAACTGTTCCGGCGGCGATACCGACCATCGCGCAGACAGCGCACTGTCTCCTGCGCGGACGCCAGTCGTCGCTGCCGTCGCCACCATTGCTCGATCCATGGAGAACGATCAAAGACACCGTACATGATTTTTCTCTCACCTTTCGGTCAGAGGATACACGCAATATGGTGCTTTGTCAATCTTGACGGCATCTTTCATTGCATGCTAAGATATAGTAGCAGAATTTTCCGTTGCCCAATCCGGTATCTCTCTTGTATCACCGGTGCTGGGCGTTCTATGAAAGGCCGGCTAATGATACGAGTCGTCGTCGATAGTATCCGTGTCAGCCTATTGACGCAGAGCCGGGTCGTCGTCCTCCGCGAAACTGAAGGGAATCGCTATCTGCCAATCTGGATCGGCCAGTTTGAAGCCGATGCCATTGCGATGGCTATTCAGGGTCACGAACCACAACGACCAATGACCCACGATCTGCTCAAGGCTGCCATCGGTGAGCTTGACGGATTTGTCCGTCAAATCTATATCAATGATATTCGCGATAATACCTTCTTCGCACGCATCCTGATCGATCAGGCTGGACGAACGATTGAACTGGATGCGCGGCCAAGCGACGCTATCGCGCTCGCTGAGCGCGTACAGGCTCCGATCTTTGTTGCCGACCACGTCTTGGAGCAGGCCGGTGTTCTGTTTGACGAAGAAGAACAAGCTGGTGAGACGGCGACATCTCCACCACCATCAGGTGAACCAGTAACCGAAGAAACCAGCACTGAAAACGAGCCAGAACTTAACGAAGACTCTCTCTCGATCTTTCGTAATTTCATTAATACGCTCGATCTCGATGACCGTGATCGACCTGGCGAGAAGTCGTAAGTCATTTTGTTACCGGTATGAGCGAATACAGTAGGTGAGTCGCGCAAGATTCGCCTTGTCTCACTTCGCTACAGTATTGATTCGGAAGCAGCACGCCGAGCGTCTTGCGGCGTGCTGCTCCCTTTTAACGACTGACCGATGACACTCCTCGCACCGGCGACGTGGGAACACCTGCATTATCCGCATTGCTGTCTGCTGCCTTGTGGATAACTGGCGATATTATGTGGAAAACTTTGACCATTTGTGGATAACGTGCGGAAAATCACCTTGATAACTCGTGGACGATATGCGGAAGCACGCCTGTTATTTGCTATGACCCAGTGTGATGTGGATAGCTGTTCACATGTTGTCCACTCCCAAAATAGCCCACTGGAATGAGGAGAATCGCTTGTTGTCCACATCTTCCACATGACTACGACCATGACGGTTTTCCTACATTGCTTTATGATACTCATGGTGTGGAATATCTATAGTGCTGTGGATGATCCTATGGAACCATCACATCTATCATTGTGCGCACCGTTTCCGCCGCTTGTGCAACGCATAGAGCGTGAAGGGATTGTGGTACATAACCACATCCTCAAAATTGATCATTTTCTCAACCATCGGATTGAAACAGATCTGATGGCCGCTATCGGCACAGAACTAACTGCTCGCCTGGAACCGTTTTCTATCGACCTCATCGTGACTGCTGAAGCGAGTGGGATTCCGCCGGCACTAGCCACGGCCTTGGTAGCACGTCTTCCCCTTGTATACGCCAAGAAATATGATCCTGATGTGCCAACACCGGCACTCCACCGGCGGATTCCTTCACCAACCCGTGGTCGTGAGGTGCAACTGGCAATCACGGCCCGCTTCATTCCTGCCGGTAGTCGCGTGGCAATTATCGATGATTTTCTGGCGAATGGACGTACTGCTCTGGCGTTATCCGAGATGGTGCGCGAGGCTGGAGCCGATGTCGTTGCCGCAGCATTTGTCGTGGAAAAGCAATTTCAACCGGGACGTAGACTGCTCCAGGAACAGGGGATTCCGGTTATTGCTCTGGCGCAGATTGCACGGTTTGTTGATGGTCGCCCTGAAATCACCGGTTGGCCACTACCTGTCTGATCCTGCCGCAGGTGATGTACCATAGGTAATGGTAGCGTAGCACCCTGAGTCTGCCAACCGGTAAACCAGTTGGCGATCAGGCGCTACCGAAGTAACGGAGAGCGAGACGTAAACGCTCTTCTAACGTTGGCGGGGCATCAACCGGTAAGGCTGCAATGGCTGCTGCCGCTTCTGCTGCACTGTAGCCTAGGCTTATCAATATATCGCTCAATTCGCGATCTATAGTATGCAGATTCACACTGCTAGCATTAGCGACCTGGCGCAGATCTAGCTTGCCACGCAACTCAAGCACGATCCGTTCGGCTGTTTTTTTGCCAATTCCTGGTACCCGTGCCAGTCGAGCTACATCGCCACTGGCGATACTGTTTCGCACTTCGTCAGGTGTTCCGCTCGATAGAAGATTCAGTGCGATCTTGGGGCCGATCCCGCTCACCCCAATCAACTGCTCGAAGAGATTTCGTTGAGTGGGATCGCTGAAGCCGTAGAGAGTCAGTGCATCTTCTCGTACAATCAACAGGGTATGTAGCACAACTTCCCTGCCAACCTCGCCGATGGTGTTTAAAGTTGGACGAGGCGCATAAATGAGAAATCCTATGCCACCTGTTTCGATGATAAGATGATCGATGCCAATGCTCTGGATGATGCCTCGGATTGATGCAATCATAGAACGAAGCCCTTACCTGTTATCCACTTATAAGGGGAGTATACCGATGAGAGTCTATTCTCCACTACGTTCGTTTGGGCTGGTATGTGGCCAGTTTACGTGCCTCGGTGCAATTGTGTTGAGTGGGCCTTTGATCCCGCCATCGCTGCCCTTGCTGGGTCTTTTACTGGTTGGTGTTGGCTTAGGGGTGTGGGCACTCCTCACGATGCGCTTGCATCGTCTTTCTGTCTTACCTGATCCGTTACCGCACGTCGAGTTGGTCAATACTGGCCCCTACCGCCTGATACGTCATCCGATGTATACCAGTCTGCTGATCGCATCCCTTGCCTGGATGCTGGCTGCGCCAACATGGTGGCGCTGGGGATTGTGGTTTTGCTTACTGGTCGTACTGGTTGTCAAACTACGTTACGAAGAACAATTACTGCAACGTCGGCTTCCTGGATATGACGCTTATCGAAAACATACATGGCGATTGGTTCCGTTCGTCTGGTAAGGACGATTTGTTCGTCATATTACCATGGCCATAAAAGAGCGGCCAACATGGTACTGCTGATCAAGATAAGCACCGGTACGATAGTTCGTCGCAAGAGCGGCGATCCGCCAACGATGACTATTCCGCCTTTGACTAACGTGTTGGTCAGAGTTGCAATCCCGATTGCTCGCGCAGCAGTGACTTCGCTAATCCCATCGCCTGTGTTTGCCAGTTCACTAAGTGAAAGGGTGATTGCATCTACGTCGAGCAATCCGCCAAAGATGCTCGAAAGGTAGAGGCCGGCATCTCCGAACAGACTGCGAGCGAGATTTGCGCCGATCAAAATAGCAGTGTAGAACAAGCTGAAACTGATAGCTGCGCCCAGCTCCAGTGGGTTACTCAAGACGAGAGAGGTGACTTCGTTGTGCTGTGCTTGCTTGGCTTGCCAGATACTACCAAGGAGACAACTCCCACCACCTGCGATGATGATCGGCCATAGTCTGCTGAGAACGTGTGGTGCTATAACACCTGTAAGAACGAGTACTCGCACGAACATAACATTCCAGGCCAGGAGAATTGCCAACGCATACGCCCGACTTAATTGAGGGTCACTCCGACTGCGCTGTGTGTTACTCAACGTGACCGCAGTTGAAGAGACGATACCGCCGATCAGGCCGGTTAACGCGATACCGCGAGTCGCGCCGATGATCTGGTGTAAGACATACCCAATGAAGTTGAACGCTGAGATGAGTACTACTAAAAACCATATCTTCTGTGGATTAATAACATCGAATGGTGGTGGGCCTATTGCTGTATTGGGTAAAACCGGCAGAATTATCAGGCTGATCGCTGCCAGGGTTAATGCTGCCTGCATATCTTGCGAGCTGAGTTGATGAGCGAATGTATGTAGTCGGGCCTTCATTGCCAGTAAGCCTGCGGTTGCTACACCGACCGCTGCGGCCAACGTGCCATATCCCCAGGCTACCATTCCTCCGCAGAGGAGGGTCGTGACGAGTGCCATCTCGCTGGTTAGTCCCAGCCCCTCTTGCTTGCTTCCCAACACGTAAGCAGCGATCAGTAATCCTCCGATAACTACTATCAATGCAGCAAAAATCTCCGGCGCTTGCAATGTGGTCGCGACCAGCCCACCGGCACAACCAATCACGCCAACAATGGCGTAGGTGCGCACCCCGGCAAACAATTCGCCAACTCCGCTATGAGCATGCTCGCGTTGCAGGCCGATGAGCGCACCGATGAGTAGGGCCAGGCCAAATTGGTAAAAAAGTTCAGTGTGTGGATTGCCGTCAAACACGATGCTGCCCCTACCCGTTCCTCACTATTCAGTAGTTTCTCTATCATACCAGTACGGCGTAAAAATGGCACCCCCCTCTACGGTACCGAAACTCCGACAACGGGCCGCCCCCCAGCGATGACCGTAAAGCGCGATATACGCGCAGAGCAAAGCGTCCGCTTCATCTTCGATAGCTTTGAGTGCCGATGGGCCAAATCGCTCAAGCTCAAGGTCCGTCCAGAGGTTCTGTACTCCTAACAATGGTGGGTCTGACCACTGGAGCGTCGTGAGCAGCTCAAGATACCGTCGAAGTTCTTGCCGTCGTTCGGTCAGTGAACGGCCAGGACGTGCTTTGTATTTCAGGATGCGGTGGAGACGGAAGAGGACGACAGTTGCCGGATGGGGAAAGACCTCAACAATCAGTCGTCCACCTGCATCCGCCTCTATCATCGGTACATAACGAAACCCATCGTTGGCCAAGGCCGTAACAATGGTTTCGCCCCGTATTCCGCCATACCGCCGTAACAACCGACGGTTTGCCGGATGCGGCCCTGCATCGTATCGCTGAAACGCCGCCGCCAGCTCAGCTTCTGCGCGCCGCCGCCCGGTTTCATTTGGCACGAGTAATGGTGCGTCAATCGCTAGGATTGCCGGTTTGTCGCCGCAGATGTGCCGGATCGTCTGCACAATTTCATCGGTTGTTTGTAGTCGGCGTGGATGATAACAGAGCTGTGCTCCCTGAGAACTCCCACAACACGCTGCTAAACCGCTGAGATTGCGTTCTGACCACGCAAGGTCTAAACCGAGATATACCGTCTGTTGATGCATAGATACATTCATCACCGGTTGCGTGAATATAACGCTGATCGCGACCTGTGTGCTGTACAGTGTACCTAAACAAGTGCGACAGGGAGGTCTGTATGAGTCTGCTCAAGCCACCGCCAACAGCAATGGTTATTGTGTGTCGGATCGGTAGCCGATTCGTTGCTTTACCATTGCATACCGTAGTGCACACTGCTCGCCTCGGTGAACTGACACCTCCCGGCGATGCACCAGCGGTCGTTTGTGGGATTGTCTCACTCCAGGGGACAACAGTACCAGTCATTGATGGGCGCTCGCTGCTCGGTGAACCACCTGCCTATGATCTTGACAGTCATATTCTGCTGGTGACAACCGATGATGATCAGTCGCCAGAAATCGGCTTACTGGTCGATGAGGTGATCAGCCTGCATCGCGTCGATGCTGATGGGTTGGCGCCACTCACTCACATTGATGGCTTCTCGTGTGGAGTGGTGAACGATCTGCCTCAACCTGCGCTTCTGCTCGACGTTGATGAGCTGTTTGCGATAGCGCATGGCAGTACCCGTGACTGATGCGGAGTTCGGCAAGCCAGGCGACGCCGTCGTCTATCTTGCCGAACAGTGTTACCTTGTGGGAAGGGCCTTGCGAGCGATACCGCTAAACGTATTGGCGCTTTTCTACCCGGAAGTTGCCAGTAGACGAACAAGTGGAATTTCCAACCTGTCTGCTGACGTGCGTAACGGTGCGCCCTCTACTCTTTTCTCTTCCCTATTTCTTACCTTACACTCCTCACCTCGGTTGGCTGCGGCAAATCTTCGCTTATGAAATGAACCGCACTCTTAGCCGCTTCCAGGATCGTCATCAATCCACTCCCTGGATGCACCGCTCCACCTATCCAGTAGAGATTGCGTGCTCCATTATGACGGATATGCGGGCGGAACGGCCCAAGCTGACTCCAACTATGAATCAGGTTAAAAACAGCGCCAAGATAGGTGTGGTGCTCGTCACGCCAGGTTTCTGCGGTATACTGTCTCTCTACTACGATATGGCGTTCAACATCTTCAAAGCCGAGTTTTGCCATCTGACGAAGGATCAGATCGCGGTATCGCTGTTCAACTGCTGCCCAATTCACCGGGTAGCGTAAATTGGGTACCGGTACCAATACGAAGAGTGTACTATGACCGGGAGGGGCATTCGATGGATCAACAATGGTTGGATTGCAGACATAGAACGACGGATCGTCTTCATCGAGCACTGCGCTCTTTGCCCACAGCGGATCGTTGCGACGAATGTTGGCTGACAAATACAGTTGATGGTGAGGGAGATCATCCCATCGTCGATTGACGCCCAGATAGAGCATAAAAGTCGAACACGAAAACTCCATCTTGTTCAGTTTTTGGTCGGTGTACGTTCCACGGGCATGTGGCGGAATAATGTGGGTCAGCGCATGCCCGAAATCAGCATTAACCACCACTGCATCGGCACTGACACGCTTACCGTCGCTTAGCTCAACGCCGCAGGCTCGTCCCTCCTCGACAATAACTTGTTTAACAGGGCAGTTATAGTGGATCATCACTCCTACATCGGTAGCCGCTTTCGCTAGTCCGGCAGCCAGAGCGCGAAATCCACCTAGGGGGTGCCAAATACCTTCGGCAAATTCGAGGAAAGTTACCAGACTAAAGATACTCGAGCAGGCCGTTGGATGCATCCCCAAGTATTTGGCCTGGTACGACAGTGCATAAACAACTCGTTCATCACGGAAGAAGCGCTTGAAGTGATCGTAAAGACTTTCCCATGGCCGGAATGCCAGGGCGGCTGCGATTTCACGTAGTTTCAGGTACCCCAACGGACTACGCACCGGTGTGCCGAGGTACGGTTCATAACCGACCACATTTTTACGGATATGTTCGATGTACCAGCGTTCAAATTCAGTTGGTAGATTCGGATCGAAGCGTGCTAATTGGGCTTTAAAGGCAGAAATGTTCGACGTCAAATCAAGATACTCACCGTCCCAAAACCGGATACGAGTGTTTGGATCGAGACGCACCAGCGTCACATAATCGCTAAAACGCAGGCCAACACTCTGAAAGAGATCGTCGTATACCCGTGGTACTTGCAAGATAGTTGGCCCTGTATCAAAATGGTAATTGCCGAGTGAGAAGCCTCGCATTCGCCCACCCGGTCGATCAACTGCCTCAAAGATTTCAACCTGATAGCCGCGCCCGGCCAGCCGGATAGCTGTGGCTAACCCTCCAGGGCCTGCACCGACAATAATAATACGCTGTGACACGTCCTGCTCCTCTGTCCTGTACGGATCGATTGTGGTACTCCCTTTTGAGTATACATCACTTTTCCGCCACGGTCACGGTACCTGCGAGTTCAGGAGCACCGTAGGTTGTGGATGCGTGCACGCTGCTGTCCATGTGATTCAAATTGTGGATAAATGGTGGAATCTGTGGATAACTTGATGTGTGATCTATGGTGCCTTGTATGTTAATACTAGTCTAATACTCTGTTAATCGAGAGCTAATCTATCCAGGCTATCATCAATAGCGTCAGGCAAGTTGATTTGCGGTGGTCAAGGCCAGACAAAAAGCTTCGAATCCACACACCGCTCCTCTCCCCTCTCTCCGGCCACCACTCCAGAGGTGGCCGTTGTTGATTCATGTGAGTGTGATATTCGTCATGATTATCACGATCCACGCTTCTCTTCTTTTGGCAATGCGGGGAATGTCTGTTTTTTCTTGCGAGGGTATACAAAAGTATGGACCGTACCGGTTTTAGACAGCAATCCGCCGGGATGATAAACACGGGATGCGCCTGATGACGGCGCTGCGGGGTGGGCAGCGTGGGCACGATCGCTGCGCCGGGTGGCAGGTGCTGGTAGGGGCAAAGAGTTGCCTCCTCCCTCCTGACAGGGTGCATCCGTGGTATTTATTCTATCCAGCACCAGATTCACTGCTGAGAAATGTATCTGGAGATGTTTTTCCTGAAGTTTATCTGCTCTTTCTCCCTTGCTCCGTTCGCCTCATTGCAGCCCTCTGGCTCGTATCGTGCAGTAATCGTAGACAAGAACATTTCTGGGGCGAGTTTCAAACCTGACCCTACTAACGCTGAGTCGGCATTCATCGGTACCTCAACGCTGGTCTTGACTGTCAATCGTGTTGGAACGAGGATCGCCGTGCCCATGCACACGTTGTAGACGGGTTGAGACCTGTCCCTCCCTCGCACTTATCTCCACTCTCTCTTTTATTATCACTATCGGCGCGAAAGAGCGTTGTCCTCGCATTCCTCACAGGCTTTTCAACGTTTCACTTCCCTGGCAGTGGTAAGGTGGAAACGATTGTAGAAACTGACCTCTCCGTAGAGTGTGCAGCCGATAGTGGTCTGTGGTCGGGCCTTCCGTGCTCGCGCTGCCGATACCGGTCAACGTCTTGTAGCTTGTAGGTTGGTGCGCCGACAGAGAGTTGTGTCTTTCTTGCAGGTTCTTTCGCTACTGATGCCAGTCAGCGTGTTGTAGAGTGGCACCTTCCGTCAACTGATTGCAGGGGAGAAGACGATGGTGTGCTCACGTACTGGCCGAAGCCTTCCTGTCACTCACCGTATAACGCGGGCCGGAGGCCCACGCACCCTGTGATTGCGTGAGCTGGGAGTTATCGGTTGCAGATGCGTGCTGTTCGTCAGTGTCACTCTGCTGTTGCGTCATCCGGTCATTGAAGGTGAACCGACGCTGAGCACTCTGAAAATCCCTACAGCCTTTATCTTCCCGTTGACATGTCTCGGTATGAATGGTATACTTCCGCTACACAAATCAATAGCCGACGTTGAACAGGAAGAGTAGCGAGTGTGGCGACAATCCAGCGAGCCGATGATGGTGTGAGATCGGCACGTTCGGCGCTCGTGAATGGGCCTGGGAGTCGCACGGCGAACCGGGGTTTACCCGCAGTAGTCGTTGCCGGAGACGCCACCGTTATCAGGGCGCTAGGTGTGAAGCGGCTTCGCCGACAGCACCTGCAGAGTGCGCCGTCTGTGTGAACAGCGGCGAACGAGAGTGGCACCGCGGTTTTCCCGTCTCTCGACCAGCTTGGTCGAGAGATTTTTTATTCGTGTTTTGTAGTGAGGAGTGGGATCTGTGGAGACTATCAAGTATCTGCTCAGTGAAGATCGCTTGCCGGAGACCTGGTACAACATTGCCGCCGACCTCCCATCGCTGCCGCCGCCACCTCTACATCCGGCTACCGGTCAGCCGATTGGCCCTGCCGATCTGGCACCGCTCTTCCCGATGGAGCTGATCAGGCAGGAAGTCAGTACCGAGCGGGCCATTCCTATTCCCGACGAGGTACGATCTATTTACCGGCAATGGCGACCGACTCCACTCTTCCGCGCCCGTCGGCTCGAGCGGGCCTTAGATACGCCGGCTCGCATTTACTACAAGTACGAAGGCGTCAGTCCGGCGGGTAGCCATAAGCCCAATACGGCAGTGGCGCAGGCGTACTACAACAAGCAAGAAGGTGTACGCCGATTGGTCACCGAGACGGGCGCCGGTCAGTGGGGGTCCTCATTGGCATTTGCCGGTGCGCTCTTTGGGCTTGAAGTGGAAGTGTTTATGGTGAAGGTGAGCTATGAGCAGAAGCCATACCGCCGTGCTCTGATGGAGACCTACGGTGCACGGGTAATTGCCAGCCCCAGTATGGAGACGGCTGCCGGTCGTGCGATTCTGGCCCAGAATCCGGAGAGTACCGGTAGTCTGGGGATTGCAATCTCTGAAGCGGTTGAGGTTGCTGTGCAGCGCGATGATACACGCTATGCGCTTGGCAGTGTGCTCAATCACGTACTCCTTCATCAGACGGTCATCGGTCAGGAAGCGATGATCCAAATGGAGATGGCCGGTGATTATCCAGATGTCGTTGTTGGTTGCACCGGTGGCGGATCAAATTTTGCCGGTATCGCCTTCCCCTTTATCGGTGCGAAATTGCGCGGTGAACGCCCGTTGCGTGTGGTCGCTGTTGAGCCTGCCGCTTGTCCATCGCTAACCAAGGGGAAATATGCCTACGACTACGGCGATACTGCCCATCTGACGCCGTTGGTTAAGATGCACACGCTCGGTAGTAGCTTTGTACCGCCTGGTATTCACGCTGGTGGGCTGCGTTACCACGGAATGGCACCGCTGGTTAGTCACTTGCTTGAGATAGGGGTCATTGAGGCGATTGCTATTCAGCAACTTGAAACCTTCGCTGCTGGCGTACAGTTCGCCCGCACCGAAGGAATCCTGCCAGCGCCGGAAGCGAACCACGCTATCGCCGGCGTGATCCGTGAAGCTCTGCGCTGCAAAGAAGAGGGCAAGAGTGACGTGATCCTCTTCAACCTTTGCGGTCACGGTCATTTTGATCTGCAAGCCTATATGGATTACCAGGCCGGCAAGTTGCGTGATTACGAGTATTCTGATGCCGAAGTGGCAATGGCATTGGCCGGGCTGCCCGCAGTGGGTGCGTAGTAAGAACAAGCGAGACGCGGGAATCTGCGTCTCGCTCGTGCAGGCTGCTTAGAGGGTTAAGGTAACGTTTACCGTGATGATCGGGCCTTTGACGTCGAGTATCAGGTAACGACTAAACCCGATCTGTTCAATCTGAAGTGGTAGTGTGGTTCCGTTCAATGTAACCGTTTGCGGGGTCATACTGGGAGGTAAGAGCAGGCGCAGGCGAAACATTTCACCGCTACCGGTTGCCGTTAATACCAGTTGCCCAGGACGATTTGCGGTTGGCGGCGTAATGTGCCAACGGTAAGCGGTGTAGGCATCACTGGCGGCATAGCGGGCTACGGCATAGACATCTCGAATATCGTGTATCGGATCGGCTGACCAGCGCGGGGAGATGGTAACGTTCTGAAAACCGATGGCGCTGTCTTCGATGCCAGCGGCGCCCTCGATCATTGCTCCTAGCATTGCGCTGGCGCCCCAGCCGTCAGTTGGTAAAAATTCGTGTACCGGCGCAATTCCACCGGTTGGGTAGTACCAGAGATAGGTTGCACCGGTACGTTCGATCAGGTCGATGTAGCGTTGCAGGATGTTGAAGCCATACGACTCGTAGCCATAGCGAAATGCGCCACGTGCCAGCTCACCACCAACGAGAGGCATAATGCCGCCGTTGACATATTCACCAGGACGTTCACCGAGACGCCCGTTCATCCCAAAAGTGCCTGATGGAAAAGGTGGATCAATGCTATACCATTCGGCGAAAGCGATACGTTGGGGATCATTCAACCGACGTAGATACTCGGCAACAATCGCTCGCCCCTGCGTTTCGCTTAAGACACCGCGATTGAGCGCAATCGCATTCGAGAGGCTCAACTGCTCGGCTTCATCAACACCGGGAACATTGTAAGGGATAAGTTTGACATGATGGGTGTAAAAACGGCCATTCCAGCTCAGCGCATTGAGGCGCGTCATCAGATCGGCGGTTATCGTACGACGTACCGCTGCCAGATTAGACTGACCGGCCGCCTCTTCCATCAACGCCAGTGCATTGAGGGCTGCGGCCAGACCGGTATTGTCGCCGTGAAAGATACCCCATTTAGTCTGCTCATCAATCCAATGCCGGGGACCAAGTTCTCCGGTATTCGGGTTGAACATCGGCGGGCCGTACTCGAAATCCCAGGTGTCGATGGTAAACGGACGCTTAACCAGGCCCAGGGTCGGTTCCCAACGCAGCGGATCACGCATGGTATAGTCAATCGCCCGTTGGGCTGCCGGCAACATCCGCAGCATCCAGGCCGTATCGCCGGTTACCTGCCACGTCTCGAAAATCAATTGGACAAAGAGGAATTCAACGTCTGCCTCAACCGGGGTGCGGAAGGCAGGAATTTCCCATTCCAGGCGTGCAAGAAAATCCGGCAGACTGCCGTCCGCAGCCTGAATACGAGCAAATGCTTCCGGCAACGAGCGAAGGTCGGTCTCGAAGTAGCGGAAGGCGCGGTTTTGATAATAGTGATCGCGCAGCCACAGCAACGGGCTGTCCGGCGAACGGTAGCCGGTAACCAATTGTCCATCAAGGATATAACTCAGTCGGTCGGCTGCCATAAATCGGCGGACAGTCGGATACAATTGGTCGTAAGCAGCTACGCCGCTGTGCAGGGTTGTCTCGGCATCAAGTCGATAGATTGGCCCGTTTGCGACCATCTGCCCGTCGGCTGTGAACAGAGCAGCCCAATGACTGCCCAACGCACCGCGTGGTATGACTTCGACCAGGCCCTGACCATTGGCGATGGTCAGCGGGAAGCTCCCGGCAAAGCGCTGTTGGCCGTCAAAGATGACGAGCGTCGCCGACCCGTTATAGCCGGGAATGTGTACGGCGATAGTAACCGGAACCAAAGGTTGGGCAACCGGTTGTTGACTGGTAAAGCTGGCGTGAGCTGCGGCGTGTGCCGGTATTGCTGGCAGCCATGCACTGCCAAGCACGCCAATTAATAGGAAGAGGATAAGATGCTTCATTGCTTACCTGATACGAACAATACCTGACGTCACTTAGTATATCACGCCTTATTTTCACTCGTGCTACAAGAGGGAACCTATGACTCGCAAACCACGTGTCTTTTCCGGGATTCAACCTTCAGGTAATCTTCACATCGGCAACTATCTGGGTGCGATCCAGCAATGGGTTGCCGGCCAGGGTCAAAAGACGAATTTCATCTGCATCGTTGATCTGCACGCCATCACGGTACCGCAGAATCCGGCTGATCTGCGCCGACAGACTCGCGAGCTGGCTGCGCTCCTGCTTGCCTGTGGTATTGATCCGCAGCAGACAACTCTGTTCGTGCAGAGCCATGTGCGTGCCCACGCTGAATGCTCGTGGGTATTCAGTTGTATTACGCCCCTTGGCTGGCTTGAGCGCATGACGCAGTACAAAGCCAAGGCGCAAAAGCAAGAGAGTGTGATGACCGGCTTGCTCACTTATCCGGTGTTAATGGCTGCCGATATTCTGCTCTACGATGCCGATGAGGTGCCGGTTGGCGAAGATCAGAAGCAGCACATCGAACTGACGCGCGATCTGGCACAGCGCTTTAACTATCTCTTCGGGGAAACGTTCGTGATTCCCAAGCCGGTGATTCGCGAGAGTGGCGCCCGGATCATGGGTCTCGACGACCCAACGGTGAAGATGAGTAAGTCCGAGACAACCCGTGGTCACGCCATTCGGATCATTGATGATCCCGACGAGATTCGCTGGGCGATTAAACGGGCGGTAACCGATTCCTTCAATGAAATTCGCTTTAGCGATGATCCGGAGCGTGCCGGTGTCAACAATCTCTTACAAATCTACGAATTATTGACCGGTCGCAGTCGGCCTGAAATCGAAGCCCACTTCGCCGGCAAGGGCTATGGTGCGCTCAAGCGCGAGCTGGCAGAAGTCGTGATTGAGGCGTTGCGTCCGATCCGTGAACGCTACTATCAACTGATGGACGATCCGGCTGAGCTTGATCGCATCCTGGCTATCGGCGCCGAGCAGGCGCGCGCAGTTGCCGAGCCAAAGATGACGCTCATTCTTGAGCGAGTTGGCTTTGTCTTGCCCAAAGATCGCAGATAAGGAAGAGTATGTACTACCCAACCATCGACCAGTTACGGGAATTACGCCGCCAGGGCAATCTCTGCCCGATCTACCGCGAGATCATGGCCGATCTGGAAACTCCAGTTTCGGCCTATCTCAAAATTGCTCAGGGCGGGATTGGTTTCTTGTTAGAGAGTGTAACCGGTGGTCAGAATATCGGTCGCTATTCATTTATCGGTAGCGATCCCTACATGGTGCTGCGCATGCACGATGGTGTTGCGCAAGCCACTCACGGCGGATACAAGCAAACGCTGCACTACACCGATCCACTGATCGTCTTAGAAAGCTATCTCAGTGCCTACCGCCCGATCCGACTCCCCAACTTACCCATCTTCGTCGGCGGCGCAGTCGGTTATCTCAGCTACGAATCGGCACGCTATTTCGAGCGATTACCGATTCCACCGGTGCGCCCCTACGATATGCCTGAAAGTTGGTGGATGTTCGTTGACACGATCCTGGCCTTCGATCACGTGCGTCACAAGATTATTGTTATCTCGCACGTGCATCTTGATGTCGAAGATCTGGCTGCCGAGTATCAGCGTGCTATCAACCGGATCGAAACACTGATTGCTCGGCTGCAACGACCGTTGCCACCGGGCATTAGGCTAAGTTTGCGCAACTATGAGCCGCACAACACGCCAACGCGGATCACAACTAACCCGGTAGCCTCGAATCGTACTGAGGCTGAATTCAAAGCAGCGGTATTGCGTGCCAAAGAATACATCATGGCTGGTGACATCTTTCAGGTACAGATTTCGCAGCGTTTCAGTAAAGCGACCGATGCCGACAGCTTCACTATTTATCGTGCTCTACGTACCATCAACCCATCACCGTACATGTTTTACATTCGGACGGGCGAAGGTGATCTGGTCGGGGCATCACCTGAAATGCTGGTACAGGTACGTGATGGTAAGGTGACTACACGCCCGATTGCCGGTACACGCTGGCGTGGGCGTGATGCTGCCGAAGATGATCGGCTGGCCGCCGAACTCCTGGCTGACGAAAAAGAGCGGGCCGAACATCTGATGCTGGTCGATCTGGGGCGCAACGATCTGGGTCGCATCAGTGAGCCTGGAACGGTGCAGGTACCGGTCTTTATGACGATTGAAAAATATAGTCACGTTCAGCATATCGTCTCAGAGGTTACCGGTCGGTTACGCGCCGATCTGAAGCCGATTGATGCCTTACGGGCTTGTTTCCCGGCTGGTACGGTCACCGGTGCACCCAAGATTCGCTCGATGGAAATCATCGCCGAGCTGGAAGGTGAACAACGTGGGATTTATGCCGGCGCTGTTGGGCATCTGGGTTTTAACGGTGATCTCGATACCTGTATCGCTTTACGTACACTGATCGTGAAAGACGGCATTGCATACGCGCAGGCGGCGGCTGGGGTGGTTGCCGATAGCACACCTGAGTACGAGTTCAACGAGAGCTGCAATAAAGCGGCTGCCTCATTACGTGCAATTGATTTGGCCGAAGAGTTGCAGGCTGGAGGGTGAACGCCTGCATAACCGGGTGCGGAGGGCACATCGAACTGGCTTGCTAATCACTGGTAAGAAGATAAGGGGAGGGGCATAGCATACCGTGACCCTCTATTGCTGATTTCGATGCGAGCGGGTGCTTTGTTCGGTTCCGTTTACCAGGAGAAAGGTGCTACCGATGGGTCTTCACCGACCATCGTCAAATGCCAGACGCTACGCGCATGCCGGGCGACCGATTGGCGTTACGTGTACCGATAGCCCGCTTGGGCGAGTGTTAGTGGCGACTACCGATACCGGACTTTGTGCAGTCTATCTGGGTGATGATGATACAGCCCTGCTTCAGACTCTCCACGCCGAATTTCCGGCAGCACATATTGGTTCAGGCCCTACTCCGAAGGTGGCGGCTACTGCGATAGCTGCCTATCTGTGCGATCAAACTCCGCTGCCGGTATTGTCGCTTGATCCGGTTGGGACATCGTTTCAACGCTTAGTCTGGCAGGCGCTCTGTCGCATTCCGTATGGCGAGACCCGCACCTATCGTCAATTAGCCGGAGAGCTAAGCTTACCTGCTAGTGCTGCGCGGGCTGTTGGTCAGGCCTGCGCAGCCAACTCGCTGGCCATAGTAATCCCCTGTCATCGCGCCATTGGTGCTGATGGCAGGATCGCTGGTTTTCGTTGGGGGATTGCAAGGAAGCAGGCGTTGTTGATGGGTGAAGGGGTGTTCTTGCCGTACCTGGAATGAAAAAAATCCGCCAAAGTTGGCGGATGTACTGGCGACCCCGGTGCGATTCGAACGCACGACCTTTTCCTCCGCAGGGAAACGCTCTAATCCACTGAGCTACGGGGTCGTATTCAGCTTGCCTATGAATTATAGCATAGTTCAGGCAATTATGCAAATGCTGTAAGGGTGCGTATGGCTTTTCGACGTTTTCACTCTGCCCAGGTGAGAAGAGCGTAGCAACGGCGGCTCCCAATCTATCCATAGGACGTCAGGATATGTTTAGCCTCTCGTTCCAACGGTCGTTTGCGTCCACTCCCTATCGTTTCGCCGTTGATGCCCGTCAGCGCAGAGTAAGGGTGGGTGCTCACCCTGATCCCCTGCAAGCGATGCGGTGCGATAGAGTGCCGATGCGCCAAACGATAGCTTCCAATGACGCATCCAGGTGATTGCGTGTAGGGGATCGTCATGCGGGATGAACGACATTGGCGAGCGAACACGACCAAACCCTGCACACACCATTTCCCCGACCTGCTCTGCATCCTCTTTTTGTACCTGTCAGCGCAGGCAATGGTAGGTTCCAAACCTGCTCCTATCTCTCTCCTCATACTATCGCATCCATTGTTACCGGCGGGCAGCGAACGTTCAAATACATCCAAAGACATCTTCAAGCGACACATCCACTTGTTGTTCTGCTACGTAAAGAAGAGTGAAGCCGGAAATTGTGCAGACAATTGACAAAGTATTGGCAATTCCGGTGTAATGGAAACCATGGTTTTGTAAGGAGGAGTGTCCCGTGATTCGCAAGCTATCTATCGTGGTGACGACGGCGTTGTTGTTCGCTCTGTTGGTGGTACCGGCTGCATTTGCACAGGGTAGTACAGCTAAAGTACGGGTCATTCATGCTTCGCCCGATGCGCCGGCTGTTGATGTGTTCGTTAATGGGAATGCAGTATTGACTAACGTCGGCTTTTTTGCCGCCAGTCCATACCTTGATCTCGCGGCAGGCACTTATCGGGTGCAGGTCGCACCGACCGGTGCCGGTGCAGGTTCGGCGGTCATTGATGCAAATGTGACGATTGAGGCTGGGAAAGCCTATACGATTGCTGCGGTTGGACCGGTGGCCAACATCAGGCCACAGATCATTGCAGATAACCTGAGTGCCCCGGCTGCCGGTCAGGCCAAGGTGCGGGTATACCACTTCTCGCCTGATGCGCCCGCAGTTGATGTTAAGCTGGCGGATGGAACAACGCTGATCAGTAATTTGGCCTTCCCCGATGCGAGCAATTATCTGGAGGTGCCAGCAGGTACCTACGACTTACAAGTAACCCCAGCAGGTGGAAGCGCAGTGGTGATCAACTTGCCCGGAACAAAGGTCGATGCTGGTCAAATTTACAGCGTCTTCGCGACGAACTTTGTTGCCAGCATCACACCCCAACTTGCCGTTACGGCTCCGGTTGCAACTGCTGCACCAGCGGCGCTGCCTACAACAGGTGGCGAAACCCTGCCATTGGTTGCATTGGTATTGATGGCGCTGGCGCTCACCGTGGCTGGTGGAATGGTTGTCCGTCGCAGCATGCGGTAGAACTCTTGCCCATCAGGGCGATACCTGAATAAGTGTGATAATATCCTTTACCCCCTGCCTCTTCCACAATGCGAAGAGGCAGGGGGTGCATACGGAACGATTTAGCTATGTTTGCGGTTCATAGGCTGAACTTATATCCCTTGCGCAAACGTGGCATACCGAATCGCGTGCGATTGCAACGCATGATCTTTGTTGTCCCACCCCGTCTGGGGCAGCATCGGTACGCTATGACAAGTGGGTTCTCAATCTGCCGCTACCGGTCGTGGCAGTCTTATCGGGCGAGATGGTTCTTGCCAAAAATTGCCACAAGGCATAGTGCCACGAAGCTGTATACCATCGCTAGCGCAGCAACAGATACCCCTGAAACAAGGACTCCATACGTATTCGTGAGGACGTGGAAGATTGTTACAACGAACAGACTGCCTCGCGTGCTGTTGTAGAGCCAGGTGTAGATGAATGATACCGCCATGGTGCCGATAAACCACGTCAGAAAGGGATAGTTAGACATTGGATGGCCCTGCCAAAGGAACAGCGGTACATGCCACATTCCCCACAACACACCTACTACGAGCGTTGCCGTAAGGGCACTGTGGTTTTTCTGTAATCTTGGTAGGGCAAATCCTCGCCATCCGACCTCTTCCCATGTATTCGAGAGCAGTGACATCACAAAGGTTGCAATCGAAACACCGACGATGTTGCCGTCCACTGCTATGGAGTTTGCTAGCAATCCTAATACCTGAGTTATAGTTTTGCCGCTTAGCAGGAAGATCGCTGGTGCAATGGCGGCAATCATTAACCAGCTTGAGCCTAAACACCAGTTTCCAAATGTCCGAAATAGGCGGTCAACTCACACCGTACCTTCGTTTACCGCAGTCACAATAACTGCTGCTACAGCAGGCGCCACTGCTGGCAGCAAGAGTAAAACCTGAAAAAGTGGAGGCTTAAACGGCGTTATACCCTGCGAGCCTGCCACCATTGGTAACCAGCCGAACCACAAGAACGCAAACGTCAATACATAAAACCAGAGGACGGGATGATGTTTCATCGACACTTCCTTCTTCTTGTTACCTGAGTACCTCTGTGTATTATCACAGCTTAGAGCCTATCCGAATACCTCGTCGTCACGTCACGACGGATGAAATCCATCACCGCATGCAAGCCGATGGAGTCGAGGCACGGCACCGTCGTGCCCCGACGGGTGCACCCCGACGAGTGGTGAATGGGATGGGCGCATGATCAACAACCCCCATTGTCCATCGATGCATCCCGTGCTCGTCGTATCATCGGGTAGGGCAGTGCGCGAACCGCCCCTCCGCTATCGGCAGATATGGGTGCGTTGCGTCGTCAAGCCACCCATGCATAGTCTTGATCAGTGATCACCGTTGGGGGCAATGGGCACCACGGTGGTTATTCGGTCGTCGTTACCCCCAGCATCGCTTCGTTCCAATCACCGCACGGGGAAGAGACGAGATTCGCTGACCTTCATCTTCCACACCAGGATGTTTCGGATAGGCTCTTAGAGATTCTCTGCCCGATACCCAAAAACCTCATCCAGCCAATCAAAGACTACTTGCTGCATCAGGCCCAGATTATTGATCTGGCAGTGAGCATCTGCACCGTCGGCGGCAACGAAGACGCGAAAGGCTTTAGGGCATCGGAGAGCGTTGTAAAACTCGCGAGCCTGCATCATTTGTGCTTCTGACTCTCCTTCGCCAACCATACACAATACCGGACATGTAATCTCTTCTATCCTTTCAACTCGTGCTTGTCGCGCCATTTCTAACGCTTCAGAAATTGTGCTTACTCCGGCTTGCCAGCAGAACTTCTCTAATGCAATACCGGGCAGGGGGTTTCTAAGACCTGCCAGCCTGGTAAGGGTGTTCCTGAAAAAACCGGGAGTTTTGAGGAGTACCGACGGAATTTCGGCCATGACAAGTTGGTAAATATCTATGATGGGAGCACTGGCTATGCAGGCTTTGATACGTTTCTCAAATGGAAGAGCGCGTGATACCATGTAGCCCCCACCACTGATTCCAAACAAAGCCAACCGTTCAGCGTCGACCTCTGGTCGAGTAAGTGTATAATCGACGACGGCTTTGATCGGCACTTCAGTATTGGTTCGGAAAAATAAACCATCGAAGGGGGTTCTTCCCTGACCGGGCAAGTCTACCAGGAGGATGTGATACTTCCGGCGTATTCCTGCCGGGCCTATCCAGAAGTAGAGTTCTTCTGCGCATGTTTCGCCACCGCCTATCATGATCAACGTTGGTGCTTTCCGGCTCTCGTCGTTACCCCGCAAAAAATACCCTGGTAGAAATTTACCTTCGAACGTGATCTCAATGGGTTCGGCAGATGGCTTACATTGAGTAGTTGCTTGTCGGAAGCACCATTGTGCCTTTTGCCATATCTCACGTAGTCGTGGATCTCGCGGGCGAATAAAGATGCTTGCCATCTGATGATAGGTAAAGGCGCGCAGGTAGGCTTCACGTGCACTAACCCGATGCCCGTTTGCCAGTGCCTGTGTCGCCTGCGATTCGACGCGACGGGCCATTTCTGACCAGGCCTTGTACCAGCTTTCGGGATCACCATCTTTAATTTGGGAAGCAGTGTAGAAGCACTCGCCAAGTGCCGAACCACCTTCGTTTTGGTGAGCAAGAATCCAGGCAAAATAGAAATCCATATCGTCATTCCGAAACCGGATTCGCTGTTTGCTTCGCTGCCATAGTTTCTCTTTATTCATAACTGTTTATCCTTGAATTGGAAGAATCTTTCGCGGACTAACGGATTGTGCTGCCCTTGAATGGCGAAGGTGGTGGAGTGAGGCTAGGTGTAAGCCTGTATTAAGCTTGCACGTGGCTGTATCATTCAGGCTAAGTTTATTGTAGCTATCACAGTTCCAGGAATCGTCTGGACTGCGATGCGGTTGCGAGATAGCGCCGAGATACGGTTGATAACTGCACACACCGTAGGGGCAGGTTTGCACCCACCCCTACGGTTCTGATTAAGCATACATTTTGACCTAGAGGGAAGGGTTTGAGTGAACGTTCCCGATACTCTCTTCTCTCTCCTACCTTCTCTCTCCTACCTTTTCTCTCTCTGCTACTGGCGCAATCGTTGGCACAACCCACGGTTCGGCTTGGCGACACAGAACGATATGTTTACGCCAGGATTCCTCGCTGTGTGGATAATCTTGACGGAAATGACCACCACGACTCTCAGTGCGCAGCAGTGCTGCGGCAACAATTAATTGTGCGGTAAGCGCTGCATTAACGGCAGTAAGGTGATCGGCTTCATCAGGATCGGCACTGACCGGCCAGGTTGCCAGTCTGATTAATGCTGCACTAAGGGTGTCACCGTGACGGATTGGCCCAGCAGCACGCATAATATCGGCCAGGATCGTCCGCCAGTTGGCATCGGGTGGCGCTGAAATAGGTGCAGGTGGTAGCGGATCGGGGAGCGGTACCTCCTGATCGCGAAGGGCCGCTGCTGCTTCTCCGGCCCGCCGCCCAAACACCAGACACTCAAGAAGCGAGTTGCTGGCCAGGCGATTGGCGCCATGAACACCGGTGCATGCCACTTCACCGGCCGCAAAAAGACCGGGTAAGCTGGTTGCACCGCTCAAATCAGTACGCACACCACCCATCAGATAATGAGCCGCCGGTGTGACGGGTATCGGAGTCCGGGTGGGATCAATGCCATCGGCACGAAGATGGGTACAGATCGTCGGGAAGTGGTGCTCGATCAGATGGGCCGGTAGGTGAGTCAGATCGAGCAAGACATGGTCACATCCTTCGGCCTGCATCGCCGCAACGATTCCGCGCGTCACGACATCACGTGGCGCTAATTCGGCACGCGGGTCGTAGTCGGGCATAAAGCGGCGCCCGCCGGGCGTGAAGAGCAGACCACCTTCACCGCGTGCTGCTTCGGTGATCAGGAAGCCATGCCCGGCCCGAGTCCGATAGACGGTAGGGTGGAATTGTACGAACTCCATATCGGCCACTTCTGCACCGGCCCGATAGGCCAGCGCAATCCCTTCGCCGAGTGCCGTTGGTTGATTGCTAGTCAGGCCGTATAATGCACCGGCGCCGCCGCTGGCCAGCACAGTTGCTTTGGCCAGTACCCGCCACCATGTCCCATCAACCATGCGTACCAGCGCGCCAACCACTCGCTCTCCGGCGGTTAGCAGTTCAACCGCCTGGGCCTGCTCGCGGATAGCGATCAGCGGTGTTGCCCGGACACGCTCGATCAGCACCTGCGTCACTGCCCGTCCGGTCGCATCACCGACGTGAACGATGCGGCGGCGGGAATGTCCACCTTCCAGTCCTAATGCGAACTGGTCGGCGTCGCGCTCGAAGGGAACACCCAACGAAGCCAATTCGCGCATCAGGGCCGGGGCTTCGTTGGCCAGTACTGCCACGGCAGCCGGATCACACAGCCCTGCTCCGGCGATCAAGGTGTCAGCTACGTGAATACCGGGCGAGTCGGCTGGGTCGAGGGCAGCGGCAATTCCTCCCTGTGCCCAGGCTGAATTGCTTTCAGGTAACGATCCACGCGCCAGTACCAACACCCATGCGCCGCGAGCTGCGGCGGCCAGCGCTGCGGTTAGGCCGGCTGCACCGGCGCCAATCACCAACACATCCACCTGGCGGTCACGCATGGGAGGGAGTCGGCTGAGGATACTGCGTGAGGCAGGAATAGTTGCCATACGTGGTTCCTTTACGATAAAGACCTGAACCTTCCTTACCGGTCAGCACGGAAGGCGATCAGGCTGAGAGATACTTACAGAGCCAACATGCGATCAATCGCCAGCCGTGCGCGGTTGGCAATCTCTGGTGGAACGGTCACCTGCTCGCGTAGATCACGAAGACTGTTACGCACCTTCTCAAGCGTAATGAGCTTCATATACCGGCAACTGATCGACTCATCAATCGGTACAAACTGTTTGTCAGGATTGGCTTTGCGCATCCGATGCAGCACACCAATCTCAGTAGCAACAACAAAGCGGCTGGCCGGTGAGCGATTGACATGCGCAATCATGCCTTCGGTCGAGAGAATATGGGTTCCCCGCCCATCAATCACTCCGCGGGCCAAATAGTCCATAGTGCTAGTGACGCAGCCACATTCAGGGTGAATCAGAAACTCGGCATCGGGCATAGCTGATCGCTTTTGTTCGATCATTGTTGGCCGAATGGCAGCGTGTACGTGACACTCACCGGCCCAAATCTTGATCGGGCGACCTGTCTTCTGGCGGAGATAACTGCCTAGAAACATATCGGGTAAGAACAGAATAGTTTTATCGGCAGGGATGGCGTTGATTACCCGTTCGGCATTGCCTGAAGTACAGCAATAATCACTCTCGGCCTTGACGGCTGCACTAGTATTGACATAACTAACTACTACTGCATCTGGATGGGCTGCTTTCCATTGACGCAGTTGTTCGACTGTAATCGAATCGGCCAGCGAGCAGCCGGCATTGGCGTCGGGGATCAGCACAGTACGCTGTGGATTGAGAATGGCCGCCGTTTCGGCCATGAAGTAGACACCACAGACCACAATAACGTCGGCATCAGTACGTGCTGCTGCCTGTGCCATACCAAGCGAGTCACCAACGTAGTCAGCGATCTCTTGAATTTCGCCGTATTCGTAATTGTGGGCCAGAATGATCGCGTTGCGTTGGCGACGCAATTCATTGATCTCGGCAATGAGTGTTGCTGCGGTTTCACCGGTCGTTTCGTAGAGCTGGGCAACCATAAGTGAGTGCTCCAATTTAGTGTTATTATTACACTTTTAAGAATTGTGAAGAGTATACACTGCGGGTGAGATATTGTCAAGAGGTCACTAAAAATCTATCCAATGTCATCGCGTTCCTAAAGAGTGCTATTGTGCAAAGGAATATTCTCAAGAGGCTACTAAAAAATTTTTCATCCAATAGGCCTTTTTCCCCTCTTCTCTTTTGGTGCTCTTGGTTGCACAATAAGGACACAGCCGCAAATCGTAGCTATAGACGGCCATCTGGTACCGGTTATGCTAGAGATTTGCCGGGCGTAACCCTGAAACAATCTTCGGCGATGGATCGTTTAGGTATGTAAACATATATACCACCGCCGAAGGGATGTATGGAAACACTCATGACCGGTCAGGTAACGGAATGGCGTGATCTGGAAGGCTACCTTGAGCCGCACCAGCTCACGGAACTGATGATGACGGGTGATCTACCTGCCGAGACACGGTTGCGTCTGGGGCGTGATTTGCGATCCCGGTTGGCTGCCCATGCGGCCTATATTCCGCCGCAACTGGTACACCATCAACTGACCAATCCGCAGCCCGGTCGTATCAGTGGTGCTTTTTGGGAGGGAGCACTCCTCTTCGCCGATCTCTCCGGTTTTACCGCACTGTCCGAACGACTATCGGTGTTGGGCCGACAGGGCGCCGAAGAGGTTTCGGCAGTGGTAAACCGGCTATTTGCAAATCTCCTGCACGAAGTACAGGTTCACGGTGGGTCTTTACTGAAGTTTGGTGGCGATGCGCTGACGGTCTTCTTCGATGCCGCAATCCTGGGTGAGCACCACGCGATGGCTGCCTGCGCGGCGGCACTGGCGATGCAGAAGCGGATGACCGAGTTCGCCAATCTGTCGACGCGCGCCGGCGAATTTACCCTGCGTTTACGGGTTGGCGTGCATGTCGGGCGCGTATTTGCGGCTGAAGTAGGTGATCAGAGTCATATTGAATTGCTGGTGACCGGCCCGGAGGTGAATCGGGTGGCGCTGGCCCAGGAGATTGCCGCGCCTGGTGAAGTTGTCGTTACTGAGCAGACGTTGCATCGTTTAGCTTTCTATCGTGTCGAACAGCGACGGGCTGGATTTTACCATCTGCTTGATCTGTCGATGACATCGCTGCCATCAGTATCGTCGTTGACATTGCCGCTCAGCGGTCCAGATGATCTGGCGACACTCAATCGGCTGGCACGCCAACTGGCGGCTCTGCAACCGTACCTCGTCTATCGTTTACCGCGTCGTTTCCTTGATCCTGCGGCCGGCGAATTGGGTGAATTTCGCCCGGTGACGGTGCTCTTTGTCAATATTTATGACTTTTCAGCGTATCTGAACCGCTTAGAGAACGATCCGGCGTTGGCAGCTACGATCTTCAATGCGTATTATCGGCGCGCCCAGGCGGTTGTACATCACTATGAAGGGATTGTAAATAAAGTAGATATGTACACCCACGGCGATAAGCTGATGGTGTTGTTTGGAGCACCCACAGCCCATGAAGATGATCCTGTTCGTGCTGTCCATTGTGCACTCGAACTACGAAACCTCATGCGGGATGTGAATCGCGAGATCGGCGAACGAGTAGGGACGGATGTGATACCACTGAGGCAGAAAATTGGTATCAACACCGGTACCGTCTTTGCCGGGCGCGTTGGTGGATCGACTCGTTATGAATACACGGTGATGGGGTCGGCAGTGAATCTGGCGGCGCGGTTGATGGCGGCAGCTCCCGAAGGGGCCATCTATCTCTCACCGAGCACGCAGGTTGCGGTACGTGATTATTTTGCGCTCAAAATGGACCCTCCTCTGACCCTGAAAGGGCTGAGTGAACCGGTGACGCCAGCGCAGGTGCTGCATCATACAACGAGTGTAACCACACGCCATGATAGCGAACACCTGTTGATAGCACCGTTGATCGGACGTGATGCTGAATTGCATCAGGTGTTGAAGACGGCCCGCGCTGCATTAAAAGGTCAGGGAGCAACCATTGTGCTGGTCGGTGAGGCTGGCGCCGGTAAATCCCGCCTGGCCGAGGAGACCATTCAGCGCCTGGTCATTGATTCGACGGTGTCTCACGGTCCTGCTGAAGGGGTGCCGCCGTTCACCATTCTATTCGGGGATTGTCAGAGTTATGAACAGCGAACTCCGTATGCAGCCATTCGGATGCCTTTGCTGAGCGCGCTAGGCGTTGATCTACGGGATACACCGGATCGTATTGCTGCCAGTGTTGTGGCGCGTGTCGAATACCTGGTACCGGAAGTCGGGCGCTTTGCACCGTTACTGGCCGATGCACTTGGGGTACCGATTACCGATACCCCGTTGACAGCCGGCATTTCAGCACAGCAACGTCATGATCGTCTACAGGAATTGATCGTTGCCATCTTTCTGGCGCTGGCCGACCGTGAATCATTGCTCGTGTTGCTTGAAGATTGTCACTGGGCTGATGTGCCATCTCTCGAGGTGTTGGAACGGTTGAGTAAAGCGGCGGTAGGTCGAAAGTTAGCGTTACTGCTCACCTACCGACCTGAAATGATTTCACCGGCGCCATGGGATGATCTGCCCGGCACGGTGCGTCTCGTGTTGGGTGAGCTAAAGCCAGAAGATAGTCGGTCGTTGTTGGCCGCTTTCCTCGGCGGTTCACCGCCAGATGAGATATGGCCGCTGTTAGATCGCACGCAGGGCAACCCATTTTTCATCGAAGAACTGGTGCGGACGCTGATCCGTGATCGATTACTGGTACGTGAGCAGCCAGGAGGGCCATGGCAACTGACGCGACCAATTGAAAAGATCGAAATCCCGCAGAGTATTGAAGGCTTGCTGATAGCACGTCTTGATCGGCTCGATGAACCACGCCAAGAGTTGGTTCAGGTG
The DNA here is from genome assembly GCF_030444705.1 of Chloroflexus sp. MS-CIW-1. Classification (NCBI taxonomy): domain Bacteria; kingdom Bacillati; phylum Chloroflexota; class Chloroflexia; order Chloroflexales; family Chloroflexaceae; genus Chloroflexus; species Chloroflexus sp. MS-CIW-1. The sequence goes on from NZ_JAUBWR010000001.1 coordinate 1,301,849, forward strand.
GCATCGGTAATCGGACGCCGTTTCCAACGTCCGGTGGTTGAAGGGGTGTACTCGAATCCACCGGTGCTTGATGAGAGCTTACAACAATTGATTAGCAATGAATTGTTCCAGGCCGATCAGCAAGAGCAGATTCTGTCATACATGTTTCGGCATGCCCTGCTCCGTGATGTGGCGTATGAAGGCATTCTCTACGCTCGACGGCGTATGTTGCACGCACGAGTTGCTCGTCGGATTGAGCAGATTGCTGCGCATAAACTTGAAGAACAGTACGCCGTGCTGGCGTGGCACTTTTTGCAAGCCGAAGAGTGGCAGCCGGCAATGCACTACCATCTGCTGGCGGCGGCGCAGGCCTACCGTCGCTTTGCCAACCGCGATGCCCTGGCCCTGTATACAACTGCGCTTAACATTGCGCCACGATTGGCAACGGTACTTGCTCCAGATCGCTTGATTGATCAGGTGGCGGAAATTCATGAAGCCATTGGTGAAATTCATTTAACGCTGGGCGAATATGACGAAGCTGAGTACCACTTTCGGGAAGCACTCCAATTGAGTATGCCACTTGCAAACCAGGAGGTCAGTGAACGCTGGCTGCGCATGCATCGCATGTTGGCTGCGGTCGAAGAACGGCGCTCAAATTATGAGCGTGCTTTTGCGCTGTTGACGGATGGGATGGCGCACGCCCACAAAGATTTGCAGGCCGAGACGGCCCGCTGTTATCTGCTGGGCGCCGGGATTGCGTATCGTACCGGCGATTATAAGTATGCAATGGAGTGGGCCAATATCGGCTACAAGCTGGCTGAACAGAGCAATAGTGTGACCGATCAGGCGCGGGCTTTCAAGATTATTGGCAATATTGCCAGCTTTCAAGGTGACAGAAATCAGGCAATTGAAACGCTTAACCGGGCGCGTGCTCTCTACGAACAGGCAAATATGCTGGCCGGGCTGTGTGATGTACTCAATGACCTTGGACGAGTGTATACGCAAGCCGGGCGTTGGGACGAAACGATTGCGGTGTTCGAGCAGTCGATGGCTATCTCGGAGGCGATTGGCGATGTGCTGGCAACGGCCCGTACTGCGAATAATCTGGCGGTGGTGCTGGTTGGGCGTAATGAACTAGACCGTGCTGGTGCGTTGTATCAGCGTGCCAGTGAACTCTTCGCCCGCATCGGTTCACGCTTAGGCGTGGCCGTTACCAGCTACAACCGGGGCGAAGTGTTGCTCAACCAGGGTTATGCTGCTGAAGCACTTGCTCTGTTTACGGCAGCTATCGCTGATCTGGAAGCGATCAACGCCCGCAGTTTCTTGCCTGAAGTCTTTCGGCTGGCAGCTCTGGCCGAAATCGCGCTGGGTCGGCTGGATCAAGCCCGTACTTATGCTCAGCGCTCACTGGCTACGGCTGAAGAATTGGGTCAGGCCGATGATTCGGCCATTGCGTATCGGGTATTGGGTGAAATTGCCCTGGCTGCTGGCGAGCTAAACACGGCTGCGGAATTGTTTGAACGGAGCAGTACCCTCCTATTGCAACTGGCGAATCGGTATGAACTCGGCAAAGTACGTTATCAACAGGCCCGCCTGGCGCTTGCCCGCAACGATAGTGTAGCAGCAGTAGCGGCTCGCGCTGAAGCACGTGCCATCTTTACCGAACTGAATGCTCAACGCGATCTGGCGCTGACCGATCAATTGCTGGCGTGAGGAACCTTTTCCCTGCCGTAAAGGAGACCACTATGCAACGCTTTTTGTTCACACTGGTGATCTTTTCGCTCTTTTTGGCGCCAATGGCGTTGAGTTCTCGTCCGCAGGCGGTAACGGCGGCTGCAACTGAGCCGGTTCGGCTGACAACGATTACTGAATTACCGGCAATAGGAGAAGTAGAACCTAACAATCGGATTACACCACCCAGCGTTACGGCCCAGGCAATCGCGACCGGTCGTACCGATAGTTGGCGCCAGCCGATTAGCGGGGTCATTTCTGCGTCCGATGATATTGACTACTTTTCCTTCGACATCACTGCGCCCGGATCGCTAGTGACCATCGAACTGACTAATCTGAACGCCGATTACGATCTGGTCTTCGGCGGTGGAGTTGATCCGGCTACCGGGCAGGGTGGGGCAACTGATAGTTTCGAGTTTGATCCTGGTCGGCCAGGTCTGGAGGATGTTACCCAGATAGGAGGGCAGATTACGTCTATTGGCGGTCAGATTACCTCAATCGGTGGGCAAATTACGTCTATTGGCGGTCAGATTACCTCAATCGGTGGGCAAATTACGTCTATCGGCGGTCAGATTACCTCGATCGGTGGGCAGATTACGTCTATCAGCGTCAATCCTGGCAATCGAGATGAACGGATTGAAACCATCGTCTGGCAGGCGGGCCGCTATTTTGTGGCCGTTGCCCCGGCAAGTGCTGGTCAGACCAGTCCATTGCCTTACCGTCTGACCATTACGCTCGAACGTAGCACGCTGCAATCACTGGGGCCAGCGCCGCATGTGCAGTTTCTCATCGATACCCCTGATCCTGATGTCTCAACGCTCTACATCATTAATTCAGCGCGGATGCAAGCGCTGTATCCGAGTGAGCTAACTGCCATCAGTGCAATTACAACAACGCTTCAGGGATCATACTCGCAGACCCAGACGTTAGTCTATGGGGCTTCGTACAATGATCTGATTGTAGAGAAGGGGGCAGTGATTGATCTGGCAAATCTAGAAGTCATTGCCGGTAGCGGCGCCCAGCCATTCAATCAATTGCTTGAAGACTGGGGCCAGCCAGTCGTCAATCAAGCCAATCCACTCTATGCGAACTTCTTGGCCCAGATTATCGATCACGTGATCGAGGCGGCAATTAGCCCTGATGGCAGCGGACGTTCGGGTGATGTGCGTATACGATACCGGATACGGGCGAATAACGACTCTAACTTAGGCAACGAAAACAACGCAGGTACGCCATATCCAAATGTGCGCCATATTGTGTTGATCGGGAGCGATGAGGTCATACCATTCTTCCGTTTGCCTGATTTAACGACGATTGCCAACGAGGCCGATTATCTGGAGTATCTGAAGACTGTTGACTCACGGTCTAATGGCGCCAGCCTGATCTCGCCCAGCAACCCGCTTGGTGCAGCGCTGCGCAATCGAATGTTGCTGAGCGATAACCCCTACGGTACCGACCGGCCCTACCGTTTCTACGGCTTCCCCCTCTTTGTGCCGGAATTAGCGGTCGGGCGTATTGTTGAACGTCCCGGCGAGATTGCCGATTTTCTACGCCGTAATGCGCCCTGGTGGAGTGATAATAATATCGAGTTGAGGGAAGATCTGAAAACTTCCAACTCCAGCTTGTCATTGACCGGCTACGACTTCTTGATCGATGGCGCCAATGCAATTTCACGCACCTTGCAGCAGGCAACCAGCGTTAGTGTGACCAAACGGGTCTTGAACAACAATACGTGGAATCGCAATGCGTTTGAAAACCAATGGCTTGAGCAACCGCTCGACACTCCTGGCTTTTTCACTTCAACCCTGGAGTTTTATTCGCGAACGCAGACCCTGGTTAGTTCACTGAATGCGCATTTCGATCACTGGCAACTGATCCCGGCGGTTACCGATGGCGGGAACTTTCCAGCCGAGCGTATTCTATCAGTAGCGTACAGTTCAGGTTTTGGTGACCTCGCTACATCATGTGATTTCTATCCTTCGATATGCCCAGGATTCTTCTCCAACACACTCTACTATTCTGTCGGTTGTCATAGTGGCTACAATGTGCCATATCAGGCTATCGATCAGTTACTCGATATACCCACTCCTTTCTACGCTGCTGACTTCGCCCAAGCCTTCAACCGCCACGCCGGGAACTGGATCGGCAATACCGGCTACGGTTATGGTACGCTCGATGGGGTAGACTACAGCGAACGACTGGCGGCGCTGTTAACCCAAGAGCTGGTGCGGAATGAGGTGCGTCCCGACACGAGCGCTACCAACGGTGAGACATACGTCGGGCGTAGTATTGGCGATGCGCTGGTGAACGCGAAACTACGCTATCTGCGCACTGCGCTTGGCCTCAATGCGTATGACTACAAAGTGTTGTCGATTACAACTCTTTATGGCTTGCCATGGAAGCGGATCTTTGTCGATAACCCGCTCACGGCTGCTATCGAAGACCTGAACGCGGAATTGCCGCCCGGTGATCGCACAGCACCTATACCAGTTGCCGGCAGCCAGTTGACCCGTACTATTACCTTTACCATTAGCTACGATGCCAACTATCTCCAGCCAACCCGCAGTGGGCAATTGGTGCAACTGAGTGCCGAGAACTTTACGATTACCGATACGTTCTTGCTGACCAGCACCTTTAATGTTACGCCGACGGTCACAGTCTTTAACAACAACCTGATCGGCATGCCGGGTTTACCGGCTTTTGCCTACGACATCACTGCGTTGTCGGGTAGTGACGACGATGATGATCGGCCACCACTGGTAGTACGTGATGTCATTTTCATCGGTGGTCAGTACAATACGGTCAACAATTTCAACCCCACCGTCACCCAAATTGTCACCGAAACGTTCACACCGCTGATCAGTACGACTGTCGAACCCGATTTCAGTGCCGGGGTTGGTTTCTGGGTTCCTGATCGTTTCTTCGGTCATAGTCGTACTGAAGGCAACAACGGGCCGCGTGATACGCTGATCAGCACGGCTGCCCAATTCCGAGCGACTGATGGGGTCACCGGAACACTGCGCACTTATACGCAGCTCGTCTTCCAGGTCATCTATACCGATCCGGCGGCCACGAATGCTAATATCGCGCTCAACGATCAGACGCCACCGGTGATCGAGCGGGTGCGGATTGCCGGTCAGGATGCGAGTCCTCAGAGTGTTTCTACGCCGATAGAAGTGTTGATTAGCGATCCAGATCACCCGACAAATCCCCAGGTCACCGTCACCGGTGTCTACCTTGCCGCAGATGATGTCACCTGGACACCGCTCACCTTTACACAAGACGATCAAAATCCACGACGCTGGGTTGCCACTGTCCCACGTAATTGGCCCGATGTGCGGATCATCATCACGGCGATTGACCAGGCGGGCAATTCGGTGATGTATACGGCGAAAGGTCTATTTGCTCCGCCAACGTATCAGCTCTTCCTACCGGTGATCCAGCGCCAGAACGCGCCTCTTTCCAGTGGGAGTCCAGCATGGCAACGGTTGTATCTTCCGTTACTTTCGCGGGATGCGTCGCGGCTTGTGTATGAGTAGGGCTATCGGCAGGGCTTTTCAACGTCTTTTTCTGCCTGGCGGTAGTGATGGGGAGATAGCTGAAAGAGGAGTGAGCGGAGGGTAGTGGTTTTCAAGGTGTCCGAGTTTTCGGTCATGCTTCATACGCTGATGGTGAGTTGAAGCCTTGCTGCGCAGTTTTCTAACCAAGTTCCTCAATGCTTGTTATGCAGAGCACGGCTGGCGCCCTCACCTTGCCCTGGCCCCTTCCTCTCCCAAAATGGGAGAGGAAGGGAAATGTGACAGACAGTAGCCGCCAGAAAGAGATTATTTCAGGTTTCCATCGAACTTTTTGCCAGGATCACCTCTTGCGGATGCGCTGTTCTTGCCGCAGGACATGACAAGTTACGTCTTCTGAATAACTACAAGGCCGAACCCGGGGGTAGGACGAGGTTCTACCCCTCTGATGATGATTGCAGGTGCTCCCGCGCCCAAAGCGCGGCCTGCGTTCGGTCGCGTACTGCCAGCTTGGCGAAGATGACGCTCAGATGGTTTTTCACCGTACCTATACTCAAGGCAAGGTGCTCACCGATTTCCTGATTCGTGAACCCTTGCGCCAACAGGCGTAAAATCTCGCGTTCACGAGGGGTCAGGAGCATTGCAACGTCGGGTGGAGCAGTCGTTTGTGGTGGAGTGGCGGAAGCCATCTGCGCGATTCGGGGAAGAAGCTGCGCTGTAATCTGAGGATGGATCAGCGCACCGCCACCGGCCACGGTACGAATGCTATCTGCAAGCACCCGATGATCGACATCTTTCAGCAGATAACCGCGTGCACCGGCTGCAATCGATTGCAAGACCCGTTCATCGTCATGAAACGTCGTCAGCATAATCACTGCCGGACGTGGCCCGCGTTGCGTAAGCTGACGGGTGGCCTCGACGCCGTCCATAATTGGCATCATCACGTCCATCAGTACCACATCGGGATCGAGTGCAGCAACCAGATCAAGCGCCTCACGACCATTGGCCGCCTGACCAACGACCTCAATATCGGCCTTGCGCGCCAGTAGTGTTGCGATACCGGTGCGAATCAGCGCCTGATCATCAACAATCAATACGCGAATCGTCATGATTTATCCTCAGCTTCAAACGGGATCACCAGTCGTAACCGCCAACCCCCGTCTGGCAACGGTCCGGCATCCATACCACCGCCAAGCAGTTCAACCCGTTCTCGCAAACCGATTAATCCGAAACTACCACTGCCCAGGTCAACCTTTGGCGACATCCGATCTGAGCGGTCGTTATTCGTGATTGTCACAACCACATATCCGTCATCGGCTTTGATGTCGATCACCATCGTATCAGCCCTGGCATGCTTGCAGGCGTTCGTCAAACCCTCTTGCACAGCACGATATATGCAGTGAGCAACCGCAGGCGGCACATCGTCAATCTCACCCTGGATCGTCAGCTCAACCGTTGCCCGCGTGCTTTGCGCACACTGGTGTACCAACTGTTGCACGCTCTGGGTCAGGCCAGTGCTCGGAAAGGGCAAATCGGCATCAACCACTGTCAGCAGACTCTGCCATGCACTCCGCAATATTTCTCGACTATGTGCGAGATGGTCACGTGCGGCCAGCGGATCTTCTTCGGCCAATTCAGTAGCTAACTGCAATTCGAGATTCATCAATACCAGTTTCGAGCCGAGATCATCGTGTATTTCACGAGCCAGCCGGGCGCGTTCAGCCGCAATCGTGATCGCCTGTATCTCCTTCGCCTGTTGCTGCATTTCGGTCGTCAGTAAGTGCACCTGTTGCTCGGCCTGTTGGCGACGACGGAGTTGATAACGAGCCAGAAGGAGGGGTGTACCAACCAGGATCACTGCAATCGTAAGACTCACGACGGTGAGCACATCGAGATTCAGCGATTGCCAGAAACTGATCAGGAACAGCAACAGTGGTAATAGTGCGCCGAAGATCAGCACCTGTAGCGCCGAGAGGCGACTGGCCATCTGCCAGGCAACCAGCAACAATCCCCACAGCAACGGGAGCAAGTTGGTCATTGCCGCCATGAGGGTAATGGTCAGCGCTTGCGTTGCCAGGCCAATCTGTACGAAAGCACCCTGACGAACATATTGGGTAAAGGCACTGGCGATAATGAGTAATCCACCCAGCACAACCAACCAGAGCATAGCCGTGAGCGAAAGTGGACGCGGCTGGAGAAGGGCCAGACCCAGTGACAGACTGACAAAGAGGGCAGGTAAGAGCCAGGACAGCACATAAGATGGACGTGGCGCAATCAACGTCTCATCGAGCTGATTGTTGAGCGCCATTCTGGCCGGTTGTTCATCAAGTTCAGGCTGAGCACGCAGGATGTTAAGAGTCTCACGAAGGCGATACATTGCAGTGGCAGCGGCAGCACGAGGGGTATCGAGAGTTGTTTGCAGGCGTTGCAGGTTCGACTGTGCCGCGCTCAAGGCCGTCGTTATACTCCGTTCGGCATAAGCCAGCGTCTGCTGTACCTCGCTGGCTAACAGATTCATCAGCCGTTGCCGTTCTTCGAGCACTACCCGCTGTTGCGCTTCACGCAAAAAGGTCGAAAACGCTGCCGAGCGTTGTTGGAGCTGGTGCAACATCTGCTGAATTTGCTCACGCCGCCGGAGGTGGCGGGCATAGATAAACGCAGCAATGATGGCACAGATAGCCGGAAACGCCAGCACCAGATTACTCTGCAACCACGCTATCACATCATTTGAGAGTTGATAGCGCACAAGCGTCCACACCACCCATGCTGCAACAGCAATGATCGACCACAGCCATGGGCGGAACAACACAATTCCCTGCAAAATAAGAATGAGATAGATATAGTCGATCAGCGATGTTGGGTACAGCACCTGCGCACCAACTGCGGCAGCCAGCTCAAGACCGATCAATGTAATCTGTCCCCAAACCTTCAGAACACGCAGCGGCGTGAGCCACGCTAGCCCCAGCATCCCGATCAAACAGGCCAGCATCCCTACCAACCGTGGCCATGCTGCGCGTAGCATCGCATCACCCACGGCGCTCAAAGCAACAACCACCGTCACCAGCGAGAGCAAGACCAGAAAGACCAGTGCCGCTCGCTGATACCGTGAAACCATAGTTTCGATGAATGGTGATTGATGGTGTTTCATACTAAAAGTGTATCACATTATGCGAACCAGCTATGCAGAGCGGTGATGGGGGATAATTAACGACCTGGATGCGTGTATGGTCGGGAAGGGCTGCCCGGTGCCGGTAGGGGTGGGTTCCTGAGCGGCCCATTACTGAAGGGAGGGACGGAAGTCGTTTTGAGGCGAATGATGTTATTTCTGCAACGCGGAGTGGAGGCAAGTTGTTCTCAGACAGACGAGCGACCTATGATTCAACCAGAATGAACGTGCAGTTCAGGATGATTCAACCCGGTACAGTGACGACAAGATGAATGATTTCAATAAGTAGAAATGGCTTGGTGCTGGCTCCTATGCTAAAATGCCAATAACCTCATGCTGAAGGAAAACCATAGAGCCATAGGCTTTTGGTCGTCTATGATGTGGCGGAGACGATTTTGAGCGAATAGCGAATGTTGGGGCAAGACTACGGTCAGACGAACTGCCGACTCTTGGCCGCGATTGCGCAGGTGGTTTTGCGCCGCTAGCGGTATTTGATGTGACTGTTTGAATCAGCGTTCTGAAGTTCGTGAAGTAGCTACAGAAGAAGATATTGTCGTATCTATACGGGATGAAAAACTCTATGAACATCACACTAAAGATATTAACACCCTTATGGACCGGCGGTGTGGATCAGACCTGCGACCGCCTGCACGAGACGGGGCTAATCGGTTCGCTACGCTGGTGGTATGAGGCACTGGTGCGCGGCTTGGGCGGGTATGCGTGCGACCCGACGGGTGAAGATCGTTGCCCCGATAAAGATAGTAATCGTTGCGTGGCATGCGAGTTGTTCGGCTGCACCGGTTGGGCGCGCAAGTTTCGGTTGGCGATGCGTACAACACCGCATATTGAAAACAAAGCTATCGCAGCAGGACAGTCACTTGAAATCGCAGTCATCCCACTACGAAATATTGAAGCCGAAGAATGGTGTTTGCTCAATGCCACCTTTCGTCTGATTTCTGAATATGGCGCTATTGGCGGTAAAACGATTTTTAAACCGTCCGATGAACCGAAGCGACAGAACAAATTTCATCACCTGGATTTTGGGTTAGTCACGGTCGAATTCTCTAAGGAAAGCCAGTGTCAAAATTTAGATTCAGAGACGATCAAAAGATATGTGACCGACAGAAAATGGCGCTCGGGGAACCATAAAGATTATTCCTGGGCTTCTTTGCAACATTTCTGGTGTGTAAATGGGCGGTATCTGGCAAGACAAGATGATAAGACTAGCACTTTCAATCAGGTGTTGGGTAGAAAACAGCCAAAAGGACAAGGACAATCTCTCGAAGACCAAAGCGAACCCTCTCGTTGGCTTGCAGGAAGTCAGCAGGAGAGTAAGAAGGTATCCAGTTTCAAGTCTCCTGACAAAGGTCGGACATTTGGCTTTGTAAAGCCGGGTACAGTGGATTTTGACGAAATAAAGAGCCGTCTTAGACAGGTTTGGTCAGATTTTAACCCTGACAGAGAATTTATGACGGGCGAAGAAGTACTAAGAAAAATTTTCACATGATGAGGTGATGCATGAGTTATGACCTGTACGTCGCCCAACCCCAAGGCGATATTCCTACCCAATTGCGTTTGCTGGTTACCAAGCCGGATAGTGCAAAGGCCGCCAAACGGTTTGTCCAATTTGTGCACGGGAAGGCGTCACAATTTAACAATTTTATTGACCAGAAATGTAAGCATCTGAAATCTTTAGGCTTACTTCCTACCCCGCCTGATATGGCCTTGCTCCCTCCCGGCTCCTGGTTCCTGCAATTCACCTTCACCCTCGCCAGACCCTGGATCAGCAAGGACGATGACCCCTTCTACGTGGCCGAGAGCGTCAATCCGGTGCGCAAGGATAAGGTCTTCAAAGTTCCAACGATGTCGGCGGCGAGTTGGAAAGGACTGCTGCGCTGGACGGCGATGCACACCCGCCTGGTGTTGCAAAAGGACAAACTTGCTGCTGACGAGTTTGCCAAGGAACGCTTTGTTCAGACCTTGCTCTTTGGCGATGAGAAAGGTGAAGAACCAGGGCAAACGAAAGATTTTGCCGCCTACCTCGATGCACTCAAGCCGGAAGCCCGTCAGGACTATGAGCGTCTCTTGCGCGACCATTACAAACTGAGTTCCGATGATCCTCTCCCCCACCACAGCGGTCGGCTGATGTTCTACCCCACATTCTTCAATCTGATCGACGTGGAGGTCATCAACCCGCACTCGCGCAAGACTAGAGCCGGTACGCACCCGATTTACCTTGAGTGCGTCCCTATTGGAGCAGAAGGCACTTTCAGTTTGCTCTACGTTCCCTTCGACCTGATCAGCAAAGACGAAGCCCAAACCAAGATGCAGGCGTTAGCAGACCTGAAGTTGGTTGCCGAAGGGCTGCAAGCCATGTTCCTCACCTACGGCTTTTCCGCCAAGCGTACCAGTGGGTACGGGGTGGCCAAAGAGACCGTCAGCAATGGCTTTGTTCAAATCCGCATTGAAGAAACGCAGTCACCGCCTTTGCCCGTGCCATCCGCTGCGACGCCGAACCTGCCCAAATATCTTCAAGCCCCCGGCAAACTGAAAGACGAATATCTCAACCCCGATGGTACCTTCCGCGAACGCAGTGACGCAGAGCTGAAAGGTATGAGTAAATCTGACCGTCAGGAATACGAGAAAGCCAGGAAGTGGTGGGAACGCGAGGGGAAGGCTCTGTCCAGCCAATCACCTGCTGAAATTGAGCCTGAAAAACCTGAAACTCAAAAACCTACCTGGCCGAAGAGTGAGTTTGACTCATTCGATAAACTGAATAAGGTCGCGAAAGAATTGCTCGAAAAACAAGCAGGTGCGCAATGAGCGATCAGACTTTCTCTAAGGTCGCGGAAAAACTCAATGCCCTGTCCCCTGTGCTTGATGCCCTGCGCCACGGCATGGGTGATGATCTGGTAGCGGTGGTGCTGTTTGGTTCCCAGGCTCGGGGCGAGGCAGATTCGCAAAGCGATTGGGACTTGTTGGTGATCGCTTGCAATCTGCCGCCCAAAGCCCTGGCGCGTCATTTTTATCTCAAGAGCATGCTCCCAGCAGACTGGCGAGCGTGCATTAGCCTCCTGGCCAAAACGCCGCAAGAGTTCGAATCGCGCTTTCCGTCACTCTATCTGGATATTGCCCTGGATGGCATTGTCCTGTTCGACCGTGAGGAATACATGACCCGACGCCTGGAATGGATCCGCCAGCAAATCCAACGTCACCACCTGCAACGTCTCCGCCTCGACCGCGACCTGATGTGGTATGGGCCATCCCCCCTTTCAAAGCTCGGCTGGGAGGGATTCGCATGAGCAACTCCGAATCACGCTATCGGTTACGCCTTGCCAGGGGCTTCCTCGAAGAGGCCCGTCAGGATGTATCGCTTGGTCGCTGGCGCTCGGCGCTGGATAACAGCCAACTGGCGGTGGAACATGCTGCAAAGGCCGTGTTGGCTCTGCTCGGGCCGGTCGGACGTACCCACAACCCGGCTGTCCATCTGCGGGAGGCGCTGGCAAAGGGCCGCTTTGATCCGGCACAGGCGCCTGCTGTGCAGGCGCTCGCAGAAAAAGCCGAGTTGCTCGGTCCCGATGTCCACATCCAAACCGATTACGGCGATGAGGTCGGCGGCCTGACGCCGTGGGAACTTTTCGATGAGAACGACGCTCGCCAGGCGCTTGCCCTGGCCGAAGAGGCCGTCACCCTTGCGGTGCAAATCATCCAGTAAGGTGAATCATCATGATGAGCCTTGAAGTTTTGAAGAACAACCGCGACGCCCTGCTCCTGGCGGAGGTGGCGGCGCTGCTGCATGATTGGCAAAAGTGTATAGACATGGCGGTAGCCTCACAATGGTCCAAAAATCGGCGTCTGGCTTCAACGTCCAAACCCAGTGAATGGCAAAGGCGCGGTTCGTACTTACGACCTGGGGAATTTGCTCTGGCTCTTTCGTCTATCTCCTTACAGCTTGATTCGAATTCGTCAATTGATCTGAAGACTTTGTGTGAAGAGGGAAGAAACCCTTCGTCTGCAAAAAGCCATTCCAATCCGCTGGTTTCTCTCTTAGGGGCGTGTCATGCACAGGCACACGTAGATAAAGAATTGGGCGAACAAGAACAAATTGAGGAAGCCTGTGACTGGATCAGCACAGCCTTTGGCTTTGAGGATGTGCAGCCAGTGGAGCTGCTTCAGCCACTACTGGATAAAGTTCGCCCTTTGCTGAATCGGGTATCCTACTCTAATAGGACAAATCTATTATCGAAAATTCGAGAAGTGTTCTCGAATGCTTGGGGAGACACTCGACGGCCTATCAACGAAGTCACTTTATGGGATTGGGGATATGCTGTATCAGCACTGTACAAATCGGTGCTTGCAGCCAAACTGATTCAGGCAGGTACCTCCCGCTGGCGTCTCCTCCGCATCAACTTCGATGTGCTCGCCCTCTACGCCAAAGCGATTAAAGTCGCCGACCTGCTCGGCTATCAGCGCGTTGTGGACAAAGCCTGTGAAACGGTCAAGCAACTCGTTGAGGAAGAATACCCCCTCGGCAACGAAATCTACCGTGATAGCACCGGCATCTACTTCACCTTCCCTGATCTTGATTTGCCTGCCGACCTGGCACAGGAGATTCGCCATCGCGTGGAAAGCGTGGAGATGGAACTCGCCCCGCGCATCGCTGTGACGGTGGGGGATGGAACCACTGCCACCGACCAACTCAAGAGCATTTTGGGCAAAGCGCGCAAGGAAGCCCTTGAAGCGTTGGCGCAGCCTTTCGATAGTCAACAGTTGAGTGCCTGCTGGCAGCAGCAGTGGACAACAGTAGGAGCAGGGCAATGGGAAGTCTGCCCGGTCTGCCGCCTGCGCCCGATGAGGGAGGGAAAAGAGGCATGCGAGACCTGCATGCAACGGCGTATGTCGCGTATCAAAACCTGGGAGAGCGATCCCGCGCAAACGATCTGGATAGACGAGATCGCCGACCACAACGACCGCGTGGCGCTCATTGTCGGCAGGTTCGGGCTGGATGACTGGCTCTCCGGCGATCTGGTGCAGACGATGCTGGTCAAGGCTGTACAAAATAATCCGAAAGACTGTGTTCCCAAAAACCCCTCTCCTGCCCGCCTGCGCCGCGTGTGGGAGACCTGCCAGCGTTTCTGGACGGAGACGGTGGAAAGGGAAATCCTTGCCAGACATCATTGCTATGGCGCACAGAATCCCAGCCTGCGCTGTGCGCGACTGCTGCTGACGCCGGACAAGACGAGTGGCTGGCGAGAAAATGTGCCGTATGATGGTGTGGTGAATGGTGGGGCGATTAGTTTACTGTGGCGTAAGGATGGTCAGCAGTTTATTACCATCAGCAATCTGGAACTGGCGGGCGATATTCAGCCGGGTCAAACCATTTTTGTCAGCGAACCGGATAGACCTCAACAAATCTCTTTCGTTGTTCAGAGTAAAGCACAGGCGACTGGGAAGATGGGGGCGTACACCCCCTGTCTGCGACTCCTGGCCTCCCCCGACCAGTTTCTGGCTCTCGTCCCTGCTGCTGCGGCACTGGAGATTGCAAAAAACATCCGTCAAGAGTACCAGAAACAATTCGGCAAAGTTCAGAACCGCCTGCCTCTCTTCCTTGGCCTGGTCTTCTTCCAGCGCAAGATCTCGCTGACTGCGGTGATGGATACTGCCCTGCGGATGCTGGCAGCCCCTCTCAAAGACGAACTGTGGAAGGTGGGACAGGACGTGACAAGTGGTCAAGTCAAGTTCATGAATGATGTTGAATGGAACATCCCAACCGTGATGGGTGATGGAACCACGCCGGATAACTGGTATCCCTACTTCTTCTTTAGTGGCACACCGGGTTGTGCCCAGCATTACTTTCAACACAATGGTAGTTGGCTCGTGCACGTGAACGACCTGAAGCAAGGCAATGAAGTTAAGGTCATTCCCTCCCGCTTTACGTACCTCTTTCTGGAAACCACCGCCCGCCGTTTCCGTTTTGACCCTGAACGCGATGTTATGCTGCTGGACGAACTTCCCCGACTGATGAAAATGTGGGATGACCTGAAGGGAAGTGGCATCACCGATACCGGCCTGCGCAATGTGCAGGCGTTGCTGGAACGCAAGGGCGAGACCTGGGGCAGGAAGAGCAAAGAGTTTGAGCATCTTGCCCACACGACGCTCAAAGAAGCTGGTTTGTTTAAACGAAAGGACCAGAATGGCAATTCTTTGCCTGATGTCGTCACACCGCAAGATGTAGTCAGCGGACGCTTTGCCCGCTGCCTGGAGCTTCATTTGTACATCCTCAAACTGAAGATCAAGGAGTCGTAAGATGGCGTATCAACCGGATGTACGCAAATATTATGCGCTCGCTCTCGATCCGATCCATGTTGGGACAGGCGGGATGCGTCTGGGGCGCGTCGACCTCTCCATCGTGCGCGAGCCGGGCACCAATCTGCCCAAGATTCCTGGCACCAGTCTTGCCGGCGCCGCGCGCGCCTATGCCGCTATGCAGGTCAACGGCAAGTTTCCTGGATGTGCTGGCCAGGGCGGCCACTGCGGCCTGCATGACTGCTCCATATGCGTTACCTTCGGTTTCGCTAAAGGGAGCGGGGCCAGTTTCCAGGGCCTGGCGCAGTTCTCGGATGCGCGGTTGATCTTCTTCCCTGTCCATTCTCTGGCTGGGCCGGTCTGGATCACCTGTCCAGAGATGCTCAAAGCGCTAGAAATCACTGAAGCCGAGCCGTCGGATGAGCAGGTGCGCGTCGCTGGCGGCGTCAAACACAGCGGCAAACTCAACCTGGGCTGGTTGATGCTTGAGGTGGCAGGGAACGCTTTTTCCTTAGACGGCAAACTGAGCGCTATTCCAGACGACATCAAAAATCGCGCTGTACTCGTCTCCAGCAAGATGTTCGGCCACATCGTCAACGACAACCTGGAGGTGCGAACTTCGGTGAGCATTGACCCGCAGACCGGTGCGGCTGCAGAAGGTGCCCTTTTCACCTACGAGGCTCTGCCTCGCGCCTGTGTGCTCTATTTTGAAGTGGTCGTCAGTGACCCGAAGTTTTATCAGATCAACGGCCAGCAACCACTCAACACTGGTGGTAAACAACAGGTGATTGATACTGTTCGGAAGGGTCTCACTCTTTTCGAATTCCTCGGCGTGGGCGGCATGAACACCCGTGGCATGGGGCGGCTGCGTGTGCTGAATCTCAACGCAGGAGGCAAGCAATGAGCGGGCAGAATCTGGATCAACTTTGCGCTCAGTTTGGCTGGAAGATCGCCGATGAAGTTCACAAAGCGATTGACAAGAATGCCGAAAACCACATCACCAAATCGCTGGGCATCTTGCAGGAGGATGGCGTCTACGCCTTTTTCCTGTATCAGGCTTCTCGAGGGCAGCGAGAAAAGCCAGGCGCCGACAGGTTGCAATATCAAGCTAAAGAACTTCTGAAGCAGGCTGGTATCTATGGATTTGCGAATACCAGCGATCCTCTAGCGGCTGTGCGTGACCACCTGGCAGGCAATCTTGATCAACTTCTCCTCGCCAAGCGCCTGCTGGAACAGGCCCTGATCTACGCTCGCTACCACGCCAAGGCTCTGGAGGGATGAGATGTCCTGGCAGAAGTTTCGTGTTATCTACGAACTCCACAGCCCATTGCACATTGGCTACCATAAAGTGGGCAATGTGCAGCGCACGCGCTACTACATTCCCGCACGTAACCTCTGGGGTGCGGTGACCGAAGCCTTGACGCGCCGGGGCTTTTCAACCCACGGTGTTTCGTCAGGCGACTATCAGCAGGTCGGCGAATGGGTCAAGACCCATTGTGCCTTTGGCTACTGGTTTGTCTATGAGAACTCACAAAAGAACTCACAAAAGAACTCACAAGAAAACTCACAACTTCTGACACCCTGCTATTGTGGAGATGGTCTAAAATACGGCAATTTGAGTGTCACTGAGTTTGAACGCCGTTACCTAGACTCCCACGTCACTACTGCGTTAGACTCGAAGACGAATTCAGCCCAACATGGAAGTCTGCATGAAGTCGAATTCATCGCACCGTATAGCCGACAAAATGGTGCACGAACACAGGTAAGCGGTCTGGTATTCCTGGACGATAAAGCGAAAAAGATACTGAATTGGGAATACTGGTTGAGCAATCTCCAGGTCGGCGGAGAGCGACGCTATGGCTTTGGGACGCTTCGATTGGTAGACATGAAGTTGGAAGGTGATCCGATCACATGCACACGTCCATGTCAATCCGTTTCCAAAAATACTTCCTTCCTGGCCCATGTCAGTGTGACAACAAAGGTCCAGATACGTGGGCAGATCGAGCCGCTGGTTGGTCGAGTGACATCTCAAAGTCACGCTTTTGGGTCGAGTTTGACGTCGGCCATCTTTTGCTGGACTCCTGGATCGATACCAATGGATGACGTACAAGTTCAGTTTGAACAAGAAGGTTATTGGGTTGTTCTTTGACCAACAAGAAAAACGCGCTGTCGTGGTGAGTGTAGGCGGTAAAGAAAAACCATGCCGAATAGACCGTCTCCCATCAACATCGGGCAGATTGCCGATCTGTTGGCCGGTTATGATTTCATCGAATTCGCCCTCCTCTCCTTGCATCTCAAAACCCCCCAGACGATTCTGATCTGCATACCACAAACCGATCAGGTCAGACAGCGCATTGAGTCAGTTATTGGCCAGTGTCGTTCAATCAGTTGTGATGCCTACGATATTGAGAGTCTGGTCAAGGCGCTTGATGAAGAGCTGGCAAATCAGCAGGGCACTGACCTTATTTTTAACCTTACTGGCGGCACCAAAGCGATGGTACTGGCGACAAATCAGGTAGCAATGAAGCGTGGTGCACCGGTTGTTTATCTCGAGAGTGAGCGCACCCAGAACGTCCTCTACGAGTACCGTTACGATAACCAGCAAACGTTGCGTTTGCAAGGAAAGACTACATTACCAAAACTCATTAACATTAAACAATTTCTTGATGCCCACATCGGCAAGGGGCAATGGCAGGAGGCAGGTCCCTCGAAAGATATTGGCGGTGCCTTTGAACAGACGGTTGCCGATGCGATACGGGCCAGACTGTCGCAGGCTGAGGTAAAACAAGGGATCAAGTTCCTGGGAAGTAATGGGCGACCACAGGTAGATCTGGATATTGTTGTGCGCTGTGGTAATCAATTTGCCCGTATTGAGTGCAAATCACAAGGAAAGACAACCACGCTGGACGCGGCGAAGCAATTGAACCTGGTGAGCGAGCTGCTCGGCGTGTATACGCGAAAGTTCATCGCTCTGAGTAACGAACCGAATCCTGACCATCAGGCGGTTTATGGAGCAACGCGCACGCAGGTGATAGTGTTGAAGAGTTTTGATGGTCAGAACCTGTCTGCGAATGATCAGCAGCAATTGGCTGACACGATTGCGCAGACTATCGGATGCCAATAGACAAACCTAGGAGTGCGAGCTTCTGGTCCGTGTCTTGATATGACAGGGAATAGTATTTTGAACCACCCTGAGAGTGTGAGCCTCTAGCCCGCATCTCCCCTTGCAAGCAGAGGATGGGATTAGAAACCGCTCCTACTACTTATCAACAGTGACAAAACTGCCCTACCCACTGTTCGGGTAGGGCAGCAGATTGAGACCGGAGGCGAGAGGGGGTTACGTGTCAGAGTGATTGACGACCGGCGGTTGTGGACGCGGTGATGGATGCGGTCGTGTCCCCCACAACGATTGGAGATACTGACGTGCACCATCGGTGCGCCGATCCAGCAGCATAATAAAGCGACTCGCATTTGCTAAGCCAAGACGTTCAACCAACGCTGCCCATCCTTCCTCGATCAACCGAGTCTCAGATTGATTCATCGCATCTGCTCCTTAACTAATTGTAGGTCGGCCTCGACCATCATCTGCACCAGTTCGGTAAACGAGGTGCGTGGTTGCCAGCCAAGCTTTTTGCGCGCTTTACTAGCATCACCGATCAGCAGGTCTACTTCAGCCGGACGCATAAAACGCTGATCGATGACCACATAATCGCGATAGTCAAGACCAACATAACTAAACGCCAACTCGCAGAACTCTCGTACCGAATGAGTTTCACCGGTTGCAATCACATAATCGTCGGGCTGATCTTGTTGGAGCATCAGCCACATTGCTTCAACGTAGTCACCGGCAAACCCCCAATCACGGCGGGCTTCGAGGTTGCCCAACCGTAGCTCTTCATCGAGCCCTAGTTTGATCCGCGCGACGCCGTGCGAAATCTTGCGAGTGACAAACTCAAGCCCGCGTCGTGGACTCTCGTGGTTAAACAGAATGCCTGATGTTGCATGCATGCCGTAGCTTTCACGGTAATTAACCGTAATCCAGTGACCGTATACCTTGGCAACCCCATACGGGCTGCGGGGGTAAAATGGGGTCGTTTCCTTCTGCGGCACCTCCACCACTTTGCCGAACATTTCACTGCTCGACGCCTGATAAAACCGGATTTCGGGATCAACGATCCGTACCGCATCCAGTAACCGTGTGACGCCAAGGGCGGTGGTTTCACCGGTAAAGACCGGTTGGGGCCAGGATGTCTGAACGAAGGACTGGGCGGCCAGGTTGTAGACTTCGTGCGGGCGATGCTCGCGCAAGATGTGAATCAGCGATACTTCATCGAGCAAATCGCCACTGACAAGCGTAATTTTGTCTTGAATATGTTTGATACGCTCGAAATTGACAGTACTGGAACGGCGTACCATGCCGATCACTTCATACCCTTTTCCGAGTAGAAATTCAGCAAGGTAGCTTCCATCTTGGCCGGTAATACCGGTGATTAACGCACGTCTTGGAGCCATTGTTCACATTCCTCTCACATTAGCAGTATAAAACACCGCTGAGTGCCGTCACTCACGGTTGGGCAAACGGTGCTACTATACAATGAAATCGGTTGTGTGTCTGCTAAGTGAGTTACCATTGCCTGTATGAACGAACCAATTGGTCAACGGATCGCCCGTTTGCGCAGCGAACTCGGTTAGACTCAGCAAGAGCTGGCTGAGCGGCTCGCCATTTCTCGGGTTGCAGTGTCTCATGTCGAATTGGGGCTATCGATGCCTGAAGAGCGTACCATTACGCTATTGGCCGGTTTGTTCAAGCGCGAGCCGCTACAACTCGTTGCCGGTACCGATTATCCACCGGCGCGTGCCGAACGATTACCGTTTGTTGTATGTCGCTACACTGAAGTTGAACTGCAACTTGCCCTGTTGACGTGCGATCAAGAATGGATCGCGCAACGAGGGCAAGTTGCCGCCGCTCGAGCAGCCGTCATTCTTGACGAGTGGCGCGTCCGGCTTGAACGCCTCGCCCAGGAAACGCTCGACCAACGCGAACTGGCGTTGATCGCCGCTGCTCGTCGCAGCCTGGATCGCTGATTTACAATTCACCGCGCGCAGCGGCGACTGCTTTCTGTGCACCTTCGGCCAACGTTGCTGCTGGAATGAGCTTCGATTCGGCTAATAATGCCCGTCCTGCCTCTTCATTCGTTCCTACCAACCGCGCTACCATTGGGACATTCGTTGGTACCTCTTCCAGCGCAGCAATAATGCCGCGGGCGACTTCATCAACTCTGGTGATGCCACCGAAGATATTGAATAACACTGCCTTGACATTCGGGTCAGAGAGAATGATCTGTAAGGCCGTCTTGACTTTCTCTTTGCTGGCACCGCCACCAATATCCAGAAAGTTGGCCGGCTCGCCACCTGATAACTTGATGACATCCATCGTTGCCATCGCCAGGCCGGCACCGTTGACCATACAACCAATGTTGCCATCAAGTTTAATGTACGTGATATTTGCTTCGCGAGCACGACGTTCAGCTTCGGGTTCGGCCGAGGGATCGTGCAATGCTGCCAGATCGGGGTGGCGGAAGAGACCACTCTCATCGAGCAAGACCTTTGAGTCAAGTGCGAGCAGGCTACCGTCTGCCTTTACGACTAGCGGATTGATTTCGGCCAGTGATGCGTCAGACTCAACAAATGCTCGATACAGAGCACTGGCGATCTGAGCGAATTGCCGAGCCTGCCTGCCATCGCGCAGACCAATGCGAAATGCCAGCTCGCGGGCCTGGAAGTCGAGCAGGCCCATTGTCGGGTGAGCGGGAATCTTTACAATCGCTTCAGGCTTGGTTTTGGCAACTTCTTCAATCTCAACCCCACCTTCAGCCGAGGCGATCATCATCACTCGTTTGCTGCCGCGATCCAGGATCGCTGAAAGATAGATTTCGCGTTCGTAGCTAACCGCTTCTGCAACAAGCACTTTTTCGACCGTTAACCCTTTAATGTTCATGCCAAGGATTTGCCCAGCTACCTGCTCTGCTTCGGCTGGGGTTTGGGCCAGTTTGACCCCACCTGCTTTGCCTCGTCCACCAACGTGGACCTGGGCTTTAACGACGACCGGTCCCCCGATCTGTTCGGCAATCGCACGAGCTTCTGTCGGCGTAACGGCGACTCCACCGCCGGTTACCGGAATACCGTAGCGTGCCAGCAGGTCACGAGCCTGATATTCATGCAACTTCATGCAACGTCTCCACTGCCCGAATTCGGATGCGGTTCCTTAGTCAGGAATATTCATACTGCACCGATCTTTGCAAGATAACTGTGCGCATAGTAGCACAGGGATCGTCGAGCTGTCAAACATTTTTCCTGTGCAAAGCCTGTGCATGAGATTGATCTTTGCTGTATTCCATGGGTTGTTGAGGCTTCAAAGAGTGCAACGAAATGTTTGACACTACCATGATTCCGACCGAGCATTGTTGGCCGGTCACAGGCCTCTATGCCGGTTTGCAGCGGAACCATTAAATGAATTACTCACGGACTAGTAATGCGAGCGGCCAGCGGCACAGAATATCGGCTAATGCCAGCCCTGGGCCGGTCGGATGATTGGCAGGGTTCAGATGTTCGCCGGTAAACAGATTGTAGTAACGGGTGCCGGGAGCAACCTCCGGTAGTGGTAGCCACGTTTCGCCCCATAGATCACCGACTGGTGGGATTTCACGACCACCGCTGAGGCGAGCAGTCAGCCGAGGAGCGACGACTACGACTTCCCCGGCTGTTGGATGCCGGCGGGCAAAGGCGATCACGTGTGCAGCGGCTATGCCATTGGCGTACAATGGCAGGTATGCACCAGACATGAAGAGTTCGGGGCGTTCACGGCGGAACTCAAGCGTCGTTGCTATTGTGTAGAGCTTGATCCGCCCGTCAGCGGCTGTGGTCAGTAGCTCGGCCGCTAATGCAGTGGTATCACACATTGCCCGCCGCTGACGTAACTCTTTCAGGAGCTGTGCCCGTTGCCGGAAATCAACCGGTCGCCGATTATCAGGATCGACCAGGCTGAAATCCCATAACTCACAGCCCTGGTATAAATCGGGCACGCCGGGGGTGGTCATCCGCACCAGTGTTTGGGTCAGGCTGTTAAACCTGCCAAAAAAGGCGATTCGATTAGCAAATGCGTCGAGGCTTTCAAGGAAGCGCCGCGAACGACGGGGATCAAGAATGCCGGTGACAAACCGTTGAACAGCAGCATCGTACTCGACGTTTGGATTGATCCAGCTTGTGTTGACTTTCGCCTCACGGGTGGCTTTTTCCATGTACGTCGCTATCCGTTTGGTAAAGTCGGTTAGATGTTCCATGCCCTCCCAAGTGCCAACCAGTGTCTGATAAAGGAGATATTCATCGTTCCGACTCGGTGCAGTGCCTCCCTCAATTGTGCTTCGTTTGGCATTGTTGAGGCGGCTCCAACGGATGATATGCCGTCGCCACTCGTCAGGTAGCTCGCTCAGTACGCTGATGCGCGCACGGACATCTTCACTCCGTTTGGTATCGTGAGTCGAGGTAGTTACCATACTGTGCGGCCAGCGTTGCAGGCGTTCCTGGGCTGCCTGGTGTAGTTCGGCGACATCACAACCAAAGAGTTCTGGATGCCCGCCCACCTCATTGAGGGCTACCAGACGGTTGTAGACATAAAATGCGGTATCCTCCACTCCTTTTGCCATCACCGGCCCGCTGAGCTGCTGAAACTTCATAACGAACCGTAGGACCTCGGCATGGGCTTCAGGGGCAAAGTGATGCAGATTCCGCAAGAGCAATGTCTCTTCAAGAAAATCGAAGAGCTGCGCTGCAGTGCGCGGATTTCGCCGTTTGGCCTCGTGCACCGCATGGCGAATTGCCTGTTCATCGCGCTCTCTGACAACGCCATCCGTGCTGATGTACGTTCGATAAACCGGCATCGCCGCAATCACTTCACGGATGGCAAAGGTTAGGCTGTTGAGCGTGAAATCGCGATAACGACGTGTGTGTTCGCAGAGCCGATCTAGTAAATGGCTAAGGGTGTTAACTTCACTGGCCAGCGAGACCAGCATGATCTCTTTCTTCTTGCTGTTGACCAGGTTGGCGAAGGTTGGCTGTGGTCCAACAAACTGGGTATAGAGGCGATTAAATGCGCGCTGACTGCTGCGATCAATCAATACGCCACCGATCTGATTGAGAAAATCATAACCGGTCGTGCCGGCGACTGCCCAATCAGACGGCAGTTGTTCGCCATGGCTCAGGATTTTCTCGGCTACCACGTAGAGCGGCCAGCGACGCTCTCCCCGTTCAGCTTGTGCGAGGCGTTGCCGAATTTGTTCATCTAAATCGGGTGGCGCACTACCACCAAAGCGAATTGCGGCGACGTAGCGTAGATAGCTCTCTTGCAATTGGCGAAAGTACGCTGCGGGTTGCCACAAACCATCGGGGTGATCGATCCGAGCACCGGTAGCAATGCCTTCTGCCAGTAAGCGGAGAGATAGATCGTGAGTGGTTTGCAGCACTTCGGGCAATTCGACTCGAATTGCAGCCAGATCGTTGATGTCGAAGAAGCGTCGGTAGTTGATCTCCTCAGTGGCTACCCGCCAGAATGCCAGCCGATACGATTGACGAGCGATCAGGGCATCGAGGAGGTCGAAGCTGTGGGGATCAGAAGGATTTCCGTTGTAATCGGCCAGTGCGCGCTCAATCATACGTCGTACCGGCTCGCTGGTAGACATCAGCGTTGCGATACGACGTTTCACAACTTCTTTTTCGCGATTACGCTCGATCACGCGCTCAGGTGTCGTTTCGTGACGCGACGGTAAGTAACCGATGGCGGTGATGATGCTCTGTAACTCGATTGCGTCGGGATGATCCGTTCCCAGCTCATTCAACAGATCATCGAGGCGATGGGCAAGAATGTCAGCGTAGCTCCGTGGATTAAGGGGGAAGCGATGTTCCCAGTAACCGAGACTAAAGCCACCATCATCGTCGTAGTATAACCGTAACTCGCCGCGTTCGAGAATCACGCCGTACTGATCGCCGAGTACCGGTAGCAAGACTTTCCCGTGCAATTCAGGTGGTACCGGTTCCCAGTCAATATCGAAGTAAGGAGCATAGATCGAGCTTGGCCCATTTTCCAGGACATCGCGCCACCAGACATTTCGTGGATCGCCGATTCCCATGTGGTTGGGAACAATATCGAGGATCAGGCCCAACTGATGGGCACGTAGCGCAGCGACAAGACGGTCAAACGCTTCCTGCCCACCTAATTCAGGATTGAGTTGAGAGTGATCGGTTATATCGTAGCCGTGACGGCTACCGGTACGTGGTGTGAGAATGGGTGAAAAGTAGAGATCGCTTATGCCGAGATCGGCAAAATAGGGCACGAATGTAGCAACGTCCGCAAAAGTGAAATCGGCGTTAAGCTGTAATCGGTACGTAGCGCGTGGAATGTGTGGGTCTGTATCTCTCATGGTGCTCCTGGTGGCAGGCGAAATCGTAATTTGACGCCCAACGCCCGGAACAGGCGTAGCCATGTATGGGCATCAGCATACCCTTCACCTGCCTCTGCGTTCATCTGCGGATACACTGTTTGTAATAGTGCGTAGTACGTATTTTGAGCGTGCCAGACATCAACCTCAAAAGGTAATGTCCGTGCCAGACCAACAGCAGCATCAAGCTGACTTAAGAGATTCCGGTCGCCGGGTGTGCGCTGGAATCGTTCACCAATCGAGCGGATAGTACGCGAGAGGGCATAGCTCAAGCCAGCACTATCGAGCGTTACTCCCGAACGTTGTGCTTCGCGAAGCAGACTGTTGATCCGATCGAAATCGAGCGGTTCGCTCTCGAAGAGGCGACGAAGTTCGGTGTTGATGGCAAATTCAGCAGCGATTTGAAACTCACGCGGTACTGGCATCCCCATGCTGGCCAGAAAGCGCATCAGCGGCGCATGGTTTTCATAAATCTGGCGATAGGCTGCCTCGGCTTCCGCCAGACTCGACGTGAGGATGCGTTGCAGGATTTGACGCTGCTCATCACCGAACAATAGCTTGAGCGAATACTGTTCCTGACCAAAATTCCGATCAACCATTCGGATCACGCCGGGAATATCAGCGCGCAGAAAGAGTTCGCTCAGCTCTTCAACTAATTGGCGATACGATGCTTCACCTTGATATTCTCGGACACCGCCCGAAATGTTGTGATCGCCCAGATGTAAGACGCCGAAACTGAGCCGTGTTGAATCGCCGGTGATTGTTGACTGGATACGAATTCGACCCAGGGCCAGCCGTGATTTTCCGGCTAACAACAGGTGATAATCTTCGCGATCAACCGTATAGGCGTAGATCTGTTCGCGTTCGCTGACGCCGTTGAAGAGTGTTTTCATGGCGTAGTGTGCACCTACTTTGCGAAGATTAACCATCGCCGGACGCACGTGACGTTCGTAGAGATCACGGCCATTGCCACGGGCCGGTATGTTACTACGGGCCTGCGCGAGTCGGTCGAGAAATGCCGGCTCAACATCTTCACCAAATAACTCGTGCGCCAGTTGGATGGCACGACCGGCGTACATCATAATCTGGATCGTTTCGATTCCACTCAGATCGTCAAAAAACCAGCCACAGGAGGTATACATCAGCATCAGGTGACGCTGCAATTCCATCAACTTCAATACGGCAATACGCTGGTCTTCATCGAGCCGGCCACGTCCGTGACGCCCGATAAATGCGGCCACATTCTCTGGCGAGCGATCCAGGATCACGTTGATGTAGTCGTCGCGCGCTGCCCACGGATCGAGGAGGAGGCGGCGGGCAAAGCCCTCGAAGCGTGGTGCAAGCGTATCACGTAACCAGTCGAGGGCTTGTCGTAGCGGAGCACGCCAGGCCTGGTTCCAACCCGGATTACCGCCGGTATTACAGCCACAATCGCTCATCCAGCGTCCAACACCGTGCGCGCAACTCCACGAGGTCCGTTCAATAATCTGTACTTCATGCGTTGGTCGATACTGCTGTAAATATGCGGCATAATTGGTCAGTTTCGCCAGCTTGGTCTCTTCGATATAATGCAGCGCATACGCCAGCGCCATATCACCGTGACGATGGTGATGACCGTAGGTTTCGCCATCGGTTGCGATATGCGCCAGTTGTGGCCATGGTCGCTGATCATTGAAGATACCGGCCAGGCGATTGGCAAAACCAACCCCGCTGCTCAACAGGCGCTCGAATGCGACGGCACGCGCCACCGGGCCATCGTAGAAGAAGACCGTAATCGATCTCCCTTCCGGTAACTTCACCAGATACGGCTGAGTCGGGTCGATCCGCCCCCCACTCACGTCATGCCAGATCATTTCCCCAATTTTGCGCACGTGACTGGCCTGAGTTGGCGCCAGAATCGTAAAGCGAATGCCGTGAGCGGCCATAATGTCGAGGGTTTCCAGATCAACAGCCGTTTCGGGGAGCCACATTCCTTCGGGATAACGGCCAAACCGATACTTGAAGTCTTGAATCCCCCAGACGACTTGCGTTACCTTGTCACGCCGTGAGGCCAGCGGCATAATGATATGGTTGTAACACTGAGCCATCGCCGAACCAGCTCCGAAATAGTGCTGACTCTCGCGGTCGGCAGTTAAGATTGCCTGATACACCTCCGGTGCATGCTCTGCCAGCCACGTTAGTAACGTTGGGCCAAAATTGAAGCTGATCCGACTGTAGTTATTTACAATCCGCACAATCTGGTTCTGACTATCCAGGATGCGCGAAGCTGCATTTTGTTCGTAGCACTCGGCGGTAATGCGCTCGTTCCAATCGTGATAGGGGTATGCCGAGTCTTGCTGTTCAATCGCTTCTAACCACGGATTTTCTCGCGGTGGTTGGTAAAAATGGCCGTGAATGCAAATCAGCCGCTCGGCCATATAACAACTCCATATTTGTACAGACGACTATTGCTTATGATGTCGCTGTTAACAGTACTGCACTATAGCCAGCACAGGCGACGGTCGTTCCGTTAAGGGTTGCAAACGCCGGATCGGCACTATCGAGCCGGATGTGCCATGAGTTGGCAGGAAGATCAATCTGATCTGGATCAGGGCCAAAATTGAGTACCAGACAGATCGCAGGCCATTCTACCACGATTACCCGACTCTGTATCCTGGTACGCGGCCGTTGCCGCAAGCCGGGTAGTGCCCGTCGCAGTGTTAACAGTTCGCGGTAGAAGGCTTGATGGGCTGCATGTCGCCCACTAGTACGTAAGGCCTGATTCAATTTCGAGCGCGCAAATGTTGCCGGGTCTTGCGGGTCGGGTACTTCCTGGCCTGGTGTCAGGAAACCGGCAAATTCACGTTTCCTGCCTTCACGTACACTAGCGATCAGCGCCGGATCACTGTGATCGGTGAAATATTGGAATGGCGCCGGCTCGTTGTACTCTTCGCCCATGAAGATTAACGGTGTATATGGACTAAGTAGCACAGTTGCCGCTGCCAAGCGTAGTTGCGCTTCGGTTAACGTCGCTCCCAGGCGGTCACCGAGTGCTCGATTCCCGACCTGATCGTGATTTTGCGCGAAGACAACAAACTGTTCAACCGCCAGATCGCCAGGATCGCGGCCAAACCGACGGCGGGCATGGGGCGAATATTCGCCGGCAAAGACGAAACTCCGCTCAAGTGCAGTCGCCATCTGCTCGATGCTTCCGAAACCTTTGTAATAACCACTCTGTTCTCCGGTCAACAGTGTATGGAGTGCGTGGTGAAAATCGTCTGACCAAATGCCGGTTAGGCCATACCCCCCGAGCGCCTTTGGACGAGCGAAACGTGGATCGTTCAATGGGTGCTCGGCAAAGAGATACGCCGGACGCCCCAACCGTTGGGCCTGCGCCTGAACCTGATCGGCTAGCTCTTCGAGCACATGGTAGGGTGATACATCAAAAATGGCGTGTGTGGCATCGAGACGCAAGCCATCAATGTGGTATTCACGGAGCCATTCGAGTGCGTTTTCGATGATCAACCAGCGTACCAGATCACTCTCAGGGCCGTCGTAATTTATCGCCGCTCCCCACGGTGTCCGGTAGCGGTCGGTAAACGCCGGGGGTGCAATATCCCACAGATAGTTCCCTTCCGGGCCAAAATGGTTGTAGACCACATCGAGCAAAACGGCCAGCCCGTGTGCGTGCGCAGCATCAACCAGGCGCTTTAGCCCGTTGACGCCGCCGTAGGCAGTGTGTGGCGCGTACAGATACACCCCATCGTATCCCCAATTACGCACGCCGGGAAAGTGTGCGACCGGCATTAGTTCAATCGCTGTAATCCCTAGATCGCGCAGTAATGGCAGGTAGGGGATGATCGCCTCAAAGGTTCCTTCTGGGGTGAAGGTACCGACATGAAGTTCGTAAATGACCAGATCGGCAAGCGCAACGCCTTGCCACCCTTCATCGTGCCAGACGAAGTGATGATCGATCACTGCCGACGGGCCATGGACGCCTTCGGGCTGACAGCGCGAGGCCGGATCGGGCCGCTCGCGGCTCCCATCGATCCGGTAGCGATACCGAGTTCCTGGTGGAGCGGTTGTGACGGCGTGCCAGCAGTCATAGCCAATCGGCTGCATTGGGATCGTCTGGAGCATCGGATCGAGGAGCACCAGTTCTACTCGATGCGCCGATGGCGCCCACAAGGTAAAAGCCGTTGTACCATCGGCACGGTAGATCGCACCGGGTAAGGGAAGATGAAACATTGGCGTCTCCCTTTGTCGATCTGTTGACGGTGCATTGCGCTACTCCGTAGTAAAGGGGCGGGGCCAACCCACCCCGGATACTACTTAAACCAACGTTGCACCGGTAAGAGACACGCTCTGTGTGTGGTTACGAGACCCCTTTGCGCGGTTCTCTATCCACTGTATTTTAAGAACAATGCTCCCAGCGGCGGCAAACGCAACCGTAACGAAAATTCCCGTCCATGGCTTGGAACCGCTTCGGCCATCACGCCGCCGGCATTCCCCTGACCACTCCCCCAATAGTACTCAGAGTCGCTGTTCAGGAGTTCACGCCACCAACCACCGAACGGCACCCCAATCCGATAATCTTCACGAACGACTGGTGTAGCGTTGAGAACGATCAGAATGTGTTCACCCGAACGGCTCTTGCGCAAGAAGCTGTAAACACTGGAGTCGGCATCATTGGCATCGACCCATTCAAAACCGCGTGGATCACAATCTAGCTCGTGCAGTGCCGGCTCGGTGCGGTAAAGGCGGTTGAGATCGCTGATCAAACGCTGCACTCCCTGATGCGAAGGGAACATCAGTAAATGCCAGTCGAGACTAGTATCGTGCGACCATTCCCGCCATTGTCCGAACTCACCACCCATAAAGAGCAATTTTTTGCCAGGCTGAGCGAACATGTAACTGTATAGCAAGCGCAAATTGGCAAACTTTTGCCAGACATCACCCGCCATTTTATCAAGGAGCGATCCCTTGCCGTGCACCACCTCGTCGTGTGAAAGGGGCAGCACGTAGTTTTCGCTGAACATATAGAGACCACGGAAGGTTAGCTCGTTGTGGTGAAAGCGACGATAAATCGGATCGCGGCGGAAATACTGAAGCGTATCGTGCATCCAGCCCATATCCCACTTGAAACCGAACCCTAACCCACCGACATAGACCGGACGTGAAACCATCGGCCAGGCAGTGCTCTCTTCGGCAAATGTCTGCACATCAGGATAATATTTGTAGATTTGGGTGTTCAACTCGCGCAGGAAGCTAATGGCCTCTAGATTTTCATTTCCACCATATTCGTTCGGAATCCACTCGCCGGGGCGACGTGAGTAGTCAAGGTAGAGCATACTTGCTACGGCATCAACCCGCAGCCCATCGATGTGAAACTTATCGAGCCAGCAAATGGCCGAACTGATCAGGAAGCTGCGTACTTCGTTCCGACCGTAGTTGTAAATGTAGCTCCCCCAATCGGGATGATACCCCTTGCGTGGATCGGCATGTTCGTACAGATGGGTGCCATCGAAATATGCCAGGCCGTGACCATCGGTGGGAAAATGGCTGGGTACCCAGTCGAGGATGATACCGATCCCGTGTTGATGCAGGTAATCTACAAAGTACATAAAATCTTGCGGTGTTCCGTAACGGCTGGTTGGCGCAAACATACCGGTTGATTGATACCCCCACGATCCGTAGAAGGGATGTTCGGTAACCGGCAACAATTCGACGTGGGTAAACCCACATTCCTTCACATGCTCAGCCAGCTCGTGGGCCAGTTCGCGATAATTGAGTGGACGGTTGTCCTCTTCTGGCTTGCGCCGCCACGAACCGAGGTGCACCTCGTAGATAGAAATCGGGGCGTCAAACCGATGACGCCGACCGCGTTCACTCATCCACTGCTGATCCGACCAGGTGTAGTTGCGATCCCAGACGATAGCCGCCGTCTGCGGGGCTACTTCAAAGTAACTTCCGAAGGGATCGGTCTTGTCTTCACGGTAGCCGTAGTAGCGTGAAGCGATATGGAACTTATAGCGCATTCCTTTGCTGACGTGCGGGATAAAACCTTCCCATACACCCGAAAATCCACGCTGGCGCAGCGGATTGGCGCCGGCATCCCAGTTATTCCAATCGCCAATCACGGCCACGTATTCCGCATTGGGCGCCCACACCGCAAAATAGGTACCTGCAACGCCGTCAATCGTTACCGGTTGAGCGCCAAACTTATCGTACAGTCGGTAATGGGTTCCCTGATTGAACAGGTAGATGTCATCTTCACTGAGAATGCTGGTCATCATCGCTCGTGTTGCTGCTGAGGGTTCTTCACCGCCGGCCATCGGTGAGTCTGATGCGGTTGCAACCGTTGTCGGCACTGTATCCTCACCTGGTACCCGCTGTTTACGACGGGGTCGTTTTGGTTGTTCGGTATCACTCATCGCAAGCTCCTTGTAGATGTTCGGTAGTTCACCGTTGGCTTAGTAGTACGTACTGTCCACGGTTATTCTTCAATCTGGCGTAAGATACCGTTGATCGGGATCGGTAGCCAGTCGGGACGATTGTTCATTTCATAGTTCAGTTCGTAGATAGCTTTTTCGACTACAAACGTCTCAAGCAGGATTTCGAGATCGCCTGGATCGTTTGGAATAAAAGCTTCGTGAGCGGCAGTTGTCAAATATCCATCGAGAAAAGCGACACAAACCCAAAAGCTCCAGAAATCGGCCCAACGCTGTAGACGTTCAATTTCGTCAGGGTTGTTAAGTGTACCATCGCGGGTGTAGAGCGCAGCATACGCCGCGTACTGGTATGAGCGCAACATACCGGCGACATCGCGTAACGGCGAGCGCTTGATCCGTCGTTCACTGATCGGACGTAACGGCTCACCTTCAAAATCGATAATCATATAATCTTTGCCGGTGAAGAGCACCTGTTCGAGATGGTAGTCGCCGTGTATTCGTGTCCGGATCGTCTCTATTTTGTCGCCAGTGATACGTTGGAGCCTGGTCAGTAGCAGTTCTTCGCTCTGGATAATCCGCTCAGCCGCTGGTCGTACCGAAGCTGGGAGTGACGGCAGTAGTTTACGCAAGTCTTGAAAGGTGCGTCCGATCAAGCTGCGCACGCTTTGATAGATCGACCGTTGATACAGGGTAGAGAATGGTTCGGGCGCCATTGCCGGGCCGCTTCCTTTTGCCAATGCCTGGTGCATTTCAGCCGTGCGCTGACCGAGCAACCGTGCCGATTCGAGATAACCACCGATCAGCTCTTCGGCCAGCGCCGGAGGTTGCTGGCGAGCGGCAGTCAATAAACTGGCAACTCCTGTCTTGAGCAGCGGAGGCGTTATATCTGGCCGGGTCAGAACGGTATCGTAGTAGCGACGTACCACATCGAGCGCATAATCGAAGGCGTCACCCTCATTCTGCACATACCCTTGCACGATCGCCAGCGTCAGAGGTTCATCTTTTCCACGCAGGTATTCGATAAATCCGGCTACCGGTGGCGTGTGCGGGAAGCCCACCTCTTCGGTCAAAAAACGACCTAACTCTAAATCAGGATTACGTCCTGGCTCAATTTTGCGGAAGAGCTTCATTATCAATCGATTGCCGAAATTGATCGATGAATTGCTCTGCTCACCGCGTACTATATTCGGTTCAAGACCATCGCTGCCACTTAACAACTTCCGCAGGGCGCGTGTCGTGCCACCGACCACCTCCCCGCCCCGTTCACCGTGCAATCGGCGCCGTCCGATGGTCAATTCTAGCAGCGCAGACGCAAAGCGTCGTTCACCCAACGGATCGTAGAGAATACCGGCCTCGACACGGCGGCCAACACGCAAACGGGCGATCACCATGTGTCGTTGATCGGCCAGAATCTGATCGGCTCGCTCACCCTCAGCATAAGCCATCGGCAACATGTAGGTTTCCGGCCCACCTTCGACATACTGTACCTGCAAGAGGGTCAGATATGCCGGGCCGCCGGCATAGTCGAGACGGACAAACTCAGCGATATTGACCTGTTTGATCTTGCGCGTTTTCGCACCAAACCAGCGACGATAGCGGAGATAATCGGGTAAAACCTGCTCAAGTCGAGTCTGCCGACCATCGTAAAAGATGGCATCCCACTCGATAGCATCAACTGGAATTTCTACCAGTTCAGTTTCAGGCTGCGGCTGTACTATTCGTACCCCTTCGACGCGCTGTGGCACGAGGGTAAACCAGTAGAAACTATGTGGGCCGAGGGTCAGGAAATAGGGCTGATCGCCAATTGGAGGAAACTCGACCTGACCAAACAACTCGACTGGCATCAGACCACGGTACGGCGAGAGATCAAGCTCGACCCCCTGCACAAATCGCGAGAGATTAAAGACGGCCAGTAAAATCTGGTCGGTCGTTTTGCGCAAGAAACAGAGCACTTTGCGGTTGTCGGGATAGAGAAATTCGAGGGTACCGCGTCCGAATGCGGCGTAACGTTTTCGCAATGCTATCAAGCGCTTCGTCCACCACAACAGCGAATGCTGATTAGCACTTTGAGTTTCGACATTCACCGTTTCATAGTGGTACTCTGGGTCGGTAATAACCGGCAAGTACAATTGCTGAGGATTAGCCCGTGAAAAACCGGCATTGCGGTCGCCACTCCACTGCATTGGCGTGCGGACACCGTTGCGGTCACCGAGATAAATGTTATCGCCCATCCCGATTTCGTCGCCATAATAGATCACCGGTGTACCGGGGAGCGAAAAGAGCAACCCGTTCATCAGTTCAATTTTTCGGCGATGATTACCGAGTAACGGCGCCAACCGTCGTCGAATACCGAGGTTGATCCGGGCCTGCGGATCACGGGCGTACACACGGTACATATAGTCGCGTTCTTCATCGGTGACCATTTCGAGGGTTAACTCATCATGATTGCGGAGGAAGATTGCCCACTGGCAATTATCGGGAATGGGTGGCGTCTGCCGCATAATATCGATGATTGGATAGCGATCCTCAAGATGTACCGACATAAAAAGACGTGGCATCACCGGAAAGTGGAAGGCCATATGGCATTCATCGCCATCGCCAAAATAGGCTACTGCATCTTCCGGCCACTGGTTAGCTTCGGCCAGAAACATGCGCCCGTGATACTTTTCGTCCATGTGACGGCGTAACCGCTTGAGGAAGGCGTGGGTCGCTGGCAGGTTTTCACAGTTCGTACCCTCGGCCTCATAGAGATATGGGATCGCGTCGAGCCGCATGCCATCGACACCCAAATCGAGCCAGAACTCCATCGCCTTAAAAACAGCACGTTGCACTGCCGGATTTTCAAAATTAAGATCGGGCTGGTGACTGTAAAAACGGTGCCAGTAGTATGCCTGAGCGACTGGGTCCCATGTCCAGTTGCTGGTCTCAAAATCTTTGAAAATAATCCGCGCATCTTTATACCGGTCAGGTGTATCCGACCAGACGTAAAAGTTGCGCGCTGACGAACCGGGTTTTGCCCGGCGAGCACGTTGGAACCAGGGATGTTGGTCTGAGGTGTGGTTGCAGACCAGCTCGGTGATCACTCGTAGTCCACGACGGTGTGCTTCGCGGATAAACACTTTGAAGTCAGACAGCGTGCCGTAGTTAGGATGGATGTTGGTGTAATCGGCAATATCATAACCATCATCGCGGAGTGGCGAGGGGTAGAACGGCAGCAGCCAAATTGCCGTTACGCCGAGGTCTTGTAGATAATCGAGCTTGCTGGTCAGACCGGGAAAGTCTCCGATGCCATCACCGTTGCTATCGCAAAAAGCACGCACATGCAACTCGTAGATGATAGCATCTTTGTACCAAAGCGGATCATCAGCCAACAGGGTCGGCGTCTTGGCCGGACGAACACGGTTCATGCTACTCCCTCATCCAACATCATCAGGCGAAATACTCGAAGCCACGCTCGTCGCGGCGCAACCGACGAATGCAAAAGATATGCACCGGTGCAGCCGGACTTAATTCCACATAGTTAAATTCACCCGACCAGGGATACCGCGCATCGGACAACAAGTCGTGGGCCTGGAAAACGCCGTTAAGGTTCCATTCGGCCAATGGTACCTGCACCCAACCGCGATGAGTGCGTTCAGGATCGAGGTTGACCACCACCAGAATAATGTCCTGCCCGTCAGCCGAGGTCTTACTATACGCCAGGAGCCACTCGTGTTCGTGAAAATCAATATCAACCCGATGGAAGCGTAGTGTATCATTACGTTGTAACGCCGGATGCTCGCGGCGGATGCGATTGAGTTGTGCAATGTAGTATCGCAGGCTATGGGGGGCATTGAGGTTCCAATGCCGAATTTCGTACTTTTCGTTGTCGATATACTCTTCCCGTCCGGCTACCGGCACGTGTTCCATCAGCTCGTATGCTGGGCCATACATTCCCCAGCTTGCGGTGAGGGTAGCTGCCATCGCGGCGCGGGTCATAAACACCGACCGTTGACCGGCATAGAATTGAGGGGTTAGGATGTCAGGCGTATTCGGCCAGAAATTCGGGATGAAGAAATCGCTGACCGGGCGCGAATTGAGTTCCAGCAGATAACTAGTGAGCTCGTGTTTGGTGGTGCGCCACGTGTAATAGGTATAACTCTGAGTAAAGCCAATCTTTGCCAGATGGTACATCACTTTCGGGCGGGTAAACGCTTCCGAGAGAAAGATCAGATCGGGATAGTTGCTCTTCAACGAATTGAGGCACCAATCCCAGAAGCGGAAATTCTTGGTATGTGGGTTGTCTACGCGGAAGATGCGTACCCCTTGCTCAATCCAAAATTCAAAGATGCGGCGTAACTCTTGCCACAACCCCTGCCAGTCATCCGATTCAAAATCGAAAGGGTAGATGTCCTGGTACTTTTTTGGTGGATTCTCGGCGTACTGGATCGTACCGTCTGGCCGGGCGCGGAACCATTCTGGATGTTCACGTACATACGGGTGATCAGGCGAGCACTGAAATGCAATATCGAGTGCGACCTCAATCCCATATTTCTGCGCTTCAGTTACCAGCGTGCGAAAATCTTCCAGGGTTCCCAATTCAGGATGGACGCTCATATGGCCGCCATCAGCATTGCCAATGGCCCAGGGGCTGCCCGGATCATTCGGCCCGGCGGTGAGGCTATTGTTCTTCCCCTTGCGGAAGGTATAACCAATTGGATGAATCGGCGGCAAGTAGAGCACATCAAAACCGAGTTCAGCAATATACGGCAACCGCTTGATGACATCACGGAACGTACCATGCCGCCCCGGTTCATCGGCTGTCGAACGCGGGAATAGCTCGTACCAGGCCGAAAAGCGTGCTCGCTCACGCTCTACCGTTATCGGGTAGATTTCCGATTCGGTCGCGAAACGGCGTGGTAAATGAACGGCCATGAGCGAGTGAATCTCACCGGCAAATGCTGTATCAATGTCACCGGCCATCAAGGCGGCTTCGGCCACGTGCAAGACGGCCGCATCAGCACCGCTCGCATGCCGCGCTGCTTCATCGACTAGCATTGCACCAATTTGCAAATCAACCCGCACATCCTGACCGGCAGCCAGTCGTTTTTCTAGTTGGTGAACCCAGGTTGCAAACCGGTCAATCCAGGCCACAATTTGAAACTCATGCCGACCAATGCTGGTCAGAGTAAACTGACCCTCCCAGCGATCATTGACCAGCATACGCATCGGTGCTTCGTGCCAGCTTTTAGAACCTACCGGGCGATGGCGGACAACTGCTGCTACTTCATCATGACCGTCGGCAAAGAGATCGCAACTCACGGTAAGAGTATCACCAATAATCCGCTTCACCGGATAACGTCCACCATCAATAATTGGTTCAACCGCCTCGATAATAACCCGGCGCCGTCCTTCACCGATGGCAGCTAGATCGAGCCTGGTTTTCGTGGCCGTGCGGCGAGTGCGCGTGCGTGACTCTTTGACGGTCATGAAAGGCATCCTCCTCAACCTGATAAGCACTGTTCGAGAGTAATCAGGCGTTTGACACAACAAATCAATCCACACCAGTGCACAACCGATGACGGTGCATCCGGTGTATATGACAATGTTCAGTAGATTCCGCAATCTTGATTGTACGTTGCTCAACCGGATGTGTCAAACTGGTTGCATGCGGTACTGATGGTGGAGCGGGTGGTGGGTGTCTATCACCAGGAACGGGCGCAGCACCGCTGCGCCCTTGCCATATCGTGTTCATCACAGATTCACAGTGGCACGTGCGGTACCGGCCCGTTGCGAACGCGCAATGACCGTAACGCTGCTCCCGGCAGGGGCGCGTATAGTCCAGGTCAAGCGTCGCAAATGGTCGGTCGGGAAACTTCCGCCCCACAAAGCGCGTTTATTGGCCCGTCCTTCAAGTTGACCGATCTCCTGGCGACGTTCGCCACTTACGATCTCGCCACCTGCTGAGAGTGACACTTCCACCTCGATAGGCCGGACGGCTTTCACTTCCAACGCCTTGCGGCTACCGTAGGTCGGGAGGTAGCCACTGTTTACCACAACTGCCTGTAAACGGTAGAGATCGCCACCGAGCGCTTCGGCTTGCACGTGGCGTAATTCGAGGCGTGGCCCGGTTTGGGCGAAGGCGAGGACAAAACGTGTATTCGGCTCTAGGGTTCGCAGCAAGAACTGCTCTGGCGGATTGCCAAAGGTTCGCCGTTCGATCCATCCGCCAATCTCAACCGGTCCTAGTTGTGGATGATTAAACGGACGCCAATTGACAAAACCAGCTCCACCGAGTTGCTCATCGTTCCAACGCAGCAATTTCAAATCATCCTCTTCTGGATGATCGCGGAACCACTCAATGAAGTCGCGATCTTTGATCCCTGCCTCGCCGATCATATCCCAGAGTTCGACCGTAAAGGCAAAGATACCGAGCTGTTCATAGGCCCAATCATCAAATGCACCGCGCATCACTTCACGCGGGTGATAGCGAAATCCGTGATAGACGGAAACGTGTTTGTAGCCGGTGATCTCCTGACCACGATTCCCCAACTCTTTGTATGTCCACAGATCGTCAATAGGCATCTGATCGTCAGGCTTGTCAGAATAAGGGCGTAGAATAGCGCCAGAGTAGGTGTGATACGAGATAGCGCCACTGACGTTCACATGTGAGGTGAGAAATGCAACAGCAGCGCGAATTTCGGGTTCTGAGGTCGGGAAAGGACCGGCCCCCGGTTGAATACCCTCAGGCGCCCAGATGTAGGGAAAATTGCGGTTGAAGTCCAATCCTTGCGCCGGTGGTGCAATCTTGACCTCGTAGCCATCGAAATTGCGGATCAATCCCTCAGTGTATACGCGATAATAGGTTCCACCACGTTCATCGGGAGCACGACGGCGCAGCAGCCGCGGATCACGCTCGCTTACCTTCCATCCGCCGTCAGGATCAACAACCCGCATCTGTAAAATTAAACCGTCACCATCGATGTCGGCTGGATACAGACCATCACGCTCGTCGGTGAATGGGTAGCGACGGGTTCCCGAACGAACGTAGACCGGTGAAGTCAGTGCCTGTTCCATACCGTCAGGATTGAGACAAGGGACAATGTACAGGGCACGTTCGTCGAGCAAGGCGGTAAGGTTGGGATCATGCCCATATCCCGTCAGGACGGTTTGGATTACGTGGAGTGCGCCCATGCAGCCGGTCACTTCGGTGGCGTGAATGTTGGCGTCAAACCAGAATGCCGGTTTCTCGTCATCGGGTCCGGTTGCCCAATTGGTCAGGGTCATCAACCAGATCGGGCGGCCTTCATAGCTGGTGCCAATGCTTTGTAATGAACACAGATTAGGATACTCCTCGGCCCAGGCTTTCAACGCGGCTTCAACTTCGTGTGGACGGTAGTAGCGGGTGAAATCAATGTTGGGCATAGACGAATCCTTGCTTGATCAAACATTCTTCACCCTAATAGTACCATGAAATGGCTATCCCATGCACAACCGACAGAGTATGGTATACTGCTGTCAATAATGACAATCCGCGTTGTATCTACTATTCGATATTTGCTTCCTCCCGCACCATGGGACACGGAAGGGATCGAGGGTGATGGTGAGGTGTCATACGCTGAGAGCGTCTGTGAGCGACGTTTGTAATGACTACAAGCATTGAGGCAATGGAGTCGCCAATGCGTGTGCGATATAATGGCCGAACTGATGTTGGTCAGCGGCGTGAAGTTAATC
Organism: Chloroflexus sp. MS-CIW-1; assembly: GCF_030444705.1. Taxonomy (NCBI): domain Bacteria; kingdom Bacillati; phylum Chloroflexota; class Chloroflexia; order Chloroflexales; family Chloroflexaceae; genus Chloroflexus; species Chloroflexus sp. MS-CIW-1. Next base: position 1,340,181 of record NZ_JAUBWR010000001.1, read on the forward strand.
AAGACGCTTTCGGGAGTACCGAGATCGACCAGGGGACGCTGCTCGTTGTCTGCGACGGGATGGGAGGTCATCTCGCTGGTGAAGTTGCCAGCAAGTTAGCAGTTGAGACAATTATTAATTCTTTTCGCCCACAGAGCGATCCGGCTGAAGGGTTGCGTCAGGCCTTTATCGCTGCCAACCAGCGGGTATATCAAGAAGGTCGTGGCACGATGGGCACCACGGCTGTGGCGGCATTCTTCTGGCATAACACACTCTATGTTGCGAATGTTGGTGACAGCCGGGCGTATCTGGTACGTGAAGGTCAGATCCGTCAACTAACCAATGACCATTCGCTGATAGGCGATCAGGTAGCTGCTGGTCTTATCACTGCCGAGCAAGCCCGCACGTCAACGATCCGCAATATCATTACCCGTGCTATCGGTCATCAATCCCACGTGGAGGTTGATCTCTTTCGCGAACCTCTTTTGTCGGGTGACACCATTGTGCTCTCAACCGATGGGATGCACGGTTTGTTGACTGATGATGAGATTGCGGCGATTGTTAGTTTGCATCCTCTCGATGTTGCTACCCGGCGGTTGGTAGATGAAGCAAACTCACGCGGTGGGCCTGACAATATTACAGTTGTTGTGGCTCAGGTTGATAGCAGCGATGTGGCGTCTAGGACGGGAGCCGCTGCATCAGCGCCGACAACGCCGCCGATGGCACGACCACTTTCACCGATCGGTTTGGGAGGCGCTGTTCTGGTGTTTGTGTTGCTGATAGGTCTGGCCATTTCAATTCTGTTAAACGATACGCCTTCACCCGCCCCCTTTCTCAGTTCACCAACGATTGTTGTCACTGCTACACCTATCCCAACGATCACCGTTCCGGCAACCGTCATCCCAACCGAGACTCGCTGATCGGGTATTTGCTGCCGGTGTAAATAGACAGCGATAAAACGTGGTAGAATAATAATCGAACGTTTGTTTGATTATCTGATCATCGCAACGTGAACGTTGTCTCGCTCTTATTACACAATCGCATCTGGCTTATAAGACACCGGATAATGCTGTATGCCCATTCGTCTGCTTGATGAAACCATTGCCGCACAGATCGCCGCCGGCGAAGTCGTCGAACGGCCGGCCTCGGTCGTAAAGGAGCTGCTGGAAAATGCACTCGATGCGGGGGCGAGGCGGATTCTGATCGAAGTACGGGGTGGTGGGCTGCGCGAGATTCGAGTTCAAGACGACGGATGTGGTATTCCGGCCAATGAGGTTGAACTGGCCTTCGCCCGTCATGCAACCAGCAAACTCAGCTCGGCTGATGATTTATGGGCGATTCGGACGTTAGGTTTTCGCGGTGAGGCATTGCCGAGTATTGCCAGTGTTGCGCAGGTCATTTGTGTGACGCGGGTTGCCGATGCCGAGCTTGGAGTCGAGCTGCGGATTGCCGGTGGTGAAGTGCAATCGCGTCTGCCGTGTGGATGTCCGGTGGGGACGACGATCACGGTACGGAACCTCTTCTACAATACGCCTGTCCGTCGCGAGTATCTCCGTTCTGAAGCGACTGAAACTGGTGCTATCAGTGCGATTGTGCAGCAATACGCGCTGGCGTATCCTGAAGTCAGTTTTACACTGCTGATTGATGGGCGCATAGCATTGCAAACAAGTGGCGATGGTGATCTTCGCGCAGTGGCCGTCGAGCTATACGGGCTGGAAGTGGGTAAGGCGTTGTTGTCGGTACAGGCAGAGGCTGGCGCCGATGAGACCTGGGTGTCTGTAAATGGTCTCATTTCACCACCAGAACTGACGCGCAGCTCACGCAACTATCTGTCACTCTTCGCTAACCGGCGCGTCTTGCAACCGCGCGGAGCGTTGGCGGCAGTGATCGAAAATGCCTACCATACAATGTTGATGAAGGGGCGTTTCCCGATCGCTATTCTCGATCTGCGAGTGCATCCGTCGGCCATTGATGTGAATGTACACCCAACGAAGAGTGAGGTGAAGTTCCGTTATGCTGCCCATGTCTACAGTGTATTGGGCCGAGCTATTCGTGATGCCTTAATCAGCGGTGCCGGTGTTCCGACTTGGGAAGCACCTGATCCAGCGACAGTACAGCGACGCTTTGAGTTGCGTCGGCTGGGTCAGGAAGCGAGCACAACACCATCGGCGTGGGGAGTTGGTGCTTCTGTCTGGGATCGTGATCGATCACGTTGGGATGCGGGATCGCCGGCGGTTACGCTCGATACGCCGTTACCGACGCCAGCGGCTGATCCTGTGCCCGATGACACAAACCCTCCGCTGTCGCCTTCAACCTCAACCTCAACCACTACTGCTGCTCTGCCACCGTTGCGGGTCGTTGGGCAGGTGGGCTTAACCTATATTGTGGCTGAAGCACCTGAAGGGATGTACCTGATCGACCAGCATGCTGCGCACGAACGCATCACCTACGAAAAGTTAATGAACCAATATGCTCAGCGTGCCGTCGAGTCGCAACAGTTGCTCATTCCCCAGGCCGTTGAGGTTAGTCCGGAAGCGAGTGCGCTGCTGCTGGGGAATGCTGATCGATTAGCAGAATGGGGGTTTGTGCTCGAACCATGGGGAACTGGCGTCCTGGTTCGGGCAATACCGGCGACGCTGCCGGTCGATGAGTTAGCGCAGGCAATTCATGAGATTGTCGAGTATCTTGCCGGGCGCGGTGGCAGTAGTCCTCGCGATTGGCACGAAGCAATGTTGATTACGCTGGCGTGCCACACGTCAGTGCGCGCCGGCCAACCCCTTTCTCACGATGAGATGCGTCAATTGTTGCAGCAGCTTGAACAGTGTGTCAGTCCGCGCACCTGTCCGCACGGTCGTCCGACGATGATCCTCATGACGCCTGCCCAACTGGAACGGCAGTTTGGGCGTCGGGTGTAGGGGTTTTCAACGTTCTTGATCCTGGCCGACAGTGGCGACGGAAAGCAGGGTAGGCGCGAGAGAAGGGTTCCACCCCTCTGCTCGCGCTTGCGGGGGATACGCAGACGATGGGTTCCAGTTGCACATCGCACAACGCGAGCCGCTGGCCTGCACAACTAAGAGCTTGATCAAAAACCCGAAATTCTTATTGGGAACGTACCGTGCCTGCGCAACCATTGCGTGAGGAGGCGCCAACCTTTCTCCAGTCACCCCACGTTCCCCCTTCCTCGTCGCTGGTGGAAGGGGAAGAGGGCAGGGGGGAAGGTGCGGGCGGCCCACACCCCCGGCCCCTCTCCCGCAGCGTGGGAGAGGGGAGGTTGGTGAACGCGGTATCGTTGACTGCCGCAGGATCGCCCCCGCGCCGTCCTCCCCCCTTCCTCTCCCGCAGCGTGGGAGAGGAAGGGGGCAGGGGGGGAAGGTGAGGGGGTGCCACTTCAACTGATGCTCCTGCTGAGCACTGGGATCCCAAGGAAACCGCACAGTTCAGGGGTTGTCGTTAGCACACTGTTAGCAGGTGCGTGATGTTCGTCGGTGGCGCTTCGTTTTTGAGCTATTTGGTTAGCGAAGGCAAGCCGGAGCCGAAAACTTCACCAACCCCTACCTCTCACTAGTACTCGGTCCCTCACTTTGCAAAATTCGTCAAAATTTCTGCGTATCTTTTTGGCATCTCATGCGCTTTTATTATTGAACACGTTTCTAGCAATGAGGTGCTTATGCGAATCGTTCAACTGGTCATGCTGTTCGTCCTCCTGACCGCCTGTGCTGTCTCACCGGCAACTGTTCCTACCTCTAACCAGCGCACATCTGCCGATATTCAGGTGCCGATGGGCGGTTTCAACAACCTCCTCAAGCCGCGCCTCTGGCTTATCGGCGATACGGCGGAGGTGTTGGCAACGGTAGCCAGTGATCCTGTGCCTGAAAATCTTCCCTCATCACCATCCACCGGTATTGTGCACCGATTCACGACCGACTGGATCAAAACTGCTCTGCGCTACATTGCCCGTGATGGGCTGCCGCCAACGCGAGCGGCCCGTGAGCTGATGTTGGTTTCGGTGGCGCTAAATGATGCACTTGTGGTCGGGTCTGAGGCGAAAGAAAAGGTTGATCACGTGGCGTTGTTGGCCGGTGCTGTCTGGCCGGTACTGCGCTACCTGCATCCGCAGCATAGCGAAAATATTGATCGGTCTGTTTACGAAGCGCGCTGGCAGGGATTATGGCGCAGAGAGCCGGTACCAGCCGTGCAGCTTGAACGCAGCTTTCAAATCGGGCGTGCGGTTGGTGAGCAGGTTGTGACATGGGCACAAGCTGATGGCAGTGATGCCGTGCGGGAAGTAACCCTACCCGCAGTGGGGGCCTGGTATACCGAGAAGTTACCGCTTGATCCACACTGGGGAGATGTTAAAACGGTGCTGATCCCTTCTGGCGATGCGATCATTCTGCCACCACCTCCTGACTGGGCGAGTGACAGCATGGAACAAGAGCGAATGACATTTCTTGCCGCGCAACAAGTGCTTACCGATGAGCATCGGGAACTGGCGTGGAAATGGCATGCCGACGTTGGTACGGTCACTGTCCCCGGTTTGTGGTTTGAAACCGCCATCACGATGGCTGTGGTCGGTAATCTTGATGAGCTACAGACCGCTTCCCTCCTCGCGTATCTCGGTGTGACGATGCATGACACGGCGGTTGTCTGCTGGCACAACAAGTATCTCTACGGTTTTGTTCGCCCAGAACAATGGATGGCTCTGGTTGAACCGGATTGGCAGCCGACGTTGCCGACACCGCCACACCCATCGTATCCATCAGGCCATGCTGCATTTAGCTCGGCGGCTGCGAATGTGCTGATGATAGCCTTTCCAAAGCATAAGGATCTGTTGGTTGCGCAGGCTGCCGATGCGACCCGCTCGCGCATCATTGGTGGTGTGCATTGGGTGATGGATGGTATGCAAGGCATGGCACTCGGTCGCGACGTTGCGCAATACATTCTTACACATTAACAGGAGATACATCATGCGTCTGCATAATCGATTCCGCTCATTGTGGCTGGTATGGATTCTCTTGTTGTGCACGCAACCACTCGCTGCACAGTCGGGGCAACCACATTTGGAGTTAGACAACTATATTGATGTAGACTGGTGTGTTGATGGCTTCTTTACCAATCTTCCCTCAACCATTGACGCGGTGCGCTGGCGCTGGAATCAAGAACCAACCGACGATCAGCGTTGGCTGTGGTTCACGGTTCAGGATGGCACAGCCACACGTTGTCTGACGATTACTGATGAAGATCTGAGTCAGGATCCGCCGATCGTCTATGTTCAGCTACGCGATCTTGATGGAACAATTATTTCGCTCAGTGCACCGTTTATTAAAGCTCCACCGATTCAGGTCACGATTGAAATTGTGTCGCCCGAACGGGCTATGAACTATTATACTAACCGTGATCACGTTACTCTGCGCGTGATAAACCATTCAGGTGGACACGATGGGTATATAGCGATCTGGTACGAACCCGGTATTGTATTTCACGATTTCTCGCTTAGCCCACAAGAGGAGTTTCAGCGAGACTTTCCGTTACCCGAACGTGAGGGGGAAATCGTGACTACGGTTGTGGTCAATGGTGAACGTATAACAAACTCCCGGCAGATTGATTTCGTTGTCACCCGTGATGTGACGCCACCTGTACTTACCAATACCAATGCCACAGTAGAGACGACCGGTCAGTCTACCCGGCTGATCATGAGCGGGCAGTTTGCCGATGCGTATGCACCCTTGCCGAGGGCTGTCGAATGGCAATTTTTGGCCCGTGATGGAACAACCATCGGCGCCCCGGTTTTCCACATTCTGACCGATGATGAAGTACAGGCCGTAACAACAGCCGCCCTTGTCAGTGATGGCACTCCCTATCAATTGGCAGTTGCGTTGGGGGCAGTACCCAACCATGCGCATACCCTCCAGGTTAGGGTGTTTGATCGAGCCGGTAACGGCCAACCCATTACACCGATTCAACTGAATAGTACCTCGGTTCCTCATATCGTACATATCCCTTTCATCGGACGGTAAGTACTTTCCTTAGCAACTGAGAAGTCCCTCGCTGGGTGCTACTACTGGTGGCGCTCTGAGTGAGGGCGTGCTTGAAATCGATGAAGGAGACATTGCAATGACATTGCCCCGCTTCTTGCGCAGCGGTCGGATCTCTATCTTGATGATGCTGATAATGCTCCTATTGCTGCCATCGTTACCGTCATCACCAGCTAGAGCGCAGACCGGCACCGGTGGCTTTGCCAGTGCGGTACCGTGCCTGAACAGTGATCTTGATCTGGCAACCACCTGCTTTGCCGATACGATTTACACCCCAGTTGTAGCTAACGATCCGGCGCTTGTGCGGGTTACTGTGGGCGGTGTCAAACAGATGCTGGCGCCGATCGGTACGACTAACGGTGGCTACAATCGACGAATTGCGAACAATAGTGGCATTGGCTCGGTATACGGTTTGGCGTATGACGATGGTGCGATCAGTGGGATTCGCCGTCTGTTTGCCGCTGCCTTTACCCGTCGCTTTACCAGTTATGGTCCACTCGGCCCTGGTGGTGTCTACGAATACCGCTTCAACGACGGTCAATGGCGTCCATCGTTCACTGTCCCTAATGCCGGCTTAGATCGCCCAACAAATGATCGTGACGATACCCACATTCTAGCCGCAGTAGGTAAGAGTGGCCTCGGTGATATGGAAATTAGCCCGGATGGTACTACGCTGTTTATCGTCAATCTCAACACCCGTCAGCTTGAACGGTACGACATTACTGGCGAAACTCCACAACGTCTATCACCGATACCAATTCCCTTTCAGCATATTAGCGCCAATCAACAAACGGTGGCGAATCTGCGACCATTTGCGCTCGAGTTTGCGCCAGGCCTTGATCCAATAACCCGTAGCCCCAGGTTGATGGTAGGAGTTACAGACACAGTGCCGTCTGATGGTAAACCACAAGTGTTCGTGCTAGAGTGGCACATGTTGCAGAATAGCTGGCAAGTTGTCCTGCATCAGCCCCTTATTACCTACTTTTTCAATGAGCGGTTTGCAGTCTCGACCTATCTTGATACGCTGAAACAGTTGAAACCAGAGAATAAAATTACCGGATGGAATCCTTGGAACGAGAATCTGGCGAAGCTTCCCATTTATCGTAAATTTCAAACAATTCTCGATGCACAACCATTCCTGACAGACATTGAGTTTAGTGCTGATGGTCAATTTCTCCGCCTCGGTTTACGTGATCGAATTGGTGATTTGACCTTTTTTGGCGAACCGCCGGTGGGTCATTACAACGCTACTGCGCAAGGAGACTCGCTGAACTATCGGCGAAACAGTGATGGTCAGTGGATACTGGAAGTTTTTTCTACGTACCGGTTCGATCAAGTGCATATCCGCAATCCCACTTACAAGATGAAAGCTAATCCTAGCGACTGGTTGAATGATCATCTGCATGGCTTTCCTGGGGATAGAGCAGCTCATGTTGAAAATCACATGGGTAGCCTGCTGGCTATTCCTAATCAAAACGGCACAGAAACAATCGTCGCTACTTCGTTGCTCGGTGACAGTGCTTCTGGACTGATGCTCTACACCTCGAATCAGCCGCATCCATTTAGAGCGATTACCCTCATTCCACCTGAGAGTAACAAGTCGACTTCCCTTGGCGATCTCGAACTTCTTTGTACCTATGCGTTCGTGAGCGGTCAACTCTGGCACGATGTCAACGGTAATGGTGTACGCGAGACTGGTGAACCACCGTTGGCGGGGGTAAAAGTTGAGATTCTGGAGCCGGAGCGTACAGTTCCGTTGGGAAGTGTCATTACCGCCACTGATGGGAGCTACACAGTTGCAGTGCCCCCGAACCGGGCCTTGTATCTGCGTGTTGCACCATCCGAATTTCTGGCCGGTCGGCCATTAGCCGGTATGGTCTATGCACCACTCAACGCTGGCGCCGATGATACCCGCGATAGCGATGCGCATCCGATCTTCGGTGTCGTGGAGTTTGCCGGTCGTCATACCGGTAACGGGGTGACGGGGCGTGCGCTGCCATTGCCACTCCGTTCAGAACGGGTACAGCATGTCGATATTGGGCTGACTCGTCAGTTTCAACCGGCGACAATCGGTGATCTGGTCTGGCACGATGTCAATCGCAACGGCGTGCAAGACCCTCATGAGCCGGGTATTGCCGGTGTTCCAATACGTATAGAGCGAGTTTCTGGCTCGGCGCCTCCTGTGCATGTGTATCCACGCACAACAGTGAGCGATGCTCAGGGTCGCTACAGCTTTACCAACCTCGAACCCGGTCAGTATCGGGTTGTTGTTAGTTTGCCGGAAGGTTATGCCTTCGCACCATCTGGCCGTGGTGGCGACGCCCAACGCGATAGCGATATTGATGAACAGAGCGGTTTTAGTCCACCGTTGGCGATTGATCGCGGCATGATCCGATCAGACATTGATGTTGGTTTGACATCTCTACAGCCACAGATGGATCTGAGTATTGAACTACGTGCGCCGACTGAGGTGGTGGTTGGCGATGAGTTGCGTTACACCATCAGCTATCGTCATACCGGTCTGGTTTTGGCGACCAATGTTGTCATACACATGATATTACCGACCGAAATGCGTTTGTTAGATTCCAGTCGGCCAGTTACTCAACAGGGATCGGTACTGACCTGGCAGCTTGGCCGTGTCCATCCAAATAGTACCGGCACGATTGATGTGCGTGTGCGTGCGCCAACGACGATTGGTCGTTCCCTGAGCCGGATGGTCGATACGACGGCGACGATCAGCGCCAATCCTCCAGATACGAACCAGACGAATAACAGCACTACGCAATTTACTCGTTTGACACGGGCTGAGTTGAGTGTCAGCAAATCAGCGCCAGCAACTGTCCTCAGTGGCGATCACCTGCTCTACACGCTACAGGTTGTTAATCGGGGGAGTGCAACCGCCGCCAATGTTGTTGTCAGCGATTCATTACCGCCCGAGCTCGATTTTGTCAGTATCCTGCGTGCGCCTGGAGGAGCCTGTCGTTACGAAGGTGCAGATCGTACCCTTCGTTGCAATCTCGGTAGTTTGGCGCCTGGTCAGGAGGTTACGATCGGTCTTCAAACCAGACCACGTATCGGTGTGATCGACCGCTTTGATAATCGGGTGACCGTTACCACAACAACTGCTGGCGATGAACCGTCCGATAATGTCGCAACCGTCAGGACACTCTACCTGCACCCCAATCCGGCAGTCACGCTGGCCTTTGTCCCGGCTCCGGCAGCGGCTGGCGAGCTGAGCACGTTGCAGGTTTCTTATCGGAATCACGGAAATGGCATTGCACGTAATGCAACCCTCACCGTAGAACTACCGACTAATACCACGCTTACGAACTATCCGGCATTCTGTCAGCGTCATGGCAGTCAGCTTGTTTGCGCACTGGGCGATCTGGCGCCAGCTACCGATAATCAACTACGGCTAGAGCTGGCGGTACCGGCGCCTATCAATGCCGATCAATTGAGTGCTACTGCTACTATCACAACAACGACTCCCGAAATCCCTATCTATCAGCAGGATAATCAGGCCAGTGCGACAGTGGCGATCGTGCGTCCAAATCCGTTCGTGCAACTGTACGCGCCCAGCAGCATTATCGGTCAGGGGAGTGTCTTTGCCTACACCATTGAGTACGGCAACCTTTACCGCCGTCGTCCGGCGCAGACACGGGCTGCTGAGAATACGGTTCTCGAACTTGAATTGCCGGCAGACGTGCAACTAGTGGGAGCTAGCCTACCGCCCTCTACTCAGCATGGGCAGCGTTTGCGCTGGGATTTGGCTACGCTGGCACCGCAAACTGCGGCGCGGATTGAGGTAGTGGTTCAGACAAAGGTGCCTGCCGGAACAGTTTTACCCGCTCTGACTCGCATTACCACTACAACACCCGGCGATGATCCGGTTGATAATGTTGCCTCCCTCTCTATTCAGGTCGTTCCTCCGCCAACCACGATTGGTACGGCGACCGGTGATCTGCGGGTGGCCATTCGTTCGACCCTCGATCCGGCTACTCGTGATGCCAGTCAAACCAACGGTGTCTATCTCTCTGATGGTTCACACATTGCCTGGCCGAGTGGTGAGGTGCTTGATCTGACACCACAAATCGGTTCGTTGACATTCGCCGATGAACCGCTACCGTGGCCCTACGCCTATCAGATGCGGGTTGTTGGCTGGAGTCTGGTCGCGGTTGAGGTAGGCGGTCAGCGTTTCGATCCACGAACGAGCGATAGTCGTGGTGTGGGTGGTTGCCGACCGGGAGCACGCCCGTCGTTAACACCGCAGCTCCTCAGTGGCTGTGTCTACCGCTATCTCGGTGGTCAAAACCGTGATCAACTCAGTGCTGGTGCTCTGCGTGAACGTGATCTCGACGATCAGGTGCATCTCTACTGGAGCCGTCCACCGCTACCGTCAATGCGATCCGATGTCTACCTCTATGCGACCGAGGTTCTTGAAAAGGTGCGACTGCACATTCAGGTGGAGCTTGAAGTTCAGATTGTTAATCAGGCGCCGGGCAGTATTGGTGGCGTTCCGTTACCACCGATACCAGTTGCACCGTTGCCCGATCCCGCCCGCCAGATCATTTCTGGTCAGATTCATGTGACGTTGCTTGCCCCGCGATCTCTGGTGGCACCAGGCAGTTGAGGGGCGAGTGTTTGAGAGAAGCGAGCAGGTTCATAGCTATGCAATGTAATCGTTCACCACCGCCGCTGTACATGGGACGAGCAGGTTAAACCGCTCACGAGCCTGAGTGCGTGTGTAGAAGGTACAAGAGCTACCATGCATTCGTCGCGATAGACCCGATACTCGAATTGGTGTGTCGTGATCCTGCCTGAGCGCGCAGATGCCATCAGGTGCGCACCAGATGATGACACACTAACTCCGCACAGAGTGAGGCATCTGCGGTGTTCCAGGATGATGTAGCTTTGTCTTGAAAGGGGGTGTTATGCACCATCACCGGTCTTCTGGCCAGACCCTGATCGAAATGGCACTGGCATTACCGATCCTGTTGACACTAGTGATTGGGCTGTTTACCGTCGGTCAGATCATCCTGACCCACTATGCCGTCAATAAGGCTGTTCGTGCCGCGGTGCATCAGGCAGCGCTAACAGGTGGTAACCGGACGGCGACCGAGACAGCTGCTTATCGAGAATTGAATGGCAGTCTGGGTATTGACCCGAAGACTGGCGAAGTTTTGATCTCGTGTCCGAATCGGCCTTGTCGGCGTTACGACCCGATCACGGTCGAGATACGCTACCGCGTTGCCCTGTGGACGCCGACTGCCCTCCTGCCCTTCGGTGATGAGATCGTGGTACGGGCCAGTGCCACACGTGCTGCCGAGCGTGATCAACAGTAGGAGAAAGCTATGTCTCGTCGCTATCCTGGTCAGGCCCTGCCACTACTAGCGCTGATGCTACCGGCCTTAACGCTGTTTACCCTGGTCGTGATTGAAGTCACCAACCTCTGGCTGGAAGTGGCGCTGCTCGAAGACGCCTTGCAGCAGGCAACCCGCTCGGCTGTTCAGCAAATCGATTACGCCGCGCTGGCCCGCAATGACCAGACGTTACGCGGTAGCCGAACGTGTCGGTCGGTTACAGTGCAACAACCCAGTCAGTGTGCAGCGCTTGTCAATGTGGCCCATCAATTCCTGCTGACCAACTTGCGAAATGCCTCTCTGGTCGATCGCGATCCGGTCACTTTAGCTACTGCTGTGCGTTGGACTGTCTTACCTAGAGGAGGAACCTGTGCCAATGTAACAACCGCTTCGCCACTCCTCTGCGCCGAATTACAACCAACGCTGCGTGGGTTGTTCGGTTTGGGAACCATTACGCCACGGATTCGTGCTGCCGACACGATTGATCGCTTAGGTCAACCGTAATACTGCAAGAGTAAGGAGTATTCGTATGTCAGCCATTGGCACCCTTCATCAGGCGCTTTCCCGTCGTCGAAGCAATCCTCTGCCGGCAATCTTGATTGGTCTCGGTGTCATCATTACTGCTGTTTTTACAGTGCTTGCTTTCCTGGAAGCTAGTCGTACCGAGCCGGTCGTTATTCTGGCGCGTGATGTGCCTTATGGGCAACCCATCAGTGCCGATGACCTTACGGTCGTATTGCTCCCACGGCATCGACCGGTCCAGCTTACCGGCATCAGTTCGCCAACGCTGGCTATCGGGCAATATGCCGCCCGACATCTGGCAGTCAACGATCTGTTACAACCATCGATGTTGATGGAACACGCGCCAACACGGCCGGTCTATCCCAACGGTGAAGCATTGACGCCGGGAATGGTCGCAATGCCATTCAGCACAGAGACAATTGGGCCGTTAACGCATCGCGACCGCATTAATATCGGTTTCAACGATCCAAATGGCTCTCCTGATGTGTGCGATCAGGCCCAGCGTGCGGCAGAAGGTCGTCAGCCCACGGTCGTGCCACCATCCTCGCCATTGCAACCACGCCCTTACGCCTGTCGCCTGCTCAGCGGTGTGCGTGTGCTCTACGTCGATACTGAAGTAGGTACCGCTTATCTTGAACTGACTCCTTATCAGTCGCATACGCTTTGGGCGTTGCAGGCAGCCGGTCTCACGTTGTGGGGTGAGCGTTACGGGAGTGATTCGCCAGTCTTACCGGCTCTTGACCGGCTCGATATTGGGCAGATCACGGTTGAGGAATTGGCAATGCCAACGACCTCATTATCCGATAAAGCGCAACCGTAACCGCAAGCGACGGCGAGAGCGATTTATGATCGCTCTCGCTCATCGCTCAATGGATTGTATGCGAATAACGATCTGGTCACTATGCGTTCCACACCATACCTATCAAGGAGGTTGTATGTCCTCGAACTGGGATACACTCATTCATTCACCAGCGCCAGTAGCGGAAGATGGTCATGCTATCACCGAGGAGTTGCGCATGTTAGTGCGCAGTGGGCGTTTCCGCGATGGTTGGTATCTGCCGCCAACAGAGGCGTTTGCCCGTCTCGGTTTTAGCAGTACCATTCGTTGGCGCGACGTGGCCTGGTACGGCCCCCTTGAAATCTGGCGCGATCCAGAGCATGGCGTCTCTGACATCCTGTTCAACGGTCCGGCCGATTCACCCTTTTTCGTTGTCCAACGCGGTATGATGGTCAACACCGGAGTCATGGTTCATCCGGCGTGGATCGATTGGACGCAGCGCCAGCTTGTCTGGCGGAGCCACGATATTCCTCCGGATCAACCATTCTCATCATTTATGCAGGGAGTGGTCGATGGTTTGCGCTATGCAATAACGGATCGGCACGCCTCACCCGCTGGCCCCAGCCTTGCCATTCGGTTACTGCCCGAACGGTGGACGACCATTGATGATCTGGTGCAGAGTGCGGTGATTTCACGCGAAGCGAGTGATCTGTTGCTGGCTGCGCTCAACGGTGGTGCTTCGCTGCTGATCGCCGGCCCAACCGGAAGTGGTAAGACAACGCTGGCCGCTGCACTGACGCAAGCCATCGGGAAACATATGCGCTTGGTCATTATTGAAGATGGTGGTGAACTTCCGCGCAGTGCAAATAGCTTGCATATTGAAGCGCCAACCGACACCGGTGGGTTTAGTCGGGCGGTTACCTTTGCTTTGCGCCAGAAGCCTAACTACATTATCGTCGGTGAGGTGCGCGGTGGCGAAGCCATGGCGCTGTTACAGGCTGCTGCCACCGGTCATCCGGGGTTAGGGACGATCCATGCCGCTACGGTACAGGGTGCTCTACGCAATCTTGAACGAATGGCACTGATTGGGTTGGCGAATGAAACAACCGGCGCCGGTCAGGCTGCGGCCCAGATTGTGCGCGGTCTGATTACGTCCGATGCGGTCAATTTGCTGGTTGTGCAAATCGGACGGACGCCAAACGGCAAGCGTGGAGTGTTGGCTGTTGAAGAGGTGTTGCCCCAAGGTGCGCAAGGGCAGAGCGGTGATCCGTTTCCTACAAATCCTCTCTTCCGCTATGACCGTGCAAGTGATCGCCTGGTGCGTGCCGGTTATGTGAACGCAGCCTGGGGGCTTGGGCGGATGTGAGCTGAACGTAGACAGTGAATCGTTGGCACTGAACGTAGATACGGCAATGATCCGACATCACCGGAGGAGCATAATGGAACTTATTATCTTTAGCGCCATTGAAGGATTACAGGCAGAGGTCGAGCAGTTACGAGACGTAGCCGTGCTGGCGCCATCGCGTATTGATCAGGTTCAGCGCTTACTGACCGGCTCCCGACCACCAGATGCTATCTATATTGATGACAGTCGCGGTACTCCCATAGCCGAGCTGTGGGAGGTAACCGCTCGCGCCCAGCAGGTCGGTGCGCGAGTGATGCTAGGTCTGGCCGGTCCGGCTCGTTCGGCGTTGCCTGATGCGCTAGCCGCCGGTATACCGGCAACCGGTGAACGCAACCCGGCGGTGCTGGCCGACTGGATTGGCGCACAAATTGGGCGTCGTCGCGGTAGCGGTGTCCAACGCTTGCCGGTCATTGCTATCGGTGCGGCTAAAGGTGGTATCGGGAAGACCTTTGCGACCTGTGTTCTGGCGGAAGGTCTGCGGCGGCGCGGTCTTGATGTGCTGGTATGGGATAGCGACATCTCGAACCCCGGTCTGGTGCCTGCATTTCGTATTCCGGCCAGTGCGCCATCGTATCTGCATCTGGTGCAGCGCGGTCCATCACATTGGAATCCGACCAGTATTAAACCGTTTATTTTCCAACCTGAACACACTCGTGCCGATCAACAAGGTTGGGGGCGGATCGACCTTCTCATTGGTTCGCATGCGGTTGCCCGTGCCGAAAATGATATCCGCTTACCCGACTGGCAAGGGCTGTATCAGGGGATTATCGCGTTGGAAGGCTATGATGTTGTATTGATCGATACTCCGCCCGATTACCTGCGCCGACCTTACGCTACCCATGTCTTACAGGCAGGGGGAAGTGTCATTTTACCAACACCTCCTGGGGCCCGTGAACGAATGGGGGTCGGTCATATGCTCGAACACTTTACCGAACTGGCTCCTGAGCGACTCGAACGCTGTACGCTCCTCTTTATGGAGCCAGAACGTGGTGTGACCGTCACTGTCGGTATGGTCGCTGAGCTTTTCGCTCGTCGTTATCCACGGATCGGGAATCTCGGTACGCTACCGCGTGAACCGCGATTGGCCAGTCTTGCTGATGAGCACGACGGTTACATATCGATGCTCGACCTTGGTCCGCAGAGCCGTTTCACCCGTGCTGCACATCAGGTGGTCGAGGCATTGTGTGCTCATGCCGGCCTGCAACCAAGATTGCCGATGCCGCAGGTCGGATGGTGGGCGCGCTTGCGTGAGCGGCTCCCTGGTCAACGAACGTTAGCACCCGCAATTTCATAAGTCTCTGGAGGCGATGATGCATCCTGCATACCGACCATTAACGGTGATTGAAGAGGGTGGATTGGCCGATTTGATGCCACAGCAACAGACTGCTACTGATCTAAAGGGCGCCGTCTTGCAGGCGGCCCGTGATCTCCTGCTCCGCGAGCTAAGTCCCGCTCTACTCGATCCGGTTGCGCCTGCAACTGAGCGTGATCCAGAAGTACTGCGCGTGCTACGGGCGGCAATCGGCAAACAAACTGAGTCTGGTGGGCCTTTGGCCGGATTATCTACCGATGATGCCAGTCTGCTCCGTCTCTTTCACGACACGATTGGCTGGGGACCGGCCCAACCATACCTCGATGATGAACGGATTCAAGAGGTTAAGATTATCGGTGACCGTATCATGGTTCAAGAAGAGGGCTCGGATTTTACCCTCGCCCCCGAACGCTTCAGCTCACCACGTCAGGCGCTTGATCGGGCACTGGTGTTGGCCTCACGTCTGGCTGTACCACTTGATCGTAGCCGACCGCAAGATACCTTGCCGCTGGCGCATGGTACCCGGATGCACGTGACGATCCCACCCTGTACTCCTGATGATACTGCCTTGATCTGTATCCGGCGCGGCCGACGTACAGCCTGGACGCTCGAAGACATCCTGCATCGTGACGCCTGTGATGACACTCTCTTTTCTCTCTTGCAATTGCTGGTACGTGCTCGTTGTTCGTTTCTGATCGCAGGCGAAACCGGTTGTGGCAAAACAGCGCTGCTTGAGGCGATTGTCAATTCATGGCCAGGCGAACCCCACGTGATCACCATTGAAGACAACACATTGGAGATAAACGTTCGTCATGCAGCCTGGACACGCGAATTGGTTCAGACCAGCCTCGAACCGCACGCTTTTGGTCGCGCCGCACGTGAGGTATTGCGGCAGACGCCATCACTGGTTGCGCCGGGTGAAACCCGTGCTGCCGAAGCTGGTGCGATACTCGCCGTAGCTGTGAGTGGTCACGCTGTCGTTACCACCATCCACGCTCGCAATGCGTTACGTGCCGTCAGTCGGCTAGCCGATTGTGCAGCGATGCCTGGTGCGTACCTCTACGAAGGTCGGCGGAATAACGCGCTCGAAGACATTTGCGACAATTTCCATGTTGTGATTCATCTGTCGCGTAGCGTCGGGCGTCGCTATATCAATGAGGTTGCGCTGCTCGATGGTTGTGAGGAGACGGCTACTGGGTTACGGCCACGGATCGTTCCGCTAGCATGGGCCGAACCAGAGCGGACCGGTATCCGCTGGTATTGCCTGGCACAAGCACAGCATGATGAATTGATCTGGAATGGTGAAGATCGAACACCGGACATTCTCAAGCAACGTCTGGCTCTGCTCAAGCTGAGTGAACGTCCTCGGGCAGTTGCTAGTAGTCGGGCAATTGTCGAAGATGCTCTGACTCAGGCTGCCCTCGCTCGTCAAACCGGTGCCCCCGAACGAGCGCTGGCAATCTTACGACGAGCCTGGACCGAGCGCAGTGATGAGCGTCTGGCTCAGGCTGCCCGGCAGGCGCTATTGATGATGCCTGTACAGGCACATCAGGCGACGACGGCTGCTCGTGAAACGTATGAACAGATTACAGGTGCGTTGCACAGCCGCCATTGGGATCGTGCAGCCGCATTGTATACCGGGCTTCACGCTGACCTCGAACGGTACGCAGCGTTTTCTCCTCCCGGTGGGTGGTCGGTGCTAGCCGACACTATCGCAGTTGCTCAACAAACTGACCGTGATGCGCGGGCTATCGTTGAACGTGCCGATCAAGCGTTACATCAGGGCCGTGCCCGTGATGCGCTTGATCTCCTGACCAATCTTGATCCAGGCCGACTCAGTGATGAAACGGCGCTGGCGTTGCTGCGTACTCGCTACGCTGCGCTCAATGCCCTGATAGCAACCGGTGAGGTTAGCCCGGCGGCCTTGATGCCGGTTGCTGCGGCGCTGCGGATGCGCGAGGCTGTATTGAACAGGCAAGAGAGCGGATCAGTCCCTGCCGGTTAGTTGTTTCCCACCTTCCCCTTTCTAAACGAGGAAGGGGAAGGTAAGGATCATCAGCCGTGTTGTGCAGATGTGCGCTGCGGTGCGTTTCGCTAATTTCATGGTGATGCGGGGTTTTCTTTATCTTGTCCGATGAAGCTGCACGTTTCCCGCAGGTTTGTGCACGCCATTGGGTGATTAAGGTCAATAACAGAAAAGCAATGAAGGAGTAAAGAATGCCTGCTCTCGATACCCTCACCCATCCAGAAACGGCCTGGTTGCTACGGGCTGCACCAGCTCTGTTGGCTGCCTTGATCACTATGACGGCGACATTTATGTTCCGTCAACCGTTGGCTCAATTCCTGAACCGTCTCCACCGGTCTCGTCTGGTGGCTGGTTTCGATCCGGCATTGACCTGGCGACCGCAGCTCTTGGAAACGCGAATAGCATTGCTGCTAGCAGGGAGTGCGGCAACCCTTAGCAGTGTTGTGCTTGGATGGATCGGTTCCGTCTGGCTTGCGCTGGCTGCTGCGCCGGCTGTAGCCGCACTGGTAGTCCGGCTCGGCTTTACCTTCGCTACATACCGTTACAATCAGCAACTGGAACGTGAATTAACGCCAGCCATTGGTCGACTCAGCGCACTGTTGAGCGGCGGTCTAGGGTTACGTACTGCCTTAGAACGTATTCTGGCTGATATGCCAAACGGTCCACTGCGTAACGAATGGATATGGCTCATCCAGCAACAGGGTACGCCACTGGCCGATGGCAGTATTGCCACGCTCCGTCAGGTCATTGCTGCACTGGCTGCGCAAACCTCGAATCCACGCCACGAGACACTGCTTAACCATCTGGTAGTCGTTGCCGATCAACCGCAAGACCTGCAAGCACGGCGTTGTGCGGCTGCTTATGCTGCATTGCAGGCATCTGAACGACGACGCGAAGAAGCGTTGACTGAACTCGCCCAAATGCGCTACAGCGGTTTGGCTGTTGGTGGAGCAGGCTGCTTAATGGCGTTCTACCTCATTACAACTCAATGGGAACGGGTGTGGGTGGCATACAGTTCACCGCTGGGTATGTTCTTTGCGATTATTGTCGCTCTGGCTTTGCTGGCACCAATCATTGGCGGTTTCTGGCTCTCGCGTGTCGAGGATGTTGATTACTGAGGTGATCTTGTTGTTGGCTTATGACGGGCGTGCAACCTGTGGACGCGCGTCAGCCGTTATCGTTTCTGGGAGGAGGCTGTATGTCACATATCCTATCAATTTCTACCGCTCCGGCACTCCTGGCCGCTTTGAGTGGTGCACTGTTAGCCGCCCTTGGTGTGGTGCTTCGTCATCAACCGGTCGCAACCAAACCTCTTAATGAACGGCAACGTCTGCTCATCGGGCAGAGTGGGGGGATCGTTCTTGCACTGCTCTGTTTAGGTGCTTCTCTCAGTGGTGGTATCTTCTGGATCGCACTCGGCCTGGCAGCGTATATAGCATTTGGGATGGTATGGGCGCGCCAGCCCCAACGCAGGCGTGCACGCACCGAGCGTGAGCTGCGTCAACTTACACCGGGTTTAATCGGATTTATTCGGGTCGCATTAGGGAGCTTCGAGGCGCCAAGTATGCTCTTGCGACGCTACTGTACGCAGGCAACACCACGGCAGGTGTCAATGCGTGAAGTCGTAGCTGCGGCCCTGACCCTGAGCGAAGAGCAACGGATGCGTCCTTTTGCAGCCCTGGCCGAGATCGCACGTCGCTATCGCTGTCGCGAGCTGATCGACGCTACTGCGGCTTTGGCTCAGGCCGAAGCCGAAGGGACACCGGTTGAGATGGTGTTGGCCGCTCAACAACAGACGCTCGAAGCGTTGCTGCAAGGCGAGTTTCGCCGTCTCATTCGTCGGCGCACCGTGTATCTGCTCTTGCTGGCAGCTATCAGTCTGGTGGTGGGGATTTTACTTAACCTACTGTTCGTTATGGTTGTCGGGAGTAATGTGTTGTCCTTTTGAGAACGGCATTGTGAATGATAGGGCTTCGTAAGATTATGTTCCTGCCCAGCAGTGGCGAGGTGAGGTGAGGATTAGGAAAGAGGGATAAGAGCGGGCTAACCCCCCGCCCCTTCCCCGTTTGCGAGGACCTGGAGAGGTTGAGGTCTGCGAGGCCTGGGGGATGAGGTTTGCGGGAGGGCTTGAAGACGATGATGTGCTGCTATGCCAACGGCCTGCTGCACAGGCGGGTCGGAGGCCCGCGCACCCAGGCAGGCCTCTGGCCTTCATCAACCGCCTCGATGACGGTAATCAATGGTTTAAGAGGTGCCAACGGCCTGGTGTACAGGCGGGCCGGAGGCCCGCGCACCCAGGCAGGCCTCTGGCCTTCATCAACCACCTCGATGACGGTAATCAATGGTTTAAGAGGTGCCAACGGCCTGTTGCACAGGCGGGTCGGAGGCCCGCGAACCCAGGCATACCGGAGGCCCGCGCACCCAGGCAGGCCTCTGGCCTTCATCAACCGCCTCGATGACGGTAATCAATGGTTTAAGAGGTGCCAACGGCCTGGTGCACAGGCATACCGGAGGCCCGCGCACCCAGGCCTCTCTATGGCGCTATCACCGGTAATGTTGCTTCAACCGTCGGCTCAATCGTCAAGAGGGAACGATGAACCCAACCTTCTTGCTGGCGTGGGTTAATGATCCGCAACCAGACCCCGTCAGCGGTTCGTCCGAGCAACACCACCGTCTCATTAGCGTGAATTTGATCGAGAACAGCGCCTTTCAGGGAGGGTTCGGCCCGTACATTACCACCGTTAAATACTATAGCCGTTGGTCGGATCGGCGTTGGTGTTGGTGCCGGAGTAGGCGTTGATGTTGGTGCTGGCGTTGGCGTTGCTTGCGAAGTCGGTTTAACAACACCGATCCCTGCGGATGATGAACCTTGTGATTGAAGATTACTTGACGAAGCGGTATTGGCTGTGCGTAGAGGAGCACCACCTGATTGCACGAGCGTACCTTGCCCATTGAGAGTAATCTGCGGTATCCCGGCGAACAGGAGAGCGATACCGGCCAGTACAAGGTTCAACCCAAATGTACCGAGAGCCAACAGCATCCGATCCTGATTCCGTTGTACCTGTTGGGCATTATGGATTCGTTCCGCATCGCTTAACCGTTGCAACAGAATCTTATCATCCCACAGTTCAACCGCCTGTCCGCGTGCTTCAAGTCGCGACTGCGGCGTAAATGAACTGGTAGCGACAAGGATGGCCCGGTCGGCACCCTGAATGTGGAGTGCACCGACCAGATCGCGCACATAATTGGGACCTACCGATTTACTGTACCGTTTACATTGAACCAGATAGCGTAAACCATCACGCTCAGCAGTAATATCGACGCCACGATCACCGCTTCCGCCACGTATCACCACATTTTTCCAGCCTAAATCTTCAAGAAGGAGGGCAACGCGCTGTTCAAATTCGCTCGGCGAGAGTTCTAGCAGTTGCCGCCGGCGCAAGCGTAAAATCCGAAGGTCGATAAGCCACTGGTTGATCAAGAAGATGACGGAAAGGCTCCCGATGATGAATACAATCTGCCAGAGAAGAGGTTGTACAAGGGTAAGACTACCCAAAATAGCCAAAAATGTCGGCATGACAATCGTTGCATGCAGATTTGAGCTGTTGTAGGAAGAACGTTGCCTGGAACGTCGCGCCATGTTGAGGTCTCCTGTTATGAACACTTCACCACAGCGCATAGTACCAGATCGGTATTACACGTCCGTTTCCACGTCGTCTGCGTTATAATAGTTTGCATACACATATCTTGCCCAGGAGGAAAATCACTGTGAAGTCGCTGATACAGGCCCGCTGGATAACACCATTACTGGTTGCTACCGCTGCATTAGTGCTTGATCAACTATCAAAGCACTGGATTGTCGTCCAACTTGGCCCTGAGCCAATGACCCGTTTCATTCCGCTGGTCGGTGACAACATTCGATTGGCATATTCACAAAATACCGGTATCGCTTTTAGCCTGTTCCAGGGCCAATCTGATGTCTTAACGATTGTAGCGCTCATCATCATCGCCGGTGCTGTGTATCTCTACGTTACGCAACTACCTCATCGGCGTCGTCTGGTACAGATTGCAATTGGTCTGATCCTCGGTGGGGCGTTGGGGAACGTCGTTGATCGCGTTCGTCTCGGTTTTGTGGTCGATTTTATCCAGGTCGGCTGGTTTCCGATTTTCAACCTGGCCGATAGTTCGATTACCGTTGGTGCTGCGCTGTTAATGTTGCAGTACGCGCTCGATGAAATTGCGTGGCGGCGAACCCGGCAGGCAATGATTTCACAATAGGTATGCACTCACGCTGGATGCTGATAGCTCTAGTTGCCGCGCCAGTCTTTGCCCTTGACCAATTGAGTAAGGTTTGGATCACCGACATTCTGTTGCGGAATAATCAACCAATTCCTTTGCTGTTCGATTGGGTGCAACTGGCGTATCACGAGAATACCGGTGTCGCCTTCGGCCTCTTTCCCGATCAAGGTGGTTGGCTGTCGGTAGGAGCCGGCCTGGTGTTGTTATTGCTTGCTTTTACGTATCAATACCTGCTCCCTGCCGAATCAACCTGGGTGACGATAGCGGTAGGAATGATCTTTGGTGGCGGATTGTCAAATCTGCTTGATCGGATTCGGCAGGGCTACGTTGTTGACTTTATTCAATTTGGTTGGTGGCCGGTGTTTAATCTGGCCGACGGCGCGATTACGCTGGGTATAGCGGCACTGGCATTCCACATTATCTTTATCGGTGATGAACCGGTGCCACCTGAACCAGAACCGGTCGATGATGGTTTGCTCAGCGAGCTGTTGAGTCGCGATCCGGAGCCGACGTCGACGACTTCATCACGTCATCGCAACTCGGAGTCATCGTCATGAATGCAATCGGTGATGTAACATGGCTCGAAGCTGATGAGCGAGTGATTGTGGTGCCATCAACTTCGGCCGGCGAGCGAATTGATCGCTTTCTTGCCAATGTGTTCCCCGATCTGTCACGGGCACAGGTACAACGTCTGATCGAGCAAGGATTGGTGCTCTACGATGGTCGGCTTACACGCGCCAGTCAATCGATCCGACCGGGGATCGCCATTCAAGTCACGATTCCACCACCGATTCCTACCGAACTTGTGCCCGAACCTATCCCACTCGATGTCGTGTATGAAGATGCCGATATTGCGGTGATCAACAAGCCGGCAGGAATGGTAGTGCATCCGGCGCCCGGTCATGCACGTGGCACGCTGGTGAATGCGTTGCTAGCGCGCTATCCTGATCTGGCGATTGGTGGTGAGGTTCGCCCCGGTATCGTTCATCGCCTGGATCGTGATACATCTGGGCTATTGGTCATCGCTCGCCATGACAATGCTATGCGCGACCTGATCGCCCAACAGCAGGCTCGTCGTATGCGCAAACTGTACCTGGCGTTGGTTGTCGGGCGACCGCCAGAGTCTGGTACGATTGATGCACCGATTGGTCGTGATCCTCATGATCGGCTGCGGATGGCTGTTGTGCCTGATGGTCGCCCAGCTCGTACTCATTACCGGCTATTGGCTACCTTTGGCGATTATAGCTTGCTGGAAGTACAACTCGAAACCGGTCGTACCCATCAAATTCGGGTACATATGCGCTATCTCGGTTATCCAATCGTTGGCGATCCGGTTTATGGTCCTCGGCGTTCACACGGGCACTTGTCTCGCCAATTTTTGCATGCCAGTAAATTAGGTTTGTTTCATCCCCGTGATGGGCAGTGGCGGGAATATACTGCACCTTTGCCGACCGACCTCGCAACAGTATTACGCCAACTGTCGGAGAAGGCTTCGCGCCGTTGAAACCGCGATATGCTACAATGCGTGAGTACAGCGACGATGTACTCCGTTGTTTTCCGTGTTCCGGTGTCATACGTAGGTAGGAGATCAGTATGCGTAAGAAAATTAGTATTATTGGGGCAGGGTTTGTCGGGTCAACAACGGCACACTGGCTGGCTGCCAAAGAGCTGGGCGACATCGTTTTGCTCGATATTGTTGAAGGTATACCGCAGGGAAAAGCTCTCGATCTCTATGAAGCATCGCCGATTGAAGGTTTTGATGTGCGGGTGACCGGCACGAACAACTACGCCGATACCGCTCAGTCTGATGTTATTGTCGTTACTTCAGGTGCACCGCGCAAGCCCGGTATGAGTCGGGAAGATTTGATTAAAGTGAATGCCGATATTACCCGTGCCTGTATCAGCCAGGCAGCGCCACTCTCACCGAACGCCGTGATTATTATGGTCAACAATCCGCTTGATGCTATGACCTACCTCGCTGCCGAAGTCAGTGGTTTTCCCAAAGAACGGGTGATCGGGCAGGCTGGTGTGCTTGATGCAGCGCGCTACCGCACCTTTATCGCAATGGAGGTCGGTGTTTCCGTTGAAGATGTTCAGGCCATGTTGATGGGTGGTCATGGCGACGAGATGGTACCTCTCCCTCGTTTCTCGACGATCAGCGGTATTCCGGTGAGTGAGTTTATCGCACCTGATCGTATGGCACAGATCGTTGAGCGTACTCGCAAGGGTGGCGGAGAGATTGTAAATCTGCTCAAGACGGGTAGTGCCTACTACGCACCGGCAGCCGCTACGGCGCAGATGGTCGAAGCAGTGCTCAAAGATAAGAAGCGCGTGATGCCGGTATCAGCGTATCTGACCGGCCAGTATGGCTTGAACGACATCTACTTTGGAGTGCCGGTCATTCTCGGCGCCGGTGGGGTCGAGAAGATTATCGAGCTACCCCTCAACGAAGAAGAGATGGCCCTCCTTAACGCCTCGGCGAAGGCAGTGCGGGCAACGTTAGATACCCTGAAGGCATTGTAAGCGTATGGTGGGCGATGAGTACCAACCGGTACCATCGCCCTGATCTGCTCTACACAGGTAGGAGATATGGCCAGTTCGGCGAAATCGTCAACTTCAACTTCATCATCGCAACGATCGCTATCGGCCTGGAGTCCCTTGGGTGGTGAGCGTTTCTACGCCATTGCGCGCTGGATTTTGATCGTTTTGCTTGGCGTTGTAACCCAATTTCTTACGAATGGTGGACTCTGGCCGGTGACCGCTGACGTAACAACACTTGAAGGTATTTTCTGGTTGTACGCTGGTTTTACCGTTATTGTTACTATTCTCACGTTTCTGCCATTCGCCGCCAATCTGGTGAGTCTGTCGTATTTGTTCGATATTGGGTTTATTTCGCTGATGACGTTTTTCGGCGGTGAGCGGATTGTAATCTTTTTCCCACTCTACCTCGTACCATTGACCTACGCTGCCATTCGTCAGCCGCTCTCAATTAGTATTCTTTCCGGGTTACTAGCTGCCGTTACTTATGGTGCAGCGTTTATTGGTTGGCGACGCCTGATTGCACCTGATACCTTAATGACTCTGCTTGATTATGTTGCGTTGGCCGTGCGTTGTTTCACACTGGCTATTGTGCCATGGGTTACTGGGAATCTGGTCGAGCGTCAGAGTGAGACCAATCGCCAGCGGGTGTTACTTGCTCAACAAGAGACAGAGCAGGCACTCTCTGAAGCACATACCTATCGCGATCAGATGCGTTCGCTCTATCATGTTGCACTGGCTCTGGGAAGTACTGCTGATTATCGTCAAGTACTTGACACACTGCTGCGCGAAAGCCAAAAAATTGTGCCTTACCGGGCTGGTATTGTGTTATTCGCTTCTGGTCAGCCTAACGAACTCTATGTTGCCTTTGGCTCGAATCTGGCGCCGGGTGATCTCAACCGTTCATTGACCATGGATGCCGGATTAGCGGCTGCACTGCGTGCAAATACTGCTCAGGTGATTACCTCGTTGGCCCAATTTCCTTCTTTGCAAGAAATAAACACACTGCGCAATTGCAAAGCGGCCACGCTGCTCCCGCTGCAAGCCGGTATGCGTGTGTACGGTCTCTTTGTGGTGGCTACCGATCAGGTGCTCAATACCGATCAGGTTGAAATGCTCATGGCACTTGCCAATTATGCCATCGTGGCCCTGCACAATGCCCAACTGATTTATGATCTGAAGGAGGAACGTGAGAAATTACTTTCCCGTGAAGAAGAGGTTCGTCGGCAACTGGCACGTGATCTGCACGATGGCCCAGCGCAGGCGATGGCTGTTATTACAATGAAAGCTGAGTTTATCAAGCGGCTGCTTGACCGCGATCCGGCACAGGCGTTGGCTGAACTCGACGAGTTGAGTACGATTGCCAAGCGTACCAATTACGAAGTACGCACGATGCTGTTTGAACTGCGACCGTTGATGCTCGAGACCCAAGGGTTGAAAGTTACCCTTGAGCAGTATCTCGAGCGATTACGGGCGAAGGCTGGTGATACGGCGATTATCCTAGAAGAAAAAGATATTGAACAGGTTCGGCTTGGTTCAAAGGTTGAAGGGGCGCTCTTCAATATCATCCAGGAATCGGTCACGAACGCGATTAAGCATGCCAAAGCCAGACACATTTGGGTACGGCTGCGCCGCTTACCGAATCAGATGCTCGAAGTAGTTGTTCAAGACGATGGCGTTGGTTTTGACAAGGCCGCTGTCCTGAAGTCTTACGAGCGGCGTGGCAGCCTTGGCTTGCTCAATATCGATGAGCGTGCCCGGCTGGTAGGTGGTCGGGCAGAAATAGACTCTGCTCCTGGCCAGGGTACTCGGATTACTGTTTTTGTACCGGTTGAGTCATGAATCCTTATCTCAATCCACAACGAGTTCGGGCTGCTTTGCGAGCGCTTCACCTGCGTCCAACTCGCGGGATGGGCCAGAATTTTTTGCTCGCTGGCGATATTCTGAATACTATCGTAGCTGAGGCTTCCCTGACCGCATCAGATACGGTCATTGAAGTGGGGCCAGGGCTGGGTGTGCTTACCTGGGAACTCCTGCTCCGCGCCGGCAGGGTGATCTGTGTTGAACTTGATCGCCGTCTGGCCGACCGTCTGGCCGCTGAGTTTCGTGATCGGCCACATTTCTATTTAGTGCAGGGCGATATCCTGAAGTTTGCGCCAGCCGATCTGTTACGCCGCGCTGAAGCCGCTCCGCCTTACAAGCTGGTCGCGAATATTCCATACGCGATCACGGCGCCGCTACTGCGCCATTTTCTCGAGGCAACCATCCCCCCTGACCGCAGTGTACTGCTGGTACAGTGGGAAGTAGCGCAGCGGATCTGTGCTGGCCCCGGTGATTACAGTGTCCTGGCCCACGCAGTTCAGTTGTATGCCGAACCGACTATCGTCACGCGCGTGCCCGCTTCGAGTTTCTTTCCTGAACCGGCTGTCGACTCAGCAGTTCTCCGGTTGGATCGGCGTGCCCAACTACCGATTGCCGAAGCCGATGTGAACGATCTTTTTCGGCTGATCAAAGCCGGGTTTCTGCATGCTCGTAAACAACTGGGGAATGCACTCGTCGGTGGGCTGGCAGCGTTCGGTGTCCATGTACCCCGCGAACGAGTCCTGCAAGCGCTCCAGAAAGCCGGTATCGATCCGCAGCGCCGTGCCGAAACGGTGACACTGGCCGAGTGGGCAACGCTTCTTGCCAGTTTGCCTGAAGTGAGAATGCAGCAGTGAGCGGTAAGGGTGGCTTCTCACTCCGCCCTTCGGTAGAATTGTATTTTGTTCCCCTGTCCGTTCCTGCATCGGTTGAGACGGATGCCCAATCTGTCTTTAGCCGTACTATCCCCGTATCCCTGCCCGCGCCTCCAAGTGTAACGGCTGGTTCGTCCTCCGCCCAACTGGTGTTCTCCTGAAAGCTTGATCAAAAACCCAGCTTTCTCATGGGGCACGTCCCGTGCCCGTGTGACCATTGCGTGAGGGGGTGCCCTCACCCCCGGCCCCTCTCCCGCGCTGCGGGAGAGGGGTGGTGTATGAACGCGGTATGGTTGACAGTTACGGGATCGTCCCTGCTTCGCTCATCCCCCTGCCTCGCCGGGTGTGGAAGCGGAAGGTGGCCAGGGGGGAAGGTGAGGGCGCCAGCTCCGTCTTTCCTGCCGCACCTTAAAATCTTTCCCCTTTTTAGAGTGATCTGGGTTATATTACTAAAGAGGAACTTTTTTATCACGCTGGAGGAATGTGTGGCAGAGCAAACAACACCTTATTTTGCGAATCTTTATCGACAAGAATTTGCAAATTTGATCACCTTCCGCAAAAATGGTCAACCAGTCGTAACACCGGTCTGGTTTGCTGAACGGGACGGCAAGATTTATGTTATGACGACCGCTAATGCCGGTAAGGTCAAGCGTATCCGTAACAATCCACGGGTTGAGATCGGGCCATCTGATCGGGCCGGTAAGCCCCTAGGTCCTACCGTACCGGCGCGGGCTCGTATTCTCGGTCCCGACGAAGCTAAGATTGCCCGCGAGGCTCTCGATGCCAAATATGGCTTGATGAAGGCGATGTTCGATTTTTTCATGAACATTCGCGGTACTGAACGAGCCTGGATCGAGATCGCGCCAGTTGATGAAACTATCACGTCCTGATAATTCTGGGCAGTGGTAGTTGTGAACTTGGAGCACGGGCAGGATTGAGGACGTCTGGTCCGTGCTTAGTCCATTATCATGGCGGGTTCTAAACCCGCGTCGCCAGTTGCCTGAGAGCGCGGGCAGGATCAGGGGTGTCTGGTCAGCACTCGCGATGTATGACTGGATGCCATCGCTTAGCGCATCAGCACGCAATCGAGGGTTGTTGGAAATCTACCTCAATCCTCTTCTACATGCGGAGCGAACATGTGTCAAGTGAAGGTGTCGGCGGCCATACGCACCTCTATTCACTTGACACACAGCGCCATGGGGTGGTATAAGCGTAGTGAGCATTATTCTAAACCAGACTTGGCGCCCGGTTGCGCTTCCCAGGAGAGAAGAGTGTGAAACATCCGCAACGCGCTTTGTTTGCGCTGATGCCCGTGCTGGCACTATTACTGTTGGTAGCATTAATGGCAGCCACACCGCCTGCTCCGCCACCAACATTAAGGGCGGTGGCACTATCGCCATTAGAAACTGCTACGGCAGTACCTACCGCTTCTGCAACGCCGACCCCATCACCCCAGCCGTCACCAACCCTCACCCCAACCTTAGCTCGCCGTGAATTTATTGAGTCGTATGAAGTGAAAGTTGCGCCCACCAGTTTCTTACCCGGACGTGGGCCGGTCTTGCCGGGTGAGTTTGTCTACGCTGGTCGGCGTCTTGATTTTTACGTGGGGCGTGGCACATTCAGCGCCGATCAGGTGCTCGACATCGCCGTGAAAGCTGAATATGCGCTGGGATATTTGCAGCGCCGGTTTGATGTGCAACTCACCGAGCGGGTCTCGGTCGGCTTCTACAATCCGGTGTTGGCGCCAACCCATGATACTCGCGGCATTGCGTATACCCACGACCGGACAAATATTCGTATCTTCTATCGATCTGACGAAGATCCTTACCATGCGTTAGTGATTTTGACGCATGAATTAGCGCACGCCTTGCAGGCTGAGGCATACGGCCGTGAAGCACAGGCGCGAGCTGATCTGGTGTTGCTCGAAGGGTTGGCTACCTGGATTTCTGGTGAATACTGGCTGAGCCTCTCGGAGTCCTCATCGTTCCAGGCTCGTGCCCGTGAGTTGTACCAGGCTGGCTATCGGGGTAATCTGGCAGCACTCGCCAACAGCGCCAATTCTATGGCTGCCTACGAAATGTGGGCCGGCTTTGTCGATTACCTGGCCCGCACCTACAGTTGGGATAAGTTCAACGAACTGTATGTGAACGGACGGGGACGAGCGCCTGGTTCGGCTGATTATCGTGGCATCTACGGCAAGAGTTTTCAAGAGCTTTACACTGAGTGGTACACTACCCTGCGCTAAATCTGGCCGCTATATCCACAATGTGCATGCCATCGCTCTCTAAGGGAGTTACCCCAAAGCTGCTTGTGCTCTTCTACACAGACGATGCCTGTATAGGCGAGTGTAACAAAAAGTATCACGCCTGGCTATATCGGCCAGGCGTGATGAGCACAGTTTCGTAGCAAATTACTTGATAGTGTTAGCCAGTCTGTTGAAGAGGTTGGCGATATTCCCACCAAGCAGCGTCAAAGCACCGATAACAACCACTGCGATCAGAACGAGGATGAGTGCGTACTCGACTAGACCCTGGCCCTCTTCCTTGGCGAAAAAGCTGCGAAGCATTGTGTTCCTCCTGAATACTAGTGCTGTTAAACTATACTGTGGAACATCTCCACGCTTCACAGTATAGATCGTTCATGAACGATTGCCAATAGTCTGAAAGTACTAATTTTGAATAGTACCATCGCACAGGAATATTGGTCCTTAAACGTACCTTTGTACTATGTGTGGATGAAAAATTTTTTATGTTTTAGTCGGTTAGCTGAGAGATTACTACATTCTGTCAAAGGAAATTATTTCACAAATGAATAAGATTGTCAAGCTGAATGAACATGTCACAATATATATCTGAAAGGTGAGTTCCCCATTCACCCCTTCGGTATCGTGATACCTTCCGAAATGCGAGGCAAAGGAGATGCCAGATTGTCACCGGCGTGCGCTGTGTGTTGTATGTTCGGAATGATAGACATCGAGAAACACTATGGAAATACGGATCCAACTTCTGATGGAACAAACGAACGCGCCGTTTGATCAATCACCATCGCGGCTGTCGAGTCGATCCTGATGAACAGG
Organism: Chloroflexus sp. MS-CIW-1; assembly: GCF_030444705.1. Lineage (NCBI taxonomy): Bacteria > Bacillati > Chloroflexota > Chloroflexia > Chloroflexales > Chloroflexaceae > Chloroflexus > Chloroflexus sp. MS-CIW-1. The sequence goes on from NZ_JAUBWR010000001.1 coordinate 1,370,243, forward strand.
ACGCTTTCATCATCAGCAAATACCTGTCGCCAGGCTGAATGTAATGCCAGGAGATTAGCAGGCGCCGATCCTCTGCCTACTAACACAGCATCGGGTTGCTGACGGCGCAGAATGGCATCCCAGTTGCCCACACCGAAGTGAAAGTCAACATACTCTTCATATATGTCCGGTGGATACACCGTTTCTCGTCGTCCATCCATTCCCACCTGTACCTGTGGGCCAAGGTGCCAGATCAGATACTGACCCCAACCAAAATCACACATGAGCCGACCGCGAAATCCACTCTCCCGAAGTAAGGTTGTTGCATTGTACGGGACACTGGTCGCACTGATAAAGCTCCATTGATTCATTCCCATGCCGAAGAGCAGGATTAATCCTGATCCAACCAATGGCAGTGGTTGCAGCCAGCGTGGGATTGGTACATCACGGCTTTGCCGGCCGATCGATGCCTGCCACGCTGCGCCAACGTGTGGTGCAATGAAGATGGCAAAGGCGATCCCCATCAGCGGGAGATGACGGATAGCAACCAACGGCATCATCCCGACCAGCCCAAACAATCCCATCAAAACGATGTTACGGGGTAATGGTGATACGTATCCTGCCCAAATGGCAAGGCTCATCACGGCCAGATATATCAATCCCAATGGACTGCGAATAGGTAGCGGCTGCCAGTCGGCAATCTCTGGCCGGTCGCCGGTCGCAGTTTCAAGCAGAAAGTGTAACAATTCATAGCCATACGGATTAACAAGCGTAGCCAGAGCAGTTACTGCAACTGGTGGCGCCACACTTCGCCACTGTTGCGGGTTAAAGAACAAATGGACAATCGTCCATACCCCTAACACGCCACATCCGGCGAGGAATCCGCCGTGTAGATTCACCCAGAGCGCGACGATAACCGGCATCAGCCAGAGCAGCCGATACCTGCCCCGTTCGGCTTCATCAATGATGATCAGGGTACAGGTAAAGAAGAGAAACGTGAACACTTGTGGACGAACAACAAGACTAAACCAGATGGTCGTCAGGACAACACATAACCAGACGAGCAGGGCCGGTATGAATGGCAGTTTTACTGAATGAACCAATCGCCAGAATACGAGACCAAGGGTAAGCCATGTGACAATAACCCGCAGCAAGATCAGCCCCGTATCGCGCCCGATCAGCCAGGCCATTCCCATCAGGACTTCCATCAACCATTCGTGATTGATCCATCGGTATCCTTCAGTGAGGTACGAGTATGGATCAACCTGTACAATACGGCGCTGCTCAATGGCATCGAGGCCAAACCGCAAATGCCCCCAGAGGTCGGGATCGGTGTAAGAACGTAAGCTAATGATAAAAACAACAGCAAATACACAAGCAACAATCCCAACGTGCCAGCGTGTCCAGCGGAATTGGTGAATATCTGGTAATTCCTTCATACGAGTTTCCATTATGCAGTGTTACATGGAATGAGCTTTGAGCCGATTCAAATATACCTCAAACAGTAGGGCGAATGCCATCGAACATGCACTTGATGCCAGCAAAACTGCTACTATGGGTCGGTCGCCGAGTACGACGCCAATCCAAGGCACGACAAGTGATATCGTGAGAAAAATCTTGGTTACGGTATGTTTCGCCGTGTTCGTGAGCCAGAGAAAGGGAAGTAACAGCATAGCGTAATCGTAGTTATTAACGTAAGGAATTGACAGCAGTGCAAGAACTGATGACCAGTATACTGTTACTTCAATTGTTGTATCAAGACGCGATTGGAAGATAAGCCACCAGATGAAGCTGCCAACAAGTGCTATTCCTATCCCAACATATAGCGCGGTTGCGGTATCAGCTTTGCCGGTCATAGCTGATACGAGCAATGTTGCACCACTCGAGCAGTCGTCACAGGTAGTGAATGTCGTTTGCTCACGAAATCCAATCAGCGTTCGTATGTAGTCTGATAACCAAAGTGGATTTATAATGAGACAAATTATACCTATACTGATATGAGTAAATATTATGACCTTTAGCGGTTTATAATAGCGCTTGAAAAGTAACCATCCCACAACAAATAAAAAGATAAATCCACCAAGATGTGGTTTATACGTGAGAAGGAACATACCTACAACAAGAAGTGAAATTTGACTGTGAGTAATCGCAAACATGATAAGGGCTATTCCTAGCATAAGGGGAGCAATAAACTGACCCACGATGAGAAGCATCCAAATACTCGACCAAGATAGTGTGAAAAGGATAGCGTATACTTTTGATTTAAAGCTCCAACTATTTGTGATAAAATATAGTGCTGTTCCAATAATAGCTATGTTACACCAAAACCAGAATCGGGCAGCATAATCGGGGGGAAAGAGTCCTAGGAAGAAGAAACTGTAGACAAACCAGGGTGGGTATACATAATACGGTAGGGTAATATCCTGTAGTAAATCACCGAAAACTTGATATGCTATTGATGACTGAGCCGTGTAATCGTAGATGTAAACCCCTCGTACAAGTCCATACGCGGTGTTGTACAACATCCAGAAATCTGTCACGATTGGAATAGGCAATGGAATAAGCGCCAGTGCCGCGATAGCAAGGATGAGTACAACGATCCCTAGAATGATGTTGGCTGAGGATGTTATTCTTCTGTTCATTGGAAAGATTCTTGTCTTATTCCTTTCTCACGGCACCGGAATCGTCGCCGCGACCCGTGTTCCACGCCCAATGGTGCTCTCAATCCCAAATTCGCCCTGTAACAAGACCTCGATCTGCTGGCGCATATTTGCTAGTCCCATGTTCTTGCGCGTTCCCGAACTGGCAATCGCTTCTTTGACCGCAAAGCCGCTGCCGTTATCTTCAATCAAAATTTGTAGGGTGTTGTCACTCTGCTCAAGCATAACCCGCGCCTGCGTGGCGCCAGAATGCCGCACGATGTTGTTGATCGCTTCTTGAATGAACCGGAAAATGGTGACTTCGTAGTGACTAGGGAGGCGCTGATCGAGGTTTTGCACCATCAAGTTAATATCAATTTTGTGTTTTTCTGAAACCTGAGCCACGTACCGGCGCAGAGTCGGTACCAATCCAAGATCATCGAGGGTCATCGGACGGAGATCAAAGATGAATTTGCGTGTCTCCTGAAGGGTATTGTTTACAGCGTTTTTGAGGGCAACCAGTTCGGCTCGGGCCTGATCCAGGTCGCGATCAAGCAGTCGCTGGCAGATTTCGGCCCGTAAGACCAGATTGCTCATCGCCTGAGCCGGGCCGTCGTGCATCTGAAGCGAAATACGCAGTCGTTCGCTCTCTTGCGATTGGATGATGTTGGCGATCATGGTCTGTGGATCGAATGGCAAATCGGCTACTTTTGCGCTACGCTCTAATTCGCCTGCGGCCTGTTCGAGCAGTTCAACGACATCGCTGAGCAGATTCTGCCGGTTGCGTAGGGCTTCGCGACGATTCTGCAATTGTTCGACTTGTGCGCGCATCGTTTGCAAGCGCATCTGAAGTTCGATAAACGTCGTGTAGAAGGTCTTGATGTCGGTCTTTTCGTAGCGTTCCAGGTTTACATCGAGGTCGCGTACCCGATTGGCAATGGCAGTTTCGCGCATTGCCAGCCGATCAACCTCAGCCATATTCTGGCGTAGCAACGACTCGACCTCGTTGATTTCGCGGCGGGTACGTTCAATCTCTTCGCGGTATGATTGAATGGTGGCGGTGATCCGCTGGTGTAATGCTTCGCCTGACACGGCTTTCTCCTGAGTTGCCAGTATGCCTTGTATCGCTGCTGTTCAGATTATAGACGGTTCGGCGGCAGGATGCAACGCAGGGTTGAGAGCCTATCCGAAATAGGGTGCAGCAATCGGGGCGTAGCGCTGCTGCGCCCGTACATCAGGATGCAGCGATGGCGCACGAGCCGCTCGCCCGCATCGTGCAGTTATCGATCTATCATCCATATCTTGTGCGATTCCGTATCTCTACGTCAATTGTCAGCTTCTAACGCATATAACGATCAGGATTTGGTATCATACCATGCAGAGTATCGCGCCAGATAGAAGGTTACAGGTATGGAACTTCGTCATCTACGCTATTTTGAAGCTGTCGCCCGTCATTCTCACGTCACTCGTGCTGCTGCTGAATTACACATTGCGCAGCCGGCACTAAGCAAGCAGATCAGTCAGCTTGAACGCGAGCTAGGTATTGCTTTATTCGATCGCGTGGGGCGTAGTCTGCGGCTGACCGAGGCCGGTGAGGCGCTGTTGCCCTATGCGCGTGCGGTGTTGGCGCAGGTTGAAGAGGCGCGAGCGGCAATGGCAGAACGAGTTGGTCTGAAAGCCGGGCGCGTGTCAATCGGTGCACCACCGACGGTAGGAGCACATCTGCTTCCACCGTTGTTGACAGTTTTTCACCAGCGGTATCCGGGAATTACGTTACGTTTGCACGAAGCCGGTATTCAATCTCTCCTCGATCTGCTGGAGTCAGGCTTGACCGATCTGGCTGTGTTGGCGTTGCCGGTCGAAGATGAGCAACTGGCGGTGGCGCCGTTACTGAACGAACCGTTGGTGTTAATCGTCGGTCCCCTACATCCGCTGGCGAAACGAAGTGACGTCTCGATGAGCGAACTACGTAACGAACGTTGGATTTTGTCACCGGCGAATTATGAGTTGCGTGAGGCAACGTTAAAAGCCTGTCGTGAGGCTGGCTTTACGCCACAGACGGTATTGGAAGGTGGCGAGACCGAGACGCTGGTTCGCTTCGTTGCCGCCGGTCTGGGCATCGCTCTGGTACCGGCGCTGGCGGTATCTGGTTTCAGTGGTGTGGTCAGCCTGAGTGTACGCGATCAAACCCTGACCCGTTCGCTCGGTCTAGTCTGGCGCCGCGATCGAACGGCTTCACCGGCGGCCCGTGCGCTGCGTGAGTTTTTGGTCAATGAAGTGAGTCAGCGCCCGATAGAAGCGTTTATTCGTCCGTAAGTGCTTCCAGACGGGCAAAACTGGCCAGTAAGCGCCGTTCGCGATCTGAGAAACGAACAGTTACTTCTTCGTCGCCTTCAATCAGACGGCTGCTCACCACGATCCCCTCGCCAAAGGTCGGGTGACGCACGTGCTGACCGGGGAAGAATGCTGCCTTCATCGGTGTTGGCAGAGGGGTATTTTGCCGTGAGTTCCGTTGGGTGTCCTTGCGTTGCGTGAATGAACGATTGCTGAACATGGTGGTCTGCGGTGCCGGTGTAGCCCGATACCCACGATAGCGAATCTGTTTAACAAGGGGAGCAGGGATGTCGGCAAGAAACCGCGAGCGCACACTGGTGGTGACACGCCCGTACAGAGCACGCTGCGTTGTGTAGCAGAGGTATAATCGCTGTTGGGCGCGCGTCATTCCGACGTAGAGCAGACGACGTTCTTCTTCGATGGAGTTGCGATCATTCGTTGCCCGGCTATGGGGGATCAGACCTTCTTCAATTCCCACCAGGAAGACGTGGGGAAACTCTAACCCTTTTGCCTGGTGCAATGTAATACAGGTCACCACCTCGTTGTTCCGATTCAAGTTATCAACATCGGCGATCAGCGCAACGTCTTCCAGAAACGCATTCAATTGATTCTCAAGCGGCATATTCATATAGGCCAGTGCTGCATTGCGCAACTCCTGGACGTTCTGCCAGCGATCGGCGGCCTCTTCATCTTCGTATTCGCGTCTGAGGGTTGCCAGGACTTCCAGACGGCTCAGCAGCAGATCGATCAGATCGCCAAGGGACATCATAGTATGGAGCCGGTGCAGGTCGTTAATAAGCGTGTAGAACTCTCTCAGCGCAGTGCAGGCCCGGCTTCCAAACGGATGCGCAATGGTATCGTTTTCCACCAGTTCACGTAATGCTTGATAGAGCGGCACGCCCATCTGACGTGCCCAGACAATCAACTCGTTGACTGTCCGTTCGCCGATGCCTCGTCCTGGCCAGTTGATAATGCGTTGCAGGCTTACGCTATCATACGGATTGGCTACCAGGCGCAGATAGGCGAGAACGTCCTTGATCTCTTTGCGTTCGTAGAAGCGAACCCCGCCAACGACCTGATAGGGCACATGCGCTGCAACCAACGTCTCTTCGATCAGACGTGACTGAGCGTTAGTACGGTACATAATCGCACAATCACCGGGACGGGCGATACCCTGGGCGATGAGGTGGAGAATCTCATTCACCACAAATTGCGCCTCATCTTGATCGTCTCTTGCCTCGTACAACGTTACGGCTTCGCCCTTCCCGTTGGTCGTCCAGAGCCGTTTGGGATATTTCTGCAATGGGCTGGCATTAATGAGCGCTTGTGCAGCATCGAGAATGGCTTGGGTGCTGCGGTAGTTTTGTTCGAGTGCGATAACGGTTGCTTCTGGATAATCCTGCTCGAACTGTAAGATGTTGCGAATATCGGCGCCACGCCAGGCATAAATACTTTGCGCCTCGTCACCGACGACGAAGAGGTTCCGATGGCGTTCTGCCAATGCCCGTACAAGTAGGTACTGAGCGCGATTCGTATCTTGATACTCATCCACCAGCAAGAAGTGGAAACGCTGATGATAGTAATCGAGCACATTGGGGTGCTTGAGGAATAAGCGCACCGTTTCAACGAGCAGATCATCAAAGTCGAGTGCATTGCTCTCGACGAGCAGCTCCTGATAACGAGCATAGCAGCGAGCCACCATCTCGTCGAAATAGCTGCGGATCGAGCGGGCAAAGGTCTGAGGATCGATCAACTCATTCTTCGCGTGCGAGATCGCACTCAAGATCGCACGCGGTGGGTACTGCTTCTCGTTCACATTCAGTTCACGCAGTACCCGCTTCATCAGCCGCTCCTGGTCATCACTATCGTAGATCACAAAATCGCGTTCGCGACCCAAATGCACAATATCACGACGCAGCCAGCGGGCACAAATGGCGTGGAAGGTGCCAACGGTCAAATCGTTTACCGCTTCACCCACGAGCATAGCCAGCCGTTCACGCATCTCACGCGCGGCCTTATTGGTGAAGGTTACTGCCAGAATCCGGAGCGGATCAATGCCGATCTCAGTGATCAGATAGGCGATCCGATGCGTCAGTACTCGCGTTTTGCCGCTCCCCGGCCCGGCCAACACCAACACCGGTCCCGTCACGGTCGTAACGGCGCGTTGTTGTTGTGGGTTGAGATTCGTCAGCAGGTCAGCGGTCATTGACAGTAGTTGCTCGTGCAGGTTTTGTTCAATTCTTATGACAGTATAGCATATTCTCCCTCTGCTCCCGAGTAGGTCTGGCTCGGTTTCAGGCTTTTCACTGTTGTCACTAGCATCTCCAGAATAGTTCGGGGGACGGTGGCGAGCAACTGGCCGCCCTCACCTTCCCCCCTGGCCCCCCCTTCCTCTTCCACACGAGGCGAGGAAGGGGGGGAATGAGCGGAGCAGGGGCGATCCTGTGACTGTCAACCATACCGCGTTCATGCACCACCCCTCTCCCGCAGCGCGGGAGAGGGGCCGGGGGTGAGGGCGACCACCTCACGAAATGGTCGCACGGGTACGGGACATGCCCAATGAGAAAGCTGGGTTTTTGATCAGGCTCTTAATCCACTCGCCACGGCTTAGTGCCTATCCGGAATACCCTGTCGCAGAATTAGTCGGGGCGCAGCGCCGCTGCGCCCCATCGATGGGTTGGATTCGTTATACCGTGAGACAGGCATTCAGACAGGCTTTTAACAGGATTGAGTTATGAGAGAGGTACACCTTTCACCACTGCTACTGCAAATGTAAGCGGGTTGTTCGCGTGCACTGGGAAGTGGTATCGGTCACTGAGTTGATACGTGAGCATTCCTCCGTTGCGAATTGTACATAAGCTACTTTTGGTGATTGTGCGCTTCTGCAAGATCAGAAGGATCACTGTCGAGCACCGCCAGCGTATCTTCAGGCGCTAATACGCGCACGATTAATTGCAACCGTCCTGGTGGTGTACCAATAATCTGTTGAAAGATAGCACTGGCCTCAGCAGCAAATAATCGCTTGTGAGCATAATCTGGCGGTTGGTCGCCGCAGTAGAAAACCTCGAGCATCGGCATAGAAATACCTCTCTCACACAAACCGTAAACTAATTGGTGGTTGACCATGCATTTCAAGCACAAAGATATCACCGCGTTGAGCTGGGATTGTGGCAGCTAATGCTCCAGAGATGACAATATCACCAGCCCGTAATGGGATCGCAAACTCGCGTAATTTGTTCGCTAACCATGCGACTGCCAGTGCGGGATGGCCCAATGCGGCTGCGCCTGTTCCAAACACAGTTGGCTGACCATTGTGACTCATTATCATTCCAACAGTGCGCAAGTCGCTACTACGCATAGACGTACTCCAGCTACCAATAGTCAATCCACCATAGGAAGCATTATCGGCGATAGTGTCGGCCAGCTTGATACGCCAGCGATCAATTCGGCTGTCAACAATTTCGATGGCAGCGGCCAGTGCTTCGGTTGCTGCAAGTACCTGCTGAGGCGTAATATCGGGCCAATCGAGCGTTTCACCGATCAAAAATGCAATTTCACCTTCAACCCGCGGTTGTAGAAAGTAGTCAAAGGGTACCTCGGCACGACCATTCCTGATCGGGAAGTAGCGCGAGGCCCAAAGTGTTCCATAATCTGGCTCTGATACCCCCATTTGCTCCTGCACAGCTTTACTGGTCAGTCCAATTTTGCGGCCAATGATTCGCTCGCCGCGGCTTACGCGCAATTCTGTCCAGCGCGTCTGAATTCGGTAGGCAGTGGCTGCGTCGGTGATTCCCTCACTCTCGGTGAGTGGAGCGATAGTAAATCGCGCTTCCCAGGCCTGATCAAGTCTTCGGGCCAGGGTATCAATCATTCCTTCATCAGTGACGCTACCGGTTACTGATTGCTCAGACATATCGTCTTGACCTCCGTGTAGAACTCAAGGCTGTAATGTCCTCCCTCCCGACCAATTCCGCTCTGTTTCATACCCCCAAAAGGAACCCGGAGATCACGAACAAAAAAGTCATTAACCCAGATTGTACCGGCTTCAAGTGCTGATCCCAGACGTACTGCACGGCCAACATCGCGTGTTTGCACAACTGCTGAAAGGCCATAGCTGACCCCATTAGCGATTGCAACTGCTTCTTCTTCGTCGTCAAACGGAGCAACTGTTACGACTGGGCCGAAGATCTCCTCTTGACACACTCGATCATGCGGTTTGACATCAATAATGATGGTCGGTTGGAGGAAGTTACCCTGTGCGAAAGGCTCAGGCAGAACTGGTGGAGTACCTCCCAATATAACACTGGCACCACCAGTATTAGCCAGATCGATATAGTTACTGACACGTGTGAAATGCTCACGCGAGATAAGTGCGCCAACCCGTACATCAGGATCAAACGGATTGCCAACTGTAAGTTGCGCTGCAGCTTGTCGGAAGTGCGAGAGGAAGGCTTCATACACCGGTCGTTGAACGAGTATCCGTGGCCCGGCGAGACAAAATTCTCCCTGATTGAAGAACGAGGAACGCAAACTAATCGAAACAGCACGCTCAAGATCAACATCTGCAAAGATAATGTTGGCACCCTTTCCGCCAAGCTCAAAAGAGACTCGTTTGAGGGTTGGTGCCGCTGCCGCCATGATGATCGTACCGGTTGTTGTTTCGCCGGTAAAAGAGATAAGTTTGACGTCGGGATGCTTTGTTAGAAGGGCGCCAGCCGAATCGGGTCCAAACCCGTGAATAACATTGATCACTCCTGGAGGTATACCGGCAGCATGCGCTAATTGTGCTAGACGCCAGGTGCCAATAGGCGTCAGCTCTGCTGGTTTTAAAACAACGGTATTGCCAAAGGCCAGTGCTGGCCCCATCTTCCAGGTAGCCTGTAACATGGGAATATTCCAAGGTGTGATCAAAGCGGCAACGCCGACCGGCTGGCGGAGCACGTAGTTGATGTAGCCGTTATCCATCGGATAAGCCTCACTCCCATGGGTAACAGCAAAATCGGCAAAGAATTCGATGTTGGCTGCGATTCGGGCAATATAACCAGCTTTATTTTCGGCAATTGGACGTCCAACATCCCATGTCTCGATTGCTGCCAGTTCAGCTTCGTGATCACGGATGAGCTGGGCAAACCGTTTAAGGAGTACGCGCCGTTCGGCTGACGACATGCGACTCCATTGACCAAAGGCACGAACGGCGGCCTGTACAGCGGCATCTACCTCTTCAGCGCCAGCCTCTGGCGCCGAACCAATGACGTAATTGGTTGCCGGGTAGTAAATATCAAATCTTGGTCCACGATCAATAAATTGACCATTTATATAGTGACTGACATGGAAAAAAGGGTAATCCATTAGACTACTCCTGTTAACTGTACCTGAAGGATACTACTCCCACAAACGACTTCAACAACCCCTGCTACTGCCGGTATGGCCTGAGCCGGTGAGCCAAGAAAGACGATTTGACCAGCTTTTAGTTCGCCTACCGTTTGGGCTAACCAACAGAGTTGTTGTTCGATGTTGCCGAGTGCAGCAATTGGGCCAGAGGTGCGGAGTTCACCGTTCAGGTAGAGCGATAGGTCGCCGTCTGGTATCTGTTCAAGTAAACGTTCACCAAGCAAAAAACCACCACCTGAGGCATTATCAGCTACAACTTCCGTCGCACTAAAGCGATAGTCCGTCCACACACTATCAAGGATATCTACCCCAAGGAAGATACCACCAATGGCGCGCATTGCCACGCCTGGTGTGGCGCCCGCAGGGATACTATGGCGCAGTACAATAGCCAATTCTGGCTCCAGGCGCGGTTGAATAAAGTTGTTTAAGCTCACTTCTTGCCGGTAGATCATTGATCGGGTAATACGACCGTAAATCGGTTGCTCCAGACTCATTTGCTGCTGTTTTGCCTGGCTAATCAGACCGAGTTTATAACCGATGCACTGAGCATCAGGGTAATGAGCGCGTTGGATACGGTAGGCACCGTCAAGATCGACCTGCCAAGTGGTGTTTCGACCGCTAATCGTCTGGCGCATCACACGCGCTTTACTGATCGCCTGAGCCAGCATTATCTCAGCAGCGCTCAAATCCATCTTGTTTTCCATAGTTGTGTCGTACTTGCTTTCTACGATTGTTCTGAGGATGTATGCTGCCGACGTAACTCTGCCATCGATGTACCGCCAACCATCCAGTGCGTTGGCGGTACTTCCTGGATAATAAGACGCACTTCTTCCAATGGTACCTGAAATGCTGTCGCGGCGGCTTTCGCGAGTGCACGAGCTAGTTCCGTTTTCTGTTCTGTACTCCGCCCTTCGAGCATCGTAATGCGTAAAAGCAGCATCATCTTCATCCTCATTGCTCGGCAAAGAATGCGCTCACCAACTGATGAAAACGATGGCTATGCTCAATTTGGGTCCAGTGGCTACAGCGTCCAATAACGTGTAGTTCGACATTGGGCAGTCGCTCAAGCAGATAGTAGCTCGTATCGAGTGGGACAATAGCATCATCGCGGCCGTGTATGAGTAAGACCGGATGCGTAATTCGACGTAGGGCTGCATCAGGTACAACTAGGGCATCAAGATGCGCTTGACGAGGCGCTGGGAACATTGATGTGTATGAACGGCGAATGTCAGGGCGCATTGCTGCCGCATAACGAACGCGGACAATCTCGTCAAGACGGTCTTGCACAAAGGTGTCATCATACACAAACCAGCGGATTGCTTGAGCAAGTAATGTTGCTGAAGGGTCGTCGTAGAAACCCCACAAGCGGTCGAGTTCTGGGGTAAGCTGACATGGAGCACCGATCGAACCCATCAGGACTACTCGCCGAAACCGTTGTGGTGCTTCCATCAGAAGATGGAGTGCTACTGCTCCACCCATTGAATTACCAACTAAATCGACCTGCTTTAAACCCAGGGTATCGATAAGTGCTAACATCTGATCGATCCATAGTCGCATCCAACGTCGAATCTCAGTTGGTGCAGGATCGGGATGATGGCTATCGCCGAAGCCTATCAGATCAGGAGCAATACAATTCCACCGATCACTCAGCGCTGGCAAGGCTAGATGCCAGTTTGACCAGCCATTTGCACCGGGACCAGAGCCGTGAATAAACAGGATCGCCGGGGCATCGAGTGATCCTTGCTGGTGGAAGTTTGTTGTATGGAGACCGGTCATCACCTGTTGAGCCATACATTTATTCCGTCGAATGTCATCTCGTGGAAAATACGTTGGCGCTGCTCACGATGAGACCGCAGCCATTTTACCGTATTGACCGCGAAAAAAGAGGAGTGGACGCCCTTCGCGATAGTTTAGGTATTCAACTAAACCAATGAAGAGAGTATGATCGCCAGCCGGATGTACGTCAATAATGCGTGCCACGATATGTGCCAGTGCATTTGCCAGTAGTGGTGTATCTACTTGCCAGATAAATGATGGTTGGAAATCAGGTATTGTCTTCCCACTGAAGTGTCGGCTAATATATTCCTGGTCTTCGCTCAATTTACTTACCCCATAGCGACGACCAAGTGCTAACATACCGTGCATGCGTGCGTGGCATCCTATGGAAACGAGCACGAGCGGCGGATCGAGCGAGACTGACAGAAACGCATTAGCTGTCATGCCATGTATCTGATTCTCGTGGACAGTGGTAATAACCGTTACGCCGGTAGCAAAACAACCCATCGTCGTGCGAAAGAGGCGTGCGTCGATAGCCTGGGGCGTCGAAGTCATTGCTGTTTGTTTACTCATACAAATGCCCCCTCTGCGTACTTGATTGCCGTCGGCGGCTCAAATCGAGAGCTACGTCGATGATCCAGTCTTCCTGACCGGCTACAGCCTGGCGGCGACCCAATTCAACCAGGATTTCGCGCGGATCAACGTTATATTGGGCACCAGCTTGCTTGGCATGTAACAGAAATGTTGAATAAACACCAGCATAGCCAATGGTAATAGCATCGCGATCAGGAAAAGGCTGAAACGGCATGATCGGTGCGACGATATACTCAGCCGCGTCCATGAGTCCAAACACATCAAGACCAGGATTCATACCCAACCGGTCAAGTACTGCTGCCAGCAATTCAGTTGCTGCATTTCCGGCGCCAGCACCTAATCCACGTAAACAACCATCAATCTGATCGGCCCCTGCTTCGAGGGCTGCCAGAGTATTGGCTACGCCTAGCCCCAGATTATTGTGGGCATGGAAGCCAACCTGCACCGACAGAGCTGCTTTCAGGGAGCGGACACGTGCTGCTGCGTCCTGGGGCAGCATTGCTCCGGCGGAGTCAACAATATAGACACAATCGGCGCCGTATGCCTCCATCAATCTAGCTTGCTCGACCAGCTCTTCCGGAGAACGCATATGCGCCATCATCAAAAAGCCAACCGTCTCTAATCCCAATTCTTTTGCCAGACCGAAATGTTGTTCAGAAATATCTGCTTCTGTACACTGCGTCGCAATCCGAACTATCTGTACACCACGGGCCGCTGCCTCTTTTAACTCCCGACGGGTACCGATTCCCGGCAGCATAAGCGCTGCGATCCGAGCACGTTCAGCATTGCTACGAGCGGTTTCGATCAGATCAAATTCTGACGTGTGCGAAAATCCGTATTGGAGCGAAGAACCGGCCAATCCGTCGCCGTGACTGACCTCAATTACCGGAACACCGGCCCGATCAAGAGCTTGCACAATTGCAGCCACTTGCTGGCGAGTAAACTGATGACGCATCGGATGCGAGCCGTCACGTAAGGTTGTATCAGTCAGGCGGGGTGTTTTCATACGGGTACCTCTAGTTTCGATAACAGATGGCGTGCGAAGAGTTCACCAACCCGTTGTGCTGCGGCAGTCATAATGTCAAGATTACCGGCATAGGTGGGCAGAAAATCACCAGCGCCTTCTACCTCAAGTAACATGATGATAACCGGTCGTTTCCCCCACGGTGTTGTACGCTGTTCGATAACCGGGAGATTCTTTAAGCGGTAGCCGGAGACATACTGTTGCACTTCGGCGATCATCTGAGCTACCGAATCGCGTACTGCGTTTTCGTCGAAATCACCTTCTGGCACGACATAGATTGTATTGCGCATCAAAATTGGCGGACGAGCTGGGTTCAGAATAATGATAGCCTTCGCCTCACGAGCGCCCCCGATTTCTTCCAAACCACGCGCCGTGGTAAACGTAAATTCATCAATGTTCTGACGTGTCCCCGGTCCAGCTGATTGACTCGCTACAGTGCTCACTATTTCAGCGTACCGTACCGAAGTAACCCGGCTGACGGCGTAGACGAGCGGGATAGTAGCCTGTCCTCCACAGGTAATGAGATTCACATTTGGCGCCTCAAGATGGGCACCGAGATTAACCGGTGGCACTACGTATGGTCCTCGTGCTGCAGGGGTTAAATCAATCGCAACCCGACCATGTTCGCGTAAGAGCCTGGCATGACGTACATGGGCTTTGGCGCTGGTAGCATCGAAGACAATCCGAATGTCGGGATCGGCTAGAATAGCTTCAATACCGTTAGTAGCTGTTGGAATACCGAGCTGCCTCGCTCGCGCCAACCCTTCGGAAGTGGGATCGATACCGGCAACCATCGCTAGTTCCATTGCTCCTGATTGGCGGAGAAGTTTGTACATAAGATCGGTTCCTATATTGCCGGAACCGAGGATGGCGACCTTGATTTTGTCAGCTTGCATGCAGACGTTCCTCCGTAGTAACCCAGTCGCTCCGAGATACGCTGTGCGCCTTCAATAATGGCACGTGTGTATTGTTCGCGATGGGTACGAAAGCGATGAGTCGGTGTTGAAAAACTGATGGCGGCGATAACCTGCCCTTCATAATCACGTATTGGTGCTGCGACACAGCAGAGTCCGATAGAAACTTCTTCGAGATCGTAAGCATACCCGCGTTGGCGAACACGTGCCAGCTCTTCGGCAAGAACATCGAGTGACGTAATCGTGTTGGGGGTAAATGGATAGAGTTGCTCATTACCAACGACACGCAAGACTTCAGACCAAGGTTGATAAGCCAACAAGACTTTACCTACTCCTGAGCAGTGTGCCGGTAGACGTACTCCAATCCCTGATAGCTCGACCTGTAACCCCTGTTGACCACGCAACTTTTCCAGATAGACAACTGTTCCTGCCTCGAGCACGGCCAGGTGCATTGTCTCACCCCATGTTGCGACCATCTCTTGCATCACCGTGCGCGCTTCCTCTCGGAACTCTGTCGTTTTGAGCAGTGTCTGCCCTAGTTCAAGTAGGCGCCATCCCAAACGATAGCGACCCGGCCCGACCCGTCGCAAGAGGTTCTGTTCTGCCAGACTACTTAGCAATTCTGAGACACTCGATTTGGGTAGCTCTAGTGCTTTTGCCATCTCACCAACGCTCCATTCAGGATGCATTGGTGTGAAGAGCGTTAGAGCGCGCGCTGCTTTTTGCAACGTCTGCAACATAGGGTGCTCCTTCTTGGGATCAAGAAAAGAGAAGCGCAGTTTCATAGAGATACTGCGCTTCTTACCGTCCAATTAATCCGAAGCGAGCGCCGGTTCTTGTTCGTGAACAAGTGGCGTGCCGTAGAGGAAGAATTCACCGGGCAGGTTGCCACCGAACCAGACAATTCCAGCCGCCAGCGTCTCTTCTGTCCAGACAATGGGTTTCCACGCCGGATCGAAAATCAGGTATCCTGGATCACCAAACAGCTCAACCCGATTGCCACCCGGTTCGTAGACGTACATAAACATGGCCTGGCTGATACCGTGTTTACCGGGGCCAGCTTCAATAAAGATGCCCTGCTCACGGAAGACATCGGCCAGGTCATTCAGATTTTGCGGGTATCCGTACCAGTAACACACATGGTGGAGACGGCCACGGACGCCCTTTCCGTCACGCATCAGGGCGATTTCATGAACGAGCGGCGATACGCTTAACCAACAACCAGCCTCCACGCCATCACTGAGTACAATATGTTCCCGTAGCCGGAAGCCGAGTTGTTCCATCAGGAATAGCTTGTTGACAGTTACATCCGACGCCAGCAGGTTAACATGATCGAGCCGACGTACCGGCACACCGCGTAACGGACGCTTTTGGGGACGATTAAGCAGAGGTGACTTCTGATTCTCGTCGGGTTGGAAGTATTCTACTTCCCAAAGAATCTCCATTGGGTGACCGTCTGGTGTTGTGAATTGATAGGATGGCCCATGACCAAGGTCACCATCTGGCCAGCCCTTACCTAACCCTGACGCTTCAATTGCCTTTACCCGTCGCTCAAGGGCTTGTGCTGAGCTTGCTCGCCAGGATACATGACCTAGTCCTGGTTCTTTGGCCTCGGTGATTTTGAGCGTATGATGATACCAATCTTCATAGGCGCGTAGATAGACCGATTGCCCTTGCTGGGTGGTTACCTCCATGCCAAGCAAGTCGCGGAAAAACCAGAGGGTTTGGTCCGGTTTTGGGGTGAGGATTTCGACATGGGCTAGCTGATGTGTGTCGAAGATCGGTTCACTCATAACTGCCTCCTTTTATGTTTACTAATGCTGCCTCATGACCACATTGACATCGGTTGGGTTGATCAAATCGGTCGTCGTCCAGCCGTCGAGATCGTATTCAGCCATGCAGCGCTCGGCAAAAGCCTTCATCTGCTCAGTCACACCCATCGCTGTCGCGGCCCCCAGTGTCTCGATACGAATGTTTTCGTGGTTGCCAGCGTAATTACGCTCATACAGTTCGTGTCGGCCACCGAATTCAGTACCAATCGCATCCCAGAGCAATTTCATGAGCTTGATCCGGTCGCACGCACTGTAGCCATTTGAGCCACGGACGAAACGATCAAGATAGGTTCGCACTTCAGGGTTCTTGAGATCGGCAGCGTGTGCGGGGAGATAAATCAGAGCGCTGGCTACATCCTTTTCAATCAGGTCCTTAATTTTGACATACGCATCCGGCGCCATGACACGATAAGCGAAAGCCGCTTCCAGGTTAGGTAGGAGATAACCATCAACCCAAGGCATCGGATTGCGTACCATCGCTTCTGTGAGTTGCCAGAAGAGGTTGCGGTAGGTGACAATCTCTCCCAGTCGTGCCTGTACACCTCGGAATTCGGCCACACCGGTTGCCTCTACGGCTTTGAGCATCAGACCGGTAATGAAATCGAGTTTGACGGCAAATCGTGTACCGCCGTGTAGGGGGAAGCGATGACCGAAGCCAGAAAGAGGGAAGAAGGTATTGACTTTCTCGATATCTCCGTAGACGAATACATTCTCCCACGGGATCAAGACTTGATCGAAGACCAGGATTGAGTCATTCTCATCCAGCCGACTCGATAGTGGGTAATCAAAGGGGCTTCCGGTTACAGCGGCATTGTATTCGTAGGAGGTGCGTGCAATGAGTTTTACGCCGGGGGCATTCATTGGTACGGCGAAAATTAGGGCAAATCGCTTGTCTTTAATTGGCAGTGGCCCGTAATGAGCAATAAAATTGACGTGAGTCAGTGCACTGCCGGTGGCGACAACCTTGGCACCTGAAACGATCAAGCCAGCATCGGTTTCCCGTTCAACGTGCATGTATACGTCGCTCACTTCGTCTGGTGGTCGGTTGCGATCAATTGGTGGATTAACAATCGCGTGGTTCCAGTAGATCAGCTCTTCTTGGGTCTTCCGATACCAGCGCCGAGCATTTTCCTGATATGGTGCATAGAATTCGGCATTAGCACCTAATGTACCGGTAAAAGCTGCTTTGTAGTCGGGTGCTCGTCCCATCCAGCCATATACAGCCCGTTGTAATTCGGCAATTGTGTCACGTGCTCGCACCAGCTCATCAATCGTGCGTGAACCAGCGAAGAATGGATGTGTCCAGCCACCACTGCCGGTATCGGTTGGAATTGTCCATTTCCAATGTTCTGGTCCACCCCGCTTGACATCTTCCCGATGAAGTTCGTGCAAACGATCGTACCAACGGGCAACCATTCGTGCTGAGTTACGGAAGGCTGGATGTGTAGTAACGTCTTTGACCCGCTCTCCCTGGAAATAAATCACCCGATCGTCGCGTAGGCTTTCCAGATACTCATGTCCATTCATTGGACGAGCCTCGGCTACGCTGGTTTCCGCTACCATTTCGGACACCGCCATGCTCCACCTCTCTGTGAAATAAAGTCCTAGCGCCGTTGCCGCGTCAGCGTGTTAGCTTAAATTTTTTCTTCGCGGTACTCTCGATTATAGAGTCAACAATTGCCCCTGTCGATACCTCTATTCGACATAGCCGAACGCAGGTAGAAATGGTGGAACACCCGCGTTGTTACTCTTTTTCGTGTACAATGATGGTAATCACCCCCCGTTAACACATCTATCAGGAGGATGACGATGGAAGAGCACGCAGGTGCAGGCGAACCATACGTGGTACGCGAGGTTGATCATCGTGGGGTTGTCTCCCTCACCCTTAATCGGCCACGCCAATTTAATGCGTTGTCGGAAGAGATGCTGGCTGCGTTGCAAAATGAACTTGATATGATTTCGGCTGACCCGCAAGCCCGTGTCGTGGTTCTGGCCGGCGCCGGTAAGGCTTTCTGTGCCGGGCATGATCTCAAGCAGATGCAGGCCCATCCTGAACAGAGTTATTATGAAGACCTCTTTGCCCGCTGTAGTCAAATGATGCTGACTATTCAGCGGATGCCGCAACCGGTTATTGCTCGTGTTCACGGGATAGCGACGGCTGCCGGTTGCCAGTTGGTGGCGATGTGTGACCTGGCTGTCGCCTCAACCGAAGCCCGCTTTGCCGTTTCTGGTATCAATGTTGGTCTCTTTTGTTCGACACCGTCGGTCGCCTTGTCGCGGAATATTGGGCGTAAGGCAGCATTTGAAATGTTGGTGACCGGTGCGTTTATCGATGCAGAAACGGCTCAGCGGCTGGGGTTGGTGAACCGGGTCGTTCCACCAGCAGAACTCGATGCCGAGGTGCAGCGATTAGTTGACGCAATACTCGCTAAACCAGCCGTGTCGATTGCGATTGGTAAATCGCTCTTCTACCGCCAGCTTGAATTGCCTATCGAAGAAGCTTATCGGATCGCTGGTCAAACGATGGCCTGCAATATGATGGAACCCTGTGCCCAAGAGGGTGTGGCAGCGTTTGTCGAGAAACGCCCGCCGGTCTGGGCGACGCCAGAGCGGGTCTGAGCGGGGGCCGGTGTTTCTTCAGGCCGGGCTGTTCTCCATTTTCACCCGCTCAGACCGCAGTCAAGAGCGGTATAGCGCGTTTCCGAACCTATCTGCAGCGCGTCTCTGCACGCGCTGCCCAGCTTTCGTTTTGATCTGCTACGAAATGTCGTATAAGAAAGTACAACATTGTAGAGTAATAATCCCTCTCTGTTCATCACTTTCCATATAGAGGGATGGTGTTCAGCGTGCTCAGTGTCGGGGTCTCTTCGCTCCTTCCCTTTCTCTGCTGGGCGAAAAGGGTCTGGGGGGAGGTAAGAAGGGTAACCAGAACACGATGCTCTTTCCTGCACTCGTTTCGTTTTTCGTTCTCTGCTCCTCTCCACTGCTGGGTAGATGAAAACGTTGAAACCCCTGTTCAAGAGGCTGCTTCGCTGACTGCACACCGTCGAGATGTGGTACCATGGATTCTCAGCATCGGTGCACCATCGCGGTCGTCAGCTCGATGGGTTCTGTGTACCAGACATCGAACTAGTCTTGACGCCAGACGATCAGGTACTGCATGCGCTACGCACAGTCAGGATGTATCATGAACCGGAAGAGCACGACCGGACATACCCCGGTAGTAGGTAAGCTATGACGTTCAGCGGCTTCACAACCGAACGACTGATCGGTATTCCACCAGAGTTTTTTACCGACGTGTTACCGGCGATTACGAAGCCGAGTGAACTTAAAGTTACCCTGCATCTCTTCTATCGGATCAGTCGTCTCCGCAGCCGTCCCCGTCGACTCAGTTGGGAAGATTTGCTGAACGACGATGTACTCCGCCGGTCATTACAAACACTCAGTGCCTTACGCTCGTTTGAAGAATTGCTCGATGAAGGGCTGGTTTCGGCAGTACGGCGGGGTACTGTGTTACATCTGGTCGAACCGCGTGATGGTCGGGTACGCAACTGGTACCTTATCAATACACCGGCTAACCGCGCCTGGGCAGAACAGGTCAAGGCCGGTGGCATTGTACCGCCGGCCGATGAACTCGATGGGGAACGACCAAGCCTGATCGAATTGTACGAACAAAACATTGGTCTGGTAACGCCGTTGCTGCTTGAAGAACTGCGTGCTGCCAGTGATCGCTATCCGGCGGAATGGCTGGAAGATGCGATTCGCGAGGCAGTACGAGCGAACGTGCGTTCGTGGCGTTATATTCAGCGCATGCTGGAGAGGTGGGCCACAAATGGACGAGAATCTGCGCCGTATCACACCGGACGACCTATCGATATTGAAAAATATACCCATGGCCAACTCGGACACCTCTTCCGCCGCGGAAGCGACGAGAGCGACCTCTGAAGCGGTGTGTCCGATCTGTCGTGGGGCCGGTTATTATACGCTCGATGTGCCGTATGGTGACCCCAACTTTGGTGTGCTGATCACCTGTCGGTGTAAACAGGCGGAGAAGGAACGGCGACGCTTTGAAGAGCTTGAACGACTCTCGAATCTGGCACCCTTGCGCGACAAAACCTTCGCCACCTTCGACCGCACGGTACCAGGGGTTCAACGTGCTTTTGCCCGTGCCTACGAGTATGCTCAAAGTCCGCAGGGCTGGCTGGTCTTGTTTGGTGGGTACGGCTGTGGTAAAACCCATCTGGCAGCCGCTATTGCCAATGAAGCGCTCAACCGCCACACACCGGTGCTTTTCACCGTTGTGCCCGATCTTCTCGATCATCTGCGCTCGACGTTTGGCCCGAATTCCGAAACGGCCTACGATGAACGCTTTGAGCTGGTGCGCGACGTGCCACTACTGATTCTCGATGATCTGGGCACCGAGAATACAACACCCTGGGCGCGGGAAAAACTTTACCAGATCATGAACCATCGGTATAATTATGCCCTACCGACGGTGATCACCAGTAATCGTGACCCGCAGGACATTGATCCACGGATTCTCTCGCGAATGTTTGATGCTGCGATCTGCCGGGAACGAATTTTGATTGAAGCAGGTGATTACCGCCGGTTAAGTCTTGAACAGCGTTACAATTCGCGCCGCCGCCGCCGCGATACGCCTCGTCCGTAACATACAGGGCGAATGGGTCAGTACACACGTTTGCGGTAGCGATGGTGAACAACAACCATAAGCCGGTCGATGAGTTCTGAATAGAAAGACATTCCCATGACACTGCGACACTTTCTCTCTGCAGCCGATCTGAGCCGCACGGAAGTTGAGGTATTGTTAGACCGGGCTGCGGCTCTCAAAGCCGCCTGGCGCTCTGGAATGAACGATGATCGTCCTTTGATAGGGCAAACGCTGGCTCTCGTGTTTGAAAAGCCTTCCCTCCGCACGCGAGTAGCCTTCGAGGCTGGAATGACCCAGCTCGGTGGTCACCCTTCCTATCTCTCTGCCAACGACATCGATATGGGCGGGCGCGAGAGTGTCCCTGATGTGGCCCGCAATTTAAGTCGTTGGGTAGCGATTATTGCCGCTCGCGTCTTCAAACATGCTACAATCGAGACACTGGCCCGCTATGCCTCAGTGCCGGTCATTAATGCACTCTCTGATCGGGAACATCCGTGTCAGGCGCTGGCCGATATGCTGACCTTGCGCGAGCACTTCGGTCATTTACAGGGTCTGACGCTAGCGTATGTCGGCGACGGAAATAATGTATGTCATTCGTTGATGTTGTTAGGAGTCACTCTGGGCGTCAATGTCCGAATCGGTTGTCCGCCCGATTACCGACCTGCTCCCGACATTGTCGAACTGGCAGAACAACTGGCCGACCGGCATGGCTCGACATTAACGATCACTGCCTCACCCCAAGAGGCTGTTACCGGCGCCGATGCAGTGTATACTGATGTCTGGGCATCGATGGGCCAGGAACACGAGGCAGCTCGTCGGCGTCCGGTCTTTACACCGTATCAGGTCAATGCAGCATTAATGGCACACGCTGCACCACATGCGCTGGCAATGCACTGTTTGCCGGCCCATCGTGGGGAAGAGATTACGGCAGATGTGATCGACGGGCCGCAGTCGGTAGTTTTTGAACAGGCAGAGAACCGACTCCACGTACAGAAGGCGCTCATTTTGCTTTTATTAGGAAAGTAGCGCCGATAACATGCGGAAAAACGCTATGGCAGGCAACCGGGCAATTTTTGATCGAGCGATAGAACAGTGTCGGCAAGCATCGGCGCAGGGACGTTGGGAGGATGCGCTACGGGCGGCAGCACGGGCATTGCAAGAATTCCCGCAAGATATTGAGGCATTGACCGCAGCCGCCGTCGCGCTCTACCAGACGAACCGGTTCGATAAGGCGTTACAGGCATTTCGTGATTTATACGAAAAAGACCGCACCAATGCCTTTTTCTTGAACTACATTGCACAGTGTTATCGGCAATTAGGGAATGTTGCGTCTGCGGTTGAGTCTTATCGTGCGCTCGCCGATCTCCATAGTACGCAGCGGCGTACCTTGCAGGCCGCCGAGGCGTTACGCGAATTACTCGCGCTTCAACCCGACCTCGATGATCAGCGTCGGCGGCTGGCGCAGCTCTATGAAGACATCGGTGCATTGCCTGAAGCTGCCGACACGCATCTGGAAATTGCTCAGCGTCTCATTGCCCAGGGCGATCTGGCCGCCGCATTGCAGGAAGCAGAATGGGCACTTCGTCTTGTACCTAACCAGCGTACTGCCCGTGAACTGGTAAATCGGCTCCGTGAACAAGTCGGTGGGCAACCGGTTGCTTCTCCTGCAATGCGCGGCACGAGTGGTTTGCGTCCTGCGTATCCAACCGGTGCTCTCCGGGGTTCCGCCTCGCAACCCGAACAACTGGTGGCCGAAGCAATAGCGTGCCAGCAAGCAGGTGATGAAGAACGAGCGATCTCGCTTTACGAACAGGCTTTGCAGGCCGGTCTCGAACGGGCCGATGTTCTCTATTCGCTTGGCTTGCTCTACCAGACCCACGGTAATCTTAAAGCCGCGGTCAGTGTCCTTACACGGGCAGCGACCGATCCTGAATATGCCCTTTCGGCGCATTTTGCATTAGGGCAAGTTTACCGCGATCTCGGTCAGTTACCCCAGGCTGCACAAGAGTTTGAGCTCACTATCGGGCTGGTCGATCTAGAGACGGTCGGAAAAGCGGAAGTTGATGACCTGATCGCGATGTACGAGAGTGCAGCCACGATCTATGAGCAAATAGGCGATCTGGCTCGGGCATCATCGTTGTACGGTACGCTGGCCGATTTTCTCGCCAGCAAGCGATGGGGGCGCGAGCGGGCGGCTGAATTTAGGAGTCGCGCCAAAGAGCTTGCTGACCGCAACATGTTTGCCAAGCTCCGTACTATTGGCACCGGCGTCTTGCAGCCTCAGCCTGTCTCCGCAGATGCGGAACCGGCCGAACCCGAAATAGATAGCGGGCGCTGGGGAAAGATACGTCCGATCACCGACTTTCTTCGTTCGGGAACGGTACCTGATGACGATCAGGCACCGGCTGCCGAACCGACATCTCTCGAGCAATTACCGTTGCTCGAACGGATGAGTGCACCGACAGTATTATCAACACCCGAATTTCCACCGCCAACACCCCTTGATCCAACCGGTCTCGATGAAGTGGCGGCGGGATGGTTAGAACTGAGTGGCACCTACCTTGCCCAGGGTCTCCTTGATGCGGCGTTGGATGCCTGCATGGAGGTGATACACCACAATGTTGATTACCTCCCGATTCACTTACGTATGGGTGAAATCTACGAGCGACAGGGGCGCCCCGAAGAGGCATTGGCGAAGTATCAGTTGTTGATCGAAACCTATCGCGTGCGTGGCGAGCCAGAAAAGGCAATTGATGTCTATTTTCGCTTTATCGAACTCTCGCCCGATGCCGTCAACGCTCGCTCGAAACTGGCCGAACTGCTCAAACAGGCAGGAAGGATTGATGAAGCAGTGCAGCAACTGTTACAAGTTGCCAACACCTATTTTCGCCTCGGCCAAACGAATAAAGCTCTGGAAGAGTTTCGGCGCTTGATCCAATGGGCACCGCAACACCGTGAAGTGCACGCGCAGTACGGGCTTGCCCTGCTCAAACTCGAACGGTTTGAAGCTGCGCTTGATGAATTTCGACAGGCTCTTGAGTTGGGTTCACCCGATGATCCGGTAGCACTGGCCCGGTTGAATATTACGCTCGCGTTAATGGGTGACCAACCAAATGTGATCTGGGATTCACTGGCAACGGTGTTGGCGCAATTGCAGAAACATCCCACCGAATTTGCTGCGGTGCAAGCCGAATACCGTGCTGCATTACTAATAGCCGATCGCGCCTTACTGCACTATCTCCTGGCAGTGATCCAGCAGCAGCACGAACAGCACCATCTCGCTCTGCTTGAGCTAGAACAGGCCCAAATTCTGCTGGCAAGCGAACCCGATCCGATGCTTCCACCGGCATTGGTCTACCGTGCGGCTGCTGATAGTTATATCGCTCTCGGCCAGGCCGAAGCAGCACTTGAACAGTTGCGTCGTGGTCAGGCAGTTGCCGATCAGACTTCTCCTGAAACATCGATACGCTATCCTTTTGCTAAGCCGCCATCGCGCGGTGAGTTGGTTCGACGGATGGCCGAAGCGTATGCCATCAGTGACGATCTGGCCGGTGCTGAACAGGCCTTGCTCGAAGCCAAACGACTTCTGCCGTATGATCGTACCATCTATACCAAACTGGCTGAAGTGTACTTCCGGCAAGGAAAGTTAGCCGAGTCGCTTGCGCAACTTGATGAGATGGCTACCTACTACGAAGAACGGCAACAGCTTGATCGAGCTATTGAGATGCTCGAATATGCGGTACGGCTGGCGCCAAACCATATCGGTATGAGTGATCGTCTGGCTCGGATGCAACTGCGCCGTGGGTATCTCGAACAAGGGCTGGCCGGACTGGTGCGTGTCAGTGAATTACAAAAACGGGCCGGTCAATTGAAAGATGCGGTCGCTTCGTTGCAAGAAGTTGCTCAAACGTACTGGATGCTTAGCGATCACGAACGCGCTCGCGAAATGTACGATCGTATTTTGCAAATTGCGCCGAACGATATCGATGCCCGTCAATGGCTGGCATTGATGCATACCCTGGCCCGCCGCACGAAAGAAGCGATCAGCGAGAAAAAGCAGATTGCCCGTATCTTCGCCCAACAACGAGATTACGATAACGCCATCGCCGAGCTACACCAGATTATTGCGCTCGATCAACAGGACATGGAAGCCTACTTTATGCTGTACGATATGCTAATGCGGCGCGAAGAATACGGACAAGCAAGTCAGCTCTGTCGGCGGATGCTCAAGATGCCAGGGATTGAGACGGAACGAGTCGAAGCAATGTTGAGCGCCGCCAATCGTATGCTTGAACAACGCAAGCCGGCGCCGCCACAGAGTTAGCAATGATAGAACTTGAGCGTCTCTGGGCGCGGTTAAATCCGTTTACCTCGCCATTTGCGCTAATCGATATTCTCATTGTTGCGGCATTCTTCTACTGGCTGCTGGGAATTGTCCGTGGCACGCGAGCCGTACAATTGCTCCGTGGTGTCGGTATTCTGTTGGTAATATCGTTTCTGATGCCATCTGTTGCCAGTGATCGCCTGACTCTGCTCAACTGGCTGGTGGTAAATGTTATCTCGCCGGCGTTGATTGTTGCGATCCCGGTGCTCTTTCAGCCTGAATTACGACGTGCGCTCGAAAGTTTGGGCCGTTCAAGCGATCTCTTTGGCCGACCGTTCGGCGGAGCCAACCGCTCAGAGTTGCTGGAAACGATCCATGTTATCAGTCGTGCCGCAGCACAACTCTCGCAGCAAGGAGTCGGTGCGCTGATGGTGATCGAGCGGCGCACTCAGTTACAAGAATTTGCCGACCGTGGTGTGATCCTCGATTCGCGAATTTCGATACCGCTCTTGCTCAATATTTTCTATCCGAATGCACCTCTGCACGATATGGCGGTTATTATCCGCGGGAACCGCATCCTGGCTGCCAATGTGGTCTTACCGCTCAGTGAAGATATTGCCGGACCACGTCGCTACGGTACCCGTCATCGGGCGGCGAAAGGGATTACTGAACAGACTGACGCGCTGGCGGTTGTCGTTTCAGAAGAGACCGGTGCAATTTCGTTGGTGAGCGATGGCCGCATCGTAAGTTATCTCACCGAGGCACGTCTGCGCACAATGTTAGCCGATCTCATGCAGGTGCCGCTTGACACAGAGACGAAGAGGGCGGCATGAGTAGCGTTCGTTCGGCCATCTTACGCGCCTTACTGGCAATGGGCTTAAGTTTCGCTCTCTGGTCATTTGTTTCGTTCAGTGAAAATCCAGAAGAGACGGTGCGCTTCGACGATTTGACGCTACAAGTGGTTGGTCTGAGCGAAGATATGGTGGTCGTTGATGCCAATGGTCTACCAACGACGATCTTCCCCTCGGTTGATGTCACCCTACGCACCGACCGCCGTCAGCGTTCGGAACTACGACCGGTTGATATTCGGGTTGTGGCCGACCTAAGCGGGCTAGGGCCGGGTGATCATGTGGTACCGATTAACGTCCAGGCTACCCGTAGTAATATCTCGTTTAGCATCCCCCCCAATGGTGTTGAACCTGCCGCTATTAATATCCGGATCGAACCAATCGAGACGGTAAAGGTACCGATTAATCTGGACATTCTTGGTTCACCACCGTTTAGTTTTGAACGGGGTGAGCCAGAAGTGCGCTACAACGGCGCTCCGATCAGTACGGTTACGGTCAGCGGTCCACAGAGTCGGGTGATGCGGGTAACTGCGGCCCGCACTGTTGCTAACATTGCCCAACTCCGCGCTTCATACGTGGCGACACTCAACCTGACCCCGGTTGACGCCAGTAATCAGCCGGTTGAAGGGGTACAAGTACAACCGGCAACCGTGACCGTTACCATCCCGATCAACCCGGTTGTTGGCCTGCGGCTCGTGCCGGTGTCGCCGGTTATTATCGGCACTCCGGCGCCGGGCTTCGTCGTCACCGGCATCAACGTTGAGCCGCCGTTAATTACGTTGACCGGTAGCTCTGGCCCGCTTGATACTATTAGTTTTTTGGCAACTGAAGCGATCGATATTGCCGATGCCCGCGAGACGGTGGTGCGAATTGTGCCGCTTGTTGTGCCAGCAGGTACCTCGCCAGCTCAAAACGAACCAAACGCAGTACGGGTTACCGTTCAGATCACACCAATTCCGCTGCCATTTCAAGTACGTTTGCCGGTGGAGGTGACACTCACCGGGCTCGGTAGTGGATTGACGGCGGTAGTGTCGCCAAATGTGGTTGAGATGACCTTTGCCGGTACCAGCGACCGATTGAACGCATTGGCTGCTACTCCGCTCGTGGTAACGCTTAACTTAAACGGGCGAGGTGTTGGTGTCTATCAGTTCAAGGTACAGCCGCTCCTCCCCGACGGCGTTCGGCTGGTGGGTGAACCGCCAGAGGTCACCGTCTCTATCGTGTCGGTGCCAACCCCAACCCCCATGCCGACCCCAACGCCTGAGCCATCACCCGAAACTGAGCCAACCCCAACGCCCACGCTGACCCCAACGCCTAAGCCATCACCTGAAACCGAGCCAACCCCAACGCCAGAAGGAGGATAATGGCCTATTTTACAAAGTACCGTAACAAGAGTACAATGGCGTGTTGATCCATGCCGCCATGTTGCGGCTACCGCCTCAGGAAGCTATGTTGAAAGGAAAGAAGCGCTGTGAGCAAGAAGATCCGCGTTGCGATTATTGGCGTTGGTAATTGCGCCTCGTCATTAGTGCAGGGTGTTCATTACTACCGAAACGCTCGTGATGGCGATGACATTCCCGGTTTGATGCATGTCAATCTGGGGGGCTATCACGTCGGCGACATTGAGTTTTCGGCCGCGTTTGATATTGCCGATACCAAGGTTGATCGCGATCTGGCCGAGGCAATCTTCGCTGAACCGAACAATACCTACCGTTTCGCCGATGTACCAAAACTGGGAGTACCGGTGTCACGCGGGATGACGCATGATGGCATCGGGAAGTATCTCAGCACGGTGATCCGTAAATCGAAGCGGGATACCGATGATATTGTACGGATTCTGCGCGAGACGCACACCGATGTCGTGGTCAACTTTCTCCCTGTCGGTAGTGAAATGGCAACCAAGTGGTATGTCGAGCAGGTACTTGACGCCGGTTGCGCATTTATCAACTGTATTCCGGTCTTCATTGCCAGCCAGGAGTACTGGCGACGTCGCTTTGAAGAGAAGGGATTGCCGATTATCGGCGACGACATCAAGAGTCAGGTTGGCGCAACCATCACTCATCGCGTCTTGACCACACTGTTCAAAGAGCGAGGTGTGCGACTTGACCGCACCTATCAGTTGAACTTCGGCGGGAATACCGACTTCCTCAATATGCTCGAACGCGAGCGTCTTGAGAGCAAGAAGATCAGCAAGACCAAGGCCGTAACGTCACAGTTGGGCTATGAACTCCCCGCCGAGAATGTGCATGTCGGACCGAGCGATTACGTACCCTGGCTCGGTGACCGCAAGTGGTGCTACATCCGTATGGAAGGCACCACCTTTGGTGACGTGCCGATCAACCTCGAATTAAAACTAGAGGTTTGGGATTCGCCAAACTCGGCTGGAGTGGTGATCGACGCCATCCGCTGTGCCAAGCTGGCGCTTGATCGCGGGATCGGTGGCGCCTTGTATGGACCGAGCAGTTATTTTATGAAGACTCCACCGCGTCAGTTCACCGATTACGAAGCGCGTGAACTAACCGAACGCTTCATCCGCGGTGAAGTCGGCGCCAAATGAGGATCCATCGGCCTTCATAGCGCACACGAGGGTAGGGGG
Source organism: Chloroflexus sp. MS-CIW-1 (assembly GCF_030444705.1). Lineage (NCBI taxonomy): Bacteria > Bacillati > Chloroflexota > Chloroflexia > Chloroflexales > Chloroflexaceae > Chloroflexus > Chloroflexus sp. MS-CIW-1. Next base: position 1,399,163 of record NZ_JAUBWR010000001.1, read on the forward strand.
CAGCGCGTGGAGCTGCCCCGTAACGAGGATGATAGATGATAGCAGGATAGGCATGAAACTGATCGTCCAGATTCCGGCCCTCAACGAGCGTGATACCATTGCTGACGTTGTTCGCGCTGTTCCCCGTCAGATCCCCGGCGTGGATCAGGTTGAGGTTCTCGTGATCGATGATGGCTGCACCGACGACACGGTTGCAGTCGCGCTGAGCGCTGGCGCCGATCACGTTGTGCGCCACACCGCCAACAAAGGATTGGCAACCGCCTACCAGACCGGGATTGATACCGCGTTACGTCTCGGTGCTGACATTATTGTCAACACTGATGCCGATAACCAGTATCCTGGAAGTGAGATTCCCCTCCTGATCGCCCCAATCCTGGCTGGGAAAGCCGATATTGTCATCGGTGATCGGCAGGTTCATCAAATCGAACACTTCTCACCGTTGAAAAAGGTGCTTCAACATGTCGGCAGTGCTGTGGTGCGTTGGGCTTCCGAGACCAACGTCCCCGATACTGTTTCCGGATTTCGTGCACTCTCCCGTGAAGCTGCGCTTCGTACCTTCGTCACCTCGGATTTTTCATACACCGTAGAAAATCTGATTCAGGCTGGCAAACGTCGGCTCACGATTGTCGCGGTACCGATAAAAACTAACCCTGTGCAACGACCCTCGCGCCTCCATCGCGGTAACTGGAATTTTGTCAAACGGCAGGCTGCCATCATTGCCCGTACCTACACAACCTACGAACCGCTGAAAGTATTCAGTTATATTGCACTCTTCTTCGCTGTCCCCGGAGTTCTTCTTCTTGCCTGGGCAGCGACGGTTTTCATCGGTCGCCGTCTGGGTGTGTTATCAGCTTCTAACGATCAGTCGTTGTTGGTCGGGAGCGTACTGGTTTTAATGGCGTTGATCATTTTTCTGATCGGATTATTGGCCGACCGTATCGGTGGCGTTCGTCGGTTACAGGAAGAGATACTCTACCGTACCCGTGCGAATCTGGTTGAACAAGAAGAGTGGCGCCGCACAGTTAGCGCCCGTCTTGATCGGATCGAGCGGGCACTCGGCGTAACGGTGAATGACGAGCCGGATGAATAACAGTGCATTCGATACCCGTTCTACAATGAGATGGAGATAGACGTATGACGGACCAACTTCGTCAACGCTGGGCCGCTAACACAGTAGTTTATAATGCGTGGCTCACCATCCCTAGTCCATGGAGTGCCGAGTTGTTGGTAGCAGCCGGCTTTCCGTCACTAACCATCGATCTCCAGCACGGCCTGATCGACGATCCCACCGCTTTACAGATTCTCCACACTATCGACCAGCGGCAGTGTCCGGTTTTTGTGCGCTTAGCATGGAACGAGCCGGCAGCAATCATGCGTGCGCTCGATCGTGGTGCAACAGGAATTATCGCCCCCCTCATTACCGGGCCAGATGACGTGCGGGCATTGGTGGCTGCCTGTCGCTTCCCCCCAGAAGGTATTCGGAGCTACGGGCCGGTACGGGTTGGCGTTGTGCACGGAGTAGCCGAGCCAGCGATGGTGGAGCGCATCCCAATCATCATGCCGATGATCGAGACAGCCCGTGCCCTTGATCAACTTGAAGCGATTGCTGCTGTCTCCGGTATTACCGGCCTCTACGTCGGACCGGCCGATCTCAGCTTGAGCCTGGGTCTGCCGGTACCGGTTGATTTTTCGGCCCCCGCTTTCCGGGCCGTTCTCAGTCGCGTCGTTGAAGTTTGCCAACAGCATAACGTGATTGCCGGTATTTACGCCAGTCCGGAATGGGCTGCCGACCTAGCTGCGCTGGGTTTTCGCTTCATTACTATTGTCAACGACAGTGACTTGATCACGTGCGGAGCGGTTGCTGCCTTACGCCACGTCGCCCCCTAGGTGAGTAAAGCTATGCTTCAGCACAGGATGCCAGCGCGGTGCGATGACAGAATCGCGCTGCGTTCAATACGAATATACTCGTGGAACGTATGCGGTGATTGTTGATGCCAGCGCCTGCAACTTTGGTCTGATCTGCAAGAGTGATTGCCCACAGGGAGCTATCTGACGTCCATTTAGCGCCTATCCGAATCATCCATGACATCACGACGGATGAACCTCGGCGATTGATGTCATGCGATTCACGAGGAGGGGTGAGGCACCGCCTAGCCCCTCCTCTACGACGATAGTCACGGAGCGCCGATCCGACCTATCCTGTCAACACCTTCTCCATCACCAGACTTGACCAGCTCAACCGGGAACGCCAGCCGTCTAGACGCCAGATTTCGCGGTAGCCAAGCCGCTGGTAGAAGCGTTGGGCAGCCGTGTTATGCTGCAACACTTGCAGACGAGAACGTTCCAGCCCGCGTGCCTGAATCTGAGCTTCCAGCGCGCTCATCAATAGTTGTCCGGCACCTTGACCCCGCACCGGCGCAGATACAACCACTGAATGGATCAACGCACTGTGTCGGTTCGTGTGGCGATACACTCCAAAAAGGGTACGAACAACCGCCATCGCTAGCTTGAGTGTCGGTACTAGCCCAAGCTCACGCAGCGCCACTGCGATCGTTCCCTGTGGCGCACGTTCGTAAGCCGGTTCGGTAGGAAACTGCACCATACCGGTTCCGACAACCTGCTGCTGCTCATCACACACAACCAGTCGATGCTGCAGTGCAGCTTCACCGTTTGCACGCAGGGTGTAGGCCAGGAGCTGTTCCTGACCACATTGGGAGCCGCTCAGTAAACCGGGTAATTCGGCATGATACAGTTCAACAATCAGGCGAGCCAGGGCGGGTATATCGGCACTGGTCACAGGGCGAACGATAAAAGCAGGCATACGATCCGACCCTTACACTGTACAAATGGCGCATCCCGAACCTATCGCTCTGGTACCCAAGGTGGTGATTGCCGGTTGAGAAATGCGCGTACCCCGGCCTGACCTTCAGTACCGGTACGGGCAGTGGCAATGGCCTCAACCGACAGGCGACGTATTTCTTCGATGGAACCGGTACGAACCACCTGTAGCAGGGCTTTACTGAGCGCAATTGCCCGTGGCCCGCCACGTAAGAGGTCACCGACCACCTGGTCTACCGCCTGATCGATCTGAGCTGAGGGAACTACTTCGTGCACCAACCCGATAGCCAACGCCTGATCCGCTTTGATCCGCCGCCCGGTCACAAACAGTGCACGAGCGTGACCCAAACCAATTTTGGCAGTGACAAAGCGGGCGATCACCGCTGGCAGCAATCCCAATCGTACCTCGGTGAGACCAAAGGTTGCCTCTTCAGCAGCAACGACATAGTCGGCACAACAGACAAGCCCTACACCCCCGCCAAGGGCAGCTCCATGCACGCGCGCAACAACCGCCTGCGGTAATGTATCGAGGGCGGTAAACATTTCATCGAGCCGCGAGGCGTCGGCCAGATTTTCCTCACGCGAATAAGCAAGACTGGCCTGCATCCAGTTCAGATCGGCGCCGGCGCAAAATGACTGTCCCTCACCTTGTATAACGAGCACGCGGAGCACCGGATCAGCCCGAATCTCAGTGCAAATTTCGGTAATGCCAGCAATCATCTCAGGGTTAAACGCATTATGCACTGTTGGCCGTTGTAATGTTAGGGTCGCAACCGGCCCGTCACGGGTGAGTGTAAGCACTGCCATGGCGATTCCCTTCCTTTGGTTACAAGTACCACCTTACCGAACTCATTGCAGGAGCGGCACAGCGCAAAGATAGTGACCATCGCAACGCTCTAATCCCTTCACAAGACCTACTCTAGGGGCAATTCGACACTCTCTAATACCTCAGCCAGTATATCGGCGCTGGTACGACCACGCAACGTCGCTGCCGGGCGCACCAACAACCGGTGTTGCAAAACCGGCACAGCCAACGCCTTGTAATCGTCAGGCAGCACATAATCGCGCCCGGCCAATACTGCCCGTGCCTGACCGGCGCGAAACAATGCCAGAGTCGCCCGTGGACTCATCGCCAATGCCAGATCGGGGTGATGACGCAGAGCATGAGCCAGGCGAACCAGATATTCGCGTAACGATGGCGCTACCCGCACCGCATAGATCATCCGTTGCAAATCGGGAAGTCGCGAACCATCAACTGCTGCCGTCACCTTGAAAATAGGATGCTCACCGGCCAGCAGTGTCAACATGTGCAATTCTTCTTCCGGCGAAGGATAACCGAGGCGTATTTGGAGCAGAAACCGATCAAGCTGTGCTTCCGGTAAAGGAAAGGTGCCCTCAAACTCAATTGGATTCTGAGTTGCGATCACTAAAAACGGCTCTGGCAAACGATGGGTCACTCCATCGATACTCACCTGTGCTTCCCCCATCGCCTCGAGCAACGCGCTTTGTGTGCGCGGTGTAGCACGATTAATCTCATCGACCAGCACAATATGACTAAACAACGGGCCAGGTTGGAACACGAACTGACCGTTCTGAGGTCGGTAAACACTCACCCCCGTGAGATCGTTGGGCAGCAGGTCTGGCGTACACTGCACCCGCTGAAAACGCAGCCCTAACGACAGCGCCAGGGTTCGAGCCAGCATAGTCTTTCCAACCCCAGGAACATCCTCGATTAACACATGACCACCACACAGCAGTGCGATCAACAAGAGATCGATAGCAGCAGTCTTACCAACGATCACCTGTTCCACATTTGTCCGCACGCGCTGGACAAAATCGGTAAGCAGGTGCAGATTACTTAGCGAGGGAGAACGTTGTGCATTCACGAGAAGATATTCCGTCAGCTAAAAGCGATCTTCGATAGACAGATTATACCCGATTGGCAGAATTGGTTGACACCCCATATCGCACATTATCCCACATTATCCCACATTATCCCACATGGGTTACGGTGGGTGTTAAACATTATACGAGCAAATGTTCTACATCTGCGGTGGATGATTCTCGCCTACATCTAACGGCAAGGACAGTTCAAGTGTGTAACACTTAGTCGTTGTTCTGTCGTCACTCAGCCGCATTTGCTCTGCCCACCCTATTATGTACAGTTTCACCAGTAGACTGCTATCTATTGCGGGATACCGTTGCGGTTTTGGGATGACCGATGATCTGCCGTCCGTATCTTTACGATAGCAAATTAGCATTCTCGCGAGTTGTCTGATTCAAGTTTGATAATAAGGACGATCTGAAAAATCTGCTTGCAGGGGAAGATTGGTCTAGGTGCCGCAGCGCAGCGTCCGGACATCCATCGCAGCGTTTCTTTCGTCGGAGCCGTCGCTAACTCTACGTTCTAGAGCTGGCAACGCAGAGATTGACAAAGGTGATGGTATGGTGTATCCTTGTCTTCAAATATTTAACAAATCTATTGAAAATATGAACAGAGCGGCAAAAGAACAACTCTTTCAACAAATCGCCATAGTGACCCAGGCACTTGCCAATCCTCATCGCCTCGAACTGCTAGATCTGCTCGTGCAAGCACCTCGCAGTGTCGAACAGCTTGCTCTTGCCAGTGGAATGAGCATAGCTAACACTTCACAACACTTGCAACGCTTGAAACAGGGCGGTCTGGTGATCGGCGAAAGGCAGGGAACGACCGTTCGGTACCGTCTGGCCGATCCGGCGGTGGTACGTCTCTGGAGCGAGGTGCGCAATATTGCCGTACAGCAACTTGCCGGTGTCGATCGGGCAATCGAACGGTACCGACCCAAACGTCAACAATTTCCGGTCATTTCAATGGAAACATTGCGAGCAGGTATCAGACGTGGCGAGATTTTTCTCCTTGATGTACGTCCGGCTGAGGAATTTGCTGCTGCTCATCTGCCCGATGCAACTTCGATCCCGCTTACCGAACTGCCAACCCGAATCGATGACTTGCCGATGGATAAGCTGATAGTGACCTATTGTCGTGGCCCACTCTGTAGCTACGCTGATGAGGCGCTATCACTCATCTTCGCTAGTGGTCGCCGTGGTGCACGTTTAGAGGAAGGGATTGCTGAATGGCAATTGGCCGGATATCCGATTGTGCAGACGTTGTAGCGTAAGCCATATATGTAACGCTCTACCACTAGTGATTCTGATGCCTCTAAATGAGTTACAATCCGTAGTACCTACACGCACCCTCGGTCTGCGTGAAAATTGGTCGCAGTTTACCCTGCTGGTACTCGTCAACGCCTTTGTTGGCGGGATGGTCGGTATTGAGCGAACGGTTTTACCACTATTAGCTGGAGCTGAATTTGGGTTAGCCTCACATCTTGCTACCCTTCATTTCATTGTCAGTTTTGGGTTGGTGAAAGCCATCACAAACTTGTTTGCCGGAGGAATCAGTGAACGAATCGGACGTAAACGAACACTTATTGCCGGTTGGCTCAGTGGGCTGCCCGTACCGCTGATCATTATGTTTGCCCCTGACTGGAGTTGGGTCGTTTTCGCAAATGTCTTGCTCGGCATAAACCAGGGATTATGCTGGTCAACGACTGTTATCATGAAAATTGATCTGGTAGTACCAACTCGCCGCGGCCTGGCGATGGGGTTAAATGAGGCTGCCGGGTATCTGGCAGTCGCCCTGGCAGCACTGGGAGCCGGGTATCTGGCAGCAGTAACAAGTCTTCGTCCAGAACCGTTCTGGCTCGGTATCATATTTGTACTGGCCGGATTACTTATTTCAGTCTTTTTTCTACACGAGACCAAAGACTTTGTGGCCCTGGAAGTCCATCAACATCATCGTGCCACATCCACTACGTTTCAACCAGAAACTTTTACCAGGGTATTTTTGCTAACAAGCTGGCGAAATCGTAACCTCTTTGCAGTGAGTCAGGCAGGTCTGATCAACAATCTCAACGATGGTATGGCCTGGGGCCTGTTCCCGGTTTTCTTTGCTATGGTCGGCTTATCGCTTAGCGAAGTAGGTATTCTGGTGGCGATATATCCGGCAGTTTGGGGATTGCTACAACTTGTGACCGGTGCCATATCCGATCATATCGGGCGGAAAAAGCTGATTGCTGGTGGGATGCTGATACAGGCGATTGCTATCTGGCTCTTACCGACAACCAACAACTTTTGGGAATGGGTTGGCGCGAGTGCACTGCTAGGGGTTGGCACAGCGCTGGTCTATCCGACCTTGTTAGCGGCAATTGGTGATGTTGCTCATCCGAGCTGGCGTGCTACCGCAGTAGGGGTTTATCGCTTTTGGCGTGATAGCGGTTATGTGATCGGTGCCTTACTGGCAGGCATTCTAGCCGATACCCTGGGCATATCCTGGTCAATGTGGGTGATTGGTGCCCTAACTTTTCTTTCTGGCGTGTTAGTAGCAGTGATCATGAGAGAACAGGGAGCAGTGATGTGAAAGGGGCGCAGCACCGCTGCGCCCGTCCATCAGGATGGATTGGTGGGGGCGTCTTTTACTCCTCGGCAAAGAGCGGTGTGGAGAGATAACGCTCACCATTTGAAGGCACGATAAAGACGATCAACTTCCCGGCGTTCTCTGGGCGGCGGGCAACGCGCAAGGCAGCCGTTGCGGCAGCACCGCTCGAAATACCGACCATCAGCCCTTCTTCGCGTGCCAGACGACGTGCCATCGCAAAGGCATCTTCATTACTCACCTGCTGAATCTCGTCGAGAATACTGGTATTCAGAACATCAGGGATAAAACCGGCACCAATGCCTTGAATCTTGTGGGGGCCGGGTTTACCACCTGACAATACCGGTGATGCCTCTGGTTCGACCGCTACAATCCGTAGACTCGGTCGACGTGGTTTAAGCACTTCACCAATACCGGTCAGCGTGCCACCGGTACCGACGCCACCGACCACAATATCAACCTGCCCATCGGTGTCACGCCAGATCTCTTCGGCTGTCGTCGCCCGGTGGATAGCCGGATTGGCCGGATTCTTAAATTGCTGCGGCATAAAGCTATTCGGGATTTCAGCCAGTAGCTCTTCGGCACGAGCAATTGCACCGCGCATCCCCTCGCTGCCCGGTGTTAATATCAGCTCGGCGCCAAAACCGCGTAGCAACTTACGCCGCTCGATACTCATCGTCTCAGGCATCGTCAGGATCAACCGGTAGCCACGGGCTGCCGCTACCAGTGCCAGGCCGATACCAGTATTCCCACTTGTCGGCTCGATAATGACCGTCTCGCCAGGCCGAATGCGACCTTCACGCTCAGCAGCGTCAATCATCGCCAGACCGATCCGATCCTTGACCGAGCCAGCCGGGTTGAAAAACTCGAGTTTGGCGACTACAGTTGCGTGCGTGTCGTTTACGCGATTCAGGCGCACGAGTGGGGTGTTGCCGATGAGTTCGGTGATAGAGTTGTAGATACGGGCCACGGTAGGCTCCTTTGCACTAAACAGCGATGAACTTCTGTGTCTATTGTACGCAGATAGACGTAGAATGTCAATTTCTTGTGCAAGAAAGTCAAGTTTTAGAATGACAACAAAACGTGAAGATCATGCTATACTTGGCAACACAATCACGAACCATTGCGAGACAGAGAGGAAACCATTATGCGCGGTCGTGCAGTACGGGCGGTTGATCGAGCCGGGGGCGGAGAAGAGGCCATCCGCCTGACTCGCTGTGCAGGAACCTGGCTGGCCGACCCACCTGATGCAGCCGAACAAGAGCGTATTGCTGCGGCAGTACGTGCGCTGAATGGTCAACGAACATTGGCCCTTGAAATGCACCGTGATCCGGCAGCACTCGATACCTACTGTGTTGAACTCTTTCGTGATCCGATGTTCGATCCCCTGCACATCGGGCCAGAGATCATTCGTCGGATTATCGATAAGCTGGGTGAACCACCGGTCACCGATGAGACAAACATTACTGCCTTCTCAACCTATTTGCAGCAGGCAGTGCTCCTCTTCGCCTTACCCAATCCACGACGCCTCCTGGCAGCACAGTTACGTCGCTATCTCCCCCGCTTTACCGAAGCTGGCGACTGGAAAGCGGCAGTGGCTATCGATTACAGTGCGTTCCGTACTTCGCTTGGGAACGAGGTGACGCCATTCCTCGCCCAGATGACTCTCGCCGGACTGGCCGATTATTACGACGAATTGCCAGACTCCTGAACGGCAACGGTATACCAGGTGCTCTTCGCCTCTTAGAGCCTATCCGCATATCTTATATCGTCGCGTTTATGACGGATGAACCTGGCCCCAGTAGGGCGAGGCAACGCCTCGCCCCTACCAGTATCATACCGACGCTGCCACCTCGCAGCGCCGCCCCGCCAGGACGATAGCCGCGGGATGTGCCTGATGGCTGCGCCGCGCCCTTACCAATCTTCTGCTGCGATAGAAGATTTCGCGCCAGGTGCCTATCTGGGTAATCGTCTCACGGTGCAACGACGTTTGGTTTCCAGTTGCAACAATGAAAAATTATGGTATAATGCCTGCGCGTCAGGCCCCCATCGTCTAGTGGCCTAGGACATCACCCTTTCAAGGTGGAGATCGCGGGTTCGAATCCCGCTGGGGGCACCACGTAAGCGCACTGAACCGCCAGTGCGCTTTTTTGTTGATGACCTATTCTTCTGGGACTGACAGAATAGCAGTACTGCATTGCTGTTTAAAATCCTCACGGCAGAGAAAAGCAGCAAACACAGCTACCTTTCCGCAAGAGATTTTTTCTCAGAATCAGTGCACCCCACCTGAAGGAAGGGCTTTTTAAACGATCCTGAACGTGGCTTCACTGCAACGATAGCGGGAGACACGACATAAATGGCATCCAGGCGTTCACGACGATCCCTATCTCGTGCCGTCTGCTGGCAGCCAGGCCCCCTCGCTGCTCCTCACTGCCATGGCATTGGTCGTGCGCCCGTCAACGCTGATTGCCTACCCGACGCTCGGTGTGCACGTTGTATGAAGGGAAGAGGAGGAAGGCGTGAGGGAGGTTAAGCTCGCGCAGGGCATCTAGAGGTCTGCTACGGCGTGGTTGTGAATCGCCTCTTCTGCTCTTGTTTCTCTTCACTCCTTGCCAAATCTGGACAAAATATGTGCAATGTATTGACAAAAGCTGTGAAAGGTCATATAATTTGCGTAGTTAACCTTTTGAGTTGCAATCTATCTCATTGAGAAGAATGGGAACACATCCTATGAAATCACGTTCGTCGTTAACGTTCATTTTCCTGACAATTTTCATCGACCTGCTCGGCATCGGTATTGTGTTACCGTTGCTGCCCGAATACGTCAAAATTGTTGAACGATCAACATGGCCATGGCTGGCTGAAAATCGCGCCCTGATCGTTGGTGCCCTGACGGCTTCGTATGCGTTAATGCAGTTTCTCTTTGCGCCAGTTTTAGGTGCTCTCAGTGACCGGTTTGGCCGCCGACCGGTCCTGCTGCTCAGCCTGATGGGTACCGGTCTGAGTTATCTGGTTTTTGCGCTCACCGAGAATCTGACGTTTCTCGGTGTGGAAACGGTCATCGGCTTGCTATTTCTAGCCCGTATAGTTGCTGGCATTATGGGGGCGAGTATCAGTACGGCGCAGGCCTACATTGCCGACGTCACACCACCGAATGAGCGTGCACGTGGTCTAGGCATGATCGGTGCAGCTTTTGGCCTTGGTTTTATGCTTGGCCCTGCACTGGGGGGTATACTGTCCAACGTAAGTTTACAGGCGCCAGCTCTCTTTGCGGCGCTGCTCAGCTTTGCCAATGTGACATTCGGTTTCTTCCGCCTGCCTGAGTCACTCCCGGCTGATAAGCGGTCACAGGCACAGAAGCGCAATCTTAATCCAATTAGTCGTCTGATGGCAGTTGCCGGTGATGCTCGTGTGCAGCCGTTCATCCTGGGGAGTGTGCTGTTCAACCTGGCCTTCGCCGGTTTACAGAGCAATTTCCCGGTCTATAGTGATGTACGGTTTAATTTTAGCCCTCAGCAAAATGCCTTCATCTTCGCTTTCATCGGTTTAATCGCAGTCATTGTTCAGGGTTTTCTCATCAGAAAGCTTGTCGCTCGTTTTGGCGAAGCCCGCCTGACCATTGCCGGTTTAAGTCTGATGGCCATTGGCTTTGCTGCAACCGGGCTTGCTACTGCGGGTTGGATGCTCTTCCCGGCTATCGGTCTGGTCGCGTTGGGAAGTGGTATGGTTACCCCCTCGCTTACCAGTCTGGTTTCGCAGTCGGTAACGGCTACCGAGCAAGGCTCCATCCTGGGTGGGGTACAATCCTTCAACAGCTTGATGATGGTGGCCGGTCCGCTCCTAGCAGGCTTACTGTTTGACCTTCTAGGCCCTGGTGCACCGTATATCTTTGGTGCTGGACTACTGACCGCAGCATTGACCGTTCTGTTTAGCGCACTGCGCGAGCGGTTCAGCGGACGGTCGCAGCCTGAAGTGGCAACAATATCTGCCGAGTCGATGGTAAATGTTGAGCAGACTTAATGCTCGTGTTAAAGTGATACATACTATCGCGCCTCTTCTTCATAGCAGGAATGGAAACCGTTCCATTCCTGCTTCGCTTTAGAGTCTATCCGGAATACCCTGTCGCAGAAGAAGATCGGTTGGGGCGCAGCGCCGCTGCGCCCATACATCTATCAGGTTTCATCCGCTGTACTGTGAGATAATTATTCGGATAGGCTCTTAGTAACCGCGCAGTGACAGCAGCAGTGGCGGAGTGAGGGATGGGTTTGGAACTCCTCGCTGGCGCACGCTGATGTAGTTTGTGCTATGCACCAGCTACGATGAGCTTGTCCGAATGATCGTCGTCACCGCACAACCGATGAAACTCAGGCGATGGTTTGGAACATGATGGACAATCAGCCTAATGCCAATGGAGTCGCGAGGTGCGGCAATGCGATACTTTATCCCCGCACAACGAACCTCGGTGGATGAGTGCAGCGGTGTCACGATGGATGTGCCCGGTAATGTGCCGTGCGCCAGTGATCACCACCCTACCTCTTTAGAGGGGCGGTTCACGAACCGCCCCTGATCCACTCTATCTCTGCCATGCTCACGCACGTACCGTCATCTACTCTACCTCCACCACTGTGTTCATGCAGCACCAGGTAACAGCGCACTAACTGCGAAGTGTGCCAATTCCACCTCTGTCCCCCTCTACACGCCGACGCATGCGGTCGGTAAGATCAGACACGGCTTGCATCGTCAGGATTGAGATGCGGCAAGAACGTGTTCAGCTACACCCACCTACTCTTCCTCTTGATCGTTATCCTGTTTGCCATTTCCTCCATCAAGGAAGATAACCTCCTCTGCCCGCACATAAGTCCGTGAGCGTGGTTGACCACTCTCTTTATCATGCCAGCTATCTGTTCGCAGACTGCCCATCACCATCACTCGTCGCCCTTTTTGCAAATAGTTTCCGCACACCTCTGCCAACCGTTCCCACGCTTCCACGGTTGTCCATTCAGTTTCGCTCAGACGTTTACCTTGCTCATCACTGCCTGCCGGTCGATTGGTAGCTAGGTTGAAGCGGCAAACGGTAACGCCATTGCCTACTTGCCGTACTTCTGGATCGGCCCCCAGCCGCCCGATCAGCTCTACCCGATTGACCGTACCCCGAAAGCTGCGCATCATCGTCCTCCTTCAGCTATGACTTGCCCCCAGCAAATTACTGGTCTCATAAATAAATCGTAGAAAGCGGCCAAAAGTTACACGATCTGTGAGAAAAATGTAAAAAAAGTCCCCGAAAAGCACCGCGCTGAGTATAATGAGAATCATGACGAACCTATCTGAGTCAACCAATCCGAGCGGCAATTCTGGCCTGACATCACCAATTGCTACAATTCTGGCATCGAGCAAGACAGTGCTCTCGTCGCTTGATTTAGGTGATGTCTTACAGCGCGTGCTGGCTGTCACCCGTGAGCTGAGTGAAGCCGATGTGGTCTCAATCTGGTTACTCGATGAGCAAGGCGAATGGTTGACAACAGCAGCAACTCTGGGTCTTGAAAGCCAACCAGATCATAAGCGCACGTTCCGTCTGCGGGTTGGCGAAGGGGTGGCCGGCTGGGCGGTCGCCAATCGCCAGATTCTGCAGCTCACCGATCCGGTGAACGATCCACGTTACATTCAACAGCTTGATCGGCATCCGTCAGCGATTCTGGCTATTCCTCTGATTGTGCGCGATCATTGTTGCGGTGCGCTCAGTCTGGCCCGGTTTATCGGATCGGTACCGTTTAGTCAAGAGCTGATTGAGACCATCTCGATCTTTGCCGATCAGGCGGCGATTGCTATCGACAACGCTAACACTGCCCAGATGCTGCGCCGGGCCATGGCCCGCGAACGGATTCTGCTCGCCAGCATGACCGTTCACGATCCAATTGCCAATATATTGCACGAGTTGACTGCTGTCTTGGGAGTCAGGCCGCAACTGATTACCAGTACCTCCAGTGGTGCAATGTTCGATAATAACGGTCTTCCCGTTACCAGCGAGAACTTTGAGCGTTGGCGGCACGATGGCGCATTGATTGTAGATATACGCTTCGATGGCCTACCGGCCTGGCTGGTAGCCTGTCTTCCAGGCCACTACTGGACGCATAGCGACGCCGATCTGCTGGCGTTTGCCGCCAGTCAAATAATGTATGCCCGTCAACGAGCATACGAACGACAGCTACAGGTTCGATCTGAAGCATTGCACCGTCTGGTAACGCTGACCAATGCCCGCATCGATCAGGTCAGCGTTCTCGATGAAATCCTCGTCGAACTTCAGCGGTTTATCAATTTCGACTCGGCATGTATTTTCGTCGTGCACGATAAAGAGTATGTGCGCTTACTTGCTCAACGTGGTCTACAGTCGAAATTCGATCAAGTGACCCTTTACGCCGGACCTGGTTCGCTGATCAACGAATTGCGGCAAATGGGTACGGTAATCTACTATCCTGACGTTCAACGTCTGTCGAACTGGCAAAAGGTGCCCGATAGCGACATTATCCGCTCGTGGATAGGGGTTCCGCTGCAAGTCGATCAGGCAACGATTGGCGTGCTAACGATTGACAAATGGACACCTGACGCCTTCACTACAGAAGATATTGCCACCGCGCAGATGTTTGGTGAACAGATTGCAGTGGTCATTAATAATGTCCGGCTCCTACGTGAAGCCCAGGAACGAGCACGTCAGTTCCAGGTTCTCCAGCAGTTTACAGTGCGGATCGGGACCTTGCGCGATGTTGATCGGTTGCTCCACGAGGCGGCTCAACTCCTGCATAAATCGTTCGGTTATTATCAGGTCTTGATCAGTGTTGTCGTCGAAGATCATCTGGAAGTGCGTGCAGCCTGTGGTCAGCTTAAACTCGATCCACAGACATTTCCGCCAAGACCGGTTACAATGGGGATTAGCGGCTGGGTCGTTCGACATCGTCAACCGGCTATTGTGAATGACGTTACCCGTGATGCACGGTATGTCCTTCATCCCAGCTTACCGGCCACGGCTGCCGAAATGATCGTGCCCATCCTGGTTGACGAGCGTGTCTTTGGGATCATTATCATTGAGAGTGCGGTAAAGGGTATCTTTGGTCAGGGCGATCTTGAACTGGTGATGGCGATGGCACATCTGATCGGTGTCACTATCACCAATCTCGCCCATGACGCTGAATTACAGCGAGTCCGTGAACAGTTAATTGAACGTGACCGATTGCGTGCACTTGGTGAATTGTCGAGTGGGGTGGCTCACGACTTCAATAATTTACTGGCGAGCATCCTTGGTCACGTTCAGTTATTACTTGAGGAAACCGATGATCCCCACCTCGAAGAGGGGTTGCGCGCCATAGAGTTAGCTGCGCTTGATGGTACTGCCACTGTCAGGCGATTGCAGGGCTTTGCCCAAACCAGTCGCTCGACACCGGATAGTGCAGTTGATCTGAATCGGGTCGTTGAAGAAAGTCTGGCCCTCACCCGACCGCGGTGGCGCGACGAGGTGCAGAGCCGTGGTGTGCCTATCGCAGTGCATACCGATTTGGCCCCGCTACCGCTGATTGCCGGTGATGCGTCGGCGTTGCGTGAACTTGTGATCAATCTCATCTTGAACGCCATTGATGCCATGCCGAACGGTGGTACGATCACGCTGCGCACGTCGCTTGCCCCAGCACGACTGTTAGGTGAAGCTGCCGTTATGCTAGAAGTGCAAGATACCGGTATTGGTATTGATCCAGCCCTTCACGAGAAAATCTTTGCACCGTTCTTCTCAACCAAAGGTGTTCGCGGTACAGGAATGGGATTGGCCATCGTGCGCGGGATTGTGCAGCAACATGGTGGACGGATCGAGGTAGAGAGTGCGCCGGGGGCAGGCGCACGATTTCGAGTTTTACTACCGATTGGTACGCCACCGGTATCTGAGCCAGAGTCGCGACCGCCGGCTGGCACACCAGCCCTTCACATTCTAGTTATCGATGATGAGGAGGCAGTGCGTAATGTATTAGTACGTATTTTGCAACGGATCGGCCACCACGTCGATGCTTTTGCCTCCGGTGAGGATGCGCTGGATGGGTTCAGCGCCGGTCAGTATCAGCTCGTCTGTACCGATCTTGGGATGCCGGGTCTATCGGGATGGGACGTTGCCGCCCAGATTCGCCGCATTGATCCGTTGGTACGCATTGTGCTGGTAACCGGCTGGAGTGAGCAGATTGATCGTCATGAAGCGCGCTTGCGCGGGGTTGATGCGATATTATCGAAACCGTTTACCATTCAACAAGTGCGTTCGCTCTTAGCTGAGTTATTGAATGATGTGTCATAGTTCATGATTCGATGGTTCCAGCAATCTTACATCTCTTTGTGAAGTTGGCTGTTCACTATGGTGGGTACTCTGGTTGTGGCAACCCTATGGGCAACCGCGCAACCACTGCCAGAGTCGGCTATTCTGAGTGCTGATGCTTTGATTATCAACGCTGCCGATGGCATTGATGTGGAAACGCTAGCACAAGCGCACGATTTGTTAACAGCTCAGGCAGTGCAGTACGCTTACCTGGCCGGATCGCAGGCGAATCTGGTCGCTCACGATTTCATACACAGCGGCGTTGGTACCGAACGACTACGATACCTCGATAGCGTAACGAGCCTGCTGGCGAGTGCTCGTGCTGATGGGTGTCGGCGTCTGATCGTGGTGGCTCCGTATGGGCAGCAACTGGCCCTGGTTCGTCAGGCGCAAACGATGGGCTTCAGGGTGATGGCCCTTACCGGTGATCGATCACCCGAACCTGGCGAATGGCTATAGGCAACCGTTATGTACTGGCAGACATTGCTGCACTGAACGTGCGTATCAGCTTCATACACCGTATCTGATAAATACCTGTCTGATAGAATATGCGCCGGTAACAGACAACGATAGGTATATTCTTTGTCGGAATGTATTTTTTTTTTCTGTAGAATGTTTAATATTCAAACATCAGTTCATAGTTTCACGTAAGCGATATTTCGCATTATAGAGCAACAAATTGGTGTGCTTGTTGGCAATTCTTGACAAATAGCGAAAGATATATTACTATTTCGATACCTTTGCGACGCTACGCTGTGCTAATACATATGTTCTACAACACAGTGTGAACGCCGATAAGAAGCTGAAGTGCGACTGATACATTCCTGATAAGGCCCACTCAGTCGGCTTCGCATCCCAACCTGCCAATCCCCAGTACCACCAGGTGCGTGGTCGTGGTTCAAAACCCGTACACTGGCCGATTGGCAGCGAGAAAGAGGAAAAACGCTCCATGATTGAGCTACAACACGATCGCTCGGCTGACCTACTTCCATTAGAACTTCAACGTCTTCGCGAACGTGCTGTTCACTATCGGAGTAGGTATCTACAACTGTCGCGACCGTTTGCGACGATTGCTTCGTTCATTCGTACTGCACCAGAACTGCAAAACAGAATTCGTAAGCTTCCCGTCCGGTATCTCCTCCATTCGGTAGTCACGCTCCTCTTTCCGGTTGCCCTCCTGTTAGGGCAGTTGCCACTACGACCGGTAAAACCAGCAGTGATGGCGCCAACAAGAGCACCGGTAGAAATTAGTGGTGCTGTACCGATCATTATTCCCGGCCCACTCAATCTTGATAGACGCCGGAATGGTGAGGTGGTGGGCGATCCACCACTTGACGTCGATGAGGCATTACCGGTACCGCTGACCATCCTCTCGCGCAGTGAAATCAATGCACCGCTCATCGTGCCGGCAACCGTAACTGCCGATGTAGCGAAGGTTCGGAATGGTCCTGGTCTGGCTTACGATGATGTAGCCCGCATCACGGCCGGAGCTACGATTGAGGTCGTTGGTCGCTATGGTGAGTGGTTGCGCTTCCGTACTGCCGATGATCCCACGCTGCGCTGGATTGCGGCTGAGTTGGTTGATCTGCCTGAAGCGGTCTTTTATAACCTCAAACCGGTCGCCGAGGCCAATATTCCGCCGCCGCCGCCACCGCGCGTGGCGACCGTGCGGGAAGAGGGTCTGAACCTTCGTGATGGTCCTGGTACCAATTACGTCAGTATGAAGAAACTCTCTGCTGGGGCGGAGCTAAATCTAGTTGAGCAGTACAACGGCTGGTTTCTGGTTGAGACCGGTGGCTTATACGGCTGGGTGACCTCAGAGTTCCTCACTATTGCGCCGGGTGTGGTTGAACGAGTTCCGGTTGCGGCCTCTATTCCCGATCCTAATCCACCGCTCGTCGGTGCCGTGCTGGAAAATTCGGTCAATTTGCGCAAAGGTCCCGGCTCTGCGTATGAGCGGATTGGCGCCGTTAATGCCGGTACCGAAGTGAAACTGCTTGCCCGACATAAGGATTGGTATCGGGTTGAGCTGGCCAACGGTACGAAAGCCTGGATCTACGCCGAACTGTTACGGGTTGCACCGATGGCTGCCCGGCGGGTTCCGTACACCAATGATATTCCAGCTTTACCGAATCGCAGTCGGTTGGCGAATACCGGTCCGGTCAATATCCCGGCCAGTGGTGATGTTGCCAGCTATGCAGTTCAATTCGTTGGCTATCGTTACGTGTGGGGTGGCTCTAGCCCACGCAGCGGTTTCGATTGCAGCGGGCTTACTTCCTATGTTTATCGGCAATTCGGCGTGAATTTACCTCGTACTGCTGCCGCTCAGTTTAATTCTCGGTATGGAGCGGTGATCAGTAGTCTGAACAATCTCGCTCCTGGCGATCTCCTATTCTACGCAACCGGTAGGTCGCGTGGTATTTCACACGTTGCGATCTATATCGGCAACGGTCAGATGGTGCACGCGATGTCACCGGCCTACGGTGTGCAAATCTCTAGCATTTGGGGGTCTTACTGGACGAGTCGTTTTGTCGGCGCGCTCCGGCCGTATCGCTAGACGAGTCGACAAATGATGATGGTGATGAGGGGGCGGGTTTCGCATCCGCCCCTCATCATTTTCTGATGTTCCTGCACACAGAGATAGTCGTTCCGCACCTGCTTTGCTTGTACTGACCAGCAGTGGGGTAAAGAGAGATGATCACAAAGAGAAACGACCGCCGTTGTGTGAGCAGAAGCGGTCGTTGTCATTCCCAAAGCTTGCCACAATGCATCCGGCTAACCGGAGACTCCTCTTTGCCGAGCTGGTGAGGCGCATTACCATATTAGCGGGCGCGCGTTCGGCCCCGAACGCCAATAAGCAGCAGCGCAGCGAGTAGAACTGTCGAAATCCCAATAAAGAGAGCTGCTGCATCAATGGTGAGAATTCCAGTTCGTACAAATGTCCCCAAACCGGGAATCATCCAAACCAGCCAGCTACAGACGATCACGGCGCGTTGTTCAAGCGCCGATAGTTGTCGGGCACCAATTGCCAAGACTGCCGTCGCTGCCCAACCGATTAATCCGAGCAAAAAGCCTTGCAGTTCCATGGAAACCTCCGCGCTGCTGCACCGCAATACCCGATCAGCTCTTCATTGAACCTGAGGATAGCCATCGCCTGATGGCCGTTTGCCTGCATCATAGCAGAAGGTTTGGATGATTTCAACAACTAAAACCGGAAATATTTTGTGCAAAATGTCTAAATTCTACAACCGAATGTAGCGAATGAGAAGCGCCATCGCTGTGATCAGAATCACCAGCAGCAACGAGAAGCGTCGGATCGTCAGCAAGATTGGATCGGCGCGCACAAGTTCCTCGGCGTCGGGAAAGAATTGCGCCAGATGGAGCAAACCGAGCACGATAATGATCAGGGTCAATACCACGCTTCCGGTTAGCAGCCAGGCAAAGCAGAGCAGTAATGTCATCCCAATAATGCTCCAGTAGGTGAGATGATTGCCCATATCTGGGCCGTTATGTCGCTGCGGTTGTTCCATCGTGAACTCCTTTTGAGGTAGGGTATGAGATATTTTCAGTATAGCGTGAGTCTGGAGTGGGTGTCTATCGTGTTGTAGCCGGTTGTTCTGGCAACTCCTGGTAATTCACCGGTAACTATTCCTTTGTAGACTACACGACAAGGTAGTATTGGAGACATTCTATGAACTCTTTTCTGCTCAGGTGGTTGTGGTGGTTAGCCTGCAGGGTGCAGCGTCGTGTGCGGTTGCCATTTTTACCCCCTAGCACTCGGCGGGTGGCACTTCTGATCGATGGTGAAAATTGTGCTGCAACCTGTGCTCTGGCCACTCTGAAGGTTGCCGAGCAACAAGGTCGGCTGGTGGTAAAGCGTGTGTACGCAAACTGGTCACGACCGGGTACCCAGGCCTGGATTGAGCCGGTGGCTCGCTACCAGTTGCAACCGGTTCACCACGAGCGCGTTTCTGCCGCCAAGAATGCTACCGATATTTTGCTCGTGGTTGATGCGATGGATATGCTTTACAACCAATTCATCGATACGTTTTGTTTAATTACCGGTGATAGCGACTACACCCCGTTGGTGAAACGATTACGTAAAGCCGGTAAAGAGGTGATCGTCATTGGTGATGAACGAACTGCTGAGTCCCTGAAAGCGGTCAGTAGTCGTTTTGTTTCACTCAAAGGGGAAGGAGTAGTCGGCAAGACGAACAATGCCTCTATCCCTCCTGCAATACCAACTGATCAGGGTGAACTCACGACACAGACGACCCCAGAGCCCGCTACCGCAGATGGCTATCTTCCGCCTACTGCACTGCAACCCGCTGCTCACAACAGCAACAGCCAGCACACTAGGACCCCGATGGTGACATCTCCGCCAGTGCAGGCGCCGACCCGACCGTTGCGTGAAGCTGTTGTTTTACTCAGTAAAGCTATTTTACAGGCGACAAAACGTGATGCGGAAGGTTGGGTGAGTGTTGCCGTCATCGGTCATGAACTCAGAAAAATTGATCCAACGTTTCGTCCGAATTGGTTTGGACACGCCAGTTTATCGAAGCTGGTGGCTCATTGTAGCCAAAAGGTTAGTCTGTTTGAAATCCGCACGCAACATAACAACCAGCTTGAAGTGCGGTTACGCCGGACACAGGGTTGATTCGGGAAGGGTTAGGTAGGCGCAGGTCTGGATTTACGTTCCCTGCCTGATTGAAAGAGATACCCTGATATATTCTATCCGAACAAGTTCCTCTTCTTTGCGCTTTGGATTCGTTTCCATCTCGCTGTTTCCACCCTCGCCGGTAATGGTTTTAGGCTACAATACAATCGGAATGTGAAACTGGTCATCATAACCCTGATTCCAGTAGAATGAGTTCCCATGATCGAAGCGATTCATCTCGGTAAGCAATTCGGGGATTTTGTTGCGGTACGCGATCTGAATCTGGTTGTGCAGCCAGGTGAGCTAGTGGCATTGCTGGGGCCAAACGGCGCCGGTAAAACGACGACGGTGCGTATGCTGGCAGCGATCTTGCCACCAGGGAGCGGTCAGGCTCGTATCTGTGGCTACGATGTGGTCCGCGATGCCCAACGGGTACGGCGTATGGTTGGCTTGCTAACCGAATATCCCGGTTTGTACGGGCGGATGGCGGCGCTGGAATACCTGGCCTTCTTTGGGGCGTTGCTCGGTCTCGATGCAGTCGAGTGCCGTCAACGCAGTGAGGTACTTTTGCGCCAGTTTGGTTTGTGGGAGGTGCGTAACCGTCAGCTTGAAAGTTTTTCTAAAGGGATGCGCCAGAAAATGGCGCTGATTCGGGCAATGATCCACGATCCACCGGTGCTCTTTCTTGATGAACCAACAACGGCGATGGATCCCCAGAGTGCCCGTACTGTGCGTGATGCAATTGGTGAGTTGCGCGGTGCGAAACGGAGTATTCTGCTGACGACCCATAATCTGAGTGAGGCGGAAGAGCTGGCCGACCGGATTGCAATCATTCGTGGTGGGCAGATTATTGCCTGTGGTTCGTTTGCTGAGCTAAGCCAGCAGTTACTCGGTGATCCAATCTTTGAACTCCGTTTGGTACATCCTGATGATCAGGAACGTGCTGTTGCACTGGTACGCGATTTGGTGGATGTACAGATAATTGACGGTGATCGATTGAGCTGGCAAACTGCTGAACCTCAAGCGCTAAATCCGGCTATTCTCCAGCGATTGACGACAGCCGGGATTAGTGTGTACAGTTTGGCGGAGCAACCGCGTCGATTAGAAGACCTTTATTTGCGGATTGTGGCAGAAGATGAGGCTCCGCACGCCTCGCATTCCCGGTGAAGGTGATGAAACGATTTTCTCTCGCACGTTCGGTTATGCTCTTGCGTCCGCTTCAGCCACTCCCGGCGTGGTGGCTCATTACGCGCCGCGAATTGCGTGATACCCTCACTGATTGGCGCTTGCTGACACCGCTAGGTTTGCTGTCGCTGGCGCTTCCATTTCTGGTTTCAGCGGCGGCACTTGCGCTGATCCGATTTACCGAACAACTCGAACTGGCTATCCAGATTATTCCGTTCGCGATCTTGCTGGTTGGCTTTTTACCGGCTGGCTTTTCGCTCATTCTAGCGCTAGAGTCATTTGCCGGTGAACGTGAGCGGAATACGCTTGAGACACTGCTGGCAATGCCGCTGAGTGATCGTGAATTGTACCTTGCCAAGCTGATAGCAGCGCTGGCGCTTCCGCTCATCGGTGCACTCCTCAGTCAGGTGGTCTTTGGGGTGGTGATGCTCCTGTTTGCGCCTGATGTAGCATTGGTTGCCTTTCATCCGCTACGTCTGCTGCTCTTGTTGGCGTTGGTGCTGACAATGGCAATGGTGATGGTGAGTGGTGCGGTGATTATCTCTTCGCACGTCACTACGGTACGGGCGGCCAGTCTGCTCTCTAGTCTGATCCTGGTACCCCTGGCGTTGTTGGTACAGGTGATCGCTTTTCTGATCGTCGGCAATCATTGGGATGGGGTGTTCGGTATCTGGTTGGGATTGAATGCGCTGGTTGGTCTGCTCATCCATACAGGTATGCGGGCGTTTAGTCGGGAAGAACTGCTGGCTCGTGAACAGATCCGTCGTCCGTGGTTTGGGTGGTTGCAGCGGCGATCACGGCGGCAGATAACACACTTTGGCGGTCATCCGGTGTGGATTGTAGCCCGGCGCGAGATGATAGAAATTACTCGTGACTGGCGTTCGCTGACGTTGCTCAGTTTTCTGGCCGTTTTAATGCCGGTCGGTCTGAATGCAGCAATCATTGCTATCTTGCCCCAGCTCGATGATCCCCTGGCATTGGGGCCACTGGTTCCGTTCGTCGGTGTACTGGCCGGCTTTGTGCCGATGAGCTTTGCGCTAGTGGCGGCGCTGGAGTCGTTCGTTGGGGAACGCGAGCGGAATACGTTTGAGGCGCTCTGTGCGTTGCCGATTTCTGATTGGCAGCTCTTTTTGGGGAAGATGGTGGGAACGCTTCTGATTCCGCTGATTACTGCCCTGATCACCCAGCACCTCTTTTATGCCCTGGTAGCGATCAATGTTCCGGCCCTTTATGCCGATGGCATGTCGCCGGCACTATTGGGATTGATGAGTCTGTTGACGATCGTCGTGGCAGTTGGTCTGGTATCGGGCGCGGTGAGCTTTTCGATCCACGCCGGCAGTGTACGGGAAGCCTCGATGATGGCCTCGGCAGTCTTACTGCCAACCACTGCGCTATTGCAGGCGCAGGCGCCATATTTTATTGCACGGCGGTTCGATGTTGTCTGGTTGGCGATTCTGGCGATCACGGTGGTAGCACTGGCTTTTTTGCGCAGTGGAATGCAGACATTTCAACGTGCAGCAATCTTTTCGCGGAATCGTGAAACGATGAGCTTACGACGGATATGGTCAACGTTTCGGCGTTTCTTCAGCGAGTATCAACCAGCGGGAACACCGCTCTATGCCTATCGCGGATTACCATTCTCGCCATGGCGCTTCTACCGTTATGAGTTTCCAGCCCTGCTTTACGAATTACGCTTACCACTGGCAGTCAGTATGCTGGCCGCAGTGAGTGGAACGGTGCTTGGCCTTACCCTGTCGCAAACGCTGGTGTTGCCGCCGGTCGAACAGGCATTGACAATGCTCGCCTATGGTCCGGCGCCGTCGTTACTCCTGGCAGGTTTTGTCTTTGCCAACAACTTGCGCGTATCCATCTTATCGAACCTGCTGGCGCCGTTCAGTCTGGGAGTGTTTCCGTTTCTCGTGCCGGCGGTTGTCTTTGCGCAGATTGGCTATATCAGCGGGCGCATTCTTGTCCAGAATGGAGCGACCATCGTCGATCCGCTGCAATTCATTGTTGCATATCTGCTCCCGCACGGCGTAATCGAACTGCCTACCTTTCTGATCAGTGCAGCCCTTGGTTTGCGAATGGGAGCTGCGCTGTTGAGCACACCGGGCAATTTTACAGTTGGTGAGAATCTGTTGTGGGCAGCAGCGCAGACGGTCAAAGTCTGGCTCCTGATCATTGCTCCGCTCGTGCTGGTGGCTGCCCTGATCGAAGGCCTGATCACACCATTGGTCATTATGTGGGTGTATTGAGATCGAGGATGATGATCGGCACGGTACGTCCGGCCCGGCGAGCATAGGCGGCAAAACCCGGATAATAACGCACGGCCCGTTCCCATAGCTCCAGATACTCGATGCCAACGGCTTCGCGTGCCCGACAGGAGAAGGTGTGACCGTAGATATTGACATGTACCTGCGGGTTGGCCAGGACGTTGTAGTACCACCCCGGATGGTGCGGGCGCCCAAAATTGGATGCTACCAACACCAGGCGACTTCCATCAGGAAAAAAGATAAGCGGGGTTCGGCGCTGCATCCCGCTACGAGCGCCTGTCGTAATCAGTACAAGCGTTGGATAAAACAGTGATACGATACCGAATCGTCCACCACTGATCCAGAGTACAAATCGGTCAAGTGGCTGGATACACGCGCGGACAAACCAGGCGCCAGGGCGCGTGGCGGACAGACGGGCGATCATCAGTTGTAAACGGCGAAACATTTTCATAACCGTGGAACAGGTCTTTCTGCTTGGAATGCCATGTAGGAGGTACTCCTCGTGCGATTCGGTTTCCCCGGTATGCAGCATCAGGGCATCAGGATGCTGTGGGCACACGTTCTCAACTCGCTTCTACCGCTACAGTGACGGTCATTATTGGCGAGAAATGCTATCGGTCTTTTAGCATTAATACGCTTTTTGCTGAGATAACCTCTCTGTAGGGCACTATAACAGTGACAGTGCGGAAGAGTAGACAGACGGGACATCTGCTCTTACCTTCTTTTGTAGCAAAGATAATACCAGATTCGCCACATTGTTCATTCATGTGGTGATGTCGTGATTGCAGTGCGATCATTGATACTTGACAAGACAAAAATCTCTTATAATACACACAGAAGTTTATGGTGCCAGGGAGTACATGCATGCAGGAATCTTCACTTGACCTTACCGCAGTGACGCGCCGGATCATCAGTGCCCTCTTCCTGGCGCAGAGCTTAGCCTCAGCCGCCTTTATTGCCAACATTGCAGTCAACGCGATTGTTGGCGCCCGTTTGAGTGGCAACGATGCGCTGGCCGGATTACCCTCGACGCTGATGTTGGCTGGTGCAGCGATAGCCGCATATCCGGCCGGACGGGCGATGCAGCGGTTTGGCCGTCGTCCAGGGTTGATCATCGGCATGCTCCTTGGCGTAAGTGGAATGCTAATCGATGGGATAGCAGTCATCGGCCATTCCTTCCCCCTCTTTTTAATCGGGCTATTTCTGGTCGGTACAGCACGAGGGATTACCGATCAGAGTCGTTATGCTGCTGCCGATGCCGTACATCCTGATCGACGTGCCAGTGCAATCAGTACGGTGGTTTTTGCCAGCACAATCGGCGCCGTTGGCGGTCCACTGCTCGTCGGGCCACTTGGTCAGATCGCGCTTGCCGGTGGGTTGCCTGAATTGACCGGGCCAATGTTTGGGGGTGCGATCCTCTTTGGACTAGCAGCGTTGACCCTGTTCCTGTTCTTGCACCCTGATCCGCGATTGTTAGCGATCCATCCAGGGCGTCACACTACTTCGGTCAATCAGCTTCAACCCGTGACCCGATCGCCAGGGGCCATTTTACGTCTGCCATCAGTGCGTACCGGTTTAATCAGTATGGTACTGGGGCAAGTGGTGATGGTATTGGTAATGAGTGTCACCTCACTCCACATGAGTCATCATCACCATGGCCTTGATAGCATTTCACTAGTCATTGGTGCACACACCTTTGGGATGTTTGGCCTCTCGATGCTCACCGGACGCCTTATCGATAGACTGGGACGCACCCCGACCATCATCATCGGTACCTGGCTCCTCATTGCCGGCGCCCTCATCGCGCCAGCATCCCTGTTGACCCCCTGGTTAGCGGTAGGGCTATTTCTGGTGGGTTTGGGCTGGAACTTGTGCTACATTGCCGGTTCTTCACTGTTGGCTGATGCCACAACAGCCGGTGAACGTGGTGCAGTACAGGGGCTTAGCGATCTGCTGGTCAACCTTGGCTCAGCGTTTGGCAGTCTGAGCAGTGGTTTCATCCTGGCCGGATTGGGCTACCTTGCCCTTTGCCTGTTCGGTGCGATGCTCTGTTTAGTGCCGTTGAGTGCGGCGCTCTGGTGGGGGCAGCCGTTGCGGTCGGCTGTGAAGGGTATGGATTGATTGTCGTTTGCATTGAGTAAATGATCTGGCGCAGCCATCGCTGATACGGTATCACGGTAACCGGTAATGATGACGACCCCTACAGTGGAAAGGCAGAGCTATTCAGCACTTCATGTACGACTGATACAGTTCGATGTGAGCAGCACCGATCGCCTGCCAGTCGAACCGACGCGCAGCGGTGCGTGCCGCTTCACTCAGACGGGTACGGGCTATCGGGTTCTTCAGCAAGGTCGTTATTGCGGTGGTCAGGGCATCTGGGCGAGCGGCGGCAAACTGTACAACCCCGGTTAAGGCAGCGGCAGTCGTAGAAGAGGCTGGTGGTGTGGTGATCACGGCACAACCGTGAGCCAGTGCGGCGAGTAAGCTGCCGCGTCGGAGTGAGGCACCGTCGCGAAATGGGAGTACAACCAGATCACATGCGCTCAAATGGGCAGATACTTGCCCAGCAGTCACGTGACCGGTCACGATAACTCGGTCGCGGAGAGCGGGTATGCTCAGGC
The DNA here is from genome assembly GCF_030444705.1 of Chloroflexus sp. MS-CIW-1. Classification (NCBI taxonomy): domain Bacteria; kingdom Bacillati; phylum Chloroflexota; class Chloroflexia; order Chloroflexales; family Chloroflexaceae; genus Chloroflexus; species Chloroflexus sp. MS-CIW-1. The sequence goes on from NZ_JAUBWR010000001.1 coordinate 1,425,549, forward strand.
GTCGGTACACCTGTTCGGCAAACGCACGATCGGTCGCAGAGGTAGCTGTACCGCCGATGATCAGTAAGTGCCACTGCGGATGATCGATCACAACGTCGATCAGGAGATCAATCCCCTTACTCGGTGACAAGAGACCGAAATATCCGATCAACGCTTTATCACCGGTGACACCTAGTTCAGAACGCCATGCTGTGCGGTCATAGTCTGGCGGAAGTACCGGCTCGATATTTGCGCCAATGGGAATCAGGTGTGGTTGAAGACCGCTTGTGCGTAATTTGGCTTCATCTTCGGGGTTAGTGACGATAACTGCTGTCGCTGTCCGTGCTGGCAGCAGAGTAACCCATTCGCGAACCATCCCTGCTTTCGGAAAGAGGTACGGTGGAAGCAGATCGTGGTAGGTGATCGCAGTGGCAATATTGCTATGCCGTAAGATAGTGGGGAGCACGTTCACCCCGATGTGCATCCCATAGGCGCCAGTTTGATACTGAATGTGACACCAATCGGGTTGGAGTCGCCGTATATGTCTGATGAGTGACCCTAGCCCAATAAGGCGCCAACTAGCCATTCCACGATCAGAAGAAAGCGCTTGATCGCCCTCGGGTGAAACTCTTAAGATGCGCCAGCGCTGCTGCACGATTGTTAAGACCAGAATCTCATGCCCGGCATTTGCCAGGGTCTGGCCTAGTCGTTGGGTGTAATCGCCAACTCCGCCCGGCTGAGGTGGGTACTCACCGGTGATGAACAGGATTCGCATACGACCACGCTCCACGTTTGTCAGGTCTGCCATACGATACCACAAGTGAGCAGAGTGAGGGTAAACCACGAGTGAACCCTGATGCACAGACGGTTCACGAACCGCGCATCCCGATCTCTGCCTGCAACGGGCTATTTCAGATAGGCTCTTACGCTCTGAGCTGGCGGTCTGCGCTTTGGGAGTGCTCTTATCAATGCGCTCGTGTGACTTTGTCACTGATGATTTGCGAGCGTTCTGCTATTCTGAAATCAGACCTGGTGGGCAAAACATTGATTAAGGAGGGGAAAATGACACCGAATATGGGTAATATCGATCGCATTATACGTGTGGTCGTGGCATTGGTTGTAGCCGTGCTGATCGTTACGAACGTTCTGTCGGGAGTATGGGCGTGGATTGCCGGTATTCTGGCAGTGGTTTTCCTGGCTACCAGTGCGATAGGTTTCTGCCCATTGTATCTGCCGTTTCGGATCAAAACCCGTTAGTCGGCTAAAGTTGGTTTAAGACAGGAGGAGAAGGGGGGAATTTCGTTCCCCCCTTCTACGATTGATTCGCACGGGTTCCTTTACCTCTGGCTTGCGTCGTGCGGTCAGGCTGGAGAAGGACCTTAATGCGTGTGAATTCCCCGCTTTCAGGGAATCGAGGGGTGATGGGCTAACCAACCGCTGGGTTTGCGTGGAAATCAGCGTTCGTCGCATCAGCACGGCTGGCCCCCTCACCTTACCCCTGGCCCCCGCCCTCGCTTACCAGGGGTGAGAACGGTGAGAGGGTGTAGCGCATTCGTTGGGGGACAGTGCTATTGATCGGCACTGTCCTCTTTTCAACGGAAGCGGTAGGAGAGAGTGCAATGGGGGAAGCGCTCTCTCTCCTCACTCCTCTCTCCCCTCTTCCTCACCACCGCCGGGTAAGGTGAAAACGTTGAATAATCTTGCCCCTAATGTTGGATGGGCGGGTTGATGCAGCAAGTCTTCATTTTCTTCTCGCAGCGACTACACAAGTTTTTCACAATCCTCTGTCAGACTGTGATGTAGAGATCACGCTAGACAATTTGATCGACGGAGGTTCCCATGAAGATGAAGCAGAATTGGATCAACTTTCTGATCGATGGGGCGATGTTTCTCGCCTTTTTAATCGCGACTGCTCCTCGTTTGAGCGGACTGACGATTCATGAGTGGTTGAGCCTGTCACTCGCCGCAGCGATTATCACGCACCTGCCCTTACACTGGACCTGGATTATCAGCATTGGCAAGTGATTGTTCACGAAGACGACCTGGCGTTCACGTTTGAATTACCTCCTCAACGCGCTTCTCTTCGTCTCCTTTACAGTGACAATCGCTACTGGAATTTTAATCTCCCGTGAAGCCTTGCCGCTGCTTGGGATTACAATGGCTCGTGATCGCACCCTAGAGTTTTTGCACCATCAAGCCTCGGATATAACCGTACTCTTGTTGGGTCTTCATGTTGCGATCCACTGGAGTTGGATTATGGGGATGCTGCGCCGAATCATACCTGTCCGTCGTGCAAGTCGGTCGGTTGCAGTATCGCGCCAAATGGAAGGAGCGAACCAATGAAGCTGATCGGACGTATCCTCATTATTCTGGGTGTTGCCTGGCTCATTGTGATGGGGATGAACTGGCTACGAATGCAAAACATGCTACCGATCAACCCTGATACCGCTCGTTCAGAGCGTTTTGTGGATAGGGAACATCGTGAGGGGTTTATGCGCCCTGGAAGAGGCTTTGGTGAGTTTCGCGAACGTGGTGAGCGCCACTTTGAAAAACCATCTCTGGACGGTGTGGGCGACGTGTTGGGTACCCTCACCAAGATCGGCATTATTACCGGAATCGTCGTGGTTATCGACCGTATCCTGCGCTCTACCAGCCAACGCATGCGTCGGTCAGCAATGTTCGGTGAGTCGTAGTTCATGTTGATCGCCGTTGCCAAGTTATCACCGAGGGAACCGGCAAACACGGTGACCCTCGGTGGGAATCAAAGCTGGGTTTTCCGAGGCAATGCTGCGAAGGATACTTGACACCTCTCACCCACAACAGCAAAGGGCCGGAAAAAGATCAGCGAGGGTTCTCCGCCCTGCTCGTGTTTCAGCTCTCACTCTTCTCTTTCCCGTCATATCGGATCACGTGTCTATACTTGTGCACGCCATCGCTGCCATACGCCAACCGGATAACCTACCATCTTGGCCGTATCACCGGTCAGACGAATCAACGGCACGAGGCTCAATGCTATCAACCGTTCACCGAGCGAGCGACCGCCCAACCGTGACCAGAGCCGTCGGTAGGGGCCACGGGTATAGACCACCACGCCTGACCCGATCAACAGGCCAATGAATGCTCTGAGGTGTGGTCTGTGCAGCCCAATTGCCAGTAATCCACTCAGGGTTGAATAGATGGTATAGCGCAGGAGATGGCGGTGTGTCCATAAGCCGGCCCGTCCATCACCCCGGGCGTAGGTGTAGTACTGGCGCAGGAAAGCGCGCAGGGTAGAACGAGGGGTAAAGTGAACCACCGCTTCAGGGACGAAGGTACGGCGAAAGCCGGCCCGTTCGACGGCCAAATCGAAGAGCAGATCTTCGCAATGACTGGCCCACTCTGGAAAGCCACCGACCATCTCCCATACCTCTTTACGAAATGCCATTGATTTACCGAAAGGCAGGAAAGCAGCCGGATCGATCTCATAACTACGGCGGTAGTTCGTCTCGCCCAGGGCCAGGGCGAAGAGCGAACGGGGGGTCGGATGAAAGAACCCACCGACCAGATCGGCTTCGCCGGTTTCGATAGGAGCGATGATGCGGGCCAACCAGTGCGGATCAAGGGTTAGACCGGCGTCGGTACTGGCGATGATTGTGCCACGGGCATGCCGAATAGCATTGTTGCGCCCTGAAGAAATGTTATGTCCGCCGCGCACCAGCCGAATCTGCGGGTAACGCGCTGCATAGGCGGCTATGATCGCCGGTGTTGCATCGACGCTCTGACAATCGTTCATCACAATCTCATCAGCGGCACGAGTCTGGGCAAGCATTGAATCGAGCAGTGCCGCAACATTGTCAGCTTCATCACGTACCGTACAGATGATCGAAACCGTAACCTGGTTCATAGTCGCCACATATCAACAGCTTCTGGTACAATACTTGTATGTACCAACATTGAGCGTATTGTACCAGACGAGGTGGTCATGACAAGTGTGCACGGATTTGAATTACTGCGCGATGAGTTCATTCCCGAATTGAACACACGCGCTCGTTTGTATCGCCATATCAAAACCGGCGCCGAAGTTCTCTCTCTCGAAAACGATGATGAAAATAAATGCTTCGGTATTACCTTTCGTACTCCGCCCCGCGACTCAACCGGGGTTGCACACATTCTCGAGCATTCGGTGCTCTGCGGCTCACGCAAGTATCCGGTGAAAGACCCCTTCTTTACGTTGGTTAAGGGATCAGTACATACGTTCCTGAATGCGATAACGTTTCCTGATAAAACATCGTATCCTGTGGCCAGCACCAATCTGAAAGACTTCTACAATCTGGTTGATGTCTATCTGGATGCAGTGTTTTTTCCACGTATCACACCCGAAATACTCAAGCAAGAGGGCTGGCATTTTGAACTACCGGCACCTGATGCACCGCTAACCATTAAGGGGGTGGTGTACAACGAGATGAAGGGCGCCTACTCTTCGCCTGATGGGATGCTCTACCGCTACTCGCAGCAGTCGCTCTTCCCAGACACGACGTATGGTCATTCGTCAGGAGGCGATCCGCTGGTTATTCCCGATCTGACTTACGAGGTGTTCAAGCGTTTTCACGAGACGTTGTACCACCCCTCAAACGCCCGTATCTTCTTCTACGGTGATGATCCACCGGAGGAGCGGTTACGCATCCTCGATGAGTATCTCAGTCAGTTTGAGCGGATCGATCCGCCATCGCAGATCGAGAAACAGGAGCGCTTCGATGCACCGCGGACACTTGAGTATACCTTCAGTGCCGCTAGCGAAGAGCAGCAGAAGGGCATGGTTATGCTCAACTGGCTGCTCGATGACAATCGCGACCCGACCCAGCTCATGGCGCGTGAACTGTTGAGCTATATGCTGTTGGGCAACGCAGCCGCGCCTTTACGTAAGGCTCTGATCGATTCGGGTCTGGGCGAAGAGGTTTTGGGCGGTTATGAGAGCGATTTGCTCCAGCATACGTTTTCGGTTGGCATGAAAGGGATTGATCCGGCGCGGGCCGAACAGGTTGAGGAGCTGATTCTGCGCACGTTGCACGATCTGGCTGAACATGGGTTCGATCCTGAAACTGTAGCCGCTGCCTTTAATACCTTCGAGTTCAGTCTGCGCGAAAATAATACCGGTAGCTTCCCACGTGGTCTGGTGCTGATGATGCGCGCGTTGGGTACCTGGCTCTACGACGATGATCCAATTGCGCCGTTGCGCTTTGAGGCACCGCTGGCCGCAGTACGCGCTGCGGTCGCCAATGGCGAACGTCTCTTCGAGCGCATGATCCGCGAGCTGCTGCTCGATAACCCGCACCGTACACGGGTTACCTTGCGTCCTGACCCTGACCATGCCGCTCGGCTGGCGGCTGCCGAGCAACAACGAATCGAGGCGTTTGCTGCCACGTTAGATGCCGACAAGCGGGCGGCGCTGGTTGCTGAAACTCAGGCGCTGACTGAATGGCAGCAGACCCCTGATCCACCAGAAGCGCTGGCGGCTATCCCGACGCTGCATTTGTCTGATCTTGACCGCCATGTCAAGCGTATTCCAACCGAGATTGACGAACTGGCCGGCGTACCATTGCTGAGCCATTCACTGTTCACGAATGGTATTGTGTATCTCGATCTGGCGTTCGATTTGCGAGCATTGCCACCACATCTCTTGCCTTACGTCCCACTCTTTGCCCGCGCTCTGACCGAGATGGGAACGGCTACCTCCGATTTTGTGCGGCTCTTACAGCGGATTGGCCGTGAAACTGGTGGTATTTCGGCAGGAACGATGACCGCCACTGATCTTGTCTCGGTTGAGCCGGTTGGTCGGCTGATAGTCCGTGGCAAGAGCACACTGGCACAGGCGTCGGAGCTGCTCAAGTTGTTGAGTGAGATTTTGCTCACGGTGAATCTCGACAATGCTGAGCGCTTCCGCCAGATTGTTTTGCGTGCTCGTGCCAATAAGGAATCGTCGTTGGTGCCGGCAGGAAACACCTACGCTCGTCAGCGTCTGGCAGCACGTTTTGCGCCTGCTGAGTGGGCTGATGAACAGATGGGTGGTATTTCGGCGATCTTCTTCCTACGCCAACTCGAGCAGCGGATAACCCAGGATTGGCCTGGTGTGTTGGCCGATCTGGAACAGGTGCGCTCGGCGTTGATCAACCGACGTGGATTGGTCGCAAATCTAACGCTCGATGCTGAAGGGCAAAAGACGGTCGTGCCGATGTTGCAGGGCTTGCTCGCCGAACTGCCAGATCAACCGTACACACCCTTCTCGTGGCCGACGATCAGTACTGATGGTGGCGAAGGGCTGATTATTCCGGCGCAGGTAAACTATGTCGCGAAGGGGGTTAACCTCCATCTCTACGGCATTCGTCCGAGTGGCTCGGCGATGGTGGTCTTACGCCATCTGCGGATCGATTACCTGCTTGACCGGATTCGGATTCAGGGTGGCGCTTATGGCGCCGGTGGTAGCTATGATCGCAGCAGCGGTCTTTTCATCACAACCTCGTACCGCGACCCCAACCTGCTGCGCACCCTGGATGTCTATGATGAAATGGCTACGTACCTGCAAACGGTGGCCCTCGATCCGGCAACGGTCGAACGAGCAATTATCGGAACAATTGGCGATATGGATGCCTATCAGTTACCGGATGCAAAAGGCTACACGGCGCTGGTACGTTATCTGACCAGTGTCAGTGATGAGTATCGCCAGCAGATTCGTGATCAGGTATTAGCGACAACGCCTGCCGATTTTGTGGCCTTTGCTGAAGCTGCTGCGGCACTGCGCGATCACGGTCAGGTGGCAGTGCTGGGATCGGCTGAAGCGATTGAGGCAGCCAATCGTGAACGACCTGGCCTGCTGACCCCGGTGAAGGTCTTGTAAGCGACTACTGCAATATCACCCACTCGTCCATCTCATCAGCAGACGATAGACGAGTGGGTAGCGCAATTGCTTTACCGCCCTGCCCTTGATACTGCTCTGGAGGAGGCCATGACGGTCAACGACCCGACCAGCTCAATTGGAACGGTAGCTTACGAAGCAACTATTGCCGATCTACAGGCAGCGATGGAAGCCGGTACCCTAACCGCAGAAGCGTTGACGGTGGCCTGCCTCGAGCGGATTGCAGCGCTTAATCGAGCTGGGCCGTGCCTCAACGCTCTCATCGAGGTCAGCCGGGCAGCGTTGGAAACGGCGATTGCACTTGATCAAGAACGTGCGATACATGGGCCGCGTAGCCCGTTGCACGGTATACCGATTGTGCTCAAGGACAACATTGACACGCTAGATGACACCGCAACCACTGCCGGTTCATTAGCGCTGCTCGGCTCGCGTCCGGCCAGTGAAGCCACCGTTGCCGCTCGCTTACGGGCCGCCGGCGCCGTTATTCTCGGCAAAGCGAACTTGAGCGAGTGGGCGAATTTCCGCAGTACAACCTCATCAAGCGGCTGGAGTGCTCGTGGCGGACAGGCGCGGAATCCGTATGTTCTGACGCGCAGCCCATGTGGTTCGAGCTCGGGATCGGCGATTGCGGTGGCAGCCAGTCTTTGTGTTGCGGCAATCGGCACTGAGACCGACGGCTCGATCTCGTGTCCATCGGCATTGTGTGGTGTGGTTGGCATCAAAGCTACGGTTGGCTTAACCAGTCGTGCAGGGGTAGTTCCGATCAGCTCAACGCAAGATACCGTTGGTCCTCATGCCCGTTGTGTGGCCGATGCGGCGACTGTGCTCGGCATCATTGCCGGCCTAGACCCTCGCGATCCGGCAACGGCGGCCGCTGCCGGTCATGCTCGTCCTGACTACCGTAGTTGTCTCCAGGCTGATGCACTACGCGGCGCACGGATCGGTGTTTTGCGCAGTGACCGCTTCGCCGGTTTTGGTCGTCACGTTGAACGTGCGTTAACAACGGCGCTGATGGTGATGCGTGATGCGGGTGCGCATGTGGTTGATCCGGTCTCGCTACCCGATGAGGTGCTATCGTTTAATGATGCTGAGCTAACCGTGCTGATCTACGAATTCAAAGCCGCGCTGAATCGTTACCTGGCGAGTCGTGTTCCTGATCCGCAGGCATCGGTTTCTTCACCACGTTCGTTAGCAGAATTGATTGCCTTTAACGAACAACATGCTGATCAAGAATTGCGCTTCTTTGGGCAGGAATTGCTGCTGCGGGCCGCTGCCGCCGGTGACCTGGATGATCCAGTATATCAGCAGGCGCTGACGGCCAGTCGTGATGCCAGCCGTCAGGCACTCGATACCCTGCTCTATGAACAGCAGCTCGATGCGCTGGTTGCACCAGCAACCGGTCTAGCCTGGCCGATTGATCTGATCGGCGGTGACCGTTACCCTGGTGGGAGTAGCTCACTCGCTGCCCGTGCTGGTTATCCGATGGTAACCGTGCCGGCAGGTATGGCATTCAGTTTGCCGATTGCGATCAACTTCATCGGCACAGCGTGGTCGGAACCGATGCTGATCCGATTGGCATACGCTTTTGAGCAGGCTACGCGATTGCGCGAACCACCAACGTATCGTCAGCGTATCGAGGGTGATGACTAAGAGCCTATCCGGAATACCCTGTCGTAGAAGAAGATTCGGTTGGGGCGCAGCGCCACTGCGCCCGTACATTTATCAGGTTGTATCCGCCGTACCGTGAGACGATTATTCGGATAGGCTCTAAGTGTGTATCTGAATACGCTGAGAGGATGAGTTGCAACCGTGTCAGTGTCCGTCCTGCGGAGTGCGGCTGGCGGCCCTCACCTTCCCCCTGGCCTCCTTCCTCTCCGCTACGGGGAGCGGAAGGGGGAAGGTGGGGTGCGGGAGCGAAAGAGTGTTGGCAACGTTCCAAATGGTTGTTCAGGCAAGGTACGTGCCCAATGAAAAATCCGGGTTTTTGATCAGGTTTTGAGACGATGGACTGCTGAAACGATGCTTCAGCAGTCCATATATCTTAGCGGCGTGTCCCACACGGATGGGCTGCCTTCACCGCACCTCAAAAACCTCTTTATCAACCAGCTCGACTTCAACCGGATAATGTCCGGTGAAACAGCCGGTACAGAAGGTTGACGGATCACGACCGGTAGAACGGATCAGACCTTCAAGGCTCAGATAGGCCAGACTATCGGCGCCGAGGTGTTGCCGAATGCCCTCAATCGTCAGGCGGTGTGCGATCAATTCAGGGTAGGTCGCCATATCAACCCCCAGGAAGCAAGGATGGCGAATAGGTGGCGATGAGACGCGCACGTGTACTTCGCGTGCACCGGCTTCACGGAGCAATCGCACAATCGGCCCACTGGTGTTACCGCGCACGATGCTGTCGTCAACCAGCACCACACGTTTCCCGGCAAGATTATCGGGAAGCGCATTGAACTTGAGAGCGATACCCAATTGACGGAGCCGGTCGTCGGGTTGGATAAATGTGCGACCGATATACCGATTCTTGATTAACCCTTCTGAATAGGGAATCCCTGACTCTTGGGCATAACCAATTGCTGCGGGTGTCGCACTATCAGGCACCGCTATCACCACATCGGCGTCACAAGGTGCTTCACGGGCCAGTTCACGTCCCTGCGCCACCCGAATTGCGTGTAACACTTTACCATGAAGTATGCTGTCGGGTCGTGCGAAATAGATATACTCGAACAGACAGGCAGCAGTCCGCAACGATGGTTGAAGCGTAATCGTTTGTGGGCCATCGAGCGTAATCTTTACAATCTCACCTGGTTCAATTTCGCGCACAAAGGTTGCGCCAATAGTCCCAAGAGCGCAGCTTTCCGAAGCCACTACCCAGCCCTGATCGCTTAGTTGCCCTAGACACAAGGGGTGTAGGCCCCACGGATCACGTACCGCGTAAAGTGCATCGCGAGTCAGTACGGTTAGACAGTAGGCACCCTGGGCACGCACCATAAAGACCTTTAACTTCTCTTCCCATGTGCGCCCTTCGCCCCCAGCCAGCATTTGGGTAATGACCTCACTGTCACTGCTACTCGTCAGACCTACGCCGCGCTGTAGCAATTCGCGTCGCAGCACCGCTGCGTTGGTCAGGTTGCCGTTGTGTCCGACGGCCAGTGGGCCTAATGCGCTCTCGACCACGAAGGGTTGCGCGTTTTCAAGTTTTGATGAACCGGTGGTTGAATAGCGGGTATGACCAATCGCCATGTAGCCGCTCAGCGGACGTAACTTCTCTTCATCAAAGACCTGGGCTACCAGCCCCATGTTTTTGTAGTAGCGAATACTGCGGCCGTTACTCACTGCAATGCCGGCACTTTCCTGACCGCGATGTTGGAGTGCGTAAAGACCAAAAAATGTCAGGCGGGCAACGTCGGCGTCAGTGGCAACAATTCCGAAAATGCCACATTCGTGAACTGGTTTGTCGCCTGATACGGTGGGAATTGCAAACCCTTCAGCAATGGTATCATTACGATCAGGTACGCCGGTGAGCGATTGATCGTTCATGGGAATTTATCCTCCTGCGCGCAGGTTTGGGGACAGGTTGCATCATTGCATGCTATAGAAAGTATATCACGGATTATGGAACCTTCATTCAATCAATCATTACCATCGCAGCGGATTTCGTGGACAGTTGGTTGTCTGCTGATAGTAATACTGGCGATTGGATTGACGATCAACGGGTTCTTGCGTCTGGTTGAAATCGGTGTAAGCCTGTCTGGAGCTGGTGGCGGAGGACGGCTGATCGTGATTTGGATCAGCCTTGCCATCAGTGCAGTCATCTTCGCGATTTGGGTTGGCTTGACCAGAGGTGCAGTACGCGATGTCGCGTTGCGCTGGCTGGCAGCCTTGCCACTGCCTGCTATGCTGGCCGGTACCAGCCTTATTCCGTCAGTCGAGAGTCAGTTTCAGGTATTGGTACAGCTCGGCGTGTGCCTGTGCTACGCACTGGGGATCACCTGGCTTACCCGCCACCAACCATTTCACTGGCACTGGTCGCCACTGGTGTTGAGTATTGGCTTGCTTACCAGTCTGCCATGGCTGGTCATTGGCGCACCTGGTTCATGGTTTGATCTGGGGTTGGCCCTCTTGCTCGGCGGAGTGGTTGGCTGGATCGTTGGCCGATTGCTGATGTGGCGGCCACCGTTGAGCTGGCAGCAACCAACGACCGTTGGGGTGTGGCTAGCTGAAGGAGCCGCAATTGGCTTGCTGCTCCTTATAGTCAGTCGTGCACTGGGGCCGAACCACGCAGCGCTCATCTTTTTATTTAGCACACCGGCAGCGGGTTGGCTCTTGCTGTCGTTGGCTAAGGACGCAACCATACCTGCGATTACGTCGGTTGGAACGCTTTTTGGGGTGTGGTATATCGGTGTGCCGCTAGCGTTCACCGACTCAGATACGTTGCATCCCCTGTTCCTGTTCGGTAGCTTTCCCGAAGGTTTGCATCTTGCGATCCTGGCGGCAATCGGGCAGACGATCCTGGCGATTCTCGCTATACTGCTGATCCGTTATCTCCCTAACCGGCGCATACATACCATCGGTGCAGGCGTGCTCGCGGTTATGGGTGTCATGCTGCTCATTGTCGGCGGTCGGGCGGCGCCGAATGGCGACCGTCTATTTGTTGTGTTGCGCGATCAGGCGGTGCTTAATGGGCTGGAAACAATTGCCGACTATAACAAGCGGCGAACCGCGGTCTATCAGCGCCTCGTTAGTCACGCCACGATCACGCAAGCGCCGTTACGGTCAACGCTTGACCGCCTGGGTATACGTTACACACCGTATTACCTGGTCAATGGATTAGAGGTAGAAGCCGATCTGCCAGTGCGGCTATGGCTCCAGAGTCGACCAGAAGTGGCCGAGGTAATACCGGTACCCCATCTGCGACCGTTACCGATTAGCCCGCAAACGGCTGTAGGGAACGAACCGCCTCCGACAGAAACACCTTGGAATCTGGTTGCCATTGGTGCGCCAGAGGTGTGGGCGCGTGGTATTCGGGGGGCAGGCATTATTATCGGTCAGGCCGATTCAGGCGTTGATTACACGCATCCAGAATTGAGTGATGCCTACGCTGGTCGTACAGCGAGTGGTATTGAGCATACCTATCACTGGCTCGATCCCTGGACAAACGCTCCGGCACCGTATGATGTGAGTGGTCACGGTACTCATACACTGGCAACTGTGCTTGGCAATCAGGTTGGGGTAGCCCCTGATGCGACGTGGATCGGATGCGTCAATCTTGCCCGTAACCTCGGTAATGCACCGCGCTATCTTGATTGCCTGCAATTTCTCTTCGCGCCATACCCGTCTGGAGGTGATCCCTTTCGTGACGGGAATCCGACGCGCGGAGCGCATATTTTGAACAATTCGTGGGGATGTCCTTCCGACTTAGAAGGCTGCACGGTTATGTCACTGCAACCGGCGGTGCGCGCATTACGCATTGCTGGAGTCTTTGTGGTAGCCAGTGCCGGTAACGATGGCCCAGCCTGTGGCTCGCTCAATGCGCCACTTGCGATTTACGACGAGGTTATGACGGTTGGGGCCGTTGATGCTGAGGGTCGCCTGGCGATCTTCAGCAGTGTCGGTCCGGTACAGGTTGATGGAAGCCTGCGGCCCAAACCCGATCTGGTTGCGCCAGGTGTTGATATTCTGGCGGCTTTTCCCAACCAGAGCTACTACCGTGCCGAAGGCACTTCAATGGCTGGCCCGCATGTTGCCGGTGCGGTTGCACTCATGTGGTCGGCAAATCCTGCGCTCATTGGTGACATCGACACAACCACGCGTATCCTCAAGGAAACGGCCCGTCCTTATCCGCATAGTGATGGTGATCGCTGTGGGGCTGGAAACGGTGTTGGAGCCGGTTTACTCGATGTGGCAGCAGCGGTACGCCGGGCGTTGGGTGCGCGCTGAGAAGAGAGCAGGGCGCGTGTTGTGAGGGCGAGTGGTGGCGCCGCCAGGCGATGGTCTTTCGTCATTCCCAGCAGAGTGCGGTAGAATGCACAATGTGTTACAGAAGAGATGAGGTGGTATGTGAACGAACGACGTAAGTGGTGGGCGCTAGCGGCAGTTGGTAGTGGCGTATTAGTTTCGACCATTGACGGCTCGATTGTCAATATTGCCCTTAATACCCTCGTGCAGGCATTTGGCAGCAATCTGAACATCGTGGAGTGGGTTGTCCTGGGTTATCTGCTGACCCTTGCATGCAGCCTCTTGATTATGGGGCGACTGGGAGATATGTACGGCAAGCGGCGGATATACCTGATCGGATTTGGCCTTTTTACCGTCGCTTCATTGCTCTGCGCAACTGCTCCTTCGATAACAGCACTGATTGCCTTTCGGGTTCTGCAAGGTATTGGAGCCGCAATGATCCAGGCCGTCGGTCCGGCTCTGCTGGTAACGGCTTTTCCTGCTCACGAGCGTGGGTTGGCGCTGGGAGCCATCGGTTCATTTGTTGCTGCCGGTATTCTGATTGGTCCTGCTTTAGGTGGGATTCTGCTGCGCTATGTTGGTTGGGAAGCGATCTTTTTCGTAAATTTGCCCATTGGCATCATTGGCTGGTGGCTAACGATACGTGCGATTGCTCCCGATCAAACGACACGACCCGGACAGCGGTTCGATCTGGTTGGCGCGTTCCTGATGGCGGCTGCCTTGTTCTTCCTGTTGTTGGGGCTAACTGAAGGGCCGATATGGGGCTGGCGTGATGCGCGAGTTATTGGTCTCTTTGTTGCCGCACTGATGGGTGGTGTGCTCTTTGTCTTCTGGGAATTGCGTTACCCGCAGCCGATGTTGCAATTGCGTATCTTCCGGCGTCTCGCCTTTTCGCTTAATTTGCTGGCAGCTCTGGTGCTTTTTCTAGGCATTTCATTCAATTTACTACTCACCCCTCTCTTTTTTCAATTGGTGTATCAATTCGACCTCCAGCGAACCGGTTTTATGCTGATGTCTCTGCCCATAGCACTGTCGCTGACCTCGCCGATCAGTGGTCGGCTGTCAGATCGGTTTGGTTCGAGAGTATTGACGATCGCTGGCCTGATTGTAACCGGACTGGCATTGTTGGGCTTAAGCTTCAGCACGCCAACAACACCGCTTCCGCAGATGGTGGGCTTTCTGGTGTTGCTCGGGATTGGAGTAGGCTTGTTTCAAAGTCCGAATAACAGTACGATATTAGGAAATGCTCCTCCAGAAGCGTTAGGGGTCGCGAGTGGATTGCTGGCGGTGGTGCGTACTGTCGGCCAAACTGGTGGTATTGCTCTGGCTGGAGCAGTATGGGCTTCACAAGTCTTTGCCTTAAATGGTGCTCCGGTCACACCGATTACGGCTGCTCCGCCAACAATCCTGGCCGGTGGCTACGATGTGGCAATGCGTGTTGCCGCGCTGATCGCCACTCTGGCAATTGTTCCATCGCTGTTCGGTGGTCGGGCATTACAACGCCAGCTCGTGCCGGTGAAACAGCCGGTAGCCGATTAAGAGGGAGGGAATGCAGACCCGAAAGACCCATGAGCTTTCTCTGTGGTCTCTGTGGTGACGATCATTACAGTAACGAGTATGGGTATGGAGGATAGCAGATGAGCAACATTGTGTGGCGTGCTACAAAACCGCTCATTGTGATCGGTGGAATTGTCCTGCTCTGGATCACGATGCTCGGCCTGAGTGGATGTAGTACGGCGCCATTGCTAGGAGAGGTTGTGGTAACTGCCGAACGTTACAGTCCAGGGCGTGATACCCCGTTAGCGATCCAGTATCAGGTTGGGCGAGCGGCTCTGGTCGATATTTACATCCTTGATGCTGCCGGTCAACGGTATGAACTGCGTCGATCACAACCACGAGCAGCAGCATCTGATCCCTACATATTGCGCTTCGATGGGAGTGTACCGACTGATGATCCCCAAGTCTTGCGCCGTTTGTTACCTCCAGGTCAATATACCTTGGTGGTGGCAGCACGGGCCGCTGAAGGTACTGCCAGCGACGAGCGACGGCTTCCCTTGATCATCGATGGGGAACCAATTGAACCACCTGAAATCGAAAATTTGATGGTCTGGCCACCGGTTATTTCTCCTAATGCCGATGCGATTGATGATGTCGCCGAATTCACGTACCGATTACCGGTTAGTGCGACGATCAATATTGAGGTTATGGCGCCAAATGGCGAGATCATTCCGGTTGTGACCCGCGAAGAGGAAGGCCCCTACGAGCAGCGTCATGTCTGGAACGGCAAGCGACCCAACGGTTCGCTGCTTGAGGCCGGTGTTTATACCTACACGGTACGGGCTGAAGACACCTTTGGGAATGTTGTCCAGCGCCAAGGCCAGATCACTTTGGTCGATGTCGGTCAACCAGAAGCACGGATCGTCTACTCGATGATTGCGCCCCAGCGGGTGATGCTGGGTGAAGTTATTACCGTCACTATTCGGGTGCGCAATACCGGTACCGTTCCCATTCGCACCTACGGGCCACCGAGCGGCTACGAATATACGACCGATGAGGTCTTCTCTTCGGTCGAAAATGGGATTTACGCTGCTCAGGCTGGTGGTTTCTGGCGTGTGGGAATGGATTGGGATGCTAACAGTGGTGGTGGCCCAAAGCGATACCCGTACCGCTGGGCTATTTCACCCCGTCCACCCGAAGCGTGGGCGCAGCCCTTCGTCGAAGATTTTCTCTACCCTGGTGAGGAGGCCGAGGTTATTGGGCGAGTGCGTATTTTACAGCGCGAAACACGGATGGGCTTCTACGTCGGGCTAATTCAAGATGGAGTAGGCTTCTTTCAAGATCGGACCGGGCGCACGATCATTGATGTTGGCTTCTGAAGTAAAAGAACAGGACACCCTCCATCACCGAGGATGTCCTGTCCATGGGAGGTACTTCTGGTTAGCGGTCGGCAACTTTAAAGGTCGCGCTGCCTATCGACAGCAGATCGCCGTGGTTCAGCCGTTGGCGAGAATTGATCCGCTGACCATTGAGGGCAACCAGAGCACTATGGTCGAGTGGTGTCACAAACCATCGCTCAAGTGCCTGGGCAATCTCAGCATGGCGCTCTAGCACTTGCCGATCATAAAGCACAATGTCACACTGACGGGCACTGCCAATCACCATGCTACGCCGATTGACCACAATCTGTTGTCCGGTTCGCGATCCGGACACGCCGATGAGGGTAAGTTCTCGGCTCATAGCGGCCTCCAATGAACATAACTAGTGCGATACAACGATATAGCCTTATGATTCTCATTAAAATCTCATTTGTCAAGAGTGACCTTTGGGCTATTGCAGAATGTCTGTTATCGAGCACGATAGAGAGCAGATCACATTACCTGGGGTGCCTCGTTACGTCGGGAAATCTGCCATCCCATCAGGGAAGGAGCACGCAATGACGAAATCAGCAATCCAACGGGTGCGCATATACTTGAATGGCGAGGATTGGGCTGGTGATCGACCGTTGTACAAAGCAGTGCTTGCCATTTTGCGGCAGAGTGGCGCAACCGGCGCGACAGTGTTGGCTGCATTAACCGGCTTCGGGCCACAACGTCAGGTTGCGCCAGAAGCTGAACGTCAGCCAATAGTTATCGAGTGGGTTGATTCGGTTGGGCGAATTAAACGTCTGTTACCGTATATCAGCGAGCTTGCACCGCGTGCGCTGATCACGGTTGAGCCGGTGGACGTAGCGCAGGGCATCTTGCGCCCAAGTGGGCCATTTGATGTTGAGATGGTGTCTGAACTGATGCAGCAACCGTCTAGGATCATCACACCTGACACTCCACTGATTGAGGTGTTAGAGCATTTTGTAGCCGGTCGCAGCGAATTGTTACCGGTGATCGACAATGATGCTGTGATTGGCGTTATTTCTCCTCGCGAGCTGGCATGGCGGGCCGGGTTGCGCCTGGCGCCGGAACTGCTCAAGGTATTAGAACCAGCAGAGGGCACAGCAGTGCTAGCGTCGTTGAAAGGCCGTACCGTTGGCGAAATTGTGAATCGTGATGTGCGGGGTGTTGCACAGACGACGCCGATCACGCAGGCACTGGCAGTGATGATCGAGTGGGGGTATACCCAGATGCCGGTGGTTGATGAACAGGGGCGGCTCGTTGGGATGTTTGGTCACCACGAAATCTTACAGGCAGCGGCACAACAGTCAACCTCCACCGAGCAGGGTGAAGTGCGGGTACGTATGGTCATGCAGGCGGCTACTGCCCGAGTTGCGCTTGGTCAATCGCTGGCCACAGCTCTGGCGATCTTAATCACTGCACCCGGTCACGTGGCATTTGTAGTTGATGATCAGCAACGGCTGGTCGGTGTGTTACGACTCACGCGGGTGTTGTCGTATGTGCAAGGTGATGAACGGAACCTGCTCCTGGCGGCATTACGTCGTACTCAGCCAATGCCGGTTACTGCTCTACCCGGTGCCCGGCAAACGATAGATGAACTGGTAGAGCCGTCACTGCCGGCGGTTGCACTTGATGCCGGGTTGAGCCTGGCTGCGCAGCAATTGTTAGCCCATCAGGCTGAACGATTACCGGTGGTTGATCCCGATGGCCGACTATCGGGTATAATCGCACGTGGGGCCTTGATCAGGGCCTTACTACAACAATAGTAGGAATGAAAAGCTATGGCTGATCGTGTTTTAATCACCGGAGGCGCCGGTTTTCTGGGGATCAATCTCACCCGTTACTTACTGGCGCGCGGGTATCTTGTCCGTTCGCTCGATATTGCTCCTTTCGATTATCCCGAACGCAATCAGATCGAAGAGCATACCGGCGATATTCGCGACCGGGCAGCGGTAGACCGGGCAATGAAAGATGTGCGCTTTGTAGTTCATACCGCAGCCGCTCTCCCACTCTATTCACCGGCTGACATCTTCTCAACCGACATTGACGGTACACGCAATGTCCTCGAGTCGGCGCGTGAGCACGGCGTTGAGCGGGTGGTCCATATCTCCTCAACGGCAGTGTACGGCATTCCCGATCATCATCCACTGTTGGAGACCGATCCGCTCAGTGGTGTTGGCCCTTACGGCGAGGCGAAGGTCAAAGCCGAAGAGCTGTGTCTCGAATTTCGCCGGGCCGGAATGTGTGTTCCGATTCTCCGCCCGAAATCGTTCGTTGGTCCCGAACGGTTAGGCATCTTCGCTATGCTGTACGATTGGGCGATGGATGGGCGGAACTTCCCCTTGCCGGGAAATGGCAAAAATCGCTATCAGTTGCTCGATGTTGAAGACCTCTGTGAGGCAATTGTTCTTTGCCTACGCCTTGATCGCGATCGGGTCAACGATACCTTCAACATCGGTGCAAAAGAGTTCGGAACCATCAAAGAGGATTTTCAAGCAGTGCTCGATGCTGCGGGTTATGGTAAGAAGATTATTACCTTTCCGGCAGCACCAATGGTCTGGGCTTTGGCGATTCTGGAAAAACTGAAATTATCGCCAGTCTACAAATGGGCTTACGGTACCGTTACCGAAGACTCGTTTGTGTCGGTAGAAAAGGCCGAGCGGGTATTAGGCTTTACACCAAAATACTCGAACAAAGAGGCACTGGTGCGTAATTTCAAATGGTATGTCGAAAATGCGCATAAGTTCGGTCAGCAGACCGGTGTATCGCACCGTGTTCCCTGGAGTCAGGGTATCTTGCGCTTTGCAAAGCTGTTCTTCTAGGTAGTGCAAAACGTCTTCCTGATGCTCTGCATAAGTCGACCACTCTTTGCTAGTGCAGTCGGGGTCGGATACCTTCCAGAGTTCAAGGCCGGGCGGTAGATGCGGAGCGGGTTCGACGTTTCTGATTTTCGGTGGTGTTTGATACACCGATGATGTAGGGGTTTCTGGAATTTTCAGTTTTGGGTTACATTCACTAACCAGAGCGGAGCAATGACGACGAACGTCACCTAGGTGTGCGGGCCTCCGGCCCGCATCTTACGGTGGCAGCAATGGAACCCGCATCCGTCTCAGGAGCATGCCGGCAGGGCGGGTCTGGAACCCAACCCTACAATGCGCTGAAAGCATGATCAACGTGAGCACGGAGGCTTAACCGTAGACCAAGTTGCAACGGGGAGCTGCGCGGCTCTTATACAATTCTGTCGAAACGAACCGTGTATCATCCGGCCAAACGTTTGCAGCAACAATCCCATCGATTCACTGCCTTCCGTGCGCTAACGCATGAGTTTAGTAGGATTAGAAACAGGTCGCACAGCCAAGATTGGTATAAGAGCGTGTCTGAATATTCCCTTATCGTGTTATCTGCTCCACCTCCCCCTTGTTCTCCCAGAATGAGAGCGGAAGGGGTCTCATACCAATCCTGTCTGTGCAAATCGTGAATCATCCTGCCGATGCCTCTAGTACCCCCCGCAAGCGAGGGGGTAGGGGGATAGGGGGTAGAAGGGTGCAAGCTGGGAGAGAGGGAGATGGGATAGCTGGCGGAAAGTGGCATCGTTCGTCCATACAGCGTGATCCAGAGGTTAGGATACACGGTTTTCACGAACGGGATTGGTCTTAGAGAAAGGTGAGGTCGTCAGGTGCGCGATACCGCTACCTGTTGCTAAGCATAAGCGGATAACATCTCAGCGTGTGTCTGGATATTGCTTTTGGCACATAGGGGGTAGGTGAATTATGGACTGCTGAGGCGGTTTCAGCGTCTATGCTGCGGAACACGCCTGACGGCCCTCACCTTCCCCCTCGCCCCCTTCCTCTCCCACACGGGGAGAGGAAGGGGGAACGCGGGGTGCTGGCGCGAAAGAATATTGACAACCTCCCAAATGGTTGCCCAGGCACGGTACGCGCCCGATGAGAAATCCGGGTTTTTGATCGGGCTCTCAGAGCGTGATCAAAAAAACTAGGTTTCTGAACCGGCTCATATCGTGTGTATGTTCCTATTGCGTAGGTGCAGTGCACGAACCGCACCTACGTTATTGTCGTGTAAGCGTTTCGTCGCGTTGTCATGCCGCAGGTGGTCATTTCTCATTCGCGGCTACGTTTGGGCGCCGATGGGGATCACACCGACCACGCAGCGTCGTGCCGCTGATGGTACAGGTGCGGTGCAGACGGTGGCGACGGTGTCAGGACGGCAATGGCGGGACGGCCTGTTGATACGGTTGATGCGGGCAATACGGGTGATCCGATTGGCGCCGACGGTGGCGATACGAACGATATTGGCGACGCCGAACCCGTCGGCGAGGGAATATGACCATCATCCGGCATCGGAACAATGATCTGGGCATCACGTCAGGTCGAATGCGCGGGATTCCATCGCGTCACGTTGAACTGAAGATGGGTTTCTGAATCACACTCTAAGGTCAGTGCACCTGGTACTCCTTTATCCCCTACCTCATGATCTCTGCTTCCAGCAAACAGAAGGTAGCTTTGACAAACCAATATGCTACCTGTACCGACGTTCGTTGTTACGGTCGGTCATTCTGCTGCTGGGGAAACCATTCATCGCCAGTGCAATCCCATCTTGCAACGTCGCACGGGTCTCGAAGACACTTAAATCTGCGCCAAGACTGACCAGCGTCTGTGCGACTTCAGGGCTGATCCCCGTCAACACCACCTGAGCACCAAGCAGACGTACTGCCCGTGCTGCCCGAATCAGAGCATCGGCGATAAAGGTATCGACCGTCGTTACACCGGTGATGTCAATGATCACAATCTCGGCCCCACGGGCAGCAACCCCTTCTAATAAGGTCTCGATAATCATCCCGGCGCGGCGTTGATCAATTGATCCCACTAGTGGCAACGCTACCGCCTGATCGCTAATCGGCACCAACGGCGTGCTCAACTCACGTAATGCCCGCTCTTGGGCAGCAATAATCTCTTCCTGCATCTGAAGGCGCTCAAACTCAATCGCCTTAATATCGCTGATGTTCTGCATCATCCCGACCATCCGGGCCGCCTTACCGTCAGGCCCGACCAGAAAGTAGCCACGGTCGAGAATCCATACATACGAGCCGTTCTTATGGGCAAAGCGATACTCAATGTCGTATTCACTCAAACTGGCCTCTGCTTCGCCTAGCAAGCGAACGGCCCGTTCACGATCTTCGGGATGGATGAGCGCTTCCCATTGCGCAATTCCTCCATCAAGCTCGTTGATCGAGCGTCCACACACGTGTTCTGTTTCACCACTCCAGGTAATGTTGCCGGTGGCGACATCATAGTCGTAAATCATTAGACGTAGTGCCCGCACAAGCATTGCGTAACGATGACGAAGATCGTTAAGTTCGCGGAGCAGACTCTGAACGTCTATTGACATAATCATTCCCTTCTTTATACCGACGGGCTGATGCCGTAGTTGTTGGGCAACACGGCTATGGCTGATTGTAGGAGAAGGTGTCGTAAACTGTCAATCTTCCCCTACGCCCGCCCATACACCGGTATCGCCGCTCCGCTAATAATTCTGGCGGCAGGGCTAACCAGAAAATGGATCACATCGGCAATCTCAGCGGGTTTGACCCACACCTCATAATTTGCTTTCGGCATCGCTGCACGATTAGCCGGTGTGTCGATCACGCTTGGTAAGACAGCGTTGACCGTGATATTGTGCGGACGTAGCTCAACTGCCAGGGCTTCAGTTAATTGCAAAACGGCCCGCTTCGCTGCGGCATAAGCAGCCAGGTTGGCACCAGCTTGCGTGGCGGTGCGACTGCTGACGTTAACGATGGCGCCGCCACCGCGAGCGATCAGATGTGGGATGGCTGCCGCACACGAAATAACGGCCGTTTTCAGATTAATGTCAATCTGTGATTGCCAGAGTTCCCACGAGGTCTGATGTACCGGCTCACCACCGGCAAAGCCACCAGCGGCGTTTACCAAAATATCAATGCCACCGTGATCATTGGCAATCGTCGCGTATGCCGAGCGCGTTGCCGGTTCGTCGGTGAGATCGAGCTGGATGCCGATCACCGCCGGCAATCGTTCTGCCAGACGTTGAAAGGCATCTTGATACACGTAGGGGATTATAACAGTAGCACCAGCCATTAGCAGACGCTCTACCACCGCAACGCCTAAGCCGCCGGTACCACCGGTAACAATCGCAACTTTTCCTGCCAGATCCATACCGCTGCCTTTCGTGAATACAAACAACTCTGGCGCACAACAACGCCAGAGTTGCCTCTATGCCCAGACAAACGGAGAGCATCCCCTGCCGGCAACCTCATCGTTACCCATTTCAGTATGCCTTACTGCATTAGCAGGTCGAAATGCGGTCGTCCATCATCGCCGCCTAGCCGACGCAGGCCGCGCTGAATGGCGCGGGCAGCACCTTCACCGATCCAGAACGTCAGTACTGAACCGACGAGCAGGCCTATTGCACTACCAAGCGCTGCCCCACTGGCGAACAGAACAAACCGTTTACGCCGCGACGCTGCTCTGCGTCGTGCAGTCTCCTTGCCCATACGTTTCCTCACTGTACTACAACCACCGGTATCGCTTTGCTCCAGAGACGCTCTAACCGGTAGTATTCACGCTGGTACTGGCTAAAAATGTGTACCACAATATCGCGGTAGTCGAGCACAACCCAGCCAGTGTCAGCACTGCCTTCCATCCGCGGGTTTAACCCGTGCTCAATTGCAATCTTCTCGTCAACGTGGTCGATGATCGCGCGCATTTGTCGGTCGTTATCGGCGGTGCAGATGATAAAATAATCGGCAATCGTTGTCTGCGAGCGAATGTCAAGCAGGATAATATCGTGTGCCTGCTTGTCTTCGACCAGCTCGACGATGCGGCGAGCAATCATTCCGGTCTCGATAGTTCTCTCCTCCTGTGTTCGTGAATGTGTTTGCTTGAATCCTAACATATTTGACGCACCTTGTAAAACTATTATACCAGGATCGTAAGGCTCATGGGTAAAATTGTGTCAAACTATCCGGCAGCGGTGAGGAGAGAAGGTGGAAGAGAAATGTGGGTAGGAGCAGCAGTTTCCTGTTTCGACCGTGGTCTGCGGCCAGGCCACTCGTTGGTGCGCCGATCAGTGTCGTCGGCGCACGGTAGGAGCGGGTTCTAATCTTCCACACGCTTCGGGGTAAGAGAGATGGAGACGTGTGGGAAGGAGGAAGGGTATGAACGACACGGTAGAATTATCAATCGGTCACTCACGGCTCGAATTAGTCGCGGGCGATATTGTGACCCAGCATGTTGATGTGATTGTGAATGCAGCGAATGAGCAGTTGCTACAGGGTGGTGGTGTGTGCGGCGCTATTTTCCGTTCTGCCGGTCCTGTTGAGCTACAACAGGCCTGCGCTGCGGTGGCGCCGTGTCCAACCGGGCAAGCCCGGATCACACCAGGATTTGCGCTTAAGGCCCGCTACATTATTCACGCGGTCGGGCCGATCTTTCAACACTATCCGCCAGAAGAGGCCGATCGATTGTTGATCAGTGCTTACCGCTCAAGTCTGGCTCTGGCTCGTCAGTATGGTCTGCAAAGTATTGCTTTTCCCAGTATCGCAACCG
This sequence comes from Chloroflexus sp. MS-CIW-1, assembly GCF_030444705.1. Lineage (NCBI taxonomy): Bacteria > Bacillati > Chloroflexota > Chloroflexia > Chloroflexales > Chloroflexaceae > Chloroflexus > Chloroflexus sp. MS-CIW-1. The sequence goes on from NZ_JAUBWR010000001.1 coordinate 1,448,867, forward strand.
GTATTTATGGCTTTCCGGTTGATCGAGCTGCACCGCTGGTATTACGTGCGATCATTGATGATTTGCAAACACATCAGACGCCGACGCTGGTACGCATGGTGTTGTGGCACGATACGTTCCCGGTCTATCGTGATGCGCTGATGCAGATTCGGGCCAGGATGCAATCACAAGGGCGGGATCAATCTGTGTAGCGGTGATGGTAGTGCCAAACTCCTTCCCGCAGTTGGCATGGATGTTGCTGCGTGCTACGTGACCGAATTGTCGGCAAGCGGATCGCTCTTTGGGCTGCTGAAGCTACGCTTCAGCAGTCTACAGCACTCTCACCTTGTTCAGGTTACCATCGTTCTAGCCACGCATTTTAGCGGTGAAACCCATGTTCCACTCACCAAACGCAGGCGTCAGTGCGAGGAAGGCGGTGAACAAAAGGGATTGGTGTACGCCGCAGTCAGTATGATGCTACCAAGTGCTGAGTAACTGCATTGGCATAAGTGCATTTAGCACCTGCGAATCGTGCAAGCCTTTAACTGGCGGATGCAAGAGACGTGATGCCATAGGCGCGGCCACGCCATTTTCAGATTTGATAACAGTCAGAGCTGCAACCAATTGGTAGAACTTTCGTCAAATTGACAGAATGAATAAACATACTCGTTATGACCTGGCTAGAAGGAGCCGATACATGCAGACTCGACTTACACGTAGCAGCACTGATCGTATGATTGGGGGCGTTTGTGGCGGATTAGCGCGCTACTTTGCGGTTGATCCGGTGATTGTTCGCCTGATCTTTGTGCTAGTCTTTTTCATTAATGGGATTAGCCTGCCAATCTACCTGGTCTTATGGTTGATTATGCCGAAGGATACACCACCTACTCCTTCTATGCCGACTGCTGCTGGTGCGATGCCGGTAAACCAGGAGGTCTTTGTTGGTCAGAGTCAAGTGGGTGGGCAGGCGCGTGTTGGGTACGCGCCCGATCCCTCGTATCGCTTTGACCCGCTTACCGGGCAGCCGATTGGTGGGCCGGCCACCGGCGAGACGGTTCAGCTTTCACCACCGCCATCACGCCGTCGTAATTGGAGTTTACTCGGTATGATCTTGATAGGGGTAGGTGGTATTATCTTGCTGGAACAGTTGGGTGTTAACCTATCGCTGCTCTTCCCACTGTTATTGATCGTTGCCGGGCTGGTTTTGTTACGGCGGAGCCGCTGAGTGCAATAATAGGGACGGGTTTAGAATCCGTCCCTGTTGTTCAGATGCCGGGCAACCATCGTTGCAAATGGCTGAAGAACATAAGTGCCGGTTCAGAGCACACCTGCCAGGGCGGCAATGCCTATCGCAATAACAGCGCCGCCGATTGAGCTAATCAGGTTGACCAGATCGTTATCCATCCAGCGCCAGCCGCGAAGGAAGCGATTAGGTGTTCCATCGCGGGCGATCCGACGTTCGGTCTCACGCCCGTCGGGGTAGACATAAATCGCCTGTACCGTTGCGCCGAGCAGACTGTCAAACAGTGCGCCGCCCAATCCACCGAGTAATCCTGCCACAATCATCCACCAGGGAAGGGAGCCGCCGGGTAACGTTAGCCAACTGAACAGAAACATCGTTATCCCAATCAACAATCCACCTGCTGCGGCTGCGGTCGTACCCATGAGTGTCACTCCACCTGACGTACCTGGTGGAACAGGTTGGCGAGTCGTAATCAGGCGTGGCTGATGCGGGCTTAACACCCCTAGCTCGGTCGCCCAGGTGTCAGCGGTTACCGTTGCCATCAGACCGACAAATGCCGCCAGGAGGGCTGGAGGCTGATTACCCAACGCATACGCAACTGCACATAACGCACCTAGTCCACCATTGGCAATTGTCTGAAAAAAGTCGCGCCGTCCACCTTTAGCAAACTTTTCTGCTGCACGTCGTTCTTTAATCGATTCTTTGTAGTGTGAGAGGATACTGCTGCTGACGAAGAAGACGATGAGGGTCAGACCCCAGGGCCAACCGCCAAACCCAAACGTGAGTGTTCCAACCAGTATCGCACCCAACCAGCCACTTTCACTCAACGAACGCCGGGCAAAAGCAATCCCGCCGATCACAATGCTGAGCACGAACCCAAGACCGATCTGCATAAGGTCAATCATAGTCTCCCCCGACCCATCTGCCGGAGCGGTATAAAAAAGATCGCAGAGCACCTATGAGCAGGTACTCTGCGATTATACCAGAGATAGGGAGTTACAATGATTACGCAGCGGCGCGTGCTAAAACTGTCTGCCGCGTCTGTTTGGCAACACCACGCAGTGCTGTTTCAAGATCGGAACCTAACATGTCTGCTACAGTCTTTTCAGGTACAAATGAGGCCATAGCACCGAGCAGTGGTTTCAGATCAATGCCCATCACCACCTGAACGTCTGTACCGTTGATTGCCGGACTGATTACCCAGCGTGTCTCAACAGGCAGAGGTGTGCGAACGGTGAACACAATCTCGCGATTATCTTGCCATGTTAAGTCGCCTTCGCAGCGAATGGTTCCGAACAGGCCACCCATCGACATATGGGTGACAAGCTTTGCATGACGGGCAACATCGTCACGGTCGTGTAACTCGGTCTTCTGAACACGTGGCAAAATTTGGCCGATCAGGGATGGATCAGAAAGTGTAGTAAATACTTGCTCAGGGGTTACACCTTCAATGTGGCAGCGCCGTCCTACTTTAATCATGAGATTCTCCTATCTCTGGTTTGTTAATGCTTTGCACAGTTATCATACCATCTTTGCACAGCAATGTCAATAGTTTTATACATATCAGTTCTGCGAGCGATGATGTTCCGCGCAACTGGCTTGGTTGCTTCCATAGACGAATGAAATAAGAGGCAACCATCACTGATGGTAGGCGTTTCGTGGCAGTAATGGCCGTCACCGTGCCGGTGCAAGCGGGTGTTCAACGCTCTTCATTCCACTACTGGAAAGTAGAGGGGATACGGGGAGATGGCTCCTCTTCACAGTAGAGCAATGAAAACGCTGCAAACTCCTGTCCATCTTGAACACGGAAGAGGTTACAGCGAATGTATGTCTATAGACCGTGCTATGTGAATATCAATGTATGAGTGCAAACAGTTTGCACTCACTGCGGTGGATGATACTGATGCAGGGGGAGAGCATGCTGTATATCTCTAATTAGTTAATAATACCACAGACCGGCGCGACTGTCAAGGTTCCATTGGTTCAGAATCGGGGGTAGGAGCATGTTGCATTCCTTCGTTCCAATGCATCAGGCCTAACGCCATGAGGCTCAGAATAGCAAAGCCGACCGCTAGCGGTGTTGTAGTGCCATTGTACGATTGACCGATAACTGCGCTCAGTGCAATAGCGACAAAGGTGGAAAGCGAACTCACAACGGCTGCGCCAACACCGGCAATATGGCCGAGCGGTTCCATCGCCAGGGCGTTCATGTTGCCGAAAAGAATCCCCATACAGAAAAAGCATGGGATGAGATACGCCATCAACATCCACAGCTCCGGCTGTCCGTTGGTTACCAGTGTTGTGCCGGCAAAAAGAATAGTCAGTCCACACAGTGCAAAGAGCGCCATCTTTACCAGCAGGTGCATTCCGTATCGCATTACCAGCCGCCCATTGACGAACGAGGCCAGACCTATTGCCAGGGCATTGATGGCAAAGAATAGTGGAAAGAGTGACCCCAGTGCATACTGGATTTGAAATATCTGCTGTGCTGAGGCGAGGTAAGCCTGAAGCATAGCTGCTACTGTTCCAGCCATCAGCGTATAACCGAGGACAGTAGGATTGCGGATGACTTCGTGCAAGGCACGACTCATCCGCCTTACCGACAACGGAGCCCTTCGCTGCGGTGCGAGGGTCTCTGGCTGCCGTATCCCAAACCAGATCAGTGATACAACTCCTATCCCTAGCAGAAAGACGAAGATGGTTCGCCACGCGGCAACGAGTAGGATGGCCTGGCCTAATGCTGGGGCAATGATTGGTACCACGATGAATACGACCATCATAAATGACATCACCCGTGCCATTTCTCGCCCGGCAAAGCGGTCGCGGATCAGTGCGATAGAAACACCTCGCGGCCCGGCCGCCCCCAATCCTTGCAGGAGACGCCCGGCTAACATCATGGGGAAATTGACCGCCAGAATCGTTAGTAACGAACCTAGCCCAAAGACAGCATACCCCAGGTAGATCGCCGGTTTGCGCCCGGTGCTATCTGAAAGTGGTCCATATACTAGTTGACCTATCGCTAATCCTGCAAACACCATTGTGACCACCAGTTGGTTGGCGTTTGCGTGTGGCGAACCGAGGTCGGTGCCAATATCGGCCAGTGCGGGAAGCATTAAGTCGATGGAGAGGGCAACCAGTGATGTCATGAGCGCCATTATGGCAATGAATTCGCCAATGTGCGGCCCGGATTCTGGTTTGGGTGATGACATAATCGAGTGTTCCTTTGCTTTGCTTCTTTTCGAGCATTATCGCGTTTGTTCGTGATTTTGACAAGTCAATCATTGGTTTGTCATTTGTCGTCAACCATGGTGTGTACAACGGGCATCACATTGGCCTTTCAGCCATTGGCATACCTCAGCCCTACTGCGTTCCAATGAGTACGGGTAAAGGATGACCTTCGTCTCTCGAAACAGAGATGACTCCACTGCAAAAAGGTGATCTTTCCACCACAGAGACCACGGAGATCGCAGAGACGAAAGATAATGTTATCGTTCATTGAACAGAGGGTTGTGAACATTTTTCTTCCATGCGCTCTTTATTCATAAACCTTGCACGCTCTGTGTACGCTGTGTGCTCCGTGGTGAGTTTTTGCAGTGCTCTCAGAAATGTTTTGGATAGGCTCGCAGTCTCTGGTATGGAAGGAGTGTTCTGGTATAATCTGCACAGCCGGGTTTATACAACCAGATTCTGAATATTATGTCAGCGATTGAAATTGTTCGTGCGCAACCGCACGATGCTGCGACGCTCAAGTTTATTGCGGTAGCAGCAAAAAGTTACTGGGGGTATCCCGAACACCTTATCGCCGCATGGGCAGCTTCACCGATTATCTCACCGATGGACATTGCCCGTTCATCGGTCTACGTAGCTTATAACGCTCAGCAAGCGATTGGATGGTATCGGTTGCTTACGGATCGTTCACCTGCGATCCTTGAAGACCTCTGGGTTATTCCGCCGTGGATCGGTCGCGGAATAGGACGAGCGTTATTTGAGCACGCTATTGCTCAATGTCATGCTCATGGTGTAACCCAGATGGAACTGGATGCTGATCCGAATGCCGTGGGTTTCTACCTGCGGATGGGTGGTCGGGTTGTTGGCGAACGTATCTCGGAGTGGCAGCGACTGGTACCACGAATACGCTTTGATCTAGCGCCGTTGCGATAGCGTTCGCTCAGGTTGTGGTCGTCTTGGTCGGGATGGGCAAGTGTACCAGGAACCTTATGCGTCACGGTAGGGCAATGTTCTTCTCATTTCCCGAAAATCAGGTTGAGCAAGGGGCGTGTATGCGGCAATGGTTCCGGATCGGCGTACAGCCGTTTGAGATCGGCAAATGTATCAACATCGTACCACGGCGCGAGCAGGGTAGTACGCAGACCGAGTTGTCTAGCGATAACCAGTGTATCGTGCAATACCGTCGGTGTGCTCATAACAACGTTGGTGAACAGGGTCGGTATTGGTCGACGTAAACCCACCAGATAGTAGCCGCCATCATCGGCTGGCCCTAACACCAGATCGGCGCCGTTCGTGAGGGCGGCAAAGGCCTCTTCAATGTATGCCCCAGGGAGTGTCGGGCTATCGCTTCCAATGATGACGATTGCCGGCGCGCCTTCGTCGAAGAGATCGGTGGTGATAGTAGCGAGCCTTGCGCTCAGATCAATACCACGCTGGGGACGGCGGGCAATGTCGGGGGCAAGTGCAGCGAAATAATCGCCAGCCGTGTCTGGGGTGTACGCAATGAGAGGGTGCACTGCCGGTATACGACGTAACAATTCGACCAGATCGTGCAAGAAGGCTGTATAAAGCATCACTGCCTGCTCTGGGGTCAGTGGTGGGCAAAGACGAGTTTTGACCCTCCCGACTTCAGGCCGGCGCGCCATCATCACAAGAACCGGCAAGTCATGGCGGCTCCCGTTAAATAGTGCATGAGAAGGATTCATCACAGTTGCTGTTCTTCATCTCGTGCCACGAACAAAGATATCGGGCCAGGGTCGAAAGCGGGTGAAGAATAACTCACGGCGCTCTTGACCATTGGTATCGGTCACGATTCGATAGATCGAAATATCACGACCACCGCGTGCGACATCGGTCTGGCGCAACGTACCGCGTGGTAACGATGGATCATCAATGTACACCGGCTCACTTGGCGCTCGCACCTCGTTCGCAATGATTGGGCCTTCGATCCGCACCTTTCGCTGAGGACGGGTACCGTACAGTTGGACGACCAATACCTGCGCTTGCTCGTCAATACTGGTCTGCATCAACAGCCAGTGACCAGTGTCGTTCACGAACTTGAGGTCTTGTACGCCGGTGAATATAGCCGCATCGAGACCCTGACCATCGCCGTTAGGGCCGAGACCAAAGCGGTCGTACCAACTGATGTAGAACGAATGCGCGTGACGTTCGGTAATCGGAAGGCCGGCCCAGAAGGCGGCCCGGAACACGGTTGTACTTACCTGACATACTCCCCCGCCCCATTCGAGTTGGGTTCGATTGCCGATAATCGCGTAACCCTCGACAAAACCATTTTCCGCGTTCACTTCGCCTAACTGGCGATTGAAAGAAAATTCTTCACCTGGTGCAATGAGCACACCATTCATACGGGCGGCGCCGGCGCGAATGTTGGTAATTCGATACGGTGCTGAACCGGCAAAACTGCTGCGTCCTTCAGCCACTAGTTCGACAATGCCAAGACTATCGAGCGTTTCGGCGGTAATGTGGGGTTCGATCCGTTCAACTGGTAAGGCGAGCGTGCGCGTTATCAGTGATGGTTGCATGAGAAGATTGGCGATAGCCGTCACTGCATCGGTCTGGCGCAGCCGTCGTCCGGCCTGGCCTTCGGCTACAATTCGCAGCCGTCCATCGCTGAAGCGCAGCCGTGGTTCAGCCGTTCCGGTATCTATGAATTGCGCTAATCCCTCCACCGCACGGATCAGGCGTTCGGTGTGTACCTGGATCGTCAACTGACCATTAACGGGAGTCACCTGGAGTAATTCAGCCAGACGTTCTGGTGTCCAGATGATAGTCTGGTCTTCTACCTTCAGTTCGAGCGGGCTACGCAACAACTGATCGGCAATTTGTTGGGCAATCACCAGATCAGTATCATCAATCAGAGGCGCGAGCTGACGAGTACGCACCACGACGGTTTGGGGTTGAAATTGCTGGATCGCCAGCAGCACATCATTTGCTGTGGCATCGATCAACAGTTGCGTGCCAGGCCGACTTGGTTGACCAACGACTCGGGCATCGGCCAGGCTAAGGACGGCGTCGGTTGGCATCTGCTCAATTTGCGGAGCCAGACCTAGTAAATAACGCTGAGTCTGGGCGAGATCGACGGTCAGGCGGGGTGTCAGATCGATACCTTCGCGCCAGAGCAGCCAGAGTTCATACGCACGAGTAAACGGATCGCCGCTGCGCCCAAGGGTAAAAGCGTTATTCACGAGCTGTTCAATATCGAAGGTGACCCCCAAATCGGTAAGGGTCGGTCGCCAGCTACGGTCACGAAATGTAAGGGTTACCGGTTGCTGTTCAAATGTACGATAGCGTTGGCGCAGCTCGATGATTAAATCGGCGCGCGAATAGCCGCCGACCGGTTCACCCCGTATCGAAACCCCCGGCAAGATGATGTCAGGGTAGATGACATCAACAGCGTAGATGATACCGAGGGGAAACGCGACAACGCAAAAACTCACGATCACAAACCAGTTCCATAGAGGTGTACGTCGCCGGTGACGTACTGGTCGGCGCGTTCGCGGTCGGCGTGGCGCTTCCGGAGTTCGTTCTTCATCAGCAGAGGTGAGACCTTGCCTGACCCGGCGGCGATAGATAGGACCATATTCCTGGTAATAGCGATCGTTCGGCATATGATTGTTTACTGGGCTCATTGTGAGATACGGCCATTGTACAAAATCCCGCTCATTACGACAAGTGACCGGTTTGACAATTTGCCAAGGTTGTTGTATATTTTCAGCGGGCCTCTAGCTCAATTGGCAGAGCAGTTGACTCTTAATCAATCGGTTGTGGGTTCGAGTCCCACGGGGCCCACCACTATGACACCGGTGCAAAACCGGTGTTTTTGATTCAAGCAGTGACTTTGAACCGGGTTGCGCTGCACCTGGATGCACAATGAGACGCCGATGAGCAACTGTACTACGGCGTCTCAATCTGTACAAACCGCTGTTCGGTGAGGTTCGTTCCTAATCAACCAGGGTCGCAATCGTTACGCCATCGCCACCGTCGCGACCACCGCTACTAAACGAGGCCACCAGCGGATGACTGGCAAGAAGTTCACGTACAACCTGTCGTAAGGCACCGGTACCTTTGCCGTGAATCAAACGGACTTGATGCAAACCGGCGAGATAAGCGTCGTTGAGATAGCGATCCAGGCGGGTACTTACTTCCGACGCCCGCCAGCCGCGTATGTCAAAGGTCATTGATACATCGGGTGGTGCGGGAAGCTGAACGTCTCGTTGCGATGGCGTAAAGCGTTGATCAGTTGCAGACTGTCCCTTGGCAGGTTTCAATTCGTTACGGTTAACGGTCATGCGGAAGCCGCCTACCTGCACGGTAGCCGTATTGTCTTCCTCGTCGATGGCAACGATCTCGCCGCTTAGCCCGATTGAAGTGACATGTACTACATCGCCAACGCGAAGTGGTCGTTCGGTTAGTGGTGGCGCTACTGGCGTTGCCTGCTGACGCAGGTGATCTATCGCCTTCTGCGCCTGCTCAGCCGTAGCCGCTAGCCGCTTCTCTGCCTCTTCCAGCCACTGACGTGACAGGTTTACGGTACGGAACTCTTCGCGTAACCGCCGTAATTGCTGTCGCACCTCGCGCAGTTCAGCTTCAATCTCTTGACGTACAGCAGCGAGTGCCGCTTCGCGTTCGGCAGCAAAGGCCTGTTGTTCAGCAGCCAACCGATCACGATAGCGCTCGGCGTCGATCCGTAGCTCTTCAGCGCGTTGCAGTTCAGCAGCAGTAGCAGCCCGTTCACGCTGAATCCCGGCCAGCAAGTCTTCAACCTGTGCCTCTTTGCGGTCAATGTATGACCGGGCCTGTTCAATGAGTACCGGGTCTAGCCCTAACCGTGCTGCAATTGCCAGCGCGTTTGAACGACCAGGGATGCCGATATTCAAGCGATAGGTGGGCGCCAGGGTTTCGACATCAAACTCAACCGATGCGTTCTGAACACCCGGCGTAGCATACGCAAATGCCTTTAATTCAGCGTAATGCGTGGTCGCAATGCCCAACACCCCCAATTCGAGCAGGCGGCCAATGATCGCTCGCGCCAGGGCAGCACCCTCAACCGGATCGGTACCGGCGCCTAGCTCGTCGAAGAGTACCAGTGCTGCCGGTCGATGATTCTCGAACAGTTGATGATCGTCACTGATGACCGGTTCCTGTTGGGCAGTCGCTAATGTGTTCAGCACACGAATGATATTTGCCATATGCGACGAGAAGGTACTAAGGCTCTGTTCGATGCTCTGCTCGTCGCCAATGTCAGCAAAAATGTATTGAAAGACCGGCAAACGCGACGGTTGCGCCGCAGGTATCTGCATACCGGCTTGTGCCATCAGCGCGAGCAGGCCGGTCGTTTTCAGCGCCACTGTTTTGCCACCGGTATTAGGGCCGGTGATCAGCAACAGTGAGAACTCGCCTCCCAACCAGAGATTGATTGGTACGACCTTCTCAGGGGGGAGCAATGGATGGCGGGCGCCAGTCAGGTACAATGGTGGCTCGGTAGATGGTGGGTTATCGGGTCGCCAGTCTACGATTTCGGGGGCAGTGCTGTTAGTAGCAATCGCATAACGAGCCAGTGCAAAAGCCAGATCAATCTTTGCCAGCGTATCAACCGTGCTGCTAATCAAACTGGCTGCTGCACCAACCTGCTCTGATAAAGTCGCCAGGATACGCTGCACCTCTTCGGCTTCAGCCGACTGCAATTCACGCCAGCGGTTATTCAATTCAACAATAGCTAGCGGCTCGATGTAGAGCGTAGCCCCCGACCCCGACTGATCGTGCACCAGGCCGCGTACTTCACGGCGATGGCTGGCCTTCACCGGAATCACATAGCGACCGTTGCGTACCGTGATAATTGGTTCCTGAAGCGCACCGGCCAGGGCACTGGAATGGATCATACTTTGCAGCCGCTCTTGCAAACGGTTAAAAGCGATGCGGACTTCCTGGCGTAACCGGGCAAGCGTAGAGCTGGCGCTATCCACAACCTGACCATCCTCGTCGATAGCGCGCTCAATCGCGTCGATCAACGATGGCAATGGCGGTAGAGTATGAGCCAGATCGATCAAGAGGGGAAAGCGTGCATCGAGGCGACTCAACCGTTGACGGACGAACGCCGCACTCTGCAAGGTTGTTGCCACCTCACGGAGGGTCGTTCCGTCAAGAATACCGCCACGGGCAGCGTGAAGTGCTGCCCGTCGCACATCGCGGGCACCACCAATGCTCAACTCTGGCCACTCTTCTAGCAACAAACGGGCCTCAGCCGTAAGCGCCTGCCGTCGGCGGACTTCATCCGGATCGGTGGCCGGAGTCAGACTTAAGGCCAGTTCACGCGAGGCCGAAAAAGCGGTATATTGCGCTAGACGGTTGCGTATAACGTCGAATTCAAGTGTGATGAGCGTAGATTCCGGGATCGACATACCAACACTCGTACCTGTAAGATGTTGTTCCGCTTCCAGACTAAACCGATAGCGGATGTCTGCCATCGGGCTACAGGTGGATTATTGAACTTGAAAGATGATACGTGCGGCGTCGGGCAAGAAAGGATCGATGAGTTCATACAGACTGGGTAAGACAGCGTTGGCAAAGAAGCGCAACATGAGTGATGTGCCGATTTGTCCGCCTAGCCATCGTGTAATCGGGTAGTCAATATTGGCAAAACCACGTACAATAAACAGATTCCAGAGGAGTACTGCCGATAATCCCAGAATCATGCCGCCGATAATCACCCCCAATGCCGTACCGATGATACGGTCTACCATTTCAAGATGGTGTGGCGTATGTACATACCGAAAACTATATACACCGACCCATGTCAGCACGATAAAACTGAATAGATGGATGAGGGCAAAGGCAACGTACTGACTGACGAAACGCTGTCCACCCAGTTCACGGACGAAGATGTCGGCCAGACTTTGATAGTAGAGGCTGGCTAACACGGTACCGAGGTAGAACGCGAGAATAACAATGATTAGTCGGATCGTGCCCTGAAAGAATCCTACGGCCAATGCGCCGAAGAAGAGCACAACAAAAAGGAGATCGATGACGTTCATGTTAATTTCTCCCGGCGCTCATACTAGTTGCCAGTTTTTCAGTATAGACCTGCAAGCCGATTATAGCATATCGTTCTGACAGGGATGAGCTGTCGCATATCGTCGTTGTGCTTTCATTGCTGAATGCCCGTTGGCAGCAGCCTTTTGTGAAATGAGGTTTCATGTATGACCGGCACCAATCCTACAATCGTGACAGCGACCTCTGGTGTGCAGGTTGCGCCCGCCGAGACCGCACAGACTACCGTATCACCCCAACCACTATCACCCTCCGAAGTGCAGCGAGGTTTGCTTCTGTCGATCTGGGAAGGAGCGGTTGCGAATATCCACATCAGCATTACCGGTGCAATTGGTGGGAGTGTTTTCCTGAGTGGATTTGCCCTTTTGTTGGGAGCCAACAATTTTCAAATTGGTCTGCTGGGGGCTTTGCCGTTTATCGGTCAATTGATGCAGTTTCTCAGCGCATACCTCGAAGCACGTTTCGCAAATCGGCGGGCAATTGTGCTCTTTTCGGCGCTGGCAGGCCGTTCAATTTGGGCGTTGCTACTTTGTCTGCCGTTTACCGGTTGGCCAACAGAGTGGCAGCTTGCGGTGTTCTTCATCGCCTTGGGCTGTTCGTATGGGTTAAACGGGATGGCCGGTAATGCCTGGCTGAGCTGGATGAGCGATCTGGTACCTCCAGATCGACGAGGGCGCTATTTCGGCTTGCGCAATACCGTGGCGGGAATCAGTGCGATGGTGAGCATCTACGGTGCGGGGTTGATCCTGGATTATTTTCGTGTTCAAGGCGCCGCCGCACAAGGGTATGCCGTGATCTTCGGGATTGCCGTATTGTCCGCCTTTGGTGCAGCGCTGCTGATTGCTCGTCAGCCCGAACCTCCACTCGCTCCGGTACACTGGCGCGGTATTGGTTCGTTCCTTTTTGATCCACTTCGTGAAGCTGCATTTCGGCATTTTGCCATCCTGGCTACTGGTTGGGCATTGGTGACCGGGGTTGCTGCCCCATTCTTTAACGCCTACGGTTTGACAACCCTCCAGCTTGATTTCTCGCTGCTGGCCTTGACCGGTATCGTAACCAGTGCGGTTGCCCTCATTTTTTCACCTCTTGTCGGGTGGTTGATGGATCGCTATGGCTACCGACGGGTTGTCACTGCTTGTGTGTTGGGGACGGTTCCGCTCCCATTGGGATGGGTTCTCTCGACGCCAGAAAATATTGTGCCCCTCTGGTTGACTGCGATCTTTTCCGGAGTCTTCTGGCCGGGCGTCAACCAAGGATTGAGTAATCTGCTTATGGCACGAGCACCGGCTGCTCAACGCGGGGTTGCCGTGGCGATCTTCAGCCTCCTCACCGGATTGGGAACGTTGATCGCTGCATTGATTGGTGGGGTATTGGGTCAGGCGATGACCGGTACGTTGCTACATTTAGGGCCACTCCTGATAAAAGACTTGGCGGTCTTGTTTGTCGGCACAATGCTCGGTCGTGTGGTGATGGTTGGCGCTTTCTGGCGAGTGTTGGCTGACAGCGAGTAGCCGCTGAAGTTCACTTCGTACCGTCGCCAAGATTTGTGCAACGTGCTCAGCTTCGGGTTAGATACGATGACCGAATTGCTCACAAACGGAATGAAACCGACGAACATCACACATTTGCTGGTGATGCTCTTTACCCACGCTATTGCCCTAGCCGCAAAAGCCTCCGATGTGCGACTTGCGGTGTGTAGGGTAAACTGTTGCCTGGCGTGGCAAAACCTCTCTTTCTCTACCACACGGTAAGCAAAAGAATGTCAGGGGAGTCAGGCGCACATTGCAGCACAACCCCTGAAGATGGTACAGGCGAATGTTTATTCAGGGGTAGTCTTACGCTTCAGGTTGAGCTGGTTTCAACTTACGACCTATAAAGGGCAAGCGGGCAATCAACTTACTCAGCGCCTCTTTGATGATTGTCAGATCGTCGTCAGGCAAGGCACGAAACGCCAACACCAGACCGATATACACGGCTGCGCCTAACGGTACGGCCAGGAAGAAGAACGTCGACTCGCGTAGCCACCAGATGGCAAGCAGCATCCCAGCTCCGGCTAGACCGGTGAGCACCCCCACGCGCCAGTTCTGGGCACCGAGCGTTCCTTTTGGCAGCACTTTAATGGCTGCGATCAAGATGCCCAATTCGGTAATCGTGTAAGCCAGGGCACCACCTAATGCGCCATTCGCAAACACTCGATTGGTCCAAGGTACCAGGATTGCATCGAGAGGAAGCGTTGCAACCGTGGCGGCAATCATAATGATATTGAGCGCCGCAGTGCGATCGGCTGCAATCAACAACTGGCTCAGAACGGTATTAAGATACGTACAGATCAAAACGATCCCCAACACTGCCAGGACGACGCCGGTGGGGCGGAAGGCTTCACCGTACAGCAACAACGCAACCGGTTCGGCAATCGCAACTAATCCTAGTCCAATCGGTATGCTCAGCGCCAGCATAATATTAAAAATCGGCCGTGCGGCCATTGCCAGATGCTCTTGACCGGCCGCAAAGCGACGGGTCAGCGTGGGGAAAATGACTGTTCCAATTGCCATCGGAAAGAACATGAGTGTTCCGAAGAGGTTAACGGCTGTGCCGTACCAGCCAACCGCTTCAGTAGAGGCGAACAGAGCGATGAATAAACGGTCAATCTGCTGATAGACCATCAGTGTTAGTGCAGTAACCAGATACTGTTTTGATACATTGAGCATCAGGCCAGCGGCTGCCAGATCAATACTCCAGCGTGGTCGGTGTTGGCGGAAGAGAAAAAAGGCATCACCCAAGAAGGCAACCAGCGCTGCCAGCACGTTCGCCCATCCGATCCAGATCACATTGAACCCGGCAAACAGGAGGGCAAGGCTCACAACCGTCAACACCATTTTGCTCAAAACAGTGACCAGCGATACATAATGAACCTGTTCGAGACCATTGAGAGTAGCGATGAGGCCGCCACTCAACACCGAAAAGAGGGTCATCAATCCGATGATCCAGATCAATGCGGTTTGCGTAGGATCGGCATTGACGGCAAACAGGTCGTAGCCAAATACAGCTAGACAGCCAAGGAGCCACAGACCGATCCGTACTACCAAACTGGTACCGACCAGCACACCGGTGCGTTGTGGCTCACGGGCAACTGCTTTGGTCAGGTAGGTATCCATACCGAAGGTGATCAATACACCGACAATCATCCAGATGGAGAAGGCAATCGAAAGCTGTCCGATTGCTAATGGCCCCAGGATGCGTGGTTGAAAAATTGCAACCACGAAAGCCATTGCCCAGGTCAACAGTTGAGCAGCCATCATAGCGCCAGCATTGCGCGCTATACGTGCCCCACTGATTGGTGAAGGTGGCGGTGTATTGGTCGAGACCTCGCTAGTCACGGTACGACTCCCTTGTGTGATCGATCGGTGTTACTCAGTCGGTATGGTGCGATATAACAACACGTTCCCCGATCAATTTGATAGTCAAGGCTTTTGCGTAAACCAACGAACGGGTAATAAAGCTGATCAAGACCGAGCAAAACTTTATCGCGACGATGCCATTTGAAGATGCCTGAAGCAATCTGGCGTAATCCCTGACTAAACAACCACTCAGTCAAGATCACTATTCCACCGAGATCACCGCAGCGCATATATTTGCCTGCAACTGCGCCGGCACCGATCCCGTAAGCGCGAAAGCTGCGGCGAGCACTGTGCCAGCTCTGCCAGTGGTGATGGTAGGCAATGGCGTGTGGAGTGAAGACAATCGTACCTCCTGCCTTCAAAGCGCGATATCCCAAATCACGCTCCTCCCAGGCACCCAGCGGCGCACCGGCACCGATTAGTTCATCAAAACCACCGAGCCGCTCAAAGGCCTCACGGCGTGCACCCATATTATGACCATGACCAAATCCTAAATTGAACCAGTTGTGGTGAAATATTCGACGGAGGCCGTTGCAGGTGCCTAGAACAATTTCATCAGGATTCGACAAATGTGGTCCAGGTAAGACAGCGCCGAAGGCCAGCCAGATTTGTTCGTTTTGTAACTCTGTGATCAGGGCACTGATCCAGTTGGAATCAAGGACGCAATCATCATTGGTAAACAGAATGTACGGAGCATTGCCCATTGCTGCACCAGCGTTGCGGGTTGCCGAGATACCGCGGACTGGCCGTCGAACGTATCGAATCCGGTCGTCAGTTTCAGCATGAGTTCGTACACATTGCTCGGTCGTGTCGTCTTCACTCTGATCAAGCACCCAGAGCGTAAAGTGGGGATAGGTGTTCTGACGGAGACTAGCGATGGTGGCATCAATAGCCGTGCCGCGTCCATACGTTGAGATAACAATATCAACCGTTAGCGTATTCATACATGTGCTGCCCACTTACTCGGTACCCGTATTGACGGAGGCAGTGTACGCCTGGAAGTTAACACTTCGCTGAATGTATGGCTATCTGGAGTTAACGAGAACGTCACGTGCTGTTTTCTGTCGTTCCAGGTGATAAGTTTCCTAGTCTCACGCCATCGAATATGCCGAAGCTACGCTCCATACCGTGAGGACTCCTGATGGAGCAAGCGATCAACTTCGTTGACCAGGTCATCCGAATCGACCGGCTTGGTGAGGAAGGCATTTACCCCAACACCTGCTGCCTTTACCTCGTCTTGTTCTTTGACAGTACCGGTAATCATAATGATCGGCAAGCGAGTATAACGTTCATCGGCCCGGATTGCTCGAACCAGCTCAATGCCGTCCATACGAGGCATGGTGAGATCAGTCACAACCAGATCAACAGTATGGGTATAAAGACGGCTTAACGCTTGTTCACCGTCGATGGCGGTAATAACCGTATAGCCGTGTTGTTCAAGCACAAAGCTCATAAGTCGATGCGTGGGTGCATAATCATCAACAATCATAATCGTTGTCATAATTGTGGTCTCCCGGGTTCCAGATACTTCACTAGGTGCCAGTAGTTTCCATCGGAACGCGCTGTATAGATTACGCGATCCATCAAGTGGCGAATTAAGAAGAGACCATAGCCGTGTATCTGGGCTTCGCTGAGATTTGGTTGTGGCACCAGTTCTGGATCAAACGTCTCGCCGTTATCATGCAACTCAATTTCCAGGCAAGGTGGTTGTGGATGGAACGTAAGAGTCACGTTAATTCGGTCTTCATTACGCTGACGATTGCGATAGGCATGGCTGACAATATTTGTACAGACTTCATGCGCCGCCAATTGTATATTGTAGACCAAAGTTTCATTCGATGCACCTGCCTGCCGTAATAATTCGGCTATCGTTTCACTCAGCAAATGTAGATAGGCATGGCGGGCCGGCAGATCGAGCCGGATCACTTCACTGTGTTGCAGGCTCACGTTGCGGCTCCTTTGATCACGATAATGGTTTGATCATCGTCTTGCGGATGACCGGCGCTAAACTGATCAATTGCATGAAATAGCCCATCAGCGATTGTCTGTGCTGATTGTTCGGCCAGCGTGTCTACTGCATGCAATAAACGATCTATCCCAAACATTTCGTCTTCACTGTTGCGCGCCTCATGGAAGCCATCAGTCGCGACGACAAGGAGATCACCCGGCTTCATTGCCAGATGACGGTTTTGAAAATTATTGACGGGCAGGATACCTATCGCGGTGTTGTCGGCTAACAGCAAGGTTGCGCTGCCGTTGGCTGGGCGATAGATCACTGGTGCATGGCCGGCGTTGGCATAGACAATTTCACGATTCCGGTCATCGTACATACCAACGAAGACTGTTGCAAAGACACCGATCCGTGTAAAGTCGTTGTAAAGGTCTTCGTTCGACTGGCGCATCACAGATGCCGGTGTTGGTGACGGCATGAACTGAGCTTTGCTATGCAGGGCAGTGCGCGTCATCGACATCAGTAATGCTGCAGATACGCCTTTTCCGCTGAGATCGCCAATCGTAAAGATAAATGGATGGTTGGGTGTCTGAATGAAATCAAAAAAATCACCGCCAACCTGGAGCGCCGGACGTGAGCAGGCGTAGATATCCAATCCTGAGACGATGGGTAAGGTGCGCGGTAAGAGATCAGTTTGTACCCGTCGTGCCAAATCCATTTCACTGCGTAACCGGGTCTGCTCGATCATCTCCTGGTAGAGCAAGATGCGTTCGATCTGGGCGCTGGTATGGTCGGCAATCGCTCGTCCCAATTTCAGCTCTGGTGTCCCGAATCCTTCAACCCGATCAAGAATACCGAGGCAAGCCATGATCGTGCCACGTACCCGAATCGGTAACAATAGGAGATTTCTGATACCCGGCGGCCATCGCGTGTCACTTTCTTCTTTTCTGATGAGCAGTGGGCGATCTTCAGTTTGGAGCTGCCAGTACAAGCGCCAGATAGTCTCATGACTCAATGGACAATCAGGAGAGTGTACAACCAACGGCTCACTCCCATTTGTGGACATATATGTAGCAAAAGCCGCCTTGCCCTTCAGCATCCGTAATGCCTCACTCACAACCGCTTGCAACGTTTCGCGGATGGTTACCAGATCACGCATGGCTTGGGTTAAGCGATACAGCGCCAACTGCTGATCCTGACTGGTCACCAGATCGGCGGTCATGCATTGCAACTCATATTCAAGCTGCACAATATAGCTGATCAATGCGGCTTCAGCCTGGAGCCGTTGTCGAGCTGCTTCGTTACGCAAACCGGTCAGGCGCAACTCACCAACTATTTCATCGTAACGATAGATAGTAGCCGTTAGATCAGGTGTGAGGAGACGCTGTCCCGCCGGCCAGCAGGCTAACGGCCGACCGTGCTCGTAGATGCCGAAGGTCTGCGCGCCATGGGCCAGCCATGCCTCAGCAAGTGCCTGAAAGCGAGGATATTGTGAGCTTAGTACCGAGACCAGCATGGTTGGTTTCTCAGGAATTCAAGACAGCTAAAGCATGATCGGCGTCAACAAAGATGTTGAAGGCTTTGTCAAGCCGGGTTAATTCAAAAATCATCAAAACCGGACGGCGCAGTCCGCACAGGGCAAATGCGCCCTGGCCTTGTTGACAGCGCTTCATTGCCGATACCAGCGTTGCCAGCGCTGTTGAATCAACAAAGGTCGTTGCTGAAAGATCAACCAGCACCCGCGCCCCAGGCATGGCAGTTGCCTGTTCCAGCCATTGTTGAACCGTAGGAGCTGTATTGGCATCAAACCGTCCTTCGATTGCGAGCACAGCCACATTCCCAACTGTTCGTGGCTTCATTTCCATAATTAAAAACCTCCTCTAGTGCAAGCAGTAGGTGATTGCTTACAGCAGCTTCCCTTACCCCCCGGATGGCGGCGAAAGATCAACACTCAATGATTGACCGACAGGATTGTTGTTTTGCCTGATCCGGCGCAACCAGGCTAACGGTGTACGTATCAATAGGCTGAGGTCGCTTCGCCAAGATCGGGTTGCACTATAGTATACATCGGCAATGACAACGGCATCGAGATTGCCAGAGGAATCCTGAATGTACCACAACCCTGTGACACCAGGGGGAACCTCGTGGCGTCGTTGTTGCCATTCTTCCTGCAAGAGGGCTGCTTCATTGGGTGTGAGTGGTTTGACCCCTACGAGTTGGAGATCACCACGCAGTACGTTGAATAACTCTGGCAAACGGTGAAATTCATACGCTTCCAGCCATCTCCCAAACCACAGGTAGCGTCCGTCAGCGTGGCGTGTGCGCCAATGCCAGAGGGTTAATGGCCGTAATGTTGTTTGACCGTTCGATAGCAGTATACGCTCGCCAATTCGCGGTAACCCGATGAGGGGGCGCCCACCACTGGCAATGGTAGCCAGGATTCCGGTGAGTATGAGTAGGGGGCTTAGCAGAATCAACAATACCAGTGCTCCTATCCGGTTAAGGAGACCAGCAACCCTACTAACACTAGCCGTTACCGCCGATACCCGTCCGATCAAGAACGCATCGACGATGACTGTCTGCTCGGCAGTGATCGGATCAACGATGACCCCAGGGTAGACGATACGCTGGTTGATGTTGACCAGTTGACCAACATACGTGTCGGCCCAGATCGTACTGGCAGTGACCGTGGCTTCATCATCGATCATGCAGCCGGCGCCGATGATCGTGCCCGGTCCCAGTTCGGCATCACGCCCGATCCAGCAGTTATCGCCGATGTACAGCGGTGGGGCAATCCGAACACTAGGATGGATCGAGTCGTTGCGGCCGACCCAAATCCCTGGTGCAATTTTACGCCCGCTAATTGAGGGGTAGCGTACTGTTTCGCCTGGCCCCTCTGTAACCGTGGGATCGGTAGTGCGGTAGGCGCTGTACAGGAACACCTGCTGAGCGGCGTAATAATCGGCCAGTGTGGTGAGCGGATTCCAGTAGCCACTGAAGGTAAAGTTGTGAACCGGTATGTGTTGGGCAATGAGATGAGGAATCAGGTCGGTGGCAATGCAATAGCGATTGCGGAGGGGAATCTGTTCGAGGAGCGACGGCTCAACAATGTAGGCATCAGTTAGCGCCACGGCCTCCGTTGAGTCGGGTTGGGAAACTACCGCGCTGATCTGTCCTTGGGCATCAACAACAGCGTATGGCGTGTGCTGATGCGTATGGGGAGCATGGGTGATCACTGTCAGCATAGCACCATGACGCTGATGATGATCGAGCGCTGCCTCAATCGAGAGGTCGATGATCGCATTTCCCGGTAATACCAGACACGTTTCCTGAATCAACGGCGTCGCCCAGCGTAGTGCCCCACCATCAGCCCAGGCCTCATTCAACGATACATATTCAATCTCAACCCCCCAACGTTTCCCGCTGCCAAACGTTGCGGTAATCGGTGCAGTCTGTTCGTGTAATGCGACAAGAATGCGCTTGATACCGGCACGGGCCAGAATTTCAATCGTAGTCGCCATGACCGGTCGGTCGACAATCGGCAATAAAACATCGGGCAGGACATCGGTTAATGGTGGTAACCGGCGATCTTCAGCAGTTGCGATGAGAAAGGCAATGGTCATCGCCTCAGTCTCCTTCAGCAGTCACATGGTTCTTGTGCAGTGGCGCCGTTGTTGCGGCTGTTACATCGGGAAAGATCGATAGGACCTGATCGAGACGTACCAACTGGAGCGTCCGTAGCACGTCGTGGTTACAACCGGCAATGCGCAGTGCGCTATTTTGTTCGCGGGCCAGACGGTCGAGTTTGACGAGAGCAGCCATCCCGGCGCTAGCCATAAATGTCGTTCCGGTGCAGTCGATGACGAGCAGTTTACCCTGTTTGATGGCCTCGCTAGCTTGACTGAGAAAGGAGTCTGCCGTTGCTGCATCGAACAAACGCGGGGCGGGAAAGATCGTCCAGCCGTGAATTGTTGTAGACGACGTGGTGGAGACCGGTTTTGACTGCTCGATCCGTTGGGTGATTGCTGTAAGATCGGGGAATTGTTCAAAGAACCGATCCAGTTTCAGCAAATCAAGGAGGCGTAAAATCGGTTCTTGCACATTCAACAAGAAGATTTCGCCACCGTTCGAGCGCGCACGTTTGGCTAATCCTACCAGTGCGCCCAGGGCTGAACTGTCGAGGAACTGGGTCATGCTCAGGTCGAGAATTACATACTGATGAGTAGCCAGCAGGCGATAGGCTTCTTGGGTAAATGGGTCGAGATTGCTGACATCAAGCCGATTCCCGACAGTCAGCACCGGCCACGGGAATGGAGGTGGCGGTGGCGGCGGAGCGGCATCTGCCGGTTCCGCCTTAGACGCGATCGGAACCATGCTCAGTGCGCTTCCTCGTTGCATGGCCCACCATTGGCGGAAGAAGAAATAGCCGAAATACACAAAATCATGGACGTATCGCTTCCACAACCGACGCGGTTCCTGAATCAGGCGATACACCCACTCTAAACCAATGCGTTGCATCCAGAGTGGTGCTCGTTTGGTGACACCGACAATCATATCGAATGTCCCGCCAACCCTAATCGCTATCGGTACACGCAACTCGTGGGCGTACATCCGAATCCATTTCTCTTGCTTGGGGTTACCGAATGCGACCAACAAAATATCAGGGTTGGCTGCCTTGACAGTTTCAACCACCGAGCGATCCATTTCCAGTACCGAGCTAGGTGGCGGCGATAACACACCGGCAACGCGCAGACCTGGATAACGTTCTTGTAAGATCGCCGCAGCTTTCGCCGCAACACCCTCGCGAGCGCCGAGAAAGAAGATGGAATAACCACGCTGAGCAGCTCGTTCAGCCAGCGCCGGTACCATATCGGCGCCGGTAACACGACCGGGCAACGGCCCACCCAACAGTCGCGAAGCCCAGACCAATGGCATGCCATCGGCAGTTGCCATATCGGCCTCTTGCAAAATACGACGTAGCTCCGGATCGTGCAGCGCATTAACAACGAAATCGGCATTCACTGTCGCAATCTGATGGAGACGACCGGTAGCCCGTCCTTCGGCGATAAACTCATCACACCGATCCAGCGCTTCAGCCATTGTCAGATTGTCGATCGGCACACCCAGTATCACCAAAAGTTTACGCATGATCGTATTCTCTCAGTATGCACCACGACCGAGGATGACTGCCGGGATGGTACGTAACAAAATTTCAATATCCTTCCAGATACTTTGTTCAGCAATGTATTGCAAATCGAGTTCGACCCAGCGCTTAAAATCAAGATCACTACGCCCAGATACCTGTTGTAAGCCGGTGATACCGGGAATGGCATGGAGCCGCCCAATCTGCTCGTAGGTATATTTGGCTACCTCACTGGGCAAGGCAGGGCGTGGACCTACCAGGCTCATCTCACCTTTCAATACGTTGAAGAGCTGGGGGAGTTCGTCGATGCTCAGCTTGCGAATAACCCGACCCACCCGTGTCACACGGGGATCGCGTTTCATCTTAAAGACCGGCCCATCGGCTTCATTTTTAGCTTGTAGTTCACGCAGCCGTTGTTCAGCATCGACGTACATCGAGCGGAATTTGTAGCAATAAAAATGTTCACCATCCTTGCCAACCCGTACCTGCTTAAAGATGACCGGCCCCGGCGATTCGAGTTTGATGAGGATTGCGGTGATCAGCATAATCGGCGCGGTTAAAATGATAGCAATAATTGCCACTGTAACATCTAACACGCGCTTGAGGCTCGACATCAGCTTGGTACGTATGACCCACCACGATAAGGCTAAACGTAGACGTTGATTGGCGCGGGTACGCTGAAAGCGGCGTTCGGCAAAGATAGCAACCATGCGTTGACTTTTCACATCAGGATTCGTCTGGCTCGATTTCGGAGTGCTCATGGAAATCACCTCTCTGAGTCTACATTCGCTAACACTATACACGATCGTGCGAACAAAATCCTTACAGTGAGCTGAAAAAGCGTGAAGAATATGTCACTCGCGAAATCGTCCTTATAGAGATAAACGCAGGTATATCCATATATATACGCACAGACATACGATGGGTGGTTGCTCACTCAGTGCCTATCCGAATCCCCGCCTCATGGTTCAACGGATGGAATCCATCATATGGATAGACGGGACAGCGCCGCTGTCCCCGATCGATCTTCATTCTGCGACAGGATATTTCGGATAGGCCCCTAATCTATCTCTACCAGGTAGTAACGATAACAACGAAAGGTGATTTCTGGCGCGGTACTCACCATGCGGGCCAGAGGCCCGCGTACCCAGCGCATCCAGGTAAGGTTCTAAAGACGCTGGAAACTCCGTTTCAACTAAGTGCTTATCCGCACATCGTCTCACAGTCCAACGGATGGAATACATCGATGGATGTACGAGCGCAGCAGCGCTGCGCCCTGCTTAATCTTCTTCTACTAACGTGCTCGAGCGTGGAAACTGTCATCATCTCTATCCGCTCAATTGACAAAAACGTTATCTGCAACAATCGTGCGTTTGCCTTTTTACTGCTCAGAACACGTTATAACGCTGTCTACGTGATTGACTACGGCTAACATCCATTTTTCAACTTGCAATGGCATGATATGTTGCACCGGTGTAGTATGCTGATTGCGATCGTTCGTATTATCGCAACAGCTTCAAGAGGTTTTCAATGATGTTTTATCGTTTCTTGCTTTTCATGATGCTCATCTCTATTTTGACAGGCTGCAACGCGCCAAGCGCAGCACCAACACCTGCTGTATCAACTCCTGCGCCCGAAACACCGACACCGGCTCCGGTGAACGTCGCTCCTACTGCTTCTGCCGTGTCTGATCATCTCATTGTGATTGATCCGACCACCGCGCTACCATTTGACCGCCGTCTGTTAGGGACTAACGTTCCTGCCTGGCTGAATCCATACCGGCTGGATAATGAAACCTTCATTCAGCGTACTGCCGATCTCGGGCTGAGTCTGTTGCGGATGCCAGGGGGAAGCTGGAGTAATGCCTATGCCTGGGCCGATTGTGAGGCCGGGGGCGATGGATGTTACTGGCCGTGGGCAGCGAAGCCATCGGATTTTCTCCGCTTTGCCCGTGCTGTCAAAGCTGAGATTATCTGGACAGTTTCGATCAATGGTTCTGCGCAGGAAGCGGCAGCGCTCGTTGCGTTCTTTAACGGTGCAGTTGATGATGAGCGATTGATAGGTACTGATGCACGGGGACGTGATTGGAAAACGGTGGGACATTGGGCACGGCTGCGCGCCGCATCGGGCAATCCTGATCCCTTTCCGGTTCGATACTGGGAAGTTGGCAACGAGGTTTACGGAGCGAAACGCGATGTTGGTCCAAATTGTTCAGAATGGGGTTGGGAAGACGTCTGGACGTGTGACCCCGATGAGTACCTACGCGGCGCCACCGTCAATGGTATTTCTTACGATGGTTATCTGGCTTTCTACGAGGCAATGAAGGAGGTTGATCCGACTATTCAGATCGGTGCAGTTGGGGTTGAGAACCCCGATGAATGGAATGATTGGGGCAATCGGGTGATCGCTGGTGCCGGTGATCGACTTGATTTCTACGTTGTCCATTACTATCCCTACTTTCAACCGCCTGAAAATCCGGCGGGTGCGCTGCAACAACCGCAACGCGGTTGGGCAACGATCACGGCAGGGCTGCGCTCGGCTTTTGAGCGTCATTTAGGCCGCCAGGTACCGATTGCTGTGACCGAGTACAACATGATTTCGTTTCAGGATGCAGATAACTCCCAACTTATGCGACGGGCCGTTAATCTGCTCTTTGTGGCCGATACGATTGGGCAGATGGCAGTGCATGGCGTGGCGATTGCCAATCAATGGGATCTGGCAAATGGTCGTGCGGCTAATGATACCGATTATGGTCTTCTTCATGCCGATACCTTTGAACCACATCCCCAATACTACGCACTAATGCTTTGGAGTAGATTCGGTGATGAACTCTTGACCACGAAGACAACCCTCGATCCGGTTACAACCTTAAGTGTGTACGCCGGACGTCATACTGATGGGCGACTGTCAGTTCTGGCAATCAATAAGACCGCTCAGTCGATTACAGGTTCTGTTGGGTTACCGGCGGGAAATTGGCAAGTCCAGGTGATGGTTGTAGGTGCTTCTGATTTGTTGGCCGAGACGGTATCGTTCGCTCGTGAAGAGACCCCGACCGCACACCGTTCTGATCGTCCTTATACCTTTCCACCATACTCTGTGACCTTACTCACATTTCTTCCTGAAGGGGGTTGACATGACCAGACGACTCACATTCTTACTCGTCATTATCACCGTATGGGGAAGCATGCTGCCATTCAAACCGGCCAGTGCTGCCATTCAGAACATTGGTCCTGGCGGCTGTCCGGCAAACACGGTAGTCGGAGGAGACAATCTGGTCCAAAATGGTGATTTTTCTCAGGGCGCAACCGGTTTTACCTCGGCGCTCATCAATCGCGGGCCAGGAGTGTATCCTGATGACAATAATGGCGGTGGCTTCTCTATCCAAAACGGGAGTGTTGTGTATCCCCCCTTCGAGGCAAACCCTTACATTTTCGGGCGTCCGTTTCCGGGTGATGTCCAGCGTGATGTTCCGGCTACCAATACCTACTTCTATTCTAATCCGAGTGCTGATAATTACAGCGCTGGTGGCGGTCGCGTTAACCTGTGGACACAAGTCGTTACAGTAGCGCCTAACACAACCTACAACTTCTTTGCCTACTTTGACAATCTGCTCGATCCGGTGAAGAGTGCAAATGGTGCAGCCGATCCGGTCATTGAACTGCGGGTGAATGGTACGTCGGTTGGTACGACCGTCGTGTCGAAAACGCCAGATCGGTGGGTTCCCATTCAATATGCCTTTACCACTGGTAACGGTGTTACCAGTGTTACACTCCAGATCGATAGTCTAACCAACAACACCTTCGGTGATGATTTCGCTATGACCCAGATTAATCTCAAGCAATGTGTGAGTGGCGTTGGTGCTGCCAAATATGTGTTTCCGGCTGTTGAAGAACGGCGCAACGATCAGGATGGCTACCGTTTAGAGTACCTGATCACGATCCGTAATTTGGGCGCCGATCCGGTCACCGAGCTACAGGCTACCGATGATCTGGCGACCGTCTTTGCCGGTGCTGAGACCTGGGAACTAGTTGAGTTAAGCGTTATCAGTGGAAGTGGCTTCACTGCATTGGCTATTAATCCCAATTTTGATGGTCGAACCGACCGTGAATTACTGGCCGCTAATCAGAGCCTGGCCGCCGGTCAGACTGCTCGTCTACGGTTGGTGATCTGGCTTAAGCCGCCTACGGGTCCAATTGTCTTTTCCAATTATGTGAATATTACGGCACGTTCAGGGAACGTCATTGTCACGGATATTTCAAATCCCGGTCTTGATCCCGATCCTAATGATAATGGTGATCCGAAAGAAGAAGAGGAGAGTGGTGCGACGATTACCATCTTTTCACCGTACCGCATCTGGGTACCGGTTGTGTCGCGGGGCAGCGCCGGGTAGACGCTATAAGAGCCTGATCAAAAACCCAGATTTCTCATTGGGCGCGTACCATGCCTGTGCAACCATTGCGTGAGAGGTTGCCAACGTTCTTTCTCTCCAGCCCCAATGTTCCCCCCTTCCTCTCCCCCATGGGGAGAGGAAGGGGGCCAGGGGGAAGGTGAGGGCCGCCAGGCGTACTCCGCAGCACGGGTACGGAACACATTGAACAACTCTGCCATCGCGGAGGTGCGATGCATGCTCTGCCTGCCAACGGTTCCCATCAGTCGTTTGAAATGCCATTGTAGAACCAGATCAAACGTCCAGGTTTTTTAATCATGCTTCAGGATAGGGTGTCTGAACATGCGCGTCTTCCCTGGGAGCGCGGGCCGCTGGCCGACGTCCTGTCGTGAGTAACCGGTCTGAGCTATTGTCTGACAATGTTCTGCAACGCATCGTGGTGCAGTGCCTGAATGCACTGCACCTTTCCTCCACTCACTTCTCTCTCGCTTTGAAGATAAGGAAGGTGTATCGCAGGCGATAACTTGTTCGTTCCCACGAAGAGCAATCTATAGCCGTGATGTCGGATTATGCCTACTCTGCCAGAGAACGGATTGGTCTGGCCGGTATACCACCAACCATCGTATTGGCCGGTACTGGTCGTGTGACAACACTCCCAGCAGCCACCACACTCCCGGCGCCAATCTGAACACCTGGCAGAATTAATACTCGTGCGCCGATCCAGGCTCCTGTTTCAATCGTGACCGGAGCAGTTGTTAATGGGCCGGCCCGATGATTTGCCCCGCCCATCTGGTGGGAAGTGGTAAGTATCATAACTTCGTGACCAATCCCAACGTGATCGGCAATCGTGATCTGATCGTTTAGATCGAGAAAGCAGTCGGTATTAATGATGCAGTACGAACCAATACGGAGTCGCTTGTGAATCGGACCGAAGCCGTGCAGGCGTAGCGGTCCCATAATGATAGTACTGCGGCCAATGTGAAAACCGGCCAGGCGGAGCAACAGCGGACGCACACGGGAAGCTGTGTAGCGCGGCAAAAGGCGAATCAGGCCACTGATTAACCACATACGCGGTTGCGCCGCAGCGAGTTCTTCGTAGAGAATCCGTAAGAGCTTGGGTGAGGTGTGTTTCTGCATCGACAAGTCCTTCAATCGATAACAATGATAATAAAGTTGTGTTCATTGTGCCAGATTGGTTCACTGAATGCTATATGATTAGGATCAGACTAACGAAATTGTTAACTGACTCTTCGGTACCGTAGTCTGTGTTGGCAGAGTGATGTGTATAAAAATATATCATATTGATGCACTATACCGCCCTCACCTTCGTAAGGCTCCTCATGTGATGAATGAAGAATTGAACAGCTTCCGTTCACCTCTCAAAAGGTGATTACTGGTATGATGTAGGTAGAAAAGGTGGCACGTCATGTGCTGACATTTCAATGCAAAGAGGTTTATGGCATGGTACGGTTAATCATTCTGCGGCTCCTGGAAAGTTTCTTCCGTCGGCCTCTGCTTAGTCTCGCCCCGTTTATGCTCGCTATCGCAATCGGGGTTGGGTACATTCTCTTGTCGCCGCCAGAATATCTTTCGAGCGGTAAGATTTATGTGGAGAAAGAGAGTCTGCTGGCATCACTGACTTCATCGAAAAGTGATGTTTCGTGGTGGGTCACACCGGCGCAGGCGACGACCAATGAAATCCAGGAATTACTGGCCACCAACGCCTTCGTGCGCTCGGCAATTCAGCAGACCAAGCTCGAACCGTTGATGGCTGGCGGCCCAGACGTTGTATGGGAAACGTTCACCTTCTTCCGTGAGACCATTAGCGTGAATGTAATAGGCGACAAGCTCGTTGAGATTCGGGCCACAACCGATGATCCGGAGCTGTCGTACCAGATGGTCACGGCGACGATGGACACGTATCTAAAGTGGAAGATGAACAACGATTTTCAAGAGAGTATGGCGGCGCAGAAGTTTTTTGAAGAGCTGATCGCACCATACCAGGCCGATGTTGATGCTGCCCGTCAGGCACTGATCGATTTTCTGAGCGCAAATCCTGAACCGGTACGCGGTGATCGTCCGCCCGGCGAACAGTTCCAGCTCGATCAGTTGAAGGCGGCATTGGCTCGCGCTGAAGAACGGCTCAGTGCTGCCCAAGAGAATGAAGAGAGTGCCCGGCTGGCGTTGGTAAAGAATGAGAGTCTGATCCGCCAGACGTACCAGATTATCGATCAGCCTGAAATTCCATTGCGGGCCGAGTTTTCGCTGACCGGCTTTATTAAGAACATGATCATCTTTGTCGCAATCGGCGTATTCTTATCGGCTAGCCTGATCGGTGGGGGCGCGTTTCTCGATCGCAGTCTTCGCTTCCCAATTGATGTCCAGAACGGTCTTGGCGTGCCATTGCTGGCATTCATCCCAGCAAGCGCTGAGATGCCGAGTCCGACACCTGTGACTACTGCTGTCGAAGCAGATCAGCCTTCACTGCAACCGCAAGTGTAACGGTGCTGCTGTTTATCAGATGGTCGCATGGCGTTTCACTTCATTACTGGCAAAGATAATCTTTGGCTCACACGGTGCAGCCTGATATGTGAGGCGATCCTATGTTTAGATTGCGGAAAAAACAGACCCATGAGATGCCAACAGAGTTGGCATTAACCATCGAGACGGCTGACGGTAATCTGCGCCGCTCCTTCGCCGGTGAGCAGATCGCCCAGATCCGGCGGATGTTAACTGACCTGATCGTCGAGCAGCGTTTGCCGGGTCGGATCGGGTTTACGGCTGCATTGCGAGGCGAAGGTGTAAGTTATATTACGTTGGCCACTGCCGTGACACTGGCTCACGATACCGGTAAGCGGGTTTGTGTCGTGGAGCTGAACTGGCTTGCACCGGGTATGTTGAGTGTGCTTAATCCACCGCCAGCGCAACCAAAAGGAAGCCGACGTCGTGAACCACCGCCTGCTCCGCGTCCAATCCCCGCTCTGCCTGGCGTTGCTGAGGTGTTGCGTGGTCAGGCAACCCTCGCTGAAGCGTTACTAGCGACAAATTATGATGGTCTCTGTCTGTTGCCGGCCGGATCGGCGCCGGCCAATCAGCGGCCATTGCTCGCACGTGGCAATGAGCTACGAACACTTGTTGAAACGCTGGATAAGCAGTTCGACCACGTGTTGTTCGATTTACCGACGGTGATCGAGACCAGCGATACGCTGGCGTTAGCGGCCTTGGCCCAGGCCTGTGCGCTGGTGGTGCGGCAGGGAGTAACCCCAGTTACCGAAGTTCAACGTGCACTCAATGATATAAAGCATGTGCCGGTGTTGGGGGTTATTCTCAACCAGGCTCAGATTGCCACTCCACGCTGGATTCTGCGCCTGATCCCTCAGGAGTAGCTATGAAGTTCTTCGTGGCTTTTCTCGTGTTGTGTCTGTTCATCGGTATCCTTACCCCACACTGGCGTCTGCGTGATCTGGTGATAATCATGATCGGTTTGAGTGCGCTGGTGGTTGCGGGGTACTACTTCTTTAACCTGATTTGACCGGTAAGCAAGTTGCGTAACCGGTGGATACTTATACTTCTATGCTCGATCTTCTTGTTCCGCGTTATCCTGATGTCATGACGGTTGCCCGGCGTAACGAACGCCGCTGGTGGATCCTCTTCCTGGTGATTTGTGTCCTGAGCGGAGTCGTACTGGTACTCCTGCGCCGCCGCATGAGTCCTGAAGCGGTGTTATCGTTTCTCATCTTTGGCGGCGTTCTGATCGCAACGGCAATCCAGCCTCGCTTTGGTGTGTATGCGATCCTCGGCCTAACCCTGTTTGGAGATCGTTCCCTCCATCCGTGGTATCCCTTCACCAAAAATCTGTCGAGTCGCGAATCGATCATGTTTGTATCCGACTCGTTCTCGTTTAGTCCGCAGGAACTGACGATTGTCTGGACTCTGTTAGTCTGGATTGTACGATCAGCTACCGAGCGGCGACTACGAATCCACTTTGGCCCTCTGTTCTGGCCGGCGGCAGTCTTTTTGGTGTTTAATGCAATTGGTCTGGTATACGGATTAGCCAATGGTGGGAATCGGGTCATTGCATTATGGGAAGTACGAGCAATCTTCTATCTGCCGCTGATGTTGTTGCTGGCCGGGAATCTAATAGAGAATCGTGCACAACTGAATACACTCTTCTGGGTGGCGACAATTGCATTGTTTGCCAAAGGGGTCGCTGGCGTCTGGTACGTGCATGACGTTTTGAAATGGGATCTGGAAGGGGTAGAACGGATCGCCGAGCACGCGATGTCCATTCACTTCAACTTCTTTTTCGTCTTACTGGTTGCAGCCTGGCTCTATCGCGACAGCGCAATCCGGCGCTTCTTAATGCCACTAATGGCGCCGTTTGTACTGTTCAGTCTGATCGCTAATTTTCGGCGGGCCGGTTTTCTTACTCTCGGTATGGCCCTTGGTTTAATCGTTCTGCTGCTCTATATCGAGAAGCGACGCCTCTTCTACATTATTGCGCCAACCAGTGCGCTCGGTTTTGCAGCTTACCTGGTGGTCTTCTGGAACAATCAGGGGCCGCTGGGGATGCTTGCAAGAGCAGTCCGGTCAGTTATCGGTCAGCCCAGTGCCCGCGACGCAGCATCAAACATTTATCGCGATCTGGAAAACATTAACATTATGTTTACTATTCGCAATGCACCGCTGACCGGGATTGGCTTTGGAAACAAGTTTCATCTCCTCGTTCCCCTTCCCGACATCAGTGTATTCGAGTGGTGGGAGTATATCACGCATAACTCGATCATGTGGGTCTGGATGAAGATTGGCGTGATCGGATTTTATGCCTTGATCCTTTTGCTGGCACTGACGATGCTCTACGGCGCCCGTATGGTACGTTTGATGCCGCATGGTCAACTACGAGTCTTTGCGTTGACCGCTACCCTCTACATCTTTACTCACTTCGTCTACGCCTACGTTGATATGTCGTGGGAAGGCGGGAGTATGGTCTTTGTCGGCACAATGATGGGCGTGATCAACGCTCTGCCTCAGATCGCGGCTGTACGTCCTGCACCAGCCTGGCCCTGGCGTGTCTTTCAGGCTGAGCCGGTAGAACAGAATAGGGTTTAGCCTTTTGTGCATTTTTCGTATGAGTGAGTCCACTGCAAAAACTTACCACGGAGCACGCAGAGCGTTTAAGATTTGTGAATAAAAGGATATGTTCAATGAAAGATAAAATTATCTTTAGTCTCTGTGATCTCCGTGGTCTCTGTGGTGAGAAGATCACCTTTTTGCAGTGAAGTCATGAGTCGTTTGGGAGCCGAACCACAGCTCAACGGTGATGAGATTGAGCAGTCGTTAGCCATCGATTACAGGAAGGTTGTATTTATCGTTGTAATTGAAGACAAGAACGGTGAGATTCCTGGGAGGCACTAGACATGCGATACGCGCTCGTCGTGGGTTTCGTGTTGGCTGGGATGATGTTGTCGAGTTGTGTATCTGAAGTACCTCTTGTGACGCCATTGTCAGGCGGCAGTTCTGACCTGTCATCCACAGCAATGGGCATCAGGCATCGGATGCTGCCGTTAAAAGTTTCCTGGCAAATTCAATACACCGGTGCGATCGATGTTGATGAGAACGTAGAGATGTTCAATCTGGATTTATTTGATACACCATCTGATATTATAGAAACACTACACCAACGTGGTATTTTCGTAATGTGCTATTTTAGTGCAGGTTCTTATGAGGATTGGCGACCCGATGCTTCCCAATTTCCATCCGAAATCTTAGGCAAAGAGATGGTGGGATGGCCAGGGGAGCGATGGCTTGATATTCGTCGTCTCGACGTTCTTGCCCCTATAATGGAAGCGCGACTCGAGCTGGCGGTGCAGAAGGGTTGCGATGGTGTTGATCCGGACAATGTGAATGGTTATGTAAACGATACAGGTTTTCCGTTGACGTATGACGATCAGCTTGCTTACAATATCTTTCTTGCTCAGGCCGCTCATGCGTCTGGCCTTGCCATTGGCTTAAAAAATGACCTCGCACAAATCCCTGATTTGTTACCCTACTTCGACTGGCTGTTCAATGAAGAGTGCTTCACTTTTCAGGAGTGTGATAAACTTCTTCCCTTCGTTCAGTCGGGAAAGCCTGTCTTTGTGATAGAGTACCAACTTCCACCGCAAGCGTTTTGCTCGCAAGCCAATCAAATGTCGCTGAATGCCCTCCATAAGCATCTGGAATTAGACGCTTACCGAACCGATTGTCAACAGTTTCCTGCGCAATAAGCTCGTTGCAATCATAGCTAATACCTGTGATACTTAGGATAACCATCGTATGTATATGCGGATAATCTACATTCTGTGCCTTATCTTGCTCTTGACCGGCTGTGGTCGCCGTTTGAATATCAACGCTCCACCTACCACTGCACCGACGCCAACCATTGCCCCCTTTTTTCAAGATCGACCTACGGCTACGCCCTTCATCCCACCGCCAACCCGTACACCATTGCCTACTCGGTCGCCGGTGACGCCAACCGCTGTGAGTGGTACTACCAATGACATCAGCAAGTTGCAGGTTGTACCAGTGTACCGCGATGCGCTCAGTGCTGGTTGGAGTATTACCAACAGTGCATTGCTTGCCAGTCTGACGCTGACCCAGACCAACGTTGTGGCGCTGGGTCGGTATGCGATTGCAGTGACGCCTGGCGAGAGTACCGGTGTTTTGTTCTTTACCATTACGCCTGATAGCGGGCTTGTACTACGGCGCGATCAGGTGGCAGCCTTGCGCTTACGGCTCAGCGGTGGTGATACACCGATTGCCAATGACGCCATGACGATCTCGGTCGTAGGGAGCAATCGTGTGCCCTACTGGCTACCCAATGACGATTCGGTGACGCTAGAAGGGCGGGTGACCAATAGTACTGAGCCATTGTTTCCAGAGACCCGGCTCTACTTTCTCGGTCTTAATCGGGCGATTGCTGCCGGGGAATGGGCTGAAATATATGTCTGGCTCGATGATTTAATCTACGAACCGGAATATACCTATGTGACCGGTTTTTACCTCAAGACGAGCAGTGATCTGGTGCCGAAATATTATGTTGATCAGATCGAATGGCTTGTGCGCGATCAGCCATAGTCAGGGAAACAAGACCGGTGGGAACGATTCGTTAACTGATGGACTCTAGCCACACACCTGAGAGCCTATCCAAATAATCCATCATGACATCACGACGGATGAACCTCGGCGATGGATGAAATACGATTCGCGAAATTCACGAGGAGGAGCGAGGCGTTGTCTCTACCGGTGTCCACGGCGAGGGGTACAGAGCGCCGATTCAACCTATCCTGTCGCAGGAGCAGATCGGTGGAGGCCCAGCGCTTTAGAGGACAGCAGCGCTATGCTCCTACCTACATCCATCGATGGGGTGCATCCGTTACACCGTGAGACGGTTATTCGGTTATGCCCTACGACTTCGGTGCGCGATTACGGGCAGTACGGATCCAATCATGCGGCTTGATCCCAAGCAACAGTCGCACATACAGCCACAGTTTCCAGATGATGAAGAAGGGGGTGAAGAGTAACGAACGGTAGATCGGCCACGGCGCTCTGACCAGGAACAATCCGCTGAGGATGTAGATAATTTGTCCTACCAGGATGAAACTAGCCATCGCCAGGGCGGACGGATCACGCAGTATCAGTGCGATGAACAGTACCAGGATGCTGAGACCGGTTACTACCGAGAAAGGTGGAATCAGTTGCTCGATAGCGGCATCGATCAGCAAGAAGCTCCGTCGTCGCAGCCCTTCGCGGAGCAGATGTGGAACGTAGTGGCGAATCATCTCCATTCGTCCTCGTTCCCAGCGTTCGTTTTGTGTCTGTGCGGTTCTCAGGCTATCGGGCATCTCAGCCCAGACGATGGCATCAGGAGCGAACATTGCGCGCTCGCCGGCCAGAATGAGCCGCATATGATATTCAATGTCTTCCGTTAACGAGGCCGTCCAGCGATGACGCCGTAGAATATCGGCGGCGAAGACCATGCCGTTGCCCTTTAGCCCGGTCGATCCACCCAGCACCATGCGACCGAGCGGGCGCAGGTAGTGCAAGACGATGAGGGCAACCGCACGAATGCCGGCACTCCAGGCGCCTTCTGGTTGGCGCACGGCATAGTATGCCTGGATGACCCGTTCACCTCGCGCCAGTCGGGTGTCCATCACGCGCAGAAAGTTGGTAGAGACGACCGAATCGGCGTCGAGGATGACCACGGCATCGTGTGGCTCATTGCGATCCCATATCTGCTGCAATAACCATTCGAGGGCGTACCCCTTACCGCGCAGTGTTTGATCAAACCGTTCGTGTACAATGGCGCCGTGGGCTTTGGCTACTGCCGCAGTACGGTCTGTGCAATTATCTGCTACGACGTGTACGGTGTAGAGTTCACGCGGATAGTCGAGCTGATTGAGATTCGTGAGCAGATCGGGGAGCAGCCGCTCTTCGTTGTGGGCCGGGATCATGATGACAAAGCGAGTGGTAGGGTTCGCCCGCACCGGTGTTGTACGGCGGGCGAAGAAGGCGGCGCCGGTCAGGATGAGCAGATAAGCCACGATGAAGGCCAGTATGCCACCCACAAGCCAATAGCCAACGATGATGAACCACCATATCAACCCCATCATAGCTGCTCCTTGTCCTTGATCGGCTGCGGTTCGGCACTGGTCTCAGTTAACGTCTCGTACAGTATATTGCTCAGACGAACCGCGTAGTGGTCGAGGTTCATGCTCTCCTCAACCAGGCGGCGTCCAGTTTTTCCCATACGTACTGCTGTTTCCGGATCGGCGAGAAGTTGCTCGATCGCTGTTCGTAATGCTGTCGGGTCGTGCGGAGGTACGTAGAGGCCGGTCTTGCCCTCTGCGACGATGTCGGTCTGGCCGGGTGTAGCTGTGCAGATCACTGCACGTTCCATCGCCATCGCTTCAAGGATAGCGGTCACACCAGCCTGAAACTCAACCGGTTCAAGTGGCATGACCAGGAAGCGGCTATCGCTGTAGAGTTGGCGCAGGTCGTACTGGCTGAATTTCTGTACCCGGACATTCGGCGGGATCGGTTGATTCTGTGTTGAGTCACGTTGTTTCGACCAGGGGCTAGCTGCTGCGATAACCACATCAGCGTCGAGGCCGACTACTGCACGGAGAAGGGTTGGGTAGTCACGTCGTTCTAACCCGACTGCACAGATTTGCGGTCGTGGCGTGGGGCGTGGTGGAGCGTAACGGGGGTGGAAAAACTGGTCGTCCACCATAAACGGTGTAAACGGTACGCGCTGAATCGGTATGCCCCAACGTTCGGTGATAAACCGCTGCTGCCACGTCGAATAGACGATAAAACGGTCAATGTGGCTCTGTACGCCGAAGCGGTCGAGAAAGACCATCTTTTTGGGCACCGACAGGATGTGCACGATCATCAGATGGCGGGGGCGACGATTGGGGCTGAAAAACTTGAGGAGTGCAGCCAGGGGTAATCCAACCTGTTCACCGTCGGTAAAAATAGCTTGATAACAGTGGCGGCGAGTAAAACACGCCCATGCCAGTAGGAGATTTGGTCCACCCAGTCGCTCGAAGAAGCGACCAATCGGCCCAGCGGTTTGGCGGGCCACTCGATAATCAATGATGTCGGCCCCAAAGTGGCGTGCCAGTTCCAGGTAGTCGGCCCGTGGTCGTTTACCGGTAGCAATTTGTTGTTCGAGATCGGGTGGAATAACGCCAGAAACGGTCAGCAAGACTTGATTCACGCCGCGATCCTCTCTTGCATGCGCGCCAGATCAACTTCACCTTTAATCAATTCAAGCAGGCGACCGGCATTGTGGCGAGCATCATACGCTCGGCTCACATGTTTGCTTGCCTGTTCGCCAAAGTGTAAACGTTCTTCGGGGCGCATAATCAAACGCCGAAGTGCTTCTGTGAGCGCCTGTACATCACCGACCGGCGTGAGCAGCCCGGTCTCTCCGTCGCGCACAATTTCAGGAATGGCTGCAATGCGCGTGCTCACTGCCGGTAATCCGGCAGCGGCGGCTTCAGAAAGTACCATCGGCAGACAATCGCCGAAGGTGGGTAACGCAAAGATGTCGGCCTGGTGGTAGAGGGCTTTCAGAGGCGCACTGTTTGGTTGCATGCCGTGGTAGACGAAGACACCAGGTTCGGGCGGGACGTTATCTTTGGTGACCAGATGGAGTTCAACTCCGAGTGGACGTAGTGCACGAAAGGCTTCGAGGAGCAGAAAACCACCTTTTCGTTCGAGGTTGGCACCGACGAACAGAATTTTTACCGGCCCTTCATGATGGCTACGCGGTGTTGGACGCTGCCATTCGTGTACGTTGACGCCAGGGGGAATGACGGTAATCTTATCAGGCGGTACCCCGTATCCTTCGATTAAGCCCTCTTTTGCCCATTGACTCCAGGTCACGAGATGGCGGGCCAGGTTAAAGCAGCGTCGGTTTAGGTGCCATTTTAGCCGTTCTAGCCATGCCGGCCCCGATTCGTGCTGGTAATAAGGGCCAAGTTGATCATATTGTAAGGGTGTGGCATCGAGTGAGACGATACTGGGGTAACGACGTAACCAACCGGCGGCCAGTACTGCCGGTACCTGGGTATGAAAAAACAGGGCGTCAATGGTCGTTTTTCCAACCAGTTGACGTAACGAGCGTCGTGCTCGTAAACCGGCGCGCACTGTCCAGTTACTCTTGTAAATGGGAATGCGCGCTGCAAGGCCGTAGGTCTCGAAAGGAATCAGTGCCCAATGTGGTCGCACATCGGGATCGTGACTGATGTTCGCCTGAAGGTTTTTGGCATGGGTCACGTGACCGAGCGCCTGTTCAAGGACAAAACCGATGTTGTACAAAGTTGCACCATTCATAACGGAGCCTGTCAGAATTGATATTGCACTTCACCAAACGGCACGGCGCAGCGAGCTACGATTAGTATAACGAAAAGGTATAACCTTAGCGTTAATGAAATAGGTATGGTGCTTGCAATGTTGTCATATCGTGAGCACAGGAAATATCTCTGCCGGTGCGCTATTTGTTTGCCAGAGGTTGTGCTGGTGGTTTGTTGTACGATAGGCACAAGACGGTGGGTTGAAGAATCGGATAGCGTGCATTTGCTATGATAAAGACGAAAGCCGGTTTATTCAATCAACTTCGTTTACGGTCTGATGACAGAAGGGATCGCATGCGGTGCTATCTATTCGCTATTATCCTGTTGGCTGGTGTCTTCGTGTCCTGTACTGCACCGCCAGCGCCGACGCCAACCTCGCTGCCGTCTAGTCCGACGGCGATCATTCTGGAACAAGACCTGACCGTTGCTGAGCTTGGTCTGCGGCTCCGTTTACCGGCAGGCTGGCAGAGCCGGCTAGAAGGTCAGGCGTTACGGATTGCTGCGACAACAGCAGCGCTTGATGCAACAGTTATTGATGCACCGCTGTTGCTGATCGATACCATACCGGTAGCCATATTCACCGCTCAATATGGAACCGCTCATCCAGAGACGGTATTTGAGCTGGCGAGCAGTGCTATTCAGTCGGCGGGTTATACAATCTCACCGACACAATCGGTACAGATTGGCCGTGCGCAAGGTGTGGTTGCCGATCTCAGTGGCCCGAACGGCCATGGGCGTCTCATCGTACTGGTTGATGAGACGCGGATTTTGCGCATTCTGGCTCAGGCGGCACTCACGCGCTGGATGGCCGAACAAGCGACGATTGAGCAGGTCTTGGCCTCTATTGAAATGTTGGCGCTAGCAACACCAACACCAACTCCGCTGGTTATGGCTGCGCAGCCGCAGATTGTTCGTTCAGGGCCACCCGGTTTTGTGTTACGGCTTGGTGGTCGCAGTGGTCCTCCCAACAGTCGGTTCATCGCGGCTCGTGGTCTGGCTGCGGCACCCGATGGGACCATCTACCTGGCCGAGAGTGGGCAGGGTGTTTGGGTATTTGCGCCTGATGGTACGTTACGTACTACGTTTGGCGCCGATGAGCTGCTCGATGCCTACGACGTTGCACTCGGCCCTGATGGTGATCTGTATGTGGCTGATTACGGACGAAATGCAATTGTCCGGTTTACGTCAACGGGGACGCTACTTGGGCGTTGGGGTGGTCATGGGAATGCTCCCGAACAGTTTGGTCTCTCGGCGCCGCAACGGATTGCTGTCGCTGCCGACGGCAGTGTCTATGCGCTCGATACACGTCTCGGTGACGATGGATTGGCTGTGAGCAGTATTGTACGTTTCACCGGTGAAGGACGTTTCATCGAACGAATAACGTTACCGAACGATGTGGCGCCGTCCGATCTGGTGGTTGATCCGAATGGCATGATCTATCTGGCCGAGAGCTTTGCCGGTACCATCATTAAACTTGCACCTGATGGCATTGTCCTGGCCCGGCTAGGTGATCCCGCTGATCCAACGCTCCTGGCGGGGCCGGTGATCGATCTCGATCGTGCCGGTTATCTCTACCTTGCCACGTATGCTGGTACCATCCTACGGTTATCGCCTGATGGTACGATTGTTGCTCGTGGCGGGCAACCGGCTACTGCCGGTAGCATTCCCAACCCCGGCGAGATCAGTCTGCCTAACGGTATCGTAGCTGCACCTGGAGGTGTTGTCTGGGTCAGTGACAATAGTGGTGAGTACAGTGCCATTTCGGCCTTTCGCTTGCAAACCGATGCAGCGGCGCTGGCAACGGTGGTAGCACTCGCACCGACGACTAGTCTCCCAACTGGCGAGACAACGCAGCAGTGGGCGACGACTGCTACTGCGAGTAGCTTTTACGCTCCTGATTACGATCCTGCCGGGGTTGTTGGCCCACCTGATGTTGGCGGTTGTCAGGATAGCCCGAATGCCTGGGCACCGGCCACTCCTGATAGTCGCGAGATACTCACGGTGAGCTTTGCGCAGCCGGTATTTGCCACCGGTCTGGTTATCTACCAGAATCATCAGCCCGGCTATGTGACGCTAGTCGAAGTGATTGACGAGCAGGGTACGGCTCAGACTGTTTATCGGGCTGAACCGACAGCAGCGCCAGAGTGTCCGTTTATTCAGACAATCACCTTCGACCAGACACTGACCCGTGTAACGAGCGCACGTATCACGTTGGAGCAACGTGATGGTAGTTGGAGTGAAATCGATGCGGTGGCCCTGATCGGAGTTCCGTGAAACGTTGATCACCCCTCACAATCGAGACCAATATCGAGGGCACGTACCGAATGGGTAAGCGCCCCAACTGAAATATAGTCAACACCCGTCTCGGCGATTGCCCGTACCGTTTGCAAGGTGACACCACCGCTGGCTTCAGTTTTGGCACGTCCGGCAATGGCTTGCACAGCCAGACGTAGCTGGTCGAGGGGCATATTATCGAGCAAAATCAGGTCGGCGCCGGCTTCAGCAGCCGCGATTGCCGCGTCAACACTTTCCACCTCAACCTCGATCTGTACCATTGGCCCAAGGTGCTGTCGCACCTGCTTGATCGCACTAACCAGATCAATACCCTGCGCGGCCAGGATAGCCAGATGATTATCTTTGAGCATCACGCCATCGTACAGGCCAAACCGATGGTTGTAGCCACCACCAACCCG
Organism: Chloroflexus sp. MS-CIW-1; assembly: GCF_030444705.1. Taxonomy (NCBI): domain Bacteria; kingdom Bacillati; phylum Chloroflexota; class Chloroflexia; order Chloroflexales; family Chloroflexaceae; genus Chloroflexus; species Chloroflexus sp. MS-CIW-1. Next base: position 1,488,858 of record NZ_JAUBWR010000001.1, read on the forward strand.
CACTGCATATTTTTCCAGGGCGCGCAAGCCGGGTGTTGTCTTGCGCGTATCGAGAATCTTTGCCTTGGTGTTGGCTACCGCCGCTACGTATTGAGCGGTCATAGTCGCAATCCCACTCAGGCGCTGTAACAGATTGAGCGCGACCCGTTCCCCGCTAAGAATGCTGCGTGCGGAGCCGACAACAGTTGCCAGTTTGGTTCCCGCAGCGACCGTTGCACCGTCATCGACATGTAACAGTACTTTAAGCCTGGGATCGAGTTGGTGAAAGACGGCGATCACAACCGGCAAACCGGCTACCACGCCAGCTTCACGGGTGACGATATGTGCTGTACTCTGAACGGCTGCCGGAATAGCCGTTTGGGTGGTGAGGTCGCCGTGGCCAATGTCTTCGGCCAGGGCCTGGGCAACAACGGCTTCAATGATGTGAAGAGGAAGTTCCATGGGTTCATCCTTATTGCTGGTTCGTCTCAAACACCATCTATTGTATCCAAGTATGTTGATACCGTCATGCACTTATCTACCGATGATGCGAAACTGTATTATCATAGAATATATCGGCACGTAGCATTCAAGAAGCCTATGCAAAAAACTCGCGCAATGGTGCATCGCTCGCGTCGCCCAACCATCGGTGTTATCGCCGGTTGGCAATTTTACGGTACCGCCTTGACGATGAGCTACCTGAGTCCAATCTATCTCGGTATTCGTCAGGCAGCGCACGACATGGGTTGTAACTTGCTATTGGCCTGCGGAATGGGGCCATCGGCACAGATTGACGACCCACCACAACCGGCCTGGTTTGCGGTTGCTGAGGGAACGAATTTTGTTCCGGTTGGGCCATGGAATACCCATGGGTTGATTGTTATCAACCCCCTCCAACGGCCAGAACGTTCGCAGATGGTGCAGGCGATCCGTGCGGCTGGCCATCCGATCATCTTTGTCGGTTCAGGGGAAGTGGGGCCAACCATTGTTGCCGATAATACTGCCGGTATTCAACAGGCTCTGCACCATCTTATCGAGCATGGTCATCGGCAGATTGCCTTTATTGCCGGTAGCCAACACGATCTGGAAGGTGACACAGGGGATCGGCTGCGCGCTTTTCAGGATGGAATGGCCCGATTTGGTATCGAAGTTGATCCACGCCTGATCGTTTTTGGGAGTCATGTGTTCTCTGGTGGCTACAGTGCCATGAAACGGTTGCTTGCCACTCATGTGCCGTTTACGGCTGTTCTGGCGAGTAACGATGAATCGGCACTCGGTGCGATGGCCGCTCTCCGCGACCATGGAAAACGGATACCGGATGACGTTGTCATCATCGGTTTTGATGATCGACCTGAAGCCCTATTGGCCGAGCCAGCATTGACCTCAGTACAGATACCGTTGTTCAAGCTGGGCTATCAGGCGCTGGAACTTATGGTACGTCATATCCGCGACCGCGAACTTTTGCCGACATTGATACAGGTACCAACCCGGCTGATCATTCGTGAGTCGTGCGGGTGTAGTCAGAATGCAGTGTTGGCCGATACCCTGGAAATGATTACTCTCCAGGTTGATGCACTGGTGTATGCCAATGTGCAGGCGTCGGTTATTCTGTCAATGACTGAGCTGCTCGGTCAACGGTTGCATGGCTTTACTCGTGAGGAGCTTACGCATTTCTGCCAGCAATTGCTCGAATCATTCCTTGCAAGTGTTCAATCTGCCGATCCTGACCGGTTTCGCGCAACTCTTGCCCGGCTGCTGCAACAGGTGGCCTTAACCGGTGCTGATGCTCACGACTGGCAGTTAGCGATTTCGTTTCTACGCGATGTATACCCCCGTTTGCTCAATGCTTCCCTTCATGAGCGGGCACAGAAGCTGCTCGATGAAGCCCGTATCACCATAAGTTCGGCAATGCGTTTTCAACACTGGCATTACCGTTATGGCCAACAACAAATCAGCAACCGGGTTGGTCGTCTTACGGCGCGTTTACTGACTGCTCTGGCCGAGAGCGATATTTACGACATCCTGGCAAGGTATTTACCTGAATTACAGATACCATTGCTGTGGATCGGTTTTTTTGAAACAGAACGCGATGATCCAGTGGCGTGGTGTCGGTTGCGGGCGATTACAATGCCGCAACAGCCGGTCATCCGTATTCGGAGCCGTACTTTTCCCCCTGCACAATGGTTGGATAGCAGAGAGCCATTTCGTCTTACTCTGATCCCATTACCTAGGGTTGATGGTGAGGCCGGTTTTGTGGTGTTTGACTGTGCACAGCTTGATCTCTATGGCACTATTGTACAGCAGATCAGTGCTGCACTGAATGCGGCACAGCTCCATCGCACGGCTAACGAAGGACGCCGTCTGGCTGAAGAAGCGAATCGGCTCAAGAGCCGGTTTCTTTCAATGGTAAGCCATGAATTGCAAACACCGCTCAATCTCATCGTCGGGATGAGTGATTTGCTGTTACGTGAGAGTGCTGAAGGCGTTCAGCAATTGCCGACGCAGGTTCGTCATGATCTAAAGCGGATTCATGCCCATGCCCGCCATCTCAGTCGCTTGATCGGTGATGTCCTTGATCTAACCAGTAGTGATGCTGGTCAGTTACGTTTGGTTTATGAGGTTGTTGATGTCGGTGAGGTTATGCGCGCCGTAGCCGATATCGGTCGGCAAATGGCCGCCGATAAACATCTCGTCTGGCATGATGCCATTCCAGCCGCAGGGCCGTGGGTGTGGGGTGATCGCACACGCTTACATCAGATCGCGCTGAATCTGGTGGTCAATGCGATTAAATTCACGAGTCAGGGGAGTGTTAGTCTTTCGGTGACGACCGAAGCCGATGCCGTGACCATTTCGGTGCGTGACACCGGGCTTGGTCTTTCGGCAGCCGAGCAGGCTCATATTTTTGATGAGTTTCAGCGTTCAGAGCGCAGTATCGAGCGTGGCTACAGCGGTATCGGCTTGGGATTGGCAATCTGTAAACGACTGGTCGCGCTCCACGGTGGAACCATCGGTGTGCATTCGAGTGGTATCGAAGGTGAAGGATCAACGTTTTTCTTCCGTCTTCCAACAATTGCCCGACCTATCGGGAAACCACGTCGTCAACCGTCGTCTGTCTCAGTCCGACCACATGTGTTGTTGCTTTCCAAACGGAACGATGAACGTCTTCAACACTATCTGGAAAAACGTGGTTTTATTGTGCACTTCTTCTCCGTTGAAGAAAGTGCGGCCTGGTTAAGCGAACTTTCGGCACGAAATTACAGTGCCGTTGTTCTCAATGCTACTGAAGGTGATCAGGTATGGTGGCAAACGGTTCGCGTTCTCAAAGCCAATCCTGCTACACGTAATCTGCCGTTGCTATGTTATGGAATGAGCGAACACCACGGTGCAATCATCGAGTTGAATTATCTCACCAAGCCGATTGAATTGGCCGATTTAACGCGCGTGCTTGATCAGTACTGGCTCAATACCGATCCTGCGGCTACCACCTATACCGTGCTTGTGGTTGACGATGATCCTGATACGCTCGAACTCCATGCCCGCATCGTGCAGTCGCACGGTGCACTACATCGGGTATTGTGTGCGCGTTCTGGACGTGAAGCTCTGAACATCCTTCACCAACAAGCGGTTCATCTGGTGTTGCTGGATTTGATGATGCCGGAGATGGATGGCTTTACCTTGTTGCAGATGATGCGTGAACATTCACAGTTGCGCGAGATTCCGGTCATTGTCATTACCGGGCGCACCCTTACCGAGGAAGACATGGCGCGTCTCAGTCAAGGGGTTACCACCGTGCTCAGTAAAGGTATGTTCAGTGCGAGTGAAACCCTCGCCCATTTGCAGACCGCCCTCGAACGTCGACGTCGTCTGAGCGATCAGGCACAAATCCTGGTTCGGAAAGCAATGGCTTATATCCATAGCTATTATGCTCATCCGATTACTCGCCAGGATATTGCACACTATGTCGGGATGAGTGAAGACTATCTGACCCACTGTTTTCGGCAGGAGCTGGGTACAACGCCGGTAGAATATCTCAACCGGTATCGGGTTTTGCAGGCGCGTCGGCTTCTCGTTGAGAGTGACAAAAGCATTACCAACATTGCTCTGGAAGTGGGTTTTTCCAGCAGTAGCTATTTCAGTCGTGTGTTCCGCAAGGAGGTTGGGCTTTCACCCGAAGAGTATCGACGGCTGGGCGGCAATGGAACCGTGTAACGGTGATGATCGGTTTCACGCATGACGATCGTCCGAACCTGACCCTGCCGACGGTAGCGAGACGGATCAGCACGCACAGCAGTTGGGAGTCTACTGATGCAAACTGTCCATCAAAACTCTGTCAGAATCGTGTAACTTTTTGCCTTCTCATACGGTTTATATATTGAAAGCACAACCGTGTGAGGAGAGCCTATGAATCGTCGAATCCCACCGATCGCCCTGCTTACGCTGATCGTTGTCTGGCCGGTTTTGCTAGCCGCTACGACAACGCCTCCGGTACCTCTATCGCCGCCATCACCCCTCATTCTCGGCGTTGAACAGCTCTCCTCAACCGGATGGGCATTGCTGGTGCAGTGTCCTTATCCGCCGCAAGACCTGTATATCTGGACGAAAGATGGGGCTCTGCAACGGCCCCAACGGCTCACCGCGTTGGAGCATCCACGCTGGCGAGCGCAATTCGCGGGATCGTTACCCAGGATGGTAACGATTTATGGTTGTGGTCAGCAGGCTGCCCTCATGATGACGCCCCCAACCGAGCTGTCGTGGTTGGGCGAATTGTTCCTGGTTGGGCTAGTTGTGGCCGGATTACTGGGCGTGCGGCTCGTCAAACGTTGGCGGGCCAGCGCAATACCGACATCGGTATCAGCACCTGCACCAACCTGGTATGTGCATCTGTGCGATGAGCAGGGCGAACGAACGGTTGCTATCCCCAGCGGGATGTTCACCGTAGGCAGCGATCCCGCCTGCCACCTGCTTGTCTTCGGCGCAGACATCGCGCTGCGGCACGCCCACCTGATCGCCGGAGAGACGAATGTGCAGATCGTTGATCTTGCCAGTCACTCTGGCGTGTTCACCGGCCCGGTACGGAGAAGACTCCGTCCACATACTCCGACGCCTGTTGGCGAAGAAGATTTCTGGCTAGGCGCAACTGTGCGTCTACGGCTTACTCGCGAACGTACTCGCTAGTCGCTACTCGGTCATACTCTGACGGCTTGCTATCAGAAAGACCGGCGGTCGCACACGTAACATAAGGCCGAGATCAACCAGAATATGAATAAAAATAACCGTCCAAATGTCTTGGTAAAGATAGAGGCACAGACTCCAGCCCAACACCAATGCCATCTCGGCAAGTGGTCGTAGCTTGCGAATCCGCATTGAGCGCGGCGAGTCGTCGAGGTGAGGGGGGAGGTATGGCAGCCAGAATAATCCGTGAATCACACCACCGTATATCACAAATGCGGTAAAGCCAACCGCAAAGCCTAGTGGTCCTACCATGGCAGGCCAGAACAGAGCTGCCAGACCGTTGCCAATCCAGTCTCCCAGGCGATAGACAGTAGCAAATGCCAATGTTTCGATGACGCCGTTACCGATGCTGAAGATGATGGTAGGCCCCATCAAAAAGGGTCGGCCATCGTGGCGTGCGACCATCACGTATAGTACCTGACTAAAAGCGAAGCTGACCAGCAAAAACACGACAAACCAGGGATTCGCGAGGGTTAGCGGTACGTTCCAGCTCCTTAGCCAATCACCCAGGAGTGGGATGCCGATCAACAATGAGATGAGCCAGTAGAACAGAATGTACTGATCCAGGCGACTCAGAGTGCATTGTTTGGTCAGTTCAAACTCCATAATGATAGTACTCCGTTTGTTTTTGATTGCCGTGTACAAGAGTTGTTTATATGCAATATCTTAGCATGCTTTGCACAGTTTGCCTAGATCAGAAACCTGCAAATTGTTGCGTAGATGTGTGCATTTTTGCCCGCATGCTGCACAGCGTTATCGCGACGCTCGCCTGAGAGGGTGACAGAGCACGCAGTCATGTGTCCTGACCATACATCCTGTGGTAGGCGTGTGGGGCTTTTCAATGTTGGCCGTTTTTAGTCGTGTTGCTCGTGCACGTCTCTGGCACTCCCATGCCGTCTGCTGACTGGCGCCGGTTGCCCCAGATATTACCGGCTACTCGTCCACATCATGCAATGGTGTGGGGCACACGCCCGTCTTATTATTGGGCACGTCCCGTACCCGTGCGCTATGACGTGAGGGTGTGCCAACATGCTTTCGTGCCAGCTTCTCCACATTTCCCCTTCCTCGCCGCTTGTGAGAGGGGAAGGGTGCCAGGGGGAGGGGTGCCAGCCCCGTACATTCCCCCTTCCTCGTTGCTTGTGGGAGAGGAAGGGGGCTAGGGGGAAGGTGAGGGGTGCCAGGCGTGCTCCGCAGCACCGGCGCTGAACCCGGTGCTACCCGGTTCCATCGCGGCGAAGAGACGCTGACGTTGCCCGCCATTGTTCCCCGCACCATGCTGGCGATACCATGGTCGCGCCTCATCACAAACCCAGGTGTTTGATGAGGCGCTTCGTTGCTCGCCTCTTCAGTCGATGCCCCTACTGAGAGGCTGATCAAACCCACGAGTTTCTGATCACGCTCTCAGGAGGACTCTACAAGGATGGGCGTGGTATGGGGAAACCGCAGGGTAAGAATGGCGTGCTGTAGGAGTTGGCTGCGAACGTTCATCGCAACGGGAAGCTGCGTGCATCCGTATGCCCTGTGTGCTGCTTTAGAACGACCATTCTCTTTCCTATTTTCTTGCCTTCACACAGCACAATCCAGGTTATGATATAAGGCATACCGGCGTTCATTGCAATTTGATAAGAGGGGATGCCGTGCGTCTTGTCAGTTTTATTCCACCTGATGGAAGCCCTGCCCGTGCGGGCGTCCTACTCGGCGACACAATTATCGATCTGGCTGCTGCTGCTCCGTTGGTGAACGAGGATACCTCTGATGTATCCTGGGATATGCTCACTTTGCTACGCGATGATCACCCAGAGGTTAATCTGGCGACTGCCGCTGATATTGTGCAGGCTGTGGTCAATCTGATGGGTAGTGACGATACAGCCACAGCCGGCGATTTCGATTGGCACGGTGGGTTAACCATCGGTGATACGGCGTTGATTTTACCCGTTACTCAGGTGCGCATTGTGGCACCGTTACCTCAAGTTATTGCCTTGCGCGAATTTGATGCGTTCGTTGATGATCGAACCGCAGCATTACGTCAGGCGGCAGGGTATTGGGTCGGTGATCGCCATCAGCCTGCATTCCGTTTTGCCGGACATACTGCCATTTTCGGCCCCGATGAACGGATCGAATTGCCAACGATGGCGCCACTCGACTGTGGGATGGCGTTAGGGTGTGTCATTGGTCGTTTGGGCCGTGATATTGCGCCTGAAGAGGCTGATGCGTATATCGCCGGGTATCTGTTGGTGAATGCCTGGACGGTTCGTGATCCGCTGCTGAACGCACGTCGTCCGCGTGATTTTGCGACCTCGCTTGGGCCGTGGCTGGTAACTCCCGATGAACTCGAATACTACCGTGACGATGATGGCCGTTTGTTGTTGACGTTACGTCTGATGATCAATGGTCGTGAAGTTGGCTATTATCATACCGGCTTGATGCGTTTTACGTTCGCTGAACTGATAGCTTTTGCCAGCCAGGATACCTGGCTACAGCCAGGGGAAATTATCGTGAGCGGAGTGGCTGCTGGTGGGTGTCTACTCGATATTCACGGTGACAGTGGGCCATGGTTACGTCATGGTGATGAGGTGGTGCTGGTGTGCGCTGAACTGGGGCAATTGCGCTCGTCAATCGGGCAGTTGCCAGAGTAGTCTGGTAGGTTCTTGCTCATACTCTGATTGCTTAGGCAGCGGCGGGTGCTCAACCAGCTCTCTTTCGGCGCGAAGGAAGGTGTTTTAGGCAAACCAACGTGGCAGGATCGCTAACAAGCCACGAATCCGTTCCCGCAATTCATCACGTGCAACTATGAAGGCTGCGTACTGTTGTTCATAACTATCGATTACTGCTGCTGGATCGGCAATACTCCAGTGGATATGACGTACTGGTTCTGGCCACACCGGACACTCCTCGCGAGCAATGTCGCATACTGTCACAATGAGATCAGGTCGCTGATCGATAATGGCGTTGATTGATTTGGCGATCTGCTGATCAATCGCTATGCCGACCTCTTTCATCACTGCAACCGCCAGCGGATGAATCGGCTGCGGCGACGTACCGGCACTCATCGCCTGAACTTGACCTCCGCTTAGTACTCGTAACCACGCCTCGGCCATTTGCGAACGGGCACTGTTGGCCCGGCATAGAAATGCAACTTTAATCGACGGTAAACGAGGCGGTAATGTGTTTGGTAGCGCTAATTCGTACCCAATCTGCTCAAGCAAATCGGTAAACGCCAATAGATTGAGGCTATAGTAGATAATGCGCTTGTCTACATCACTGCGGTGCATATTGATAAATCCGGCCTGGCGCAAGATGTTCAGGTGGTATGAAACCAGGTTCTGTGCCAGCCCGATGCCTGCTACTAATTCATGAACCGGTCGATCACTGTCCCGCAGCATTGTGATCAGTTTCCATCGCGTCTCGTCGGCCAGGAGACGTAAGCCGGTGAGTGCTGATGGCGAAGATATTGTACCCATAGCGATTCGCTTTTATCTGCAAGGTGATCCTGCTGCCTAGCATACCAGCGCCGATAAAGTTTGACAACTCGTCTATATTGAGTGTTTACTGGGGTAGATGAAGATCTTGTACCAGCAAGCGGAACCGTGGATCAGAGAGGGGGCAGCGTTCTCTGCTTCGGTTCACCGATGCACCAGCGCAGGTACACTGACGATGGATGATCCCATCCTTACTACCGATGATTCCCGCCCCCGTGAGTACCTGGGTACGCAGGCCTCTGGGCCGACGCCCTACGGTCGATGATCGCGCCCCCCGCGAGTACCTGGGTACGCAGGCCTCTGGGCCGACGCCCTACGGTCGATGATCGCGCCCCCCGCGAGTACCTGGGTACGCGGGCCTCTGGGCCGACGCCCTACGGTTGATGATTCCCGCCCCCGCGAGTGCTAGGGTACGCGGGCCTCTGGGCCGACGCCCTACGGTCGATGATCGCGCCCCCCGCGAGTGCTAGGGTACGCGGGCCTCTGGGCCGACGCCCTACGGTCGATGATTCCCGCCCCCTGCGAGTGCTAGGGTACGCGGGCCTCTGGGCCGACGCCCTACGGTCGATGATCGCGCCCCCGCGAGTGCTAGGGTACGCGGGCCTCTGGGTCGATGCCCTACGGTCGATGATTCCCGCCCCCGTGAGTACCTGGGTACGCGGGCCTCTGGGCCGACGCCCTACGGTTGATGATTCCCGCCCCCGTGAGTACCTGGGTACGCGGGCCTCTGGGCCGACGCCCCACGGTCGATGATCGCGCCCCCCGCGAGTACCTGGGTACGCGGGCCTCTGGCCCGCTGGTGCAGTGGTCGGCTAGAACACATTAAGCCACCCCCTGCCCCCCGTAAGCGGGGGGCTTATCTTATAGGGGGCGAGTTAACTCGGGTTGTAGCCTTCCCCCTGCTTTGCAAGATGTAAGGCTTGCGGGGGGCTTACAGGAGGGGGCTTGCGAGGATCTTACAGAGGGGCTTACAAGAGGATGCTTGCGAGGGGGGAAAGGGAAAGCTAGCGGAACAGGCCATCGTTCGTTTACGCAAGGTAGATGCGGGCCAAAAGCTAATGACAAAGAGCGGTAAGCAGGCCATTTGGTAATCGTAGGGGTAAGCTACCGCCCTTACCCCGCACTGCGGTTGGTACGATTGGTACCGATAGTGATGACACAGATATTGGCGATTCCGTTACCTGCTGCAATATAGGATTGACAACATCATTCATCGAAGCAATCACAGAGTTATTCTGTCAGGCCCTACCTCGGCAGTACGAAGAGATGTTATCCGGAAAACGGTATCACATTAATAGGGGCAGGTTGGAAACCCGCCCCTACCTGCCATGTTGCCCGGAGAAGATGAAGTCGACCGAGCTAATGGACGTCGTTACATCTGATACCGCTACCGCGTGCGGAAGAGCAATATCCTATTGATAACGACGACCACTTCCACAAATCTTTTCCTTGCGCCCAATTTATCGACCGATTACGGTCGTAATAACTTCCTCCCCGCCAGTATTGCTCCGGCAGCAAGTGCACCGACGCCAAGGGCTAGTGGCCCCCAGCGACGAGTGCGCGTATCGGCCAGGACGACACGAGCCGTATTGTAGCCGCTCGCGCCGAAAACGCCACCACCCGGATGGGTACTCGCCCCGGTCAGGTACAGCCCACGGATAGGTGTGCGATAACGGGCCAGCTCTGGCAGTGGCCGGAAGAAGAACATCTGGTCAAAGCTCATCTCGACATGCATTACATTGCCGTGTAGCAAACCGATCCGGCGTTCGAGGTCGAGCGGGCTTTGGATAAAACGGTCGATAATCTTACCGCGCATATTTGGCGCATAGCGGTACAGAACTTCGAGAATGGAGTCGGCAACCGACTCACGAATGTCATCCCAGTGTCGGCCATCACTAAGCTTATACGGAAAGTATTGTGCCCAGAGGAAAACAGTGTGTTTGCCGGGTGGGGCAACATCGGGATCAATCGCCGAAAAAGTCATAGCAATGACCGCTGGCTCCCGACTCGGTTCGCCGCGTAGGTAGTCTTCGTAAGCTCGCCGTACATAATTCATGCTTGGGCTAAGCAGTTGCAGCCCGTGGTGACTTTCGTGTGGCCGACCATAGCTACGCGCCGCAATGTAATCGGGCAGTTCTTCAGCGGCACAACGCACTGTCATGCCAAAGCCATTCCCAATCCGAATGTGTTTGAGGCGACGCACTAGTTCGGGGCTGAGGTGTTCGCTGCCCACCAGTTGTAAGAACGTTGTCAGGACATGAGCATTTGAAATAACAATTGGCGCCGAGTAGCGCTGTCCGTCAGCCGTCTCAACACCCTGTACACGTCCATTCTGAACCAGAATACGGCGTACCGGTGCATTGAGCACCACTTCACCACCCATCGCCTGGAGCGAACGGGCCATCGCCTGGGTCAGCATACCCGAACCACCACGCGGGTGTTTCGCACCACTGTAATGGAGCATTGCATGCCAGCCAAAGAAATCGCCGGCGCCGATTTCATCTGGTGGTGGCCCACTTTGTGCAGCCAGCCAGGTCATAGCAGCCCGCATTGCCTCACTTTCAAACGTCTCTTCAATGAGTTGCGCATAGCTGGTAAAGAGCCGTCGCGTGACTTCAAGCACTTTTCGTTCTGCTTTGGGCAAGTAGGGGATGCTGGAAGCTACTTTGCCAAACAGCCGGGTGACCGATGGTGGATTGAGAAAAACGTCGAAAACCGCTTCGTTCAGTGGTGTCCAGAAATCAAGAAAGCGCCGATAAGCCTCGGCATCGCGCGGACTAACGGTGGCGATGCTCTGGCAGGTACGCTCTACATCGCGGTAGAAGTAGATCGCACCACTACCATCGGGAAGCGGATAGAAGGCATACGGATCCATGTCAATGTACTCGAGACCGTAACGCTCGAGTTCGAGATCACGCACAATCGGCGTCAGATGGATCATGATATGGGCTGATGAGCCAACATCAATCTTGTAACCGGGAATGACCTCTTCGGTGCAGACGGCCCCACCCACAATGGGGCGTCGTTCGAGCACCAATACACGCTTACCGGCTTTGGCCAGATACCCGGCACAGGTCAAACCATTGTGACCGCCACCAACGATAATCACATCGTAATCGCTAGTTCTGGGCATGGGCAACCTTTCTCGCAGTGTTCACAAATCTATCCATGATCAGTATACATCCATCTTGCTGGAGGTCTGGTCGAGATATTGCAACTCAATCTCAAGTACCACCGGTCTACCGCACCACCCGATAGATAACAACTTCATCTTGAGCAAATACGACATTTCCGACCTGCGCCAGGACTGCCAGACTGTCGGTCGGATACCGTTCACGCTCTAATTCGCCAACGTAAATGTAATCGATGGCATACTGTTCGATCAACGAGCGAATGCGGTTGAGATCGCCACTTCGGTAGATGGTATCAACGGCGATGCAGCGCGGCCCTAGCTCGGCGAGCGCCTTGGGATCGCCGCCACGCCATTGCATCTCGTGGCCTACCCATCCCAGTACCGTGGGGAAGCCACTCGCTGCGGCTACCCCACCAAAACCCTGCCAGTTGTACGAACCACCACAACGCGGTGCCTCACGTCCTGCTGCGACTGCTGCTTCGTTTTCCACCGCTACCGCTTCGAGCACCACACTCCCTGCCGGTACATAGCGGCGTAGCCAGGCAATCGCCGCTACCCCCGCTGCTGTCTGTTCACGTGGAGTGTAACCGTTCAGTCCGATCAACGGCCCTTGCGCTATATCGCGCACGACAAGCCATGGATAGATAAATGCACCGGTCAGTAGCAGCAGTGTACCAGCACTGACTAGGCTAGCGACAATGCGACGCCAACCATTCACCTGCATCCAAACCCACCAGAGCGCGACCGGCGCCAGAATGCCCCAGAGCAGCCAGACCTGGTAGTAGAACTTGAAAACGGTATTCATCCGAGCCGATAATCCCTCAAAGACATCACGGATGTAGATAATTTCAACACCGAACAGAATGATACTGCCGAGAGTAGCAACGATCATCCCGAAACGAAATCCGGTTTCGGAGGAGATCAGCGCACGCCATCCAGTGTATGCCGCCAGACCACCGAGTGCGAGCAGCGGAAAGCCAACCAGGAGACCACCGATCAAGAGTATCAGTGGCAACCAGCGTAACCAGCGGGGTGTTGCTGTCTCAGACTCGGTGGCGTTTGCTACACCAGATGGGTAGAGGTAACTACCGGCAATAATCGGCAGGGCCATTAGGCCAAAGATAATGACGAAAGTGTGCCAGCCGCTCCGCTCACCGAGGTAAACGCCGATGATGCTGGTTAGCCGTCCAAGCAGAGGTATATCGAGCCAGGGAGTGGCGCCGCCAACCGGTGTCCGAAAGGTGAGGTGAAAAGGGAGAAACATGACAGCAGCGATGAAGATGCTGATAACAACCTCGCGGAGCCATTGCCACCACCGAAATACCGTTGGAGAGTGCCTGTATGTCAGCGCCAGGCTTCCCCAGTAAAGCAGAAGATAGGTCGGTAGTTCCCAACTGTTTATTGCGTAGAGACTACCCAGGATGATACCGTGTAAGATGCGGATGAACCAGTCGGTACGCTGGTTGCCAGTGTCGGTCGGTGCATGGCCGGAACCCGCCAGTGCAGTAACTGCCAGCGCCAGACCGATTGCCAGAGTTGCGAAGGGCAATGCCATCACGTGTGGATGCATGTCGCCAAGTCGCAGGCTAAAGAAAGGGAACTCGGTAATTGTATAGCGACGCTCACGTCGCGGCGGTTCACCGGCAATAGTGTAGCTATCCCATAACGAACGAGATGGCCACCACCAGTTAAAGTTGTTCCATTTGTCAGATCGTCGCCAGCCCTCTACAACGCCAAAATCTTGTGCGTTTGTCGGATATGGCAACACAATCACGGATTCGCCCCGAACTGCCTGCCCCAATGCCGTCATCAACTGACGGTCATCAAGCACCACTGCCCGTTCATCACCTACGATGATCTGGATTACTCCCGATTGATTACCGGCAACCAGAATCATGAGCGCGCCTAAGATACCGAGTGCGTTCCGAATCAAACCGGGTGGTGGTCGTCGAAGCAGGTTCAATAGTACCTCAATGAGACCGGCAGCACCCTGGGCAGTCATTCCGGCCAACAGTGCGAGGGCCAGGTTGTACGCTGTTGCCGGTGGTAAGCCACTCACCATCGCCGGAACAGCCATCAGTAAATAACCGAAATAGTAGTAGTTAATGCTATATCCGGCCAGCCACGGGTCTTTGGGTGGAAAGAGACCACTCCGCTGGATGGCGTTGAAAAAGGCAAAATCCATTGGGCGTTCGGTTCCCCACGGTGTGGGGTCATGCGCTCGGAGCCAGACTATTCCGATGAGCGTGATGAGAAAGATCGTTTCACCGCTTATCACTGCATTGAGCGGCGGTAAGCGGCGTTGCTTGTCGCGCCATAACCAGAACCACCCACTCACGCCGGTTACGAGCAGGCAGATCACAATCAGCGGTAACTCGAAACGGCCTAAGCCGAGCATTGCCAGCAACCACGCGGTAAATCCGGTAAGCAGCAGGCCAAGCGGGCGGGCCAGGGCAAAGGCCATGCTGGGAAGATGACCAAACAAGCGCACGGCAGCCGGCCAGCCAACGATGGTAAAGAGCTGCGCTGTTAGCCACCAAACCAAAACCTCACCTGCCAGCCCACTCATGGCTGTCCTCCGTTGAGCTGAGCCAGCATCTGTCGGGCTTCGGCGGCCCAACGTCCGTCTGGCGCCAGTTGCAGATAGCGCTGCAACGCATCTTGTGCCAGTCGCGGCTGATTACGGGCCAGAAAGAGGCGTGCTAGTTGGAAGTAGGGGTCGGGTACGCTTGGATCAGCGCTCATTGCCTGCCCAAGTGCAATCTCTGCTTTATCAAGCCAGCCCCAATCAATCAGCGCCGTTGCCAGTTTGTTGTAATTCCCGGCTGTCGGGCTGGCCTTGATTGCCGCCAGGTAGGCTTGTTCCGCTTCTTCGTACCGTCTAGCTTCGGCTAAAATGTCGCCCCAAAGATGATGTAGCCCAACATCGTTTGGGTTGGCTGCCGCCGCCGTTGCCAGTATCTGCACGGCCTCGGCAAGTCGCCCCTGGCGACGATAGGCATCGGCGAGGCCAAATGCCAGCGGTGCATTGGTTGGCTGTGCAGCCACTGCCGCTTCCAGTTCAGAGAGATCAATCGTCGGTTCATTGGGTGGTGGCGGTGGTGGAGGTGCAACTGGTGGTGTTTCGGCGCTTAAGAAGCGATAACTATCGGGTAACGGCGGCACAGCGTAAATCGTCACCCCGTCTTGCTCGTACACTGGTCGCAGGTAGCGATCGCGCAGCACGGCAAACTTGGCTAACCCGGTCGGGTAGAAGGCACGCTCTACCCCACCAATATAGACATAATCAACATCGTACCTGGCCAGAATCCGCAAAGCAACCTCCGGATCGGTGGTGGTAAAGAATGTTTCAACATCGCGCACTCGTCTGGCGGTTGTTACCGGGTCACGCTGTTCATCAGCATGCAGGGCGCTGATCACCGTCGGTAAACCGGTTGCTGCCGCAATCCGAATTCCGTAGGCTCGGTAGAACCAGAGACTCGATTGCAACACAACCGGTGTGCCATTGATCTGCTGATTGAGCCAGCGAATTGCCGCTGCATCACCGCGTAAATCAATCTGCACCGCAGTTGTGTTCGCTTCACACCCGCCAAAAGCGTTGCAATCGTAGGTAAACGTTGCCTGTTTCATAAAGGCCATGCCATCGAGTGTTGGTTCGGTATGAACCGCAAAACGGGTCACAATCCGTGATGGAATAGCAACCGGTAGGTAACTCCCGGCAATCAATGCGGGAATAGCGATCACTGCGATGCCGGCTGCCATTGCGCTGGTACCGTGACGTACCATCAGGTGACGTAAGAGTCTGGGTAAAAGACCGGCGGCTGCCAGTCCTAACAACACCCAGATATGGAGGCCAAACTTAAACACGGTGTTCATGCGGTACCATTCGCTACCATCGAGATGATCGCGGATGTACACGATCTCGATGCCCAGAGATACCGCCCAGGCTACCCAGGCCAAGAACAACGCATACCATGCCGGTTCCCCTGCTGCCCGTCGGACCAACAACGCTGTGGTGAGGAGGAGGACGATCAGCAAGCACAAACGCAGCGTAAGTTCGGGGAACGCAGCACTCAGAATGATGACGATCCCCAATCCGCTTACTAGTAGCATCCCCGGTTTTGGCGGAATCCGGCTGCGCCAGCGCTGTACCGCCGCGCCAATAATGACCGGTACGACGATGGTGAGCGGTAGACCGTAGATGAGGAGATAGTCAAATGGCAGGGTGACGCCAGACGTGACGAATCCGAGACCGCGTACCATCGGCCAGTAGCGATCGAAAAATGGCGTAAAGAGGAGTAACGATCCGACTCCCAGACCGATTGCGCGTGTAACAGCAAGCACGAGAGGTTGCCAACGCCAACCGTGGCGACGAACGGTGCCGGCTATGATCGCCAATCCACTGAGCAGTCCGTAGGTGGGAAAATCCCAAGAATTGGTTGCGGCTAACGTTCCCAAGGTTAGGGCACTGATTGCCCAAAGTGTCTTGCCAGGGCGATGTATCAATTGCCAGCCACAGGCAATCGCCAGCAGTGATAACGGTAAGGCAATCAGATGTGGGTGCAGGTCGGCATAGAGAAAACTAAACAGCGGAAACTCGTTGATCGTGTTTGGAATCACACGGCTCGGCCCAACAAACCAGTCACTCAGGAGCGTTACGTTGCCGTTCAACAGCAGGCGCAGTCCATGTACCCCCTGCGACCAACCGGCAGGGATCAGGCTGGTGAGATTTCCAACCAGCCCAATCAGAGCCAGCGCAACGATGCCGTACCACCGATGTCCACCGAGCCGTGTCCCCAGTTCGTAAGCACCGGACAGCAGCATACCGTACAGAGTTGCCAGCGCCAGATTGAACCCTATCGCCGAGTCGAGGCCGAGCAGTTTTATCGGCAACGACATCAGGTAGAGGCCATAGTAGTAGTAGTTGATGTAGCCGTTGCTGTAGAATGGATCGTAGGGCGGCATTACCGGACTGCGCAAGATAGCGTTGAGAAAGCCTTGCTCCATCGGTTTTTCGCCACCCCAAACCGGATGCCACAGATCGGGGTTAAAGGCCCGAATACAGACCATCATGAAAAAACCGGCCAGGAAGATCAATTCACTGGGGATGATTGCACGCATCATCGCCCAATCAGGCCGTACCCCACGCCACCAGAGCACGACATTTACCCCTATGATAATTGCCAGTCCACATAGAACACCGACGTTGTCGTATCGCCATACACCAAGACTGGTCGGTAGCCAAATGGCGTAACCGAGCATGATCAGCCCGATTGGACGCGCCCATACCAGGCCATGATGACCCAGGGCGGCGTATGCCGGTAAGATACCCAGGCCAGCAATGAGATACCAGATCCCCAGCCAGGCAATGAGTGCCAGCCACTGCTGCTCGCTTAGCACGGTATTCCATCCCAGGTGACCAACTGCGGGAAGTTGTTGAACGGGTTGCGTCAATTCCAGGGCTGGCGTTGTGCGCATGGTCGGCGGTCTAATCGGGAGATCGTTGGTGAGCATCTGGGGTTGACCAGGTGTGCGCACTCGGTACAAGACGCTCTCGCCAGTCTGAAAGACGCGCTCGAGCGCACCACGCTCGACCAGTGTTTGAAACTTTGCTAATCCCTCTGCGCTGTAAAGCTGTCGCTCAACACCACCAACATAAACGTATTCAACGCCATAACGTCCTAATGCTGCCAATGCAATATCTGGATCAGGCGTATTGTAGATAGTAGCAATGATCTGTTGGCGATAATTGATCACCGGCGTTGCATTCACTGCACTTCGCTGCTGAATCTGATGCCATTCCCAACCGAGCAGTGTAGGCAGGCCGGTGAAGGTAGCGATACGTCCTGCCCACTGGTACGACGGTTGGTGCGCTTCGAGGATGATCGGTGTGCCACGCGCATTGCGCCGTAACCAGTCAATGGCGGCGGCATCTTCATCGAGCGAATACGCAGGACCATGTTGGGCGGCATTGATGCTGCTCAGAAACGCTGCGCCATCCAGGGTACGTGGCGCGTCCGGATTCCAGCGATCGGCAATTCGTGCCGGTATTGCGGTCAACGGGTATACCAGACCGGCAGCCAGAACCAACCCACCAATTGCTCGTAATAGCCAGCACCAGCGTGGTGCCAAGAGCCTGGTCGCTGCCCATCCCCATGGCATCGCGGCAGCCGCAGCCAGCGCCAGCAACATCCACGAGTGGAGGCCGAATTTGAAGACAGTGTTCATGCGGCCAACATCACCGCGCACGACCACCACCTCAACCATCGCCCACAAGCCGATCCCTGCCAACGTCCAGAGTACCGGTACCACAAATCTGATAGCCTGATTTCGGATGCGCCACAGGACCCAGGCAGTTATCACCAGCATAACCAGGAGCGGCAGCACTGCCACCAAGTCGAATATGAGCGCTAATACCCAGAATGCCAGTGGCCCGATCACTATCAAGAGTGTTTCACGCCGACGCCACGCCCACAATCCGATTCCCAAGAGCCAGAGAACTACCCAGTGACCGCCAATGGTAAACAGTTGACCGGCAGTCGTGCGTTCGGCGTTGATAATGGCCTCGAGCAGAGAGAAGCCAGGCCCTTGCCAGAATGCAATCCCGCTCGACTCGGTAACGAAGTTGGCAATGAATGGCGCAAAGAGCAGATTACCGATCAGTGCCGGTGCAACACCGACGACGATTGCAGCCAGCCCTGTTGCAGGCCAGCCCCATCCTGCTCGTCGCCAATGCCGTCCACTTGCCAGGGCCAGCATAATTCCGGCTAAGCCGACAAAGGTGGGATAATCCCACGTATTGGTTGCCCGAATGGCGCCTGCGACCAGTCCCAACCAGCCGATAATCCACCAGTGGCGTACCGTTCCCTGCCGCATCCACGCCAATGCCAATCCCAACGCGGCCAGGCTGAGCGGCATCACGAGCATATGGGCATGGAGATCGGCAAACAAAAAGGTGAAAAAGGGGAATTCGTTAATCGTTCCCGGCACAATTCGGGTGGCATCCCAGAAGGCCCACTCGTAGCGGCCCTTCCTCATCTGCTCGGCTGCATAGCCATTCAAGAACCAGCCAACCTGAGCCAGGTTCCCGATCAGCAACATCAATACCGGTGCACTAACACCGGCAATCAAGGCTACATTGGTCCGTCGGGATTGTGGGGCCTGTGTCGCTACCAGGTTATATACGAGGCCAAAGGCCCCTAGCGCAGTCAGTGCGAAGATAGTCGCAACCCCCAGATTGTATCCGACCGCCGGCGCAACTCCGCTGAGGTGAATGAGCGCGCCAACCAGCACAAATCCGAAATAGTAGTAATTGATGTATCCACCAGCATGCCACGGATCGAATGGCGGGAAAGCTGCACTACGTAAGACGGCGTTCAGATAGGCGAGATCCATTGGCTTTTCGCCACCACGTGCCGGATGCCAGAGATCTGGATTCAACCAGCGTAACGTGATACCGAGCAGCAAAAAGCCCAAAAAGATAATTTCTGCTGTGAACAGAACCGGCCAGCGTTCTTGCCAGATGCGGCGCAGAATCGCTCGTTCGCGCCAGCCGGATACCCCGCCGAGCGCCAGTATGATCAGCCCAATTGACCAGAGGGTTGTTGGACTAAACGGTACCAGACGCAAGCTACCCCCTAGCCACGCCAGATACGCTACCAGCAATAATCCCAGGATTTTTGCCAGACTGAAACCACTATCGGGAAGGTGGCGCAACCGTGGCCCAATCACCGCAAAGACGGCTAGGGCCAGTGTTTCGAGCCAGAACATCCACCATAGTGCGGTAAACGGCGCTGTTCCCAGCCATGACCACCAGTCTCCACTCTTCGTATAACGCGGCCAGATGCTCTCGGTCAGGCGCAGTGCGGTTGGATTCCGGTCGGCAATCAACAACGGCGATTTGTACACTTCCCCCCATTCCACATGCTCGGTAATCAGTCGCTCAGCCCGTTCGCGACTATACAGCGGTGTCTTACGGAAGATCAACACACGCGGATGGTCATAGACGCTAAACGCCTCTTCCGCCATCCAATCAGGGATGCGAATGCCGAGTATCGTTGGATATGAGGTAATCTCCGCGACTAACTCAAAACCGAGTTCACCGTTGAAAAGATAATGATAGTAGCGCATTAACGCCGGATAACGCATACGCAGCCGTGAGGTGCTGTCGTAGACCCGATTGCTGGTCAGCGTAATGTAATCAGCCTGATCGAGCTGATCGAGCAGCCCAGGTTCATCCCCACGACCAAAGTATTTAACCGGTTCATCCTCGGCATACGGTGATGACTCGATACCAAAGAAGGTAACGTTCCAGGCCGCGTTTCTCGTTGCCTGCAACGGTAACGGATCATCCCAGCGCTCGTACATCACAGAGCTGCCAGGAGGTGCATGATCGGCCAGCCAGCGTGCTGCCTGTACCCGTGAATGCGGCACAGTATAGATGCGCGAGAAGGCGTATGCCCATAGTGCCGTTGCTACCAGTACTACCGGGAGCGCATACCTGGCCGACCAGACCAGGATACGCGCTATTGTTAGGCCAACGCGCCGAAACCGGTTAGTGACCCTGGTATGTGAAGATGTACGTTGTCGCCATCGTCCCCAGCGCGCCAGCACGACCAGTGCCCACGCGGCCAGGATCGTGAGTGCACCATAGATCGGCAACAAATACCGCATCGTGATCGCGAATTGATTGCCTTGCCACCCGAAGTAGAAGGCCACCCAACACCACAACACCCATGCCGGATGCCACGAACGTCCGATCAACGGTGCAGGATGCACCGCCCATTGCCAGCCACGCCGAATATGCCGACCGGCAAAGAGGAACCAACCGCCCCAGGCCGCCAGACCGAGGAATGCTCCCATCCCCCACACAACCATATTGATCCATGGGAAGAGGTACGCCGGTCGTCCAACCCATTGCTGACCAGGGGGAAAGTCGTATTCGCCGGTAACCAGCGCCCGCACCGTTGTCAGATTCTCGCGAAATCGCGGTTCGAGTCGAATATCGAAGAATCCAGCCCCATGCAAGAATGATGGGCCTTCAATGAGCGGTGAGTCAGGACGTGAGCCGATAAACGCATCAGGAGCCAGTACCCGAAACGTCACCAACGAGATGCTACCGGCCAGAATGAGTAGCCAGATTTCACGTTGCAACCAGCGATTAATCAACTCGCTCCAACTACGTCCGCGCAAGGCTCGTTGTGCGGCAATAATGGTTGCCACAATGGCCAACCCACCAATGGTCGCCATCGTAATGCGGTTGGCTGTAGCCGCACCAATGCTGAGACCGAGAGCCAGATACGAGCCGATACCACCCCCTTGGGCAATCCGTACCGTCCAGTACAGCCCCAACAGACAAAAAAAGGTTGAGAAGGCAGGGTCCACAAAAAAATGACTTTGCTGGATGTGCATCACCGTCAGCGCAGTCAGCAGTGCCGCTAGGAGCGCAATCTTGCGGTTGAATAAACGTCGCCCGATCAGATAGACGATTAGGATGCTCCCAACATCAAACGCTGCTGCCAACGCTCGCCCAACATTGACGATCTGACCATAACTGGTGAGGTCAACTCTGTCCGGATTCAACAACCAGATGAGAGGGATCAACCGCGGCCAGTTTCGTTCGGGATTATTCACCAATGGCCCATAATCGGTGCGTTTTTCGGTTGGCGCTGTCGGGTTCGCTCCAACTCGTGGTGGCCCGGTGATAGTCAGCACTTGGGCTGGCAATACTTCAGTCGGCGTCAACAGTACTGCCACAACCCGCGTAAGCATAATGGGCAATGGCCCATAGACGTACAGCGGAAACTGCTCATAGTTACGCGGATTGAGCGGTGAGCGGCTGGAGTCGTAGAATTCACCGATGGATCCTGGTAAACGAACAGTTGAGGCAACGTAGGTGAAAAAGCGCTCATCAGGATGTTGACCGGTTCGCGAATCCCAGTCGAAGAGGTTGAGAGTCCGAAAATAGATTCCCAACAGTAAAATGGCCGTCAGCCCGAGGCGGACGACCCATGGCTGATAACGGGTTACAGCCTGTCGCACAGTGGTTCTCTCGGAAAGTCCACGCATCTTGTCTAATAATGGATCGCATAGATAACAATAGCGTACACGCTGGCATTATACACCGCCATCGATAAGCTGTGCTACAAGTGACCCTATTGCCTGCAATGTGACGCAGTGCATCTTCCGTCCACCTGGATAGATACGTAGATTCGGTCCGAGTGCACAGCGATCCTGACAGCCGCCTGCGATACACTCGATCCGTTGCAACAAATGAGCCTGGCGGAGTTGTTGTTCAAGCGTTGATAGGATGTCGGCTGATCCCCGACTACGGCAATGAGGGCCAAGACAGATGTAGATACGAATCATATTCACGTGCTCAGCAGAAAAATTCAATACCAGTGTACAGATTGTATCAAAAGGTCGCTCAGGCGTAACCTGCACTATTTCCCTGGGCGCACGGGCCTCCGGCCCGCCTCTTGCCCGCTTGCCTGGGTGCGCGGGCCTGTGGCCCGTCTCTTACCGGTCGGACACGTTTGTGGAGCGCCGCAGGCCTGGTAGCGCAGGCCTGTGGCCTGCGCCTTACCGGTCGGACACGTTTGTGGAGCGCCGCAGGCCTGTGGCCTGCGCCTTGCGGTGTATAGCCAGCACCCGGCAGGAGGCGGAGCAGCTTGCCTTGTAGCGCGGGCCACAGGCCCGCGCCTTGCCGGTCGGAAGCTCTTGGTAGCGCCGCAGTACGCCAGTGGGGTGGGATTGTTCCGTAACTTCTCTCCGAACTTGCAACAAAATGGGAGGGCAGGTTTCCCTCCCTCCTGTGCAATGAAACAGACAGAATTGACGGCTACACTCGGAAGCGTTCCAGATAAGCCTGGGTATCAAACGGCTTTGGAGTTGGACGCGGCAGCGGTTCAAGTGGTGGCCGACGATAAAAAATGCCAAGCGGCAGTCGTTCACGCTCAACTGCGTAGTGCATCGCTGCATCGAGATCTGATGGATCGTGATCTGCGGGCAAATTGTACACCAGCTCCTTATACAGTTTATACGTATCGTAAAAGGTGACGCATGGACTTAACACGTGAATAAAGGCAAAACCGCGATGCTCAAGCCCGG
This sequence comes from Chloroflexus sp. MS-CIW-1, assembly GCF_030444705.1. Classification (NCBI taxonomy): domain Bacteria; kingdom Bacillati; phylum Chloroflexota; class Chloroflexia; order Chloroflexales; family Chloroflexaceae; genus Chloroflexus; species Chloroflexus sp. MS-CIW-1. The sequence goes on from NZ_JAUBWR010000001.1 coordinate 1,511,790, forward strand.
CTTTAATCAGTTCTGCCAACTGCTTCGGCTGACTCGAAAAACCACGGGCAACAAATGAAGCCCCGCTCGACAATACAATCGCTAGTGGGTGAAGAGGCTGGGCTGATTGACCGTAAGGCGTGCTCTTGGTCACATGTCCGCGCGGTGAGGTCGGAGACGTCTGCCCTTTCGTTAGGCCATAAATCGCGTTATCCATCACCACAACAGTAATATCGAGATCACGCCGTGCAGCGTGCGGTAAATGCCCCAGCCCGATACTGAAGAAATCGCCATCACCACCCACTGCCATCACGGTCAAATCGGGGCGGGCAATTTTCAGCCCAATTGCTGCCGGTAACGCACGACCGTGTACCGTATGCAATCCGTATGTCTGCAAAAAGCCGGGTAGTCGTGAACTACAACCGATACCGGAGACCACAGCCAGGTCTTTCGGATTAATTTGCGTTGCGGCCAACGCCTGCTGAATAGCAGCCAAAACGCCGAAATCACCACAACCTGGACACCAGATCGGTTTCAGATCGCTGCGGTAATCGGACGGTTTGTAAACAACGGGCGGCGTAGTAATTGGTACAGCAGTCATAATTGTCTCCGCATCTAAGCTACGTGTGAAGCATATCGTCATCAAGACAATACCGGTTCAGCAAGCCCATTTAGGACGTGAATCTGGCGTAGAATCTCTAATCGCGAGAACGGCATACCGGTATATTTGGTCATTGAGAGCACTTTAATCCCCAGTTCAGCCTGGAGTAATTTAGCAAACTGACCCTGGAAATTCACTTCCGGTACCAGCACAATCTCGACCTGTTCAAGAAATTCGTTAATCGCATCAACCGGTAGTGGCGCCAGCATCTGAACCTGCAACATTGCTACCGGTACTTCTTCCTGACCGGCCAGATAGACTGCACCACGACATGGGCCAGCAGTAGTTCCCCAGCAAATAATTCCTACTTTGGCCCGCTCGGCGCCAAAGCGGCGAACGTACTCGCGTGAATGTTGCAAGGGGGCCAGCTTGCCCCAGCGCTTCTCGGTCATTAATGCGTGATTCTTCGGTGTGTAATCGGGGTTGCCATACTCATTATGTTCAAGGCCGGTTGCAGTGTATTGCGCATACGCCACGCCCGGCGCAACCATCGGCGAAATCAGGTTTGCGGTTATCTCGTAACGGCGATACTGTTTGGGCGCCAGTGCACCATTTGGTCGCAAGCGATCAACGCGCGGATACTTGTTCAGATCAAATGGTTCGACGGTCTCGGTGCGGAACGAGAGCGAATAATCGCTGAGTAAGATAACCGGCGTCTGATATTGCTCGGCCAGATTAAACGCCCAAACCGTCAGATGAAAACACTCGGCAACGCTGGCCGGAGCAAGCACGATCCGCGGACTATCACCGTGGCCCCCGTGCAGCGCAATATTTAAATCCGACTGCTCCATCTTGGTTGGTAGGCCGGTGCTGGGACCACCTCGCTGAGCATCCACGATCACCACCGGTATCTCGGTCATACTAGCATAGCCGATTGCTTCACTCATCAGCGATAGCCCTGGCCCAGAGGTTGCGGTCATGGCGCGCTTACCGCCATACGAAGCACCAATGCAAGCCATAATCGCTGCAATCTCATCTTCAGCTTGCATATAACCGCCACCGATTTGAGGGAGCATCGCTGCCATTCCCTCCATAATATCCGAAGCGGGAGTAATTGGATAACCGGCAAAGAATTCAACTCCGGCGTGTAGCGCACCGGCGACAATCGCCTGATTACCGGTCATCACGTAGCGTTCGTGTTCGGCGACCGACTCCATCCAGAATGGATCGCGTTTCTCCAGCCGCTGAGCATAGGCAATGCCGGCGCGCAACGCTGCCAGGTTGCTCTCTAGCAAGTCGGCTTTTTTGCCCAATTTTGCCCGTACAATGTCTTCGAGCTTATTCAAACCTAAGCCAAACAACGCGGCCACCACACCGAGCGCTGCCACATTCTTTCCACGGCGATTGCCGACCTCCTGCGCTATGGCGCCAATTGGTACCGGATAAGCGACACCACGAAACTCGGTTGGCAGCTCAAATTCTTCGGGATCGTAGAGGAGTACCGCGTTCGAAGCCAAATCAGCATGGTGTAAATCCCACGCTTCACGGTTAAATGCGAAGAGCACATCAACCGCATCGCCCATTGAGCGTACCGGGCTATTCGACGCACGAACCTGGAACATCACCGGGCCACCCTTGATCTCGGCTGGAGTGGTCCGAAAGGTAAAGACATGCAAACCAGAACGGGCAGCCGCTTGCGCGAGCATCTCGCCCGTCGCCGTGCTGCCATCACCGCTTTCGCCAGCTACGCGGATGACGATATCTTCCTTCTGAATCATGGCAACCTCGCCGCAGCTTCGTTGCTTTGTACCTGCGTTGGTACATAAAGCAAATGAGAGATGGATTGTCCCTATCATAGCACTGCCACAATCGCACTGCAATGCCCTTTTTATTGTGATAACTAGTGCGATGTTTGTGCAAAAATAATGCGTGATGGAGGGCAGTGTATGACAAAGCGGCGCAGCAGCCAATTGTTAGGACGAACATTGCCGGGCTATGAAAGGGTGCGCCCTGGCATACCCATTCACGGTGTGTATGCAGGTGCGCTGCTTCCCGTTCCGCATAAGCGTTATCGCCTCATAACAGATAAACCCAGGCGATGAATGGCACACAATGGACGATCAGTGCATGGTGGGGCAAGATGCCGTCTTGCCGGAGAAGTGATTTGCGAACCTCTCCCATTGATCTTCGCCTGCAATTCGGGTATCTCGGCCAGGTTTTGTAGATGATTAAGAGCCTGATCAAAAGCCCAGATTTCTCATTGGGCATGTAGCGAACCTGCCTATCATTTTGTGTGGAGGTGCTAACATACTTTCGCATCAGCCACACTTCGTCCCCTCTTTACAACTGTGTGGGAGCGGAAGGGAGGGCAGGGGGAAGGTGAGGGGCGCCAGGCGTGCGTCGCAGCACTGGCGCTGAACTCGGTGCCACCCGTTGCTACCGCGGCGAAGAGAAGCCTGTGTTGCCTGCAACCGTTCCCGGAACCATTCTGGAGATGCCCTTGCCTGGCGCGGGAAGTGCCTCTCGTAGTCGCAGCGATGAAGGATGATGCCTTCCACAGAGGTGGCCGAGGTCGAAGCGAGAAATGCGGGAAAAATCGCAACCTACGATTATCTTTTTTCTTAAAAGCAACGGATTGACATTTTTCGTTGATTCCTATATAATTTAGGCAACACACCACCGTTGCATGGTCTTCAACGAATACCGCTGAAGGGCGCTCGAATGTAGCGGAAGTTTCGCGGGAGACCAGCCGGGTGTCGGTCGCAATCTCGCTAATAGCAGAAAAGTGGAGGTTCGCCCATGCGCGACGACGACGATCTGGTTCCACCGAAATGGCGTCCGCTATTTAACAATCAAGACTGGCTGCTGCACGATATTGTGGTGAAGTCGTTCTACGGCTTCGGTGTCATCGCCGCAATCGCGCACCTGCTGGTCTATCTGTGGAAACCGTGGCTTCCTTAGTGTAGAGTAAAATGAGGAGGGATTATTCATGCAACCTCGCAGCCCAGTGCGGACGAATATCGTCATCTTTACTATTCTCGGCTTTGTAGTGGCGCTACTTATCCATTTCATCGTGCTGAGCAGCCCGAAGTACAATTGGCTATCGAATGCCGAGAGCGGGGCGCTGCTCCTGAGCACCGTGCGTATGTTGTTCGGAGTCTGATGTGGTGGCGGGCTGGCTACGGCTCGCGTAAGACGGCAACCGCCAGCAGCGCCTCTGCTGGCGGTTGTTGTTCGCAGGCGGTTGAGATTCGGCTTTTTGCACATAGATAAAAAATTGACCTTTAGAAATAATTCGTGTATACTGAGAATCGGTGTATACTGGTTATTAGGATCGTTAGGGGCGGCGTCGCCCTTCCGCCGCAATCTCACGCTTGCATTGGCGTCACTATGTTGGGGACGCCGATCTGGATCAGGAGAGACCCATGCAATCGTCACGACCAAGTGATCGGCAACTCGCGATCGTTGTCTCGGTGGCGGTAGGACTCGTTGTCGCAGTGATTACAACAGCCACCTTCTGGTGGGTCTACGATTTGACACTAGGCCGTGCCCAACGGGAGGCTGCGAAAACAGCCGGTGCGCGCTGGAGCTTCAGCGATGGTATTAAGGTGATCACCGAGTCGAAGCCGGTTACTCCCACTGATGGCCGCCAGAATTGGCTGGGTACGCAAGCATGGAATGAGGGAGTTCAGGCCGGTCAGGCCTGGGTTCAAAAGTATCCGAATACGGTTAATGTACAAGTTCTGGTCGGGATGAGTTCGGCCCAGATCTGGACGTACATGCAGCAATACGTTTCGGGTGCGCTTGGGGTTGGTTGCCAGTACTGCCACAATATCAACAATTTCGCTAGTGATGAGTATCCGCAAAAGATTGCAGCGCGCAATATGCTGCGTCTGGTGCGTGATGTCAACGCCGAGTTTATTGTCAACTTGCCGGCCTGGAAGGGTAACTACGTTCAGTGCGCAACCTGCCACAACAACGCGCCAAACAATCTTGAAAGCTTCGGCGCCCAATTTATCAACTCGATACCACCGATTAAGGTGACTGTTGATCCGCTTGATGCCAATGGACGTGCAATCCTCGATCCTGCTCAGAAGCCCGAAGCTATTCGCGACCAGGTCTTGTTGAAGGATGCTATTCTCTACTACATCTATAACTATCAGGTCTGGAAACCTTTCGATCCAAATGATCCGGAAAGTGGTCGCGGCTCGCTGGCACTGACCTACGATGGCGGGCGCACACAAGATCAGGTGACGATTAACCAGAATGTGATGAACTATCAGTCCTGGTCGCTGGGGGTTGGTTGTACGTTCTGCCACAACTCACGTAATTTCGTTGCCTATGAGCTGAATCCCGCCGGTGACAATGTGCTTAACCCGGCTTATGCGTACAACAAACTGAAGGCGCAGCGGATGTTGCTGCTCACGACATGGCTGGCCGAAAACTGGACGCGCTACGGTGCGATTGGGAAGCCTGAGATTCCTACCGGCCCCGGGGCGGCAAGTCGCTATTCATACCAGCGCCTTGGCGATGGACAGGTGTACAACGTTCCCGGTTGTTACACGTGCCATCGTGGAAACAATATCCCGCTGGCTTCGATCAATCAGGCCGACATCCCCGATAACGATGCCGGTGTCGTGATCCTACCACCGCAGATTAGAGGCCGCTAACCTACTCCTTGAAGGGGGCGCTTGGGCGCCCCCGCGCCGCTGGCGCGCTAGAGAGCGATGCTCTATGAGCGATATGAGCGACCGAACCAGTTTGACTTCACCACCTTCACTTCCGCTACCCAAACGTCTGCGGCTACGCCTGGTCTGGCTAACGCGATCCATCCAGCTCATGAAGCCGGTAACCTGGTTTGCGCCGACGTGGGCGTTTATGTGTGGGGCAATTGCCAGCGGTGCTCTGGGATGGAACGAATCGATTGGCCGCCTTCTGCTCGGTATGTTTATGGCTGGCCCGGTATTGTGCGGTTTGTCGCAGGTGGTCAACGATTACGCTGATCGTGATGTTGACGCCATTAATGAGCCACACCGGCTTATTCCATCTGGTCAGGTTTCGTTGCGTCACGTCTATATTCTGACGGCAGTGCTGACATGGCTTGGCGCGAGTATTGCGCTATTTTTGGGGCGAAATGTGGCCTTTTTTGTCGCGCTTGGTCTGATCTTCGCCCTGGCCTATAGTCTACGACCGATTCGCGGAAAGCGTAATGGCTGGATCGGTAATGCGCTGGTTGCTATTTCATACGAAGGCCTGGCCTGGATGGCCGGTCATTCGGCATTTGCTCCACTCACCGGCGAGAGCGTCACGATTGCTTTGCTCTATTCCCTCGGCGCCCACGGGATTATGACGGTTAATGACTTTAAGAGCATCCGTGGCGATACGCTGATGGGTATCCGTTCCATTCCGGTACAGTATGGCAAGGTTATCGCTGCGCGGATGGTGGTGATAACTATGGGAGTGGCCCAAATTGCAGTCATTGGTTTACTCTATTACTGGGGCCATCCTGTGGCGGCAACGGTTGTTGCCATCTTACTGGCAGCGCAGAGTATCCCGAATGCGCGCTTCATCCGTGATCCAGAGAACAATGAGGTCTTTTTCAATGCAACTGCGATCATGCTTTATGTGTGGGGCATGTTAGCAGCAGCAATTGGTCTGGCAGCTTGATGGGCATCAGCCCCTAGAAGTGTGTTCGATGGCACCACGAGTTCTGATCGTTGGCGCATCGGTGGGTGGCGCAACCGCAGCGATTACGCTGCGGTCGTTTGGTATCGAGACGATCATGATCGAGAAGGAGCTGAGTAAGGCCAAACCATGCGGCGGCGCTGTCCCACCAGCAGCGTTCCGTGAGTTTGACTTACCGACTAGCCTGATTGATCGTAAGGTTCGTCAGTGCCTGATCGTTTCGCCGTCGGGTCAAGAGACTCACGTGCCGGTAGCCGGTTCTGTGCCTAGTGATGATGATTATGTGGCGATGGTGCGGCGTGAGGTGTTTGATAGTTTCTTGCGTCAGCGTGCGCAGGAACGTGGGGCAGAATTGATCCACGCTCAGGTTACCGGTTTACGGGTTGATCGGCATGGGGTGACGGCTACCTACCGTACTCCTTCAGGTTATGAGGGTTCGGTTTGGGCCGATGTGGTGATCGGTGCTGATGGTGCTTATTCACCAACCGCAAAATTCCTCGGCCTGCCGAATCTGCCGCGGGCTGTGGCAATGCAAGAGCGGATCAAGCTGCCACCTGATAAGATGGCGCGTTGGGAAGAAACTGCTGATCTCTACCTCGGCCACGAAGTCAGCCCCGATCTGTATGCCTGGGCTTTTCCCAAACGTGACCATATTGCGGTAGGTATCGGCGCCGGTCCTGGTCATGGATCGGCTGCCAAACAATTGCTGGCTAATCTCAAACGTCGCCTTGGTTCGGCCCTCGATGGTGGTCAGGTCATTTTGCGCGAAGCGCATGCATTGCCGATGGAACCGCGTCCGCACATGGCTTTTGATCGGGCAATGCTGATCGGTGATGCCGCCGGATTGGTGGTGCATACTTCCGGTGAAGGCATTTATTGGGCAATGAAGAGTGGTCAGATGGCTGCGCAGACCCTGGCCGAGTATCTCGATGTGCCTAGTGCTGCAAACCTGCGCCACTACGAGCGCCGCTGGTGGAAAGAATACGGCACAATGTATCGCTTCCTGCGCTTTTTGCAAATCTGGGGCTATGGTAACGAGCGTCAGATGGAGGTCTTTACTGAAATGTGCCGTAACCCTGATGTGCAACGGTTAACGTTTGATAGCTACATGCACAAGAAGATGGCACCAGCGCCCTGGTTGGCCCAATTGCGTATGACCGCTGAGATTATTGTCAGTGAAGTGCGCAATTACCTGCGACCTCGCACACCGTTGCGCGAGCAGTTGGGGTTAACGGTGATCGAAAAGCAGCGGATGCTTGCCGCCGATTGATCGGCACTTACCCCACGTGATCGGCGGGACGCAGTGACTTGCACTGCGTCCCGTTAACGTTTCTGGCTACACCTCATCAATAAAGGGATACAGCATCCGACCGGTTAGATCGGTGTGACTGCCCAGCGCATAAGGCGGACGATAATCTTCAAGGACGCGCACGTAGTTGGCCCGCTCGAAGGCTGCCGGTTCAGCTACCGCTTTTTGGCTCATACTCCCGCGTAGTTGGGTAATCGACTCGTACTCGTGCTCGGTGAGCCACGCTTCCAGATCGTGTAGAATACCGCGCAACACATCAGGCGCCCGGCCACGGAGGAGCGCCGATGCCATCATTGCCACATTTGCTCCGGCCATTAGCCCTTTGAGGGCATCAATCGCACTATGGACACCACTGCTGATCGCAAATTCAAGCGGGACACGTCCGTAGAGTAAGGCGATCCAACGCAGCGGTAGTCGCAATTCAGCCGAACTACTCAGTTGCAAGTTCGGTCGTACCTCCAATTGTTCAAGGTCGAAGTCGGGCTGGTAAAAGCGATTGAACAGCACCAGCGCATCTGCTCCTGCTTCACGCAGACGGGTAGCAAAGTGTGGCAGTGCTGTGATGTATGGGCCAATCTTTACCGCCAGCGGGATCGTGATTTCGGCCCGTACTGCACGCACCAGCTCGACGTAAATATCCTCGAGTGCGCTACTGGTGATGGTGGTATCAACTGGGATGAAGTAGATATTGAGTTCGAGTGCATCAGCACCCGCCTCTTGTATGAGACGGGCATAATGAACCCATCCGCCTGCCGAGACGCCATTGAGACTACCGATGACCGGGATGCTCAACGCTTTTTTCAGTGCTACAACCTGTTCCAGATACCGTTCGGGGCCGACGCTATACACACCATGTTCGGGGAAATAGCTGAGCGCTTCGGCAAAGCTCTCGGCCCCATGACTAAGCATGCGATCAATCTCAAGGCTGTTTTGAATGATCTGCTCCTCGAAGAGCGAATACATAACAATCGCTCCCAGGCCAGCCTCTTCGAGCTGACGAGCCAGCTCAACGTTGCGACTGATGGGTGATGCGGCAGCGACTAACGGTGTGCGCAGCCGCATCCCCAGATAGGTCGTACTCAGATCGATCATCGCAGCCCCTCCTTCGTCTCGGCAGCTAACTCATTGGCCATCCACTGCAAATGTGCCCACTTCAATGCTACCTGCCGCCGTAGGCTGGCGACCAGTTGTTCGTAGCGAGCCGGGTTGGCTTGTTGCAACATCTGGAAACGACCTTCACCGCGCAAATAGACCTCTGGATCAATGGTCGGTGCTTTCGAGTCGATGGTCAATGGTGAACCCTCGTGAATGGCCGGATTGTAACGATAGAGTGGCCAGACACCAGACTCAACCGCCAGCCGTTGCTGCTCTAGACCACGACGTAGATCATAGCCATGGGCAATGCAGTGGCTGTAGGCAATGATGAGCGAGACCCCAGGATACGCTTCGGCCTCCTGGAAGGCGCGTAGCGTCTGGACATCATCGGCACCAAAGGCCACTCGGGCCACGTATACATCACCGTAGGTCATTGCAATCTGGGCCAAATCCTTCTTGACCCCACCTTTCCCACTGGCTGCAAACTTGGCGACAGCGCCAGTTGGTGTTGATTTACTGGCCTGCCCGCCAGTGTTAGAGTAGACTTCCGTATCTAACACCAGGATATTGACATCGCGCCCTGACGCAAACACATGGTCAAGCCCACCAAAGCCGATGTCGTAGGCCCAACCATCACCACCGACGATCCAGATACTGCGTCGGATCAACACATCGGCCAGGGCTAGCAGATCACGCATTTGCGCTGCCTCTGGCGGATCACTGCTCAGCAGTTCACGCAAACGCTGTTTAAGGATTGCGACGCGCTCGCGTTGCTCACGAATGCCGGTTTCACTGTGTTGATCAGCATGCAGCAGGTCTTCGACAAATTCAGCACCAAGAATGGGCCGGAGGCGATTAAGCAGCATTCGGGCATGGTCAAGCTGCTGGTCAATACTTAAGCGCATCCCCAACCCAAACTCGGCATTGTCCTCGAAGAGTGAATTGCACCATGCTGGCCCGCGCCCCTCAGCGTTGGTTGTCCATGGTGTTGTTGGTAAATTACCGCCGTAGATTGACGAACAACCGGTGGCGTTGGCAATAATTGCGCGGTCGCCAAAGAGCTGACTCAGCAGCTTGAGATAAGGTGTCTCGCCACAACCGGCACAGGCCCCTGAAAATTCCATCAGCGGCACAAACAGTTGCGTATGCTTTACACTGCCAGACGGAATCTGGGTGCGATCCACATCCGGCAACGAGAGGAAGAAATCCCAATATGCAGCTTCACGAGCACGAATAGGCGGTTGCGGTTGGAGATTGATCGCCTTACGACCGGTTGCACGCTTGTCCTTGACCGGACACGCTTCAACACAGAGGCCACAGCCGGTGCAGTCTTCGGGCGCAACTTGTAATGTGTAGCGCTGACCGGGGAACTCTTTAAAGCGGGCCGGTGCGCTCTGGAATCCTTCGGGAGCGCCAACAAGTGCCTCTTCGGGGTAGACCTTCGCACGAATGGTAGCATGTGGACACACAAAGACACACTTGTTGCACTGGATGCAGATAGCCGGGTCCCAGATTGGTATTTCAAGCGCAATATTGCGCTTTTCCCATTTCGTCGTTCCGGTCGGGAAAGAGCCATCGATGGGGATTGCACTAACCGGTAACTCGTCGCCCCGCCCGGCGATCATCGGTCCCAACACATCACGCACGAACGGCGGTGCATTAGCCGGTACTGGTGGTCGCATCGGCAACCCATTGTCCTCGGTCGGCGGTGGGATCGGTACCTCGTACAGCCGGTCGAGCGTGCGGTCAACTGCTGCCCAGTTCTGCTTGACCACGGCCTCGCCGCGCCGACCGTAGGTCTTCTTGATCGACTGCTTGATCGCCGCAATTGCGTCTTCACGGGGTAAGACGCCACTGATTGCGAAGAAGCAGGTCTGCATCACGGTGTTGATGCGTCCGCGCATACCCACTTCATTGGCAACAGCAGTTGCATCAATCACGAAGAAGCGCAGGTTCAGCTCGCGAATTTTACGCTGGACAACCGACGGCAACTGATGCCAGACCTGATCAGGACCGTAAGGGCTATTGAGCAAGAACACACCATTCGGTGCTGCATACTGCAATACATCAAATCGTTCGAGGAAACTGAACTGGTGGCAGGCTACAAACTGGGCCTGTCCCTTACCGATCAGATACGGTGTTGCCAGCGGCGATGGCCCAAAACGGAGATGGGAAATCGTCACCGACCCCGATTTCTTCGAGTCATAGACGAAATAGCCCTGCGCGTAACGCTCAGCCTCGCCCTCACTGCTATCACCGATAATCTTGATGCTATTCTTATTGGCGCCGACCGTGCCATCAGAACCAAGACCCCAGAAGACACAGCGCACCGTACCGGGCGGATCGATGCAGAGATCGGGATCGTAACTCAGACTACTCTGGCTGACATCATCAATGATCCCAACCGTGAAGTGCTCTTTGGGGTGTTCCTTTGCCAGCTCGGCAAAAACGGCGGCTGCCATCCCCGGCGTAAACTCCTTCGATGAAAGGCCATAGCGCCCGCCGATCACCTTGATCGGCTGACCACGGAGTGCCGCAACGACATCGAGGAAGAGCGGCTCACCAGAAGCCCCCGGCTCTTTGGTGCGGTCGAGTACGGCAATTCTCTTCACGGTTGGTGGCAATACGGCACGAAATGCGGCCTCGGCAAAGGGTCGGAAGAGACGCACTTGCACGACCCCGACCTTCTCGCCTTGCTGGTTCAGGTAGAAAGCAGTTTCGCGGGCTGTCTCACCTCCTGAACCCATTATTACTATCACCCGCTCGGCATCAGGAGCACCGAAATAGTCAAATAGGTGGTACTGCCGACCGGTAATTTCGGCAAACCGATCCATCTGTGCTTGTACAACGGCTGGGAAGGCATCGATGATCGGCTGGATACGCTCACGGGCCTGAAAAGCAACATCAGGGTTCTGCGCCGTGCCACGAATCACCGGCTGTTCTGGTGAAAGGGCATGAGCGCGATGATCGTGAATCCATTCGTCCTTGATCATTGCCCGAATCTCTTCCTCTTCGAGCAGGATGATCGTATTCACTTCGTGCGAGGTACGAAAGCCATCGAAGAAGTGTATCACCGGCAATTTCCCGGCCAGCGAGCTGGCGTGGGCAATCAGGGCTATATCCTGCGCCTCTTGTACCGATGCTGATGCCAACATGCCAAGGCCGGTAGTTCGTGCGGCCATAACATCTGACTGATCACCAAAGATGGAAAGAGCCTGCGTTGCTAACGCCCGGGCCGCAACGTGGAAGACGCCCGGTCTTAGCTCGGCGGCCATCTTATACATATTGGGAATCATCAAAAGCAGACCCTGCGAAGCGGTAAACGTCGTGGTTAGGGCGCCGGTCTGCATTGCCCCGTGGAGGGCGCCTGCGGCGCCACCTTCCGACTGCATCTCGTAAACGGTCGGTACTACTCCCCACAGATTGGGCTTACCGCTAGCAGCAAATGCATCAGCCAGTTCACCCATTGGCGTGGAAGGGGTGATTGGGTAAATTGCTATCACTTCACTCAATTGATAGGCAACATTCGCAACCGCCTCATTGCCATCGAGAGTGACTCGTCGAGTGCCCATTATGTTCCTCCTTACCTGCAAGCAGAGGTCATGATGCCTGCTCTGTATCAGTATAGGAGGGGTAGCAGTATAGTTCTGATAAAACTCAGGCAACCATCAGTAATGATTGCTTCATTCTAGTGATAGAAGCGGTGGGAAAATGTTCATCAATTTTTTAACTTTCGTGCCATTTTCCTGTTTTAGCGAGTGCTACGACAGTCTATAATAAGAGTGATTTCGTGTTCTACAGAGATGGAGCAGCGCATGCAGCGCGTAACCTTGATCCTCGACCGATCGGCTGCTCTGCGCGAAACCTTTGGCCCTGAAGCCAATTGGTGGGTTCATGCGTTTGTTGCCGATCTTCAGGCGCTGGTACTTCGTGTAACTGGCTCGACCGCGTATGTTACTTCAACCATTCAAATCGCTACGGAAGCCAGCGAAGGACCATTACTGATCCTCAGTGGTGATACGCCACATCTACCTGAGTCACGGGTTCGCGATGCCTATACCCTCTTAGACAGTGGCACCGATGTGGTGATAGGGTTATGCGATCGTGGCTCCTGGTATTTGCTGGGTATCCGCCATTTGTCAGTTGTCGGAACAATTCCGCTTGTCTCGGAAGAGGTACGGCTATGGCTGAGCGGTTTGCACCGCCATGGTGTCCGTATCGCCTACCTGCCACTCTGGTTTCGGATCGTGTACGTATCAGATTTGGTCACCCTGTCAGTTGCGCTCCGCACGATGCCAGAAGGGTATGCCCCTTCAACCCGACGCCTCCTCGGCGGTGGTGCCCGCGAACGCGAATGGGGGGCATGACCTCATGACAATTGGCACAACTTATGGTATACTTCTTATCGGCGTGCATCAGATGCACGCCAACCTTTTACGTTGGAAGCATTAGCACTCTCACTTAGCGAGTGCTAACAATTGACCTGCAAGGCAGGATACAGCGATGAGCGGACCTCTGACCGAACGCCGGCAGATGATTCTCAAGCTGGTCATACAAGAGTTTGTCGATACGGCAACGCCGGTCGCTTCCGAGACGCTGGTGCGCAAATATCGCCTCCCCGTCTCGCCTGCGACGGTGCGGAATGATATGGCCGCACTCGAAGAGTTGGGTTTTCTGACCCATCCGCACACGTCAGGCGGGCGTATCCCGACTGATGCGGGTTATCGCTTTTTCGTTGAGAACTTGATGGAGCGCACATCGCTCTCTCCTGCCGAACAGCGCATGATTCGCCACCAGTTTTACCAGGTACGTGGCGAACTTGATCAGTGGGTGCAACTGGCATGTGCTGTGCTTGCCCGTACAGCGCATAACGCTTCGGTTGCCACCGCTCCCCGCGCCGAGCAGCTTCGCTTCAAGAGCCTGGAGTTGATCGCAATCCACGAAACAATGGCACTGGCGGTTATCGTCTTTCACGGCGGGATTATCAAACAGCAGACCCTGCCCATCGAGCCGGGTCGTACACCAGAGGACCTGCGTCGGGCTGCTGGTGTGGTAAGCGATCTGCTCGCTGATGCAACCTTAACCCGGGCTGAAGAGCTGGCTGCCGTGGCGACCTTCAACGGTGTCACTCTCAGCGAGTTTGAGCGGACACTGGTTGATATGGTGGTGCGAGCGATGATTGCGTTTGAAGAGCAGGCGCAAGAGCAGATCTATTCTGATGGTCTGCTTGAGATGTTGAGTCAGCCTGAGTTCATGCCTGCCAGTGGCCGTGATGATGCCGAGCGAGCCATTGAACGATTACGCCGTACTCTCGAAATTCTTAAGAGTGGCCGCGGTCTTGGTCCACTCATTCCCCAGGCCCTCGCCTCCGGTGGGGTGCAGGTGATTATTGGTGGCGAACACGGCGAAGACGCTATGCGCGATTACAGTGTGATCTTGGCGCGCTACGGCGTCGAGGGGGCGTTGGTTGGTGTGCTCGGTGTGATTGGGCCAACCCGTATGGCCTATCCACGTTCGATCTCAACAGTGCGCTATATCGCATCATTGATGAGTAACCTGTTGGCCGATCTCTATTACGCGAATCCTCGTCCTTCGGAACCAGATGTTGATACTCCTGCAACTTCGTGAATTGAGATATACCTTGTGAGGGAACTATGGCAAATACGGAAGAAGTGAAACCCGATACAGCAGTTCAAGACGCGGCTGCTAATGCGCAGAACGAAGGAGCAGACGCGACGACGGCTCAGCCATCGGTGGCTACCGCCGATGGCGGAGTGGTTGACTCGGAGGCGTTGATCGCCGATCTGCAAAACCGCCTGGCTCAGGCTGAAGCTCAGGTTGCCGAATATAAAGATCAGTGGATGCGGGCCGTGGCTGATTATCGCAACTTCAAGCGCCGTACCGAAACCGAACGCAGTGAGCTGATACGTAATGCCGGTGCAGCACTTATTTTGAAGTTGCTACCGGTCCTCGATGACTTCGAGCGGGCGATTGCCAATGTGCCACCTGAGATTGCCGAAACACCGTGGTGGCAGGGAACGCAACTTATTGCTCAAAAATTACGTACAATCCTCGAAAGCGAAGGGGTCAAGCCGATTGAGGCGTTGGGGCAGGACTTTAACCCCAATTTGCACGAGGCGGTGATCTACGAAGAAGCAGAAGGGCAAGAAGGCAAAGTCATTGCTGAATTACAGCGTGGCTATCTGCTCCACGACCGTGTCATCCGTCCGAGTATGGTTAAGGTGGGTCGCGGTTAGGAACTAGAACGTTTTTTGAGATGAAGGTAAGCTCCCATGCCAAAAGTAATTGGGATTGATCTGGGCACAACCAACTCGGTGGTCGCTGTGGTTGAAGGCGGTGATGTGGTTGTTATCCCCAATGCTGAAGGGTCGCGTCTGACCCCGTCGGTGGTGGCCGTTACCAAATCTGGCGAGCGCGTCGTTGGTCAGGTGGCCCGTCGGCAGGCGGTAACGAATCCTGAAAATACCATCTTTTCCGTGAAGCGCTTTATCGGTCGGAAGTTTAACGAACCCTCAGTGCAACAAGACAAAGAGCTGGTTCCCTACCAGATCACCGCTGCACCCAACGGCGATGTGCGCGTGTTGATGGCCGGTCGTGAGTATGCGCCACCTGAAATCTCGGCGATGGTGCTGCAAAAATTGAAGGCTGATGCTGAAGCCTATCTCGGCGAGCCGGTGACGCAGGCGGTGATCACAGTACCGGCCTACTTTAATGATAGCCAGCGTCAGGCTACCAAAGACGCCGGTAAGATTGCTGGTCTCGAAGTGCTGCGGATCGTCAACGAACCAACGGCCAGTGCCCTTGCCTATGGGCTTGACAAGAAGGGCAAAGATGAACTGGTCGTCGTCTACGATATGGGTGGCGGCACCTTTGACGTTAGCATTCTTGAACTCAGTGATGGTGTGGTTGAAGTGAAGGCCACCAGTGGCGATACGCATCTTGGTGGTGATGACTTTGATCAGCGCATTATCGACTGGCTGGCCGATGAGTTTCAAAAGGAGCATGGGATTGATTTGCGCGCCGACCGTGTGGCGCTGCAACGGTTGAAAGAGGCGGCAGAAAAGGCCAAAATGGAGCTTAGCTCGTTGATGCAGACCGAGATCAGCCTGCCCTTTATCACCGCCGATCCGAGCGGTCCGAAGCATCTGCATGCAACGCTCACCCGCGCCCGCCTTGAGCAACTCTGCGCTGATTTGATCGAACGCAGTATGGGGCCAGTCCGACAGGCACTGCGCGATGCAGGTCTCCAACCAGGTCAGATCGATGAAATTATTCTGGTAGGAGGACAGACCCGCATGCCGGCGATCCAGGCAGCCGTGCGCAACTTTTTCGGCAAAGAACCAAACCGCAGCGTTAACCCTGATGAAGTAGTTGCCATCGGCGCAGCGATCCAGGCTGGTGTGCTGGCCGGCGAAGTGAAAGATGTGCTCTTACTCGATGTGACGCCGCTAACGCTCGGTATCGAGACGCTCGGTGGTGTGATGACGCCGTTGATTGAGCGCAATACCACTATCCCGACCCGCAAGAGCCAAATCTTTTCTACCGCCAGCGATAACCAGACGAGCGTCGAGATTCATGTGTTACAAGGTGAGCGTGCGGAGGCGCGTTACAATAAGAGCCTGGGCCGCTTTGAGTTGTCGGGGATTCCCCCTGCTCCCCGTGGTGTCCCGCAGATTGAAGTGACGTTTGATATTGACGCCAACGGGATTGTGAGTGTCAGTGCTCGCGATAAGGCGACCGGTAAAGAACAGCGTATTACTATCACGGCTTCTTCAGGCCTCTCGCAGGAAGAGATTGAGCGGATGGTGCGCGATGCTGAGCTTCATGCTGAAGAAGATCGTCGCCGCCGTGAGTTGATTGCCGCCCGTAATCACGCCGATAGCCTGCTTTACACTGCGGAAAAGACGTTACGCGAAGCTGGCGAACACGTCGATCCAAATGTGCGGGCGACCGTCGAAGAGAAGATGATGGCGCTCCGCAGTGTTGTCGCCGAAGATGACGAGCAGACGATTCGGAATCGTATCGCTGAATTGGCCGTTGCGTTACAGCATATCTCAACCGGGGCAACATCAAACGGTGCTGCCGGTACCGTTGTTGATGAATCGGTAGGCGAGTAGGCTTATACCAGGCTACTGGCCGGTAGCACACGTCGTGAGGACACCGTATGACAGCGGGAGCCAAACGTGATTATTACGAAGTACTCGGGGTGAGTCGGAGTGCGACGCCCGATGAAATCAAAAAGGCGTATCGTCGGCTAGCCCGCCAATATCATCCCGATGTGAATAAATCGCCGGACGCTGAGGCGAAGTTCAAAGAGATCAACGAGGCCTACGAGGTGCTCTCTGACGAACAGAAGCGGGCGATGTACGATCGGTTTGGTCACAATCCGCCCGGTTTCGGTGGCGTTGGCGCTGATCCGTTTGGAGGTGTTGATCCCTTTAGCTCGATTTTCGATGCCTTTTTCGGTGGTGTCGGGGCGGGACGCAGCACCCGTGGGCCGCTGCGCGGAGCCGATCTGCGCTATACACTGCGGCTTACCTTTGAAGAGGCAGTGTTCGGGACCGAAAAGGAGATCGAGTTCCGTCGTCTCGAAACATGTCCGGTATGCTATGGTTCTGGTGCCGAACCTGGTACCGAACCAACGCGCTGTCCTCGTTGTGGCGGTACCGGTGAAATCCGTCAGCGTGCACCCATCTTCAATATGGTGACGGTGACGACCTGTGATACCTGTGGTGGCACCGGTTACGTAATCCCTATTCCCTGTCGTGAATGTCGTGGTGAAGGTCGGGTACGACAGACCCGCAAAATCACGGTGCGCGTACCGGCGGGTGTCGATAGTTCACAACAGATTCGGATTAGTGGTGAAGGTGAGGCCGGGCCGCGTGGTGGGCCACCGGGGAACCTTTACGTTGCCCTTGATATTCAGCCGCATCCCCTTTTCGAGCGCGATGGCAACGACATTATTCTCAATCTGACCATCAATGTTGCTCAGGCCGCGTTGGGTGGAGAAGTCAGTGTGCCAACGCTCGAAGGGACAGAAAAGCTGCGTCTTCCACCTGGCACCCAGCACGGCCAAACCTTCCGCTTACGTGGGAAGGGGGTTCCCTATTTGCGGCAACAGGGTCGCGGTGATCAGATCGTAGTGATTCGGGTAGAGGTTCCGACGAAACTGACCGATCACCAGCGTCGCCTTTTCCAGGAATTGGCCCAAACCTTTGCGTCCCACGACGACAACCACGACGATGGGTTCTTTGGGCGGATTAAAGATGCGTTTGGTTTGTAAACCACGGTAGTGGCATTGCGGTTTCACCTGCAATCTCAGGTGCGATGAGGGGGCGAGAGGGTCGAGGCGGCTGGGTGAAACATTGCTCACATCCAGCCAGGTCTGTTCGCGCCGATGGAACCTTTGTGAGCTTGAGTACTGAGTGAATAGTCATGACAACGGAACTCCTCTATGGGCGCAATGCGGTGCGCGAGGTACTGCGTGCTCGTCGCCGTACATTGCGCCGTTTGGTTCTCTCGCGGAGCGTCCAGGAAAGTGGCGTCATCGCCGAAATTATTCATCTGGCGCAACAAGCCGGTATTCCGGTGGAGCGTATCGAACGCCAAATGCTGGATCGCCAGTTGCGCGATGTTAATCATCAAGGGGTAATGCTCGAAGCTGGCCCCTACCCTTACGTTGATCTTGATACCTGTCTCAATGCTGCGACAGAACGACGGGAAGCGGCCTTACTGCTATTGCTCGATCATCTGCAAGACCCCCAAAACATCGGTACTCTCCTGCGCACGGCAGAGGCTGTCGGATGTCATGGTGTCGTGATTCCCGGTCGGCGGGCGGCTGAAATTACTCCAGCCGTTGTTAATGCGAGCAGCGGTGCGGTCGAGCATCTACGGGTAGCAATGGTGTCAAACTTGAACCAGACGATTGAAGAATTGCAACGAGCTGGTGTCTGGGTGGTTGGTCTCGAACAGGACGATCAGGCGCAAGACATCGATGCGGTTGATCTCGATCTGCCGCTGGCACTCGTGATCGGTGCCGAAGGTACCGGCATTGCTCGCCTGGTGCGCGAGCGGTGCGACTTTCTGGTTCGTTTACCGATAATTGGCCAGGTTGGATCACTCAATGCAGCGATCGCGGGGAGTATCGCTATCTACTACGCCTGGCGTCAACGCCATCGCCCGGTTGCTGACTGAGACAGGATCATTTCCTCTGACTTGAAGCTCTATTGGGTCTGCGCTAGAATACGCAACGTAAGAACAGAGAGGAGGCGTATGCGCTGGATTATACTCGCTGCTTTTGGTATCGCGTTGGGATATATCGTATTCCTGCAACGCAAGCTAGCCGCTGCCGAGCGTCGTGGTGATATGTACCGCGATATAGCCCAGCGGCTGGAACTACAGCTTGCCGGCCTCAAGACTCAGTAAGTGTACGTGAGCATGTCTGTCGCCTCTGATATATCGTCTGGTGTATCAGCCAACGGTATTGTCATTCGGTCGGCACGTCTGAGTGATATTGATGCTATCGTCGCCCTGCATCGTGAAGCCTTTGCCGACACCTTTGGCGCTGCGTTTGGCCCGCACGGCGGTGAGCGTGGCGCCCAAGCGTTGGCGGTTGGTTGGCGCCGGCAGGGTGCAGCCGCCTTGCAAGGGATGCTCGTGGCCGAATACGACAATCAGGTCATCGGTACTACCAGTTTGCGAACTCGTGATATGATGAGTGGCGGCGGCTTTGCCGAATCGGCATTCTTTGAAATTCTGGGCTGGTGGGGGGCGCTTCGCTCACTCTTCGCGCTATCGTTACTCGATCACCAGATCGGGCACGGTGAAGGGTTTATTGCCGATGTTGCGGTCGCACCGGCCTGGCGCCGACGCGGGGTAGCTCGTGCACTGTTGCAACAGGCCGAACAGTATGCTCGCTCACGTGCCCTGACCTACCTTGGCCTGTACGTGCGCGAGACGAACCAGCCGGCCCGCACGTTGTACGAGCGGCTTGGCTTTCAAGCGCTGTATGTACGGCACTCGTTCTTTGGTCGCTTGTTCTTTGGTCAAAGTGGTTGGATCTACATGCGCAAAGACCTGGATTGAAACGTCTGGTAACCGGCACGGTGCCAACCATCACTGTTGAACCCTTGCTCTTGTACGTCCGGATTATGCACAGGTATCAGCAGCAACAGCTAAATACCAATGGAGAACACAGACAATGACGTCTCACCGTATCAATCCGTTTCACGTTGCCCAACAGCAGTTCGATCAGGCAGCCGAAATGCTCCATCTCCCGGATGACATTCGGGCAATTCTGCGCGTGCCCCAGCGAGAATTGACGGTCAATTTTCCGGTACAGATGGATGACGGTAGTACACGGGTTTTTACCGGTTATCGAGTCCAGCACAACCTGAGCCGTGGCCCGGTGAAGGGAGGTATTCGCTACCATCCGAGTGTTGATATCGATGAAGTACGTGCCCTGGCGATGTGGATGACCTGGAAGTGTGCGCTGGTCAATATTCCTTACGGCGGTGCCAAGGGTGGCGTGATTGTTGATCCTAAGCAACTCTCGCCTGGTGAACTTGAACGACTGACCCGACGTTTTGCTACTGAGATCAGTATCTTGCTCGGCCCTGAAAAGGATATTCCTGCACCTGATGTGGGGACCAATGCCCAGATCATGGCCTGGATTATGGATACCATCTCGATGCATCGTGGCTACACGGTACCCGCTGTCATTACCGGTAAGCCGGTGAATGTTGGTGGCTCGTTAGGTCGGGTTGAGGCAACCGGTCGTGGTGTCATGCTGATGGTGCGTGAGATGGCACGGCAGTTAGGCTGGTCGCTCGATGGATTGCGCGTGGTGGTGCAGGGATTCGGAAATGTGGGGAGCACCGCCGCTTATTTGCTGCATCAACTCGGTTGCAAGGTGATCGGGGTGGCCGATGCCTCCGGTGGTTACTATTGCGCGCAGGGACTTGATATTCCGGCAATGCGTGCCCATACCGAACAACACTCGTTCCGTCTGCTCGACGGCTATAGAGCAGCCGGCGTCGAACGGATCAGTGGCAGCGAATTGCTCGAACTAGAGTGTGATGTATTGATACCGGCAGCGCTCGAGAATCAGATTACCGGCGAGAACGCTGAACGAATCCGTGCTCGCCTGATCGTCGAGGGGGCGAACGGGCCAACGACACCAGAAGCCGATGCCATCCTTGGTGAACGAGGCATCATCGTTGTGCCTGATATTCTGGCAAATGCCGGTGGTGTGATTGTCTCTTACTTCGAGTGGGTGCAGGGCTTGCAAGAGTTCTTCTGGGACGAACAAGATATTAACGAGAAACTCGAACGGATTATCGTTGGTGCATTTCAACAGGTGTACGCGATGGCTGGGCAAAGACAGATTCCATTACGGCTCGCAGCGTATCTCCTGGCCGTACAACGAGTCGCCGACGCTAATCTCACTCGTGGCGTTTATCCGTAAAGGGATTGTGACGCAGCGCCAAGTTCGATTCCTCTGGTCGACCCTCGCTGCATCACCGGGCAGGAGGAGTTATGCAGATTGTGCTTGTCGAGGATAATCCGCTAATGCAGCAACTGTTCACCATCTTCCTACAGGGGCAGGGATGTAACGTAACGGTCGTTGCTACCGGCGCTGCGGCATTGGCCGTATCGGTGCCACTTCCGGCGGTGTTTATCATCGACTTGCGCTTGCCCGATTGTAATGGATTTGACCTTGTGCAACAACTACGTGCCCATCCGGTGTATCACCGTTGCCCGACGATTGCGCTGAGTGGTCTCGGCGAGAGTGATCGTCGGGTAGCGTTGGCCGCAGGTTTCGACCGTTTCCTCACGAAACCTACTGATCTCGATGAATTGATGCAGGTGATTACCGAATTAGCAGAGCAATCTTCTCCATACTAGATGTGTGGCTGGCAATGAAAGCAATCGCACGACGTCTCATCTTGTGGGATATTGACGGAACTCTTCTTTCAACTGATGGTATTGCGGCTGAGGCGATGCGTACTGCCCTCCGTAAGCTGATAGGCCCCGGTGTACATCTCGAGCGGACTTCGTATGCCGGGAAGACTGACTGGCAGATTATCCGCGAGAGTATCCCTTCGTTCGATGCAGCAACTGCCCATAAGCGCCTGCGTGAGTTTATCGAATTGTATACTGCCGAGCTGAATGCGCAACGTGAAGCATTAATTGCGCGCTCTACTGTCTTTACGGGAGTTGTTGAAGCTCTCCAAGCCTTGACTGAATATGGATGTCAGGCGCCACTGACCGGAAACGTTGTGGCTGCGGCGCGCATCAAGTTAGAATGTACCGGCCTGCTCCCATGGCTTGATCTCGAAGCCGGTGCGTATGGCGACGACCACTTTGATCGGCTGGCGCTACCGCTGATTGCAACCGTTCGTGCGTCTAGTCGTTATCGTTATAACTTTTTACCCGCTGACGTCGTGATTATCGGTGATACCCCGCGTGATATTGCTTGTGGCAAAAGCTTTGGCGCTCGTACTGTAGCCGTGGCAACCGGTCCCTTCACAATGACCGAACTGTCCTGGCATCGTCCTGACGCACTACTCCCTGATCTCAGCGATACTTCAGCCGTACTGAAAGCGGTGTTGGGTACGTGAACACGTGATGTAGGAAATGTGCAACCGATATTGGCGAGAGGCGGGTTGGGTACCCGCCCCAGAAATCATTCCAGATCAGGCAAGTGATACGTTTTACTGATTACTGCGCTACCAGGCCACCATCAACCACCATCAGATGTCCGATCACATACGATGCAGCCGCCGAACAGAGCCATACGACTGCCCCGGCAACCTCTTCAGGGGTGCCAATTCGGCCAATCGGCAAGGTTGCCAGCGCACTGGCTTCTACGCCAGGTTGGGCAAGGAGACGTTCAAGCATCGGGGTATAGATTGATCCCGGACAAACAGCATTAATGCGGATGCCTGCCTTAGCATACTCAATTGCCGCTGCCTTCGTGAGTTGTACGACGCCTCCCTTAGCAGCACAGTACGCCGGTAGCCCCGGTGCACCTACCAAGCCCACCACAGAAGCCGTATTGACAATTGCACCACCGCCCTGTTGTAGCATCTGGCGTATCTCATACTTCATACAGAGCCACGTTCCCTTGAGATTCGTGGTGATGGTGCGATCCCAGTCATCTTCTGGATAATCAGCGGTAGGTGCAATAATACCTTCAACGGCTGCATTGTTGTGGGCGAAATCAAGCCGTCCATAATGGGTGACGGTTTGTCGAATTAACTCTTCAACTTCCGCCGCTTTTGAAATGTCAGCCTTAATAAAGAGTGCTTCACCACCCATCGAAGTAATCATCTGTGCCGTTTCTTCACCCCCCGCGACCTGAATATCCGCCACAACAACTCGTGCCCCTTCACGGGCAAACGCGAGGGCACTGGCCCGTCCGATGCCAGATGCGGCCCCGGTAACAAGTGCAACTTTGCCATGGAATTGAGACGTCACGGTATGCTCCTATGCTGAACGAAAAGGCTCCTGTAACGGCTGTAGTATACAAGACATTGTTGTAGCTGTGCAACAGAAGGAAGCAAGGGGGTAGTTTAGCGTCGTTTATGGTGTTTTCTTTGGTGATAGAGATTTGCTGAAGTTCTCACAAGAAGAGCGGGTTGAAAACCCGCTCTTGCGCTCCTACTGGCAAGACATCTTCACCGTCCTACAACGAGCGTGGCCCACCGTGTAGTTCTTCCACCAAATGCGCACGTGCCTCGACAACGCTCATTTGGGTCGAAGCATAGAGCGAGGCCGCGCGCATAATCTCTTTGGCCTGCTCTTTGGGCATAGCCCGTACTTGTTCAAGGGTCAGTCCTTGACTGTGTAGATACTCCAGGATGTAAGCTTGTTCGAGGTGCTCGTAACCTTCGCGTGCGCCGACATCAACCAGCTCTTCATCTTTTTCAGGCATCGTTGCCATATCGCACCTCCTCGTTGTATGCTCTCAGCACTATTATATTGGCACCGGCGCACGCTGTGAAGAGCAAAATTGGCAACTATTTCAGACGGCGGTTGTAGTTGCTTTAGTGCGAGCATGTTCCTGCTCGGCCAGATACCAGGTTGCTTCCATTGCGGCCCGACAACCATCGCCGGCCGCAGTAATCGCCTGACGATAGATGTGGTCGGTCACGTCACCGGCAGCAAAGATACCGGGGATGTTTGTGCGGGTACGCCCATCGGTAACAATGTAGCCACCTTCATCAAGCTCAAGGATACCGCGGAACAGATCGGTATTTGGTACGTGCCCGATATACGGGAAGACACCGTCGGTTGGCAGCTCACTCACCTCGCCGGTCTTCAGATTGCGTAATGTGACCGACTCAACCTTATCTTTGCCGTTGATCGCAATCACAACCGAGTTCCAAATAAAACGTACCTTTGGATTACTGAAGGCGCGTTCCTGCAAAATTGGATCGGCGCGGAGAGTGTCGCGTCGATGAACGATGACCAGCTCATCGACATAACGGGTAAGGAACAGCCCTTCATCGAGCGCACTGTTACCCCCGCCAACGACCACCACTTTCTTGCCCCGGAAGAAGAAACCATCGCAGGTTGCACAGTAGCTCACCCCCCGATTCGCCAGCTCCTCCTCACCAGGTACCCCAAGTTTACGTGGTGAAGCGCCCGTACTGACGATGATGGCATCGGCGGTCACGATCTGGCCGCTATCGGTATGGATCACGAAGGGGCGTTGGTCTACTTCTACCTTCGTCACCATCGTATCGAGATACGTTGCACCAAAACGGGCTGCCTGCTTCTCCATGGCCTCGGCCAGCTCAAAACCACCAATCCCATCTACGAAGCCCGGATAATTCTCTACTTCGCTGGTGGTGGCAATCAGACCTCCGGGTTGCAAACCGCGAATGACTAGCGGCTCTAGGTTGGCCCGTGCCGCATAGAGGGCCGCCGTCAGACCGGCTGGACCCGAACCAATGATAACAACTTTGTGATGCATACGACAGCAATCTCCTGGTATCAATTTCGACACATAATCACTCTTGCGACAACTCTGTTGTCGCTCACAAAAGGGAGTATAGCACGTCCTGGCGATTGTTGTCTGTAATCCAGATTACCCCCCTGGGGTATGGGATTGATTTATTGCTTGTTGATCAGTAATTCGTCGTGGTGTCCAGTGGGATTGGACGCCGGGTATCGGTGGTGGTGGTCGGTCGCCGCAGAAAAGCCAGACGATTCGAAACCCAAGCTCATGCAACCGCAATAGTGCGGCCTGAACCGGTTCAGACGCGACTGCGCCGATCAACACAATCGTAGCCCCGGGATGCAGGTCGGTGGTGATCAACCGGAGCAAGCGGGCAACGGGTAGCACTGAATAGGCTGTCAGTCGGGCCAGGGTTTCCATGATCTGAGCAAGCTGGTTGGGACTACGACCGGGCGGCAATCGTACCAGATGTTCATCTTCAACCGGCGCGCCATTGACGTACAATCCAACCGCATGGCCTGCATTGATACTATGATGAGCCAGCGTAGCCGTTACGCCGATCAGATGTTCGACCAGTTCAGGATCGATACCCTGAAAGTAGAACTCAAACGTATCGAGATCGAGAACCAGTGCCAGCACGTGAGCGGTTGTCGGTTCGTAGACGCGGGTTTGGAGGGTACCGGTGCGCGCCGTAGCAGCCCAGTGCACATCTTTAAGCGGGTCTGAAGGCGTATAGTCACGTGCTCCGACTACTCGCAACGGGTCACGCACAAGAGCCGCTGCTCGTGTCAACCCAAGTGGATCGCGGGCCGGTAAACCAAGATCGGTCAGATTGAGGAGTTTTGGATAAACGAGTAACGTCACATCGGCAGCAAAGGTCTCTGCCGTGCGAAAGAGACCAAACGGATCACCACTCTGCACCTGGGCCGGCCCGAAGCGAAATGCACCGCGACGCTCGCAGTGTAATCGGTACCGCCAGATGACCCGTTCGTACCAGCGTAAGCCGGTGCTTCTGCGGATGATGCTGACCTGGCGACTTCCGCTAAAGATCACCGGCGCTCCCACCACCGTGATCCCGTTGGGAATGGCATCGAACACCTGAACCTGTGCCAGCGGCAATAGCTTCCGATTGGTCATGGTGATCGTCAGTGTAAGCTCATCACCGGGAAACGCACGAAGTTGACTCAACGTGCGTCGATATTCCACCCGTCGCAATGCCCAGCGCTGCCAGAGACGGGCCATGCCAAGACTGACCAGGATCGTTGCCACCAACAACGCCAGTGCTGACTGACGAAAGATCAGTGCCAGGATAAACACTACGAAGAGTGCCAGTATCATAACGATATCATATCTCGTTTATTCACCGGGTAATCGGCGTCGGCTCAAGGGGATGGTGAAAAAGAACCGTGAGCCACGACCGACCTGACTCTCAACCCAAATGCGACCGCCGTGCGCTTCCACAATTGCTCTGGCAATAAACAGGCCCAGACCACTGCCGGGCTGGTCACGCCGCAGGCGCGTATCGACTCGATAAAAACGTTCAAAGATCAACTCTTGTTCTTCTGGCGGAATACCGATCCCCTGATCGGCGACATAGACAATGGCCATGTCGCCTTCGGCGCGGGCGCCGATCCGAACGACGCCGCCATTTGGGCTGTACTTGACGGCATTTTCGATCAGATTATTCAGCACCTGGCGAATCCGCTCGTAATCGGCGTAGACCGGCGGCATATCATCAGGTACCCGTATCTCGAATTCGATCCGCTCACCAACCTGGGTGGCGAAGCGACGTACTACCTCGGTCACCAATAGATGCAATGACACATCACTTCGTTCGAGCCGTAGTCCTCCGGCAGCAATGCGTGAGACATCGAGCAAATCTTGAATCTGACGAGCCAGGCGGTCAGCCTCTTCGCCGATGACCTGGAGTGCTTCGCGGTATTGTTCGACCGTGAACTGACCATCAGGACGAAGCATCGTTTCGGCAAAGCCCTTGATGATACTCACTGGTGTCCGCAACTCGTGCGAAATGACCGAAATGAACGTGTTCTGGCGCTCTTCCTCAATCTTTTGGTCCGTAACATCACGTACATTTGCGATGGCGCTCAACAGTTGGCCGTGGCTTCCCCGTTGCGGTGCATAGCGATTCTGAATAAACAACTCACGCCCATCACGAGTAGTAATCCAACCTTCAACGACAGGGTTGGCGAGGTCGGGATGGCGTTGCAGCGGACACTCGTTTAGGCAGATATTTACTCCCTGTGCATTGCGAATCCCAAGGATTTCGGCGCATGGACGGCCGATTGCCTCTTCACGTGACCAGCCGGTCAATAATTCCATCGTGTGGTTGAAGGTAGTAATTCGCCAGCGGCCATCGATAATCATCACCCCATCGGCTGACTGCTCAATTAGCGCATTCAGATGCTGTTTCTCGCGTAACACACTTTGAAACAGGCGAGCATTTCCTACGGCGATAGCTGCCTGATCGGCGAAATCTTGCAGAATCTGGCGATCATCAGCCGAGAATGCCACATTGAGAGCAGCACGGAAAACGTAGATCACACCGAGTGAGGTATCACGAACCGTCAGTGGTAATGCGATCATCTGGCGCAGTGGAATACCGGTATCAAGGGAGACCTCACGCAGTACCTGCGGGCCGTAGCGACTGAGCTCGGCAATCGGGATGTGCAGCAGCGGGGCAAAGGCGGGCCAGAGATCGCGCGGCAATTGCGCTGAGGCTCGAATACGGAGCATTCCATCTTCTTCGTCGAACAGGGCAATAAAGCCGAGTGTGCCGGCTAATAATTCGACCGCATACGTGATCACCAGATTTAGCACACTGCCCAGATCGAGCTGTGCCGTGAGGGCCCGGCTAATTTGCAGTAGATATTCGCGTTGTCGGAGGCGTAGATCGGTCATAATCGTCTATTGTAACACAGGAGTGTACGCTCCTATCGTCGTGAGCATGTGTAAACTTTTACACTTCTTATTCCACGCAGAAGGTGTCGTTGTCAAATATTACACAAGTGCGTACAGCCCTTGTATCTCAACATCGGTGTGATAATCCTTGTCTCATACAATGGCGTATCGTGCGCATGGTCTCTCCTCCGTTCTGCCCACCCGGTTACTATTTACACAACGACTCGACAATATTGCTGATACGTGGTATGATGATAAAAAATTATACCGTCAACCAATAACATTACATTCAGAATTCCTGAGTACACGGGTATACGTGACGGAGATCGGTAACCGTAGGCCGTTTAACCTGAGCGCGAGGAGGGTAGGTGAGCAAGTATTCACCACCAATGCCTGGCACAGGCAGCGAAGCCATTGCTATCCGGTGTGGCGAGGAGATCGGCATGAAAATCAACCAAAGCAGCAAACGTGCCCAAAAACTCATTCGCGAACACAAATTAACGCCCGAAGAGATTCAGCAGATCATTGCGGCTGCACGTATCAACCTCGCCACATTTGATCCCGGCTATCGGGCTAACGTCACCCAAATTGCCGATGAACTACAGAAAAGTCGCCCAACCATCTATGGTTGGGCTGATCGGGCCCTGGCCGCAACTATCCACTCCCTGCGGAATATTCGTACTGGTCGCCCCCCGAAAGATCGTGAACGCAACAATACAACTGGTGAAATTGAGTGATAGTATGGAAACATCCTGGTTCAACGACAGTGTATAATACACAGTGCGTGTGGTAAAGTGAGGCAGCATGAGTAGCGAGCTGAAAGAGCTTCTAACCCGATTTCGCATGGTCGAGAGCGTTGAAGCTGCCGCTGTGGTGGCCACTGATGGCCTTTTGATCGAAAGCATCACTCGCCCGGGGGTGGACATTGATGCTATCGGTGCGGTAGCATCCAATGGGCTGGCAATGGCTGATGCGCTGGGACGGGAAGTTGCCAAGGGACGTACCGTTCAGGCAGTGCTCGAATACGATGACGGCCTGGTCATTATTGAACCGATCAGTAGTGATGCTATGCTCTTGTTGTTGACCAACTCACGCGATGATCTCGGCTTGCTTCGCTTTCTTGCTGCCAAACATCGAGACGAGATGATCGATGCGCTCAGCGCAATTTGACAACGGTATGTTATAATTTGAAGCAGTAACGCATCGACACCCGCCACTCTCATACGTGAAGGTAGGCTGCGATGGATCCTCAGTTGACAAGTATCATCGTACCTTCGGAAGAGATCGCTCAGATCGAAGAGTGTCTCTCCCGGCTGGTGGAAGACACCGGCAGCGACTATGCATTGCTCCTCGATAAAAGTGGTCAGGTCATCTCCTCGAAAGGCGATGGCGACCGGCAAGACATTACTGCGCTAGGTGCCCTAATTGCCGGTGTGTTCGCTTCCTCGCGAGAGGTGGCCAAGCTCTTGCGCGAACGCGATTTTCGGGCATCGTTCCAGCAAGGGGTGCGCGAAAATATCTTCATCGCGTTGATCGAGGAACAATGGATTCTGTGTATCATCTTCAACAAGGGCACACATATCGGTCTAGTGAAGGTGCTAACCAAGAAGGCGACCGATGAGTTGGCTGCCGTTCTCGAACGGGTACGGCAACAGCATAAGGCGCGTGATGAAGTGCTTGGTTCCGCCTTCCGTACTTCAATGGAAGATACCATTGATCTGTTGTTCCGTGATTAGCCGCGCTTCCATCCTGCTGATTGGTCGTGTCGGGGTGTGATCCGACCGGCTCCGCGAGAGAATCTATGGCTCTGATCAATGTCGCTGCGCGTGAAATACACTGCAAGATTGTGTACTATGGGCCTGGGATGTGCGGCAAGACAACGAACTTGCAGTATATCCATAGCCAGGTGCCAAAAGAGGTAAAAGGCGATCTCCTCTCTATTGCAACTGAAACTGAACGAACGCTCTTCTTTGATTTCTTGCCACTTGACCTCGGTAAGGTGCGCGGATTTCAAACGCGCTTTCATCTGTATACCGTACCGGGGCAGGTACTCTACGAGCGGACACGGGTGGCAGTGTTGAACGGTGCTGATGGGGTGGTCTTCGTGGCCGACTCGCACAAGAACAAAATGCAGGAAAATATTAACAGCCTGCGTGAGTTGGCCCAGAATATTACCCGCCAGAATAAGCGATTTGCCGATTTTCCGATCGTATTGCAGTACAACAAGCGGGATTTGCCGCCAGAGGTGCTCACACCAGTGGCAACTATGGATCATTTCCTCGGTGTGAATAAGATGAATTGGCCGCGGATCGAGGCAATCGCTACCAAAGGCGTGGGGGTCTTTGAAACGCTGCGGGCAATCAGTCGGGTTGTCATTAGCAAGCTGTGATGTTGCTCTGCAACGTCGCACGCGCTAGTCAAAGGTGAGGCGCAGCTATGGCGCTGGCAGGTGATTTGAGCGAGTTTTCGCTCACTGACCTCATCCAGTTGTTGCAATTGAGTAAGAAGACCGGTGGAGTTGAAATTGATGGCCGGCGTGGTGCGCAGAAGTTGGCCGGTTGGATCTTTTTTCGTGATGGAAAGATTGTTGATGCAAAGCTGCCCGGTTTAGAACCACTGGAAGCGGTCTATGCGTTCTTTACCGTGACGAGCGGCCCGTTTCGTTTCCACGAAGGTGTGACGTCGCCCCAGGTCACGATTACCGTTAGCAATGAGTCGATCATCATGGAAGGGATCCATCGTCAAGAGACCTGGTCGCAGCAACAAGCAGCGCCCACGTTGTCGATGGTGCCCCGTCTGGTTCCTAACCCGTCTTCAGGTACCGTCGAGATTAGTCTCGATGCGGAAGAGTGGCGGGTGCTGACGATGATCAACGGCAAACATACAGTTGGTCAGATCGCTCAGCGTAGTGGTCTGGGAGAAGCACGAACCTGCGAGATTATTGCAAAATTGATGCAGAGCGGGCTGATCGAGCGTCGCGAAACGGCAGCCGGAGAGTCACTGGCACCCGAATTTGAACAGATTGCGGCCGGTTATCTTGGCGCTGGCGCCAATGTGCTGCTTCAGGAAGCGTATCGGATTGCCGGGGTCACCGATCCTTCACGGGCGTCGGCAGCCGAAATGTTGGCCGCAGCCGATGCGTTTGAAGCCGAAGCGCGTCGCTTGATCGGTGCTGATCGCGCCAGTCAGGCTGCTGCCCAACTACGCGAGCGAGCGCGTGAGGCGCTGGTTTGATTTGTGGTACAATGGCGATACACGACCCTGCCCGTCGCCGCGGGCAGGGTTTGGTCTTGAATAGGGTGAGGAGTATGTTGTGCGTGCGTTGATGAGCGTTTACGACAAGACAGGGATCGTTGAGTTCGCACAGGCATTACACAACCTCGGTGTTGAGATTATCTCCACTGGTCAAACACAGCGAGTGTTACGAGAGGCCGGTATTCCGGCGCTGGCAGTGAGTGAGATAACCGGGTTTCCTGAAATTCTCGATGGCCGAGTCAAAACGTTGCATCCAGCCATTCATGCTGGCTTGCTGGCCCGCCGCGATCTCCCAACCCACATGGCCGAACTGGCCGCCCATCAGCTCAAACCGATTGATCTGGTTGTCGTCAATCTTTACCCGTTTGCGGCAACGATTGCCCGCTCTGATGTTTCTTTGCTTGAAGCTCAAGAGCAGATTGACATCGGTGGAGTCGCGCTGTTGCGTGCAGCGGCGAAGAATTTTTCAGATGTGATCGTCCTCGTTGATCCCGCCGATTATCCGGTTGTGCTTGATGGTTTGCGTACCGGTGATGTGCCACTTGCCGAGCGACGACGACTGGCTGCCAGGGCTTTTGCCCATACGGCTGAATATGATGCTACAATTGCAGCCTATCTCTGTACGGAACCCCTTCCTGAAATTTTGCCGCTCGCGTGGCGTAAGTATCAATCGCTGCGTTACGGCGAAAATCCGCATCAGGCAGCCGCACTGTATGGTGATTTCGGAACGTTTTTCCGCCAGTTGCACGGCAAAGAACTGAGTTATAACAATATTCTCGACACCGCAGCCGCGCAAGAGTTGATCGAGGAGTTTCCCCCTCATGAGGGTGCGGCAGTTGCTATCATCAAACATACCAATCCGTGTGGTGTTGCCGTCGCCCCTGATCTCCGCAGTGCCTGGGAAGCAGCATTTGCCACCGACCGAGATGCCCCCTTCGGGGGCATTATTGCGGTCAATCGCACGGTTGATCTCGCTTTTGCCGAAGCGGTCAACGAGATTTTCTCGGAAATTATTATTGCCCCTGCTTTTGATCCTGATGCCTTAACATTATTGCAGCGCAAGAAGAATCGTCGTCTTTTACAGAGTCTGCGACCGGTTGCCGGGGCTGCCCGCTGGCAAATCCGCAGCGTTCCTGGTGGGGTGCTGGTGCAAGAACCGGATAGTGCTCCGCTGGCAGCCGAGGAGTGGCGGGTGGTAACCAAACGGGCACCAACCGATGCCGAAGTTGCTGCGTTACGTTTTGCCTGGCGTGTTGTGAAACACGTGAAGTCAAATGCGATTGTCTACGCAGCTACCGACCGTACTCTGGGTATCGGTGCGGGTCAGATGAGTCGGGTTGATAGTTCGCGCCTGGCAGTATGGAAAGCGCAGCAGGCCGGCCTTGATCTGCGCGGGAGTGTGGTGGCCAGTGATGCGCTCTTTCCCTTCGCCGATGGAGTTGAAGCGGCGATTGCTGCCGGTGCTACGGCGATTATTCAACCCGGTGGTTCGGTGCGTGATGAAGAGGTAATTGCTGCGGCTGATGCTGCCGGTGCAGCAATGGTCTTTACCGGCCGCCGCCATTTCCGCCATTAACGAGGAGCGGTGACCACCGCTGCCTTATCAAACAGACACGGAGACAGAGTAAGCCCATGGTTGATATTGCTGAACCTTCGTTACTACCTGTTATCGTACAGCATGCTCGCAGTGGTGAAGTGTTGATGCTGGGATACATGAATGAAGAGGCACTGACTGCGACTCGCACAAGTGGCTTTGTGACGTTCTATAGTCGTTCACGTCAGCGGCTATGGCAGAAGGGTGAAACTAGCGGCCACACGTTGCGCGTTGTCGAAATCCTGCAAGATTGTGATGGCGATGCTCTTCTTATCCTGGCGGAACCGGCTGGGCCAACATGTCATACGGGCCGGCCAAGTTGTTTCTTCCGTGATCTGAGCGAGAGCGAAGTGAATGGCCCGCTGCCAGCCGTGGCAATTCTGGCCCGCTTGGCTGACCGCATTCACGACCGTCGCGATACCGATCCTGCTACCTCGTACACTGCCAGACTGCTCCACGGCGGTATTGACCGTATAGGTAAGAAGATCGGTGAGGAAGCAGCCGAGTTGATCATCGCCGCGAAAAATGGAAATCCGGCAGAGATAGCCTACGAATTGGCCGACCTGATTTACCATAGCCTGGTCCTACTTGAACAACAGGGGGTAACCACCGAAGCGGTTTGGGCCGAGCTGACCCGTCGTTATCAGGCCTCGTAATCGCAGATGATTGCGGGATAACTGTATGCATCATTGGGCTGGTCGAGTGTTGGTTGTAGATGATGATCCGCTCTTGCGTGATCTATGCCGACAGACCCTGGCACGTGCCGGGTTTGTTGTGGTGACTGCCGCCAATGCAACGATAGCTCTTGAGGCCCTCGAACAGACCATCTTTGATCTGGTCATCGTCGATCTGGCAATGCCGGGCGTCGATGGTATCCAACTCCTTGAATTGATCCGGTTACGCGATATTAGCGTCCCTATCTTAATAGTCAGTGGTATCGCTTCGGTTGAGCAAATTGTCCAGGCCATGCGTCTTGGGGCGCGCGGTTTGTTGATCAAACCGTTCCACGCCCAAGAACTGACCAGTATTGCGCACGAATTGGTCAGTAAACGGCAGGAAGTTCGTACCCGTGACCGGTTGGCAACCCTCCGACCGCTGTTGCAGATCAGTCAGCACTTATTAACCGAACTTGATCAGTCACACCTCTATGCCTTAATCATCGAAACGGTGCGGAGCGAAGTGCACGCCGAACGGGCGTCACTTCTGTTATTGGAGCCTGATGAGCAGTCGTTACGAATTGTGGCGTGTACCGGTTTACCCGATACCGTTGGCATCGGTACACTGATCCCGGTTGCAAGCAGTATATCGGGTTGGGTTGTGCGTCATCGTCAGTCTTTGTTGATTGATCAACGATTGACTTCATCACCATGGTTTGCCGAACTACGCCATTACCTGTTGGCCCCTGAATTGACCACTGCTTTATCGGTACCGATTATGGCTGGTGAGCGCGTCTTAGGGGTCCTCAATGCAGCCAAGGCGGCACCGGATACTGCTTTCACGATTGCCGATCAAGAATTGCTACAACTGTTGGCGCGGCAGGCAGCGGTTGCGATCGAGAATGCTCGCCTCTACGCTGAGGTCTCGCGCTCGGAGGCACGCTATCGCGCTTTACTACGCCACGCGAACGATGCGGTGCTCTTGCTTGATGTCACCGGTACTCATGTCCTTGATGCCAATCTGGCTCTGGCTCGTTTGTCAGGTTATCCGCACGAAACCCTCTTACAGCTTCACCCGCACCGATTACTCCCTACCCTGCCTGGCCTGTTAGCAACTGCGGTCAATGGTCGAAGTGAACAGCACGAGATTGAGACAACGCTTTGTACTGCTGATGGTCACGAGACTGCGGTAGCCGTAAGTGTGAGCGTCGTACCTGAAGGCGAACAACACCTCTTTTTGGTTATTGCCCGCGACATCAGCGAACGACAACGGCTAGCGCGCGAGCTTGCCCAAGTGGAAAAACTGGCGGCTATTGGTCGTCTTTCGGCGGCGATGGCCCACGAAATTAATAATCCTCTTCAGGCGTTTTCCAGTACGATACGCCTGTTGCAAAACCCCGATTTACCACCCGAGCGACGAGAACTCTACCTCACAAAAGCTGCGGCTGAACTCGACGGATTGATTCATCGCGTGCAACGAATTCTCGACATCTCGCGTCCAAACCTAGACGGGCGGCGTCCGGTTGATCTTAATCAGGTGATCAATGATGTAATTATCGCCTATCGACCGCAGATGAATGCTCGTGGGATTCGGTATATCGGTGAACTGACCTCAACCTTACCATGGGTCACCGCAGTGATCGGCCATCTCAAGCAGGTCTGTCAGACGCTAGTTCAGAACGCGATTGAGGCGATGCCGAACGGAGGGACGCTCCATATTCGCACCTATCCTCGACCCCCTGATGGCGAACCAGATCGGGCATTGTTCTGGCGGGCTGGTGGCGGATCGCGGCAGTTATCTGATCAGGCGGTTGTGCTGGAGATCAGTGACACTGGGGTAGGTATTGCTGAAGCGGAATTACCCAAGATTTTTGAACCGTTCTATTCGACGCGGTTCGACAGTCTCGGTTTAGGGCTGCCGCTCTGCTACAGCATTATAGATTTTCACGGCGGTGAGTTGCTGGTACGGTCGCAACCCGATCAGGGAACAACGTTCCGTGTGATCCTTCCAGTTGCCCGCTGAACGATTGCTAATCTAACAGACCAGCAATTGGGCGAATCACCAATCGCCGTTCAAGCAGATCGATGGCTATAATAAAATCGCGCACCATTGGGACAAGTGCGTCGGCACGTCCGCGTCGCTTAATCACCGCAATCTCGCCAGCACCTGTTTCGAGAATATCGCACACCTCACCAATACCCTCTCCGCTCTCGGTAATAGCCTGCATGCCGATCACATCGTGATAGAAAAACTCATCGTCAGCAAGCGGAGCAGCATCGCTGGCAGCGATATAAACCTCGGCGCCGCGAAGTTCGGCAGCAGCATCGCGATCGGTAATACTTTGTAGTTGGATAATGATCAGGCCCGGTTTGTGCATGAAGAGGCGTGTAACCTGATGTGGAATCCGTTTCGGACCGATGAAAACGGTGCGCAGGTGGCGGATCAGATGCTCGGGATGGCTCGAAATAGAATGGAGCTTGATCTGACCACGCACACCGAACGGAGCACCCAGAGCACCGATATACAAGAGATCATCCATAGTAGCCAACAGCAGAGTAAGCGGTCAGTCAGAATGACCGACCGCTACCACCCTCTTTACACCTATTCGATGTCAACATGGACCCGCTTCTTTTGGCGGGCGGCGGCTACACCCATTAGATCACGGATCGCCTTGGCGACCCGGCCATTGCGCCCAATCACCTTACCGGTTTCGGAAGGTGCAACGGAAAGATGGTACGTAACAGTAAAACGCCCACTTCGCTCTTTGATGCGCACAGCTTCA
Source organism: Chloroflexus sp. MS-CIW-1 (assembly GCF_030444705.1). Taxonomy (NCBI): domain Bacteria; kingdom Bacillati; phylum Chloroflexota; class Chloroflexia; order Chloroflexales; family Chloroflexaceae; genus Chloroflexus; species Chloroflexus sp. MS-CIW-1. The sequence goes on from NZ_JAUBWR010000001.1 coordinate 1,547,654, forward strand.
GGTGTATCAACCAGATTGCGGGCGATGTATTCAAGGAGCGCTTTCATAGAGGCCCCTCCGGTAATAGTGATTACGCCTCGGCTACGACCTTACCCTGCTCGTCGAGAATGTTTACCTGCTTTAGCAGCCTGACGACAACCTCAGTTGGTTGGGCGCCAACGCTGAGCCAGTAACGAGCACGGTCGGGCTTGATTTCCAGCACTTTGGGCTGGCGGGTTGGAAGATAGTAGCCGATGGTCTCGATAAATTTACCATCACGCGGTGAGCGCGAATCGGCAACCACAATACGATAGCTTGGCTGCTTAGTCTTGCCGGTGCGGCGCAGACGAATTTTAACCATAGGTCGTTTTGTTCCTCATACTCAGACCAATAATAACACACTAGCCCTAGAGTATAACACAGATTTGCGTTTTTGTTGCAACAGATCAGCGTAATCGCCGTAGCAGTTCATTTGGATCGATCCCGCCTCGGCCTTTACCACCTTTACCGGCAAGTTGCTTCATCATCCGCTGCATCTGCTGAAACTGTTTCACCAACTGACTCACCTCTTGCACCGAGGTGCCACTGCCGCGGGCAATCCGCTCGCGGCGACTACCCTTAATGATTTCCGGTCGCCGACGTTCTTCAGGCGTCATCGAATAGATAATCGCTTCAACCCGCTTGATGTGTCGTTCATCGAGTAGCTCCTCATTACGGGCCAGTTGATTCAGGCCGGGAATCATCGCAATAATCTGCTGTAGTGGGCCGAGCTTGCGCATTTGATGGAGCGAGGTCAGGAAATCTTCAAAATCGAATTCACCCTTGCTCAAGCGCTTCTGCATCTTCTTTGCCTGTTCGGCATCGTAGAGCTGTTCAGCACGCTCAATAAGGGAGAGCACGTCACCCATGCCCAGAATACGTGAAGCCAGCCGGTCAGGGTGAAAGACTTCGAGCGTGTTACCATCGACCTTCTCACCAGTAGAGAGGAACTTGATCGGTACGCCGGTAACGGCCCGTACCGACAAGGCCGCACCACCCCGTGCGTCGCCGTCCATCTTCGTCATCACTACGCCGGTCAGCTTCACCCGCTGATTGAAGGTTTCGGCCACGCGCACCGCCTCTTGACCGGTCATTGCGTCAACGACCAGCAAGCGTTCAATCGGATGCACACGGCTCTCAATCTGTTCCAGCTCTTGCATGAGCGGTTCGTCGATCTGGAGCCGACCAGCAGTGTCGATGATTACCACATTAAATAGCTCTTTGCGGGCATGTTCGACCGCGTGTTCGGCAATATCTGGAGGACTGGCCTGCGTTCCTTCGCTGTAGACCGGAATATTCAGTTGCCGACCCAATGCCTGCAACTGGGTAATTGCTGCCGGGCGATATACGTCAGCCGCAACCAGTAATACCCGCTTCCCCTTCTTACGTAGATGGAGCGCTAATTTGGCGGCCAGCGTTGTTTTACCGGTGCCTTGCAAACCGACCAGCATGATCACGGTTGGGCCGGGACGGGCCTCTTGTAATGGCACGTGCTCGGTTCCCAATAGATTAATCAGTTCTTGATGAACAATCTTAATAACCTGCTGGTGGGGGGTGAGGCTCTTGGTGACCTCTTCACCAATCGCCTTTTCGGTGACTTTTGTCACAAAATCTTTAACGACGCGCAAATTGACGTCAGCTTCTAACAGCGCAAGGCGTACCTGCTTCATCGCCTCGCGCACATCATCTTCGGTCAAAATTCCTTTACTACCGAGTTTTTGAAAAACGGCCTGTAGTCGGTCGGAGAGACTCTCAAACATAGGTCAAACTCATTTCTACGAGTGTATTACCCAATGCTATTGCTGGTTCCATTGTACGAGTGAAGCAGGCACACGTCAATGCACGTACTCGGCAGAAATGAGCAGCGGGTGCGTGATGTTCGTTGGTGTCACTTTGGCTGCGTTCTTTTCGCTCTACCCAGGATGGATGTGACGATGGTGTACGTATGTAGCGCAATTGCAAAGTAATGATGTTTTCTAAACCATTGAAGTCTCTGTGTTTTCTCGGTATAATGGGGCAGCACCATATACAGCCACGTCGCTTCCATCGCCAGTCCCGCAAATCAATCATTCCCAACGAAGTTGTTCTGAGGTAACACTATGCAGGATTCTCAGGTAGCGATATTGCAGGCAGAATGTGAACGTTTGCAGGCACAGGTAGCCGAATTAACACGCTTTCAACGGATTGTTGAAGATACCGATCAACTGGTCACCGAGGTTGACAGCAATGGTATCTTTACCTATGTCAACCCGGCAGCGGAACGATTCTTTGGCTATCCTCCTCAAGACTGTATCGGTCGCTCTTCGCTAGAGTTTTTGCATCCAGACGATCGCGAGCGAGCACAACGGGCGCTGGGCGAATGGGTACAACGGGGTGAGCGGACGGTCACGGTTGAGAATCGGGTGGTACACCGTTCGGGTGCTATCTTTCCTATACTTTGGACAATCGCGATTCGTTATGATAATCAACGCCAGTTTGCCGGTGCGACATCGATTGCGCATGACATCAGTCACATCCAACGCCTGCGCCACGAATTAGCCGAAAGTCGATCAATGTTACGCCTGATCATTGATAGTTTGCCACAGGCAGTATTCTGGAAAGATCGTGACGGGCGTTTTCTTGGTTGTAATCAGCAACTGCTTCGTGATGCCGGTCTCAGCTCTGAAGCAGAGATCGTTGGCAAAACCGACTTTGAAATGCCGTGGCGCGATCAGGCCGATGCGTATCGGGCCGATGATCAAGAGGTTATGTGCAATGGCCCCAAACTTAATATTGAGGAGCCGCTGACGCGCAGTGATGGCACAACGATCTGGTTGCGCACCAGCAAACTACCGTTGCAGCGCGATGGTGAGGTAATCGGTGTTCTTGGCATGTATGAAGATGTTACCGATATTAAGCTGCAAGCCGAAGAGCTGCGCACCTTCAAATTGCTCGTGGAAAACGCCCCTGACGGGATTGCGATAGCTGATCCCCATCTGGTTATAACCTATAACAATCCGGCTTTGGCGAAGATGCTCCAGTATCCTTCACTGGTAGGCAAGGCAGTTGCCGAAATTGTCTACCCGGCTGATCTTCCGATACTCGAACAGATAGCACAACAGGTGATGCAGGGCCTGACGCCACGGGAAACGGTTCGTTATGTGCGCAGTGATGGTGCCCTGATTACGATTCAGGCCTCAGCACTGGCGTTACGCGATGAGCATGGCAATCTGACCGGCTACGCTTCGATTAATCGTGACATCACCGAGCAGTTGCAAGCTGAAGAGAATCTCCGCTTGAGCGAACGGCGTAAGCGTGCATTGCTCGACGCAATTCCCGACTTAATGTTTTTGCTTAGGCCAGACGGCGTATTTCTCGACTACAAAGCCGACTATAGCGGTGAGTTGCTTATGCCGCCAGAAGCATTTTTAGGCAAGCGAGTTGACGAAGTGCTGCCGCCACCACTAGCCGCGCAGGTGCTACACCATATGGATCAGCTCAAGCGCACCAATGAAATGCAACAATTCGATTACCAGCTTATCATTGGCGATCAGACACTAGAGTATGAAGCGCGCATGGTATTCAGTGATCGCGACATTCTGATTCTGTCGCGCAATGTGACCGAACAGCGCCGCATTGAACGTGAGCGCACCGAGATGCAAGAACAGATCATTGCGGCCCAGCAGGCAACATTGCGCGAACTCAGTACACCGCTGATGCCGATTGCCGATGGTGTGATAGCAATGCCGCTGATCGGGGCGATTGATACGATGCGCGCCCAGCAAATCATGGAGACGCTCCTGAATGGGGTAGCCGAATATCGTGCGCAGGTCGCCATTATTGATATTACCGGCGTGAAAGTGGTTGATACCCAGGTGGCCGGTGCACTGGTACGGGCTGCACAGGCGGCACGTATGCTCGGTGCTCAAGTTGTGCTGACCGGAATTAGCCCAGAGATTGCCCAGACCCTGGTGCATATTGGTGCTGAGTTGCGTGATATGACGACGCGCGCAACATTGCAAGAGGGCATCGATTACGCTTTGAAACGTCGGGGTACTGCTCCTCATGTGGTGGGAAATAATCGACAAAGCAGGCCGCGATGAGGTGGATGGCGAAGCCGGTATGCCGATGAGCGAGCGACGATGCACAACACACAGAGCCGGGGTGTAACCTCTTACCCGTTGTCGGTAACGGTTTTCTACAGTGTGAGAGTCTATCCAGACATTCGTCGTCACGTCATAACGCATCAACCCAGGCGATGGCTGGAACACGATGGATGTACAGCCTGATCTCGATGGTGTTGCATAGCGAAGCCAGACGATGCTTTGCCTCCACGAGTGACCCCTGACGAGCGAGCGCAGCGACGCTGCGCCCCGACCGATCTGACGTTGCCGGTGCTACCACAATGGCTTCATCTGGTATAATCATTGTGGTATGCAACCACTTGAGCTTCAAATTGACCACCGTGTCGTGGTGGCCGGGACAACTTTAGCGGAAAGTGCTCGCACACTGGTCGTGACACCTGCCCCTCAGCAGTTGGCAGCCGCTGCCCGTGGGCAACTTTTTGTGTTGTGTGAACCGATTGGTCCGGCTGAGCGTGCCGAGCATGCCTGTCGGGTCGTTACCCAACGTATCCGCCAGGTCTTTTATGAGAGTGATGCAACCAGTGTTGCATCCGCACTGCGACTGGCGATAGTTGCCGCTAATAAGGCGCTGTATCAAGACAATATGCGGTGTGCGCCTGCTCACCGCGTGACTGTTGGGGTGACTGCAATTGCACGACTTGATGGCGATCTCTTTATCGCTCAGGTGCAACCGGCACAGGTCTTCTTACGGTGCTGTAACAAGCTTCGGGCTATTCCTCCCCATCCATCCTGGGAGCCAGGGCAAGTCAATGCCGCACAGCTTGCATTAAGCGGCGCGCTCGGCGCCAGTCTGTTCGTTGAACCCGAGTTCTTTCGAGCGGTATTACAGCCCGGTGATGCGGTTCTCCTCAGTAATAGTGATTTGATCACGCGATTTGATTCACCGACGATGGCGGCGCTCCTTGCCCAGACTGATGTTGCAGCCATTCTGGATGCGGTGCAGTCGCGCATCGATCAGCTCGCGGAGATCGAATTACTGGCCTTCACCGTTCATGCGGCAGCATCACGTGCAGCATCTCTACCCCAGGCAGAGCATAGACATCAGTTTTTTCAGCGACCGAACCATAAACCGGTGCAGTCTGTTGCATCCCCTGAAACAAAGCCTGATCCACTTTTTACCTTACCATCACAACCGACGTATTCATCAAACCCGTCCCCCCGACCAGCACCGATTGATCTCGGTGAGTCGCTGGCCGAACGAGTAGCCCAGCAGCAGATGCCGCTGCCGCCATCGAGTATGTTAGGCGAAAATCCACCATCAGCACCGCCGATTGATCTGGGTGATACGTTTACCGATGCTCGTCCATACGGTCTGCGCCGCCCGCTCCGACCACCAGAAACCCTGACGTTGCTTGAACGACTGAGCTGGCCTCTCTTGGTGGTAAGCGATCTGATCCGCGAGTGGCGACGCGAGCGAGTATTGCGGCGGAAAGCCCTCACCGTGAGCAGTTATGTGCCCCGTGGTCGGGGTCTCACCTATCGCCGCACTGCTCCGCCATTTCCGTGGTCACTGATAGTAGTTACCATCTTAGTGGTGGGGATTGCTATTTTGTACGGGATCAACCTCTCGCAGCAGAATAACCTGCAACTGGCTACTGAATATCTGGTAGCCGCTGAAGAACGAGTAGCGGCAGTCCGTACAGCGCCTGATGAAACCGCCGCCCGTGAAGCATTGATCATTGCGCAACAGGCTATCGAAACGGCCCGCACTAGCCCTGAGATCACGACGACGAATCCAGGGTTATGGTTACGCTTTAGCGAACTCGAGCGTGAATACGAACGGTTATTAGCTGCTGTTGATCGCATCTCGTTCCTCGAACCCGTGTTGCTGGCAACCCATCCGCTCCCCAACGGTGTTTTTAGCAGCGTTATTGTTCCACCTGCAACAAGTAGTGTTACGGATACGGCACGTCTGACCGCCCTGCGTTACCTGTATGCGCTAGATAGTGCCCCCAATGCTGCTCGTCTCTATCGGATTCCACGCGATGGTGGAGTACCAGAACCGTATCTCGAACCAGGACAAATCGTAGGTGCCGCTGTAGTGGGTTCATTGCGTGCCGCACTCTGGCGAATCGATCAGGTGGTCGCAATCGATCAAGCGTCAAACGGCTTCGGTTACTATTTTCGCCAAAATGACACGTGGAACTACTCGAAGTTGGGTGGTTCTGAGATATGGATCAACCCCGAACGTCTCGATGTTGAGGAATATGCCGGTAATCTTTACGTTTGGGGTGTCCAGCCGGGCGAAGTATTGAAATTCTCGTCGGGGCGCTATGGCGACACACCTGAGTTCTGGCTTAACCCCAGTGTTACGCGCGATGCAGCCGTGCTCTCGGCGATTGATATGGCCGTTGATGGCAGTATCTATCTGCTCCAGAAAAACGGTACGGTGTTGGTCTTTAGTTTCGGTCAACAGGTAGGTCAGATCACGCCACGCAATGTCTCACCACCAATTGTCGAAGTGACTCGCTTTGTGATCACCGGTCCACCCGATGCCGGATACATATTTATGCTTGAACCAGTAAACGAGCGGATCTTGCAGATCGACAAACGTACTGGCGAGCTGATCCAGCAGTTACGAATACGAGTCGGGAACGATCTGAATCTGAGCCAATTGATGGCATTGAGCATTGATACCAGTAGTGCTCGTCCGATCCTCTACATTGCCAGTGGTGGTGACATCATGCGCGCTGAGTTGCCGCCACCACCGCGTAGTTTTCGTGAAGAAGCTCTGCGATGAAACAGTTTTTCCTTTGCTGCTGCCTGCTATTGCTGATCAGTGGCTGTAGTACGGTCAGCCTGGATGAAGATATTGGTTTAGGCGGAGTCACGCCTGAAGCAGTAGTAGAGAGCTTTCTCGAGGATTTCAACACAGCTCTGGCTGATCCGGCGCTTAGCGAGCCAACGGCCCGACAGGTGTGGGCTAACCGTCTGGCAAGCTATTTTGCGCCCAGCGAACGTGCCGATCAGCGTCTGGTCATGCGCGAAATGTTCGACAGCTTCGCTCGTAACAACCTCCAACCAGTACGTGGGAGTAAGGCTGAAGTGGTTATCACTTACGACCGTACCCGTGCGAATCGGATCGATGAAATGACGGCACTGGTTGAAGTGGTCAATGGGGTGATGACAGTACGCTGGCGTGATGCCGCAGGGAATGTCGTTTTTGAACGCAGCGGTGCCCTGCTGCGTCTGATTGGTCGCGAAGCAAATGGACTACCGGTTATTCGGGTCGATGGTCGCTGGTATTTAACCGAGGCTGGCTGAGAGCATGTCCATCTTGAGATGAACGGCGTATGGTCGCATCAACACGCTCTAGAGCTTCCTTTCTGCATCAACCGTGCCGTTTCCGTATCCCGACACTGAGGGCGTGTGACGGAGCACAGACATCACACGAAGTACGACATGCCGTGAGTTGCTGCCCAAAGTAGGCTGCCAGAAGCTGATGACGGCACCGCGCCTGGCGGGCATAATTGACTGCTGCTTCAATTCGTCGCTCTTGCCACTGTTGCGCCGTTGCTAGCCAGTGATCAATTCGATCACCGACATCAGGTGGCACAGGTAAACATTCGATGAGTGGCAATCGTAAGCCAGGACGATACAACAGTTGACCACTGGCCTGGGCTTCGAGCAGCACGGCTTCGATCTGTGGCACCGGAAGGTTGTATTGACGGGCAAGCATCACCAGATCAATTTCAACTGCTTCCTGCGGAAACTGTCTTAACCAGTCTGGTGTATGAAGATTAGCAGTGCGACGCTCGACGATAGCCGAGAGTGGCAGATCGAAATGACGGCGTAAAACACCGACCTGTTCGAGTACACTGATCCCTACTCGAACCAGTGTTTCACCGTCGCTACCCAATTGATCCTGCAAGGCATTGAGATCGATCACTCCTACCGGGTACTCGATCATCTTCCGAATATGCCGATACAGTTCGCGTAGCTTTGGGCGTGTAATCAAGGTAGACTGCAACCATTGGCGGAGGGTATTGGCATCACTCTCGCTGAAAAAAAGAATACAACGTGCCGGCCATCCATCACGTCCGGCGCGGCCTGCCTCTTGATAATAGGCTTCCAGCGAAGGCGGCAAATTGTAGTGAATAACCGCACGAATATCGGCTTTATCAACACCCATCCCGAAAGCGACTGTTGCCACTAACACCCGCGTCTTGCCATTCATGAATCGTTCCTGTACGGCTTCTCGATCAGGATGGAGGGCGTGGTAGTGGTCAGCAGCGATTCCGGCCAGGCGCAATTCACAGGCCAGCTCCTCGCACCGCTGACGGGCACGGGCGTAAATGATGATCGGGCCATTGATCTGCTGGCAAAGTTCAATCACACTGCGCACTCTCGACATGCCTGATCGTATCCGCACTACTTGAAAGAAGAGGTTAGGCCGGAAGATAGGGGCCTGGATAACATCGAGTGGCCCCAGCATGGTTTTAATGGCGTTGATCGTATCGGTCGCCGCAGTAGCCGTGACTGCTAGAACCGGTGGTGTTCCCAATTCGGTAATTGCCCGCCTGATGAACAGATAGTCGGGCCGAAAGTGCTGACCCCACAAACTGATACAGTGCGCTTCATCGATGACAAGCCGTGCTACTCCGCAGCGACGCAGCGCGTACAGAAAAGAACGCTGTCGTAATCGTTCTGGGGCGATGTAGACCAGTTTGTAAGTACCAGCTGCGATGGCCCGCAAGCGTTCACGCATTTCGTGTCCGCTCAACGTTGAATTGATGACAGTCGCACGTTGTTGCAGAGCTGGCGGTAGTCGGTCAAGCTGATCCTTCATCAATGCAATCAGTGGGCTGATGACAACCGTAGCTTGCGGTAGTAATTGCGCCGGTAGTTGGTATGTCAGAGATTTCCCGGCACCGGTCGGTAAGATAGCTAGCGTGGACTTGCCATGCAGGACACGTGCGATGATCTGTTGCTGGTAAGAACGGAATTTGCTGAAGCCGAAAACATCCCGCAATATGGTGGTGGCTTCAGGTGGCAACAATGGTTGGTGATGGTGTTGTTGATTTGACATAAGACATGTTTCGTTGCCGAAAGTTTGTTTTACCTTAGAGAGTTCGCATAGCGTTCTGGGCAGTGAATGTAGCATATCGAAACGAACATGCTATATATAAAACCGTTTGAGAGACAAAAAAGATACGCTTTCTTTAGCGGAATGCCGAGTGAAATGAACAGTTGGTCGGCAGGGCTGTCCACCAGCCTTCTCCACTCGCCTTACCTCATTGCTGCGGGGTGTGATGAGAACGTTGAAACGACATCCACCGCCGGTTATCGTGTTTCACGCCCTGAAGAATTGTGGGTAGGGGCATCACACGCGGTTTGCACAGATAGCATTGGTATCAGGATAAATACCTGTGAATCAAATGATGTTCATCGCACGTGGCAGTTGTGCGCCGGTAAGATGCTGTCAAGATATGCAAAACTGAAATCGCTGAACATTCTGATAAGCATCAAGCGATACGTACCCGATGATCGTTGCTGCCTGGCAGAATGATTTGTGTTAACCAGCGGGCAATAATTCCGGCGACATCATCGGGGCGTTCCATCGGCAGCATATGACCGGCTTCGATCTCGGCAAAGGTGGCCTTGGGAACAACCCGATGGAGTCGTTGCCAGACCGAGTCAGTTATCAGATCAGAGCGTGTGCCGCGCACAATCAACAGCGGCAGCGTGAGACGGCGCAGATCACGCCAGGCGTCGATTGGTGAAGAGGCAAAGATATGCGATTCCCAGCGTTTCGGCCATGCCAGGGTATAACCCTGACCATGCGGATGCGGCCGCAGCCCACCGCTCAGGTATCCTTCGAGCGCCTCTGGAGTAAAATCGGCGAACACACCACGTCCACGCCAGCGTTGTCGAGCTTCATCGACGCTGGCGAAATGATCGCGGCGTCGTAATGCACCCTGGGCCAGCGGGAAGCGGTATCCCTGGCCACTCTGACGGAGAAGCCATATCAGCACCTGCAAGCGTCGCCGGAAGAGTACCGGATCGATCAGCACAATCCCTTGAAAAAGATCAGGGCGTGCCACGGCTGCATATAAGGTGAGAATACCCCCTAGCGAATGACCAATACCGATGACAGGTTCGCTGGTTACGGTCTGTAAGTCGGCGATCAGGTCAGCAGCCAAATCGCGCCATGTCCCTCCCGGCTGCGAATCCCCATCGACACGCAGCGGACGTGGCCGGTACCCAAGGATGCGCCCAAACGACGCAAGGCCGGCGGCGAGAGGGACATACGCTTCTGGCGGAAAGCCATTAGCAGGCGCGATATGGATGAGACGGGGGCCGGAACCCCCGAGCTCACAATATGGTGTAAGAGCGGTTTGTGTTGTCATAAGATACGTTGAAGGGCAACCGCGTTATATGAAGGGGCCGTGCGCGGTAATATCGGCGCACGGCACGCGCAACGTCCGAATGCCACCCTAATCATCGCGGCGGCGTGGTCGAGGTCGGTCAGCTTCACGACGCGGTCCACGTAACTCTTCGCGCAAACTGCGCGGTTCTTCACGGCCACCACGTTGTTCCTCGCGTGGACGAGGACGTGGTGCAGCGCCAGCAGCCTTGCGTTCTTCAGGTGTCTCACCGGTCAGAACGGCACGTCGGCTGAGGCTGATCTTCCCGGTGGCGCGATCAATATCGATGACCATCACATTGATCTCATCACCGAGTGAAACCACATCTTCCACATTCTCGACCCGCTTGTCATCGAGTTCTGAAACGTGAACCATGCCATCTTTGCCGGGCAAGATGTTAACAAACGCACCAAAGGGCTTAATACTCACCACCTTACCGAGAAAAATATCACCCACTTTGGCTTCGCGGGTCAATCCCTCAATCATACTGATAGCTTGTTTGGCGGCGGTGCCATCGGGTGCGGTAATAAAGACGCGGCCGTCATCTTCGATATCGATTTGGGCGCCGGTTGTATCACAGATATTGCGAATCGTCTTGCCGCCAGGCCCAATCAGGGCGCCAATCTTGTCAACCGGTATCTGAATGGTCATAATCCGTGGTGCATAGATCGACAACTCTGGCCGTGGCGTGCTAATCACCGCATTCATTTTATCGAGAATAAATAGGCGTCCGGCACGCGCCTGTGCAAACGCTTGCCGCATAATCTCGTAGGTGATTCCGGTCGTCTTGATATCCATTTGCAGCCCAGTAATACCCTTAGCGGTACCGGCTACTTTAAAGTCCATATCGCCGAGGGCATCTTCAATACCCTGAATATCCGTTAACACTTGCCAGCGCCCGCTCTCATCGGTGATCAAGCCCATTGCTACACCAGCGACAGGTGCCTTGATTGGAACACCAGCGTCCATCAAACTGAGCGACGAACCACACACCGAGGCCATCGATGAGGAGCCATTAGAAGAGAGTACTTCAGAAACCAGGCGGATCGTGTAGGGAAAATCCTTCTCATCGGGCAACACGGCGTACAACGAACGCTCTGCGAGAGCGCCATGGCCAATATCACGACGACGTGGCGTGCTTACCCGGCGTACTTCACCGGTACTAAACGGCGGGAAGTTATAGTGATGGATATAGCGTTTGGCCGTCTCGATCCCAAGATCGTCCATCTTTTGCTCTTCACCGGGTGAACCGAGAGTTGTAATCGTCAGAACTTGGGTTTGACCACGGGTAAAGAGCGCCGAACCATGCACTCGTGGAATGAGGCCTACCTCGATGCTAATAGGACGGATCTCATCAATCCGACGACCATCTACCCGAATCCCCTCATCGAGAATCGCATTACGTACCTCGTCCTTGAGCAGCTTTTCAAAAGCTTTTGTTACCTCTTTGGTGCGGTTAGGGATTTCTTCTTCCGGTTCATCCGCAGTGAAGTGGGCAATCACCTCTGCCTTCAGGGCTTCGGTTTGGGCTTCACGCTCTTGCTTAACAGGACTACGCACCGCTTTGCGCAGGCGATCACCCATCCATGCACTGATTGCCTCTTCCAGCGAGGTATCGACCACCGGTGGGGTAAATGGACGCTTTGGTTTTCCACAGAGCTGCACGAGTTGCTCTTGCAAGTCGCAGATCTGCTTACAGACGGCATGGCCTTCGATAACGGCTTGCAGCATCTCGTCTTCGGTTAACTCGTAAGCACCAGCCTCAACCATCAACACAGCGTCCTTGGTACCGGCGACTACCAGATCGAGACGGCTGTTGGCGATCTCATTCATCTTCGGATTTACCACCAACTGACCGTTAAGATGCCCCATCTGTACCGCACCAACCGGACCGGCAAAGGGAATATCACTGATGCACAGCGCGGCTGATGCTGCGATAATTGACAGCGGGCCGGGGTCATTTTCCATATCAATAGAGAACGTGGTAACGATCACTTGCACTTCGTGGTAAAAACCCTTGGGAAAGAGGGGGCGTAGCGGTCGGTCGGTAAGCCGGGCAGTGAGAATGGCGGTTGTTGTGGGGCGTCCCTCGCGCTTGAAGAAGTTACCGGGTATCTTGCCCACCGCATACATCTTCTCTTCGTAATCAACGGTTAGTGGGAAGAAATCAGTTCCTTCACGGACTTCTTTAGCGCACACCACAGTCGCTAACAGCATTGTATCGCCGTAGCGAGCCACAACCGCGCCATCGGCCTGCTCGGCAAAACGTCCGGCTTCCAAGGTTAAGGTACGGCCAGCTATCTCTGCGCTCACCGTATAGATATTACGTTCTGTCATACGCTTCTACTGCTCCTGTGTTTCGTACCTGATTGGGGCGCCCTTTGCGCCCTTTTTGCAACGAATCCAATCGCCGTTTGCGACCGGGGCGCGGTGTTCGGTACTGGCGTATAGGCATCCTGTTCATGCGCATACGCCAATCCCGAACTGCCGCGCCTGACAATATGCAAAAAGCGCCTGGCGGCGGAGGCCGCTGGCGCTCTTTGTCGCTTATTTCACACCAACGAATACCCTTATCATACTAGCGGCGTAGACCGAGCCGGTTGATGACGTTACGATAGCGTTCGCGATCCTTAGACTGTAAATAGTTCAGCAGCCGTCGTCGGCGCCCAACAAGCTTAAGTAGACCACGACGCGAGTGGTGATCGTGCGTATGCACGCGCAGATGTTCGATCAACTGGTTGATACGCTCGGTCAGCAGTGCCACCTGAACTTCGGGCGAACCGGTATCAGACTCATGAATCTGATAGTCGTTGATAATCTGTGATTTTTCTTCTTTTTCGAGCGCCACGAGCAATTCCTCCTCGTGTAATCGCGCACGGGCTGGCGCAGCCCGGCGTTCCTGATATAAGCTGCTATATTATAGCATGGGTTGTGGTAATTTGCCAAATTATGTCGTGCTGCGTGATGGGTCAGGGAACGGTTTTTCGGATCGGCGCTAAGTGCCTATTCGGAAGACCCTGGCGCAGAATCGGTTGGGGCGCAGCAGCGCTGCGCCCGTACATCTATCAGGTATCAGGTTTCATCCGCTGTACTGTGAGACGATTGTTCGGATCGGCTCTAGATGTATGCTCGTGATTTACCTGGGTAGATCGCTCTGAATTGCTTCGGCGCAACGTTCGCCACTGAGCATTGCAGCGTTGATACTGCTCGCTTCAGTTAATTCGCCGGCCAGGTAGAGACCACGTCGAGTTGTGCGGTTAGCGGGCAGTGTCGGATGCAGACCGGGAGGTTGAGGGAATTGAGCGAACGGAATGCGATTGGCCCGTAGTATGCGAGCATTTGCCAGCGCTGTCGTTGCTGCGCGGTCGTTGACGAATATGCGGTTCAGATCCACCATTGTGCGGGCAATGACGGTACTGTCATCACTTTGGGGAATACCAAGAATCGCCGCTGCATACAGGTGCCATCCGTCAGGTGCGTATCCTGGGGCAACTGCGCTCAAGGGGGCAAGTGTGTTGACGAAGGCATTTTGGTCAGCGTTCAGCAGGAGTTTTTTACCCCGATACAATGGGGTGCGGGTAGCCAGCCAAACGCACGATGAACCGAGTTGTCCGGTTGGCACCGGCAGTTGGCTCAGACGGGCCGTCTCAGGAGCGGGTGTCGCCAGTACTACCGCATCGGCTAAGCGTTCACTCCCATCGTCCAGACGGACACCGATGACCGTGTCACCGTTGTGCAATAGCGCAGTAGCGCGTGTCTTGAGGCATACTCGCCCGGCTTTCAGTAGTTCGCTGCCTAATTGTTCGGCGATAGCACCCATCCCGCGATTTGGGACAACCGTTGCACCATCACTCATCATCTTGAAATTGAAGCGGAAGCACTTGGCACTGGTTTGTAACGAGCGGTCAAGGAAAATGCCACCAAAGAAAGGACGGAAAAAGCGATCAATCATCTGATCACTGAAGCCGAGTGCCCGCAATTCATCACTGGTGGTGCGGTCAGGACCGGCCAGTAGTTCATCTATCGTCTGGCGCCGCATGCGCAGCGATACTTGCAAGGTGCGTAGCTTATCACTGAAGGGGACAACCGGCGCCAGTACTGCTGCAAGGAGTGCACCTGGCTCGCGGTCACGAAGTGGATCGGTGAGCATGTAGTGTCGGCCTTGCCAGGCTACAATAGCTCCTGGATCGAAGGCGCGTAGATCAAGGGCAGTGAAATCGAGTTGTCGTTGTGCCGCAGGGTACGCGGTGAAAAGTACCTGAAACCCGCGGTCGAGGGTGAAGCCCTCAACCCGATCCGAGCGTACTCGCCCACCTAGACCATCGTCGGCTTCGATCAACGTGACCTCATATCCCTTGCGATGCAGTGTTCGTGCGCATACCAGGCCGGCTACTCCACCACCGATGACAAGTATCTGCATGAACTCCTTCCTTCTAGCTAGCGAAAGACGTTACCATATCGAGTATACTATGTTTCACAGCAAGCCTGCTCGCAAGGGAAAAGGGGGAACCAATGATCCACAACTTCAATCCCGGCCCGGCGGCCTTACCGCCCGAAGTAATTGCGCGTGTCCAGGCAGAATTGCCCGATTATCGCGGCTGTGGCATGTCGATCCTCGAGATAAGCCATCGGAGTAAGGAGTACGAAGCGGTTAACGCTACTGCCGAAGCTAATTTAAAAGCGTTGTTAGGCCTGGGTGACGAGTATCGAGTGCTCTTTATGCAGGGTGGCGCGTCGATGCAATTTGCGCTCATCCCGCTCAACTTTCTCGCCGCAGGTGCAACTGCTGCTTACATTATCACCGGTACATGGGGCGAAAAAGCTTACGAAGAGGCGCAACGGTTGGGTACGGTTCATCTGCTGGCCAGTACATCGTCTGATGGATACCGCAGTCTACCGACTGACGTCCCAGAGCCTGATTCGCAGGTCGCTTACCTGCACCTGACCACAAATGAGACGATTCAAGGTGTGCAATGGCCGGCGGAACTTCCCGATTTTGGTGCAGTGCCGCTCATTGCCGATATGAGCAGTGATTTTCTCTCGCGCCCCTTTACCGCTAACCGATTTGCACTGATGTACGCCGGTGCGCAAAAGAATCTAGGACCGGCTGGGGTGACGGTTGTGGTTATTCGCCAGGACATGATCGAGCGAGGGCGCAAAGATTTGCCGGTGATTATGCGCTATGCAACCTTTGCTAAAAACAACTCGCTCTATAATACACCACCGGTTTTTGCTGTCTACATGGTCAATCTGGTGTTGGAGTGGATAAAGGATCAGGGTGGTCTATCGGCAATGGCCGAACGCAATGCGCAGAAAGCTGCACTCGTCTATGCTGCGATTGATGATAGTGATGGTTTCTACAGAGGCCATGCAGTACCAGCGGCGCGTTCGCTGATGAATGTAACCTTCCGCCTTGCTACCCCTGAGTTGGAAAAGCAATTTCTGGCCGAAGCTCAGGAAGCCGGGATGGTTGGTCTGGCCGGTCATCGTTCGGTTGGCGGGATACGAGCATCGCTCTACAATGCGGTATCGCTTGAATCGGCCAGGGTATTAGCCGACTTTATGCGCGAGTTTGCACGACGGTATGGATGAGTTTCCCTACGCAGCGGCGATCACCTTTGTGCCGGTAACCAACTTGCAGGCGAGTGCAGTCTGTTATGGGACTGCGCTCGGTTTGCCGCTCGTGCTTGATCAGGGCGGGATTCATATCTATCGAGTGGCACGGGGTGGGTATCTTGGGTTATGTCAACAATTGGCGCCACCGATTGCTGATGATCGTTTGATCTTGACGATTGTCAGCGCGGATGTTGATACAATCTATCAGCGGCTGATTACTGTTGGGATAGCCACTGATGGCCCGCCCCGCGAGAATCCACGTTACCGGATTTATCATTTCTTTGCCCGCGATCCTGACGGTTATCGGCTGGAGGTACAACGATTTTTGCATCCGTTTGATACCACCTAGGGGGAACGTGACACGTTCATTGCTCTCTAGATCGCTCATCGCTGTCATTCTAGCAGACTGCAAGCGGGTTGATCAGAGCGCATACCACTGTGACCTGGGATTGCGAGGCTCTGGCTGGTGTCCTGACGTAAGCGAGTAGACCCCCGTCTGATTGAGTTTCTGCCAATGCGCTGCTAGAAGTCACGGTGCTGGGCATTCAGGAACTGTGCCTTTCCTCTAATACTAATCCTGTTTGTGTAAACCGAGTATCATCCTGTCCACGTTGCTGGTGTCCTCCCTTCCCCTCGCAATCTCCCCGCAAGCGGGGGGATGGCGGAATGAGTAACGACTTGATTCACGAGCGGCGGGTTCCCAACCCGCTTTTTTCAGGCACCGGAACAAACACATACAATACTCAGGTTATAATGCGCCTGCACGATTGCCGGTTGTGTCTGGCAGTCGCTTTCGACATAACCATCGTAGCATAGGCATTGTATGCGTGTTGTGATGCTTTCAAAGGCCGTGGTTGCCGGTGCCTACCAGCGCAAGTTGGAGGAGATTGCACGGCTCGGCGTAGAATTAACCGTGCTGGCGCCAACCGGCTGGCGTGAACCACGGGTTGGATTGATACCGCTTGAGCGTCGTTTCACGAGCGGTTACACCCTACTGACGCTGCCAATTGTCTGGAATGGACATCATCATATTCACTTTTATCTGGGGCTACGTCCGCTGCTCAATCGGTTACGTCCACAGGTGTTTCACATTGATGAAGAGAGTTTTAATCTGGCTACGTTCCTGGCCATGCGAGTAGGTGTGGCGATTGGTGCACGTTGCTGTTTCTACAATTGGGCAAACATCGACCGCCGCTATCCCCCTCCATTCTCTTGGTTTGAACGGTACAACTTGCGTCACGCATCACATGCGATTGCCGGTAATCAAGAGGCAGCAGCAATTTTGCGGCGGCACGGCTATCGCGGTCCGCTAAGTGTCATTCCCCAGTTCGGGGTTGATCCGAACTTGTTCGCTCCGTCCGATGCCATTCGTCAACAAGATACCTTCACTATCGGTTACGTCGGGCGTCTGGTTCCAGAAAAGGGGGTAGCCGATCTGGTGAGGGTTCTGGCCGATTTACCGGCGCAGGCCCGTTTGCGGCTAGTTGGTGATGGGAGTGAACAACCGCGTTTGCTGCGACTGGCAACCGATATAGGGGTTCGGGAGCGGATCGACATACAGCCAGCGGTGAGCAGCACCGCCGTCCCAGACGTTATGCGCCAGCTTGATGTACTGGTGTTACCATCGCGGACACAATCGAACTGGAAAGAGCAGTTTGGGCGGGTACTGATCGAAGCAATGAGCTGTGGTGTCCCGGTTGTTGGTTCGACGTGTGGTGAAATTCCACAGGTGATCGGTGATGCTGGGATTGTCTTCCCTGAGGGTGATCTGGCTGCATTGCGTACCGCTCTGCTGCGATTGATGGATGATGACAGGTTGCGTACCGAGTTGGCGCAGCGTGGAAGGCAGCGGGTCCTGGCTGAGTTTACACAGGCAGCAATTGCCCGGCGCCATGTGGCAGTCTATCAGGCGATGGTGAATGATAGTGGCTAAGTGTCTATCCAGAATACCCTGTTGCAGAAGAAGATTCGGTTGGGGCACAGCGCTGCTCGTACATCTATCAGGTTTCGTCCGTCGGATCGTGAGAAACGGAAAGGGAAGCGAAGCCAACGGGGTAGTACGCACGTTCATCATGATAGTGAACGGTAGATAGTGCATCCCGCAGCCATTGTATATAGCAGGTTGAAACAAGAATAGGAGTTACCCATGTCGGTTAAATCTGATCGCTGGATCCGCCGGATGGCCTTGGAACATGGGATGATTGAGCCGTTTGTCGATCATCAGGTCCGCCGGGGAGTCATCTCGTATGGCTTGACCTCGTATGGGTATGATATGCGGGTCACCAACCACTTCAAAGTGTTCACCAACGTCTATAATGCTCTAGTCGATCCCAAACGATTTGACCCGCGTTCGTTCGTCGATATTCAGGCCGATTATGTCGATATTCCGCCCAACTCGTTTGCGTTGGCGCAATCGCTCGAATACTTTCGGATCCCTCGGAGCGTATGTTGCATTGTGATCGGTAAATCGTCGTATGCGCGTTGTGGAATCATCATCAACGTGACTCCGCTCGAACCGGAATGGGAAGGGCATGTCACGATTGAGATCAGCAACACCACGCCACTGCCAGCACGCATTTACGCCAACGAGGGTATCGGTCAGGTCTTGTTCCTGGAAAGCGATGAACCATGCGAGATTTCGTATGCCGACAAGAAGGGGAAGTATCAGGGACAGACAGGCATTGTCTTACCGCGGATCGATCCATAACGTGGTGTGCAAGCCGTTGTGGCAAACCGCAACGGCTTGCACAGGCGACGACAGCTACACTTCCATGACCATTGGTAACACCATAGGACGGCGACGAGTCTCGCGGTAGAGGAATTCGCTGACCACGTCGCGAATCTTGCGGTTGATGTAGGCCGCATCGAACGAAGGATTACCCCCGTTTTTGTTAGTTAATGCAGCACGTACCGTCTCTTTTGTCGCCTCAATCAGGTCTTGACTCTGGCGCATATAGACAAACCCGCGCGAGACCACGTCTGGCCCGGCCACGAGTTGACCGGTCGCGCTATCGATGCTCACCACCACGATCAACATGCCATCTTTCGCCAGTAACTGGCGGTCACGGACGACCACATTACCAACATCGCCAACGGTTGTGCCATCAACGTAGATATACCCGACCGGCGCCTTACCGGTAATCTTGCCAAAGCCGGGTGAAAACTCCATGATCGATCCGCCTTCAGCCAGCAGAACATGCTCACTATTGGGGACTGCACCCACCGTCATTGCCAGTTTGCGGTAGAGCATCAGATGGCGGTAGTCCCCGTGGAACGGCACAATAAAGCTGGGGCGGAGCAAGGCCAGGATCAGTTTGAGTTCCTCTTGGGCGGCGTGTCCGGAAACGTGAACCCTGGCTTCAGGGCCGTAGATCACCTCAGCACCGAGCTTGAAGAGGTTATTGATGACCTTATTAACGCTTACCTCATTGCCGGGAATCGGCGTGGCCGATAACACCACCGTATCACCGGGCTTAATCTTGACATGCGGGTAATCGCGGTTGGCCATGCGGTTGAGGGCCGACATTGGCTCACCCTGACTACCGGTACACACAATTGCGATCTCTTCATCGGCGTAAGCTGCCATTTCATGAGGCCGGATCATCGTGCTTTCATCGGCACGCAGATACCCTAGCTCGAACGCAATACGAGCATTGGTTTCCATACTACGACCGGCCAGCATTACTTTACGCCCATACGCTTCCGCCGAGTCGATCACCTGTTGCACCCGACTGATATTTGAGGCGAACGTTGCCACAATAATGCGCCCAGGAGCGGTGGCAAAGATGTTATCAAAAGCTTCACCGACCGTTGCTTCGCTGGGGGTATAGCCTTTCGACTCAACGCGCACACAGTCGGTAATGAGGACCAAAGGCTTTCGGTTGCCAAGTTCAGCAATCTTTTCCAGATCGGTTGGGCGCCCATCAACCGGTGTATGATCGAGTTTCCAGTCGGTGAGATAGATAAGCAGACCGGCCGGTGTCGTGATTGCAAAGCCAACCGTATCGGGGATCGAGTGTGCGATATGAAACGCCTCGACGGTGAAACAACCAACCTGGAACGGTTCACGTTCCGTAATTAAGACGGTTTTTACCTTATCTTGTAAACGATGTTCGCGCAATCGGTTACTGAGCAGCCCAAGGGTCAACCTGGTGCCGTACACGGGGGGAAAGCCCAGGTCGGCGATCAGATGTGGTACTGCGCCGATGTGGTCTTCGTGACCGTGCGTGATCAGAATCCCGCGAATGTGGTCAGTCTTCTCGCGTAAATAGGTGATGTCGGGCAACACGAGGTCAACGCCGAGCATGTCGGCATCGGGAAACATGACACCGCAGTCGAGAATGACGATGTCATCGCCATACTCAACCACCCACATGTTCCGGCCGACTTCTCCGGCGCCACCGAGTGGAATCACACGGAGACGTTGTTTGGCCATAGGTTCCTACCAGGGTCGGTTGAACACGACCCCCTACTCCTTTCTGTTCTGTTTGTTTCACTCAGGTAGCGCATAGCGCATGCGCTGTTGCATTGCCGTATGTTTACAGGGCCTGCATGACCCTGACATGCCCATCCGAATTGCTACCCTAACGGTATACCGGTGGTTGCTGTGGTTGCCGAGGATTGGGCAGTGACCATTGCCTGTTCAATTGCTTGCAACAATTCTGCACGCCGTTCTATCCCCGGCCCAATCAGCAATCGTTGCCGGCCATGCATCTGTCGGTGAAGCCAGCGGTGAAGCGGATTTTTTAACGTATCTACCGGATCATACCGACACACAATCACAACCGCTTCATCGGCTGCGACCGGTTGTGGTTGAATAGCGAGAATATTATGCCAGTGATAGCACAAGCGAAATCCCAGCGTCTGATACTCCAGGCCCTCGTTGGTTAAACGAAAGGTTGCATCCCATTCGGCGATCAAGTTCCAGAGCAGCAGTGGTGTAGCAACGATCAATACCAGCATCAGCAATGCTGGCACAGCCTGTTCAATCGCGGGTGGCTGGGTGAATACCTGTTGCAGATCGAACCAGAAAACCGCGGGATGCAGACGCAATCGTAGTGTGCTGGCAATGCTCCACACTGCGAAAACCCA
The DNA here is from genome assembly GCF_030444705.1 of Chloroflexus sp. MS-CIW-1. Taxonomy (NCBI): domain Bacteria; kingdom Bacillati; phylum Chloroflexota; class Chloroflexia; order Chloroflexales; family Chloroflexaceae; genus Chloroflexus; species Chloroflexus sp. MS-CIW-1. The sequence goes on from NZ_JAUBWR010000001.1 coordinate 1,568,871, forward strand.
AAGGATCATTGCCACAATAATCATCAACAAATTGTCTCGCCGTCCAATCGGCGAAAGGCGGTAACACTGTGACATCGCTTCGTCGCACACAAGCGACTTGCGGCCAATGCTCAGAAGAGACGGAGCTGCTCGGGCGGCTCGTCGGCCTGGGGAGAGAGGAACGAAGCCTGCTTATGGAGACGTTCGGCTTCGGCCAGAATCTCAGGCAGACGACGAAAATCGGCTTCCAACAATGGCCGGTTTTGGGGCTGGTGGAGCGCAGCAGCCGGATGGATCATTGGCACGATCAGTCTGCCGTTGACAAGACGTGGTTGACCGTGGATGCGCGAAATCCGCTCACCAGGTAGAAACAGGCCCATCGAAAAGCGGCCCAGCGTCACAATCACTGCCGGATCAATGGCCGCAATCTGGCGCATCAAAAATAATTTAGTACATGTCGCAATTTCGTCTGGTTCGGGATCACGATTCTGCGGCGGACGACACTTCACAACGTTCGCAATATATACTTCATCGCGCCGCAACCCAGCCATCGCCAACAGATCGGTCAGGAATTGGCCGGAGGGACCAACAAACGGCCGACCCTGCCGGTCTTCGTGGTATCCGGGTCCTTCACCGATCAACATAATCCGTGCATTGGCTGGCCCTTCACCGGGCACTGCACGGGTGCGTCCTTTATGCAAATTACATGCGGTGCAGCTCTGCACTTCTTGTGCAATTGCAAATAGTGTATTTTCGGCTGTCACACGCTTACCTTCGCATATTTAGCTTTACCAGTTTATATTATAACATATCATTGCCCCACGCCAATCCCTGGAATTGCCGTGACGTGGATATGTCACCACGGAGAGCACAGAGGACACAGAGTATTTCTTCTGGGGGTACCCAATTGGGCAGTAAACGAGAGCGCCTGTGCCCCCTCAGCAAGTAAGCGGGAAGTGGCAGATATGCCTCATTTTGTGATACACTACCTACAACAAAAGCTATGTCTGATAGGAATACTGTTCATGACAGGACGTTCGCCTTCGGCTCAGTCGCCGTTTTATGCCGATTCGCCACAATGGCAGCTCAACCGGGCGGCGCTGACAGCAGCGATAGCATTCCTTCTCGATGCGTCAAATCTGCTTGAATTACGTGCCAGGCTGACAACCGTTCGTCAGCGGCTCGCCGATCCGAACGATCCACTCCATGCCCCTGATGGCCAGGCAGTTCTCTTTTTACCCGAGGTGCTGCTGGCCGAGCTGGATCAGGTTGCTACGGCACAAACATTAGAGCGGGCACGGTATTATGTCCAACGCTTGCAACGTGCGCTCGATGGCCCGCGCTTTGCACCAGCCAGTGACATCGATTTACATCGCTGGAAAGAATATGATGACATTCTGACCGATAGCCTCTGGCTGATCGAGCGTCGTGATAGCTCTGGAGTGCATCGTGCCGATTACTGGGGCAATTTCGTGCCTCAGATTCCTCATCAATTTATCCGGCGCTACACCCGACCTGGTGAATGGGTCCTCGATCCATTTGCCGGATCAGGAACAACGTTGATCGAAGCACGGCGGCTCGGTCGCCATGCATTGGGGGTAGAATTGCAACCGGCGATGGTGCAGCATGTGCAGGAATTGCTGGCTGCCGAGCCAGCTCCACACGGGACAGTTGCAGCCATCGAACAGGGCGATAGCCTGACCGTTGATTTTGCCGATCTGCTCGCACGCCACGGGGCGCGGAGTGTGCAACTGGTCTTCCTGCATCCACCGTACTACGACATTATTCGCTTTAGCGATGACCCGCGCGATTTGTCAAATGCACCGAGTATCGAAGAGTTTCTCGAGCGATTGGTAACTTTGACCAGGCGGGTAGCCACTGTCCTTGACCATGAGCGCTATCTAGTGTTAGTGATTGGTGACATCTACCGCCATGGGGAATGGTATCCACTCGGCTTTTACGCGATGGAAGCGATTAAGGCATGCGGTTTTCGGCTGAAGAGTATTATTGTTAAGAACTTTACCAGCACTCTGGGGAAGCGGGGGAGCGCGGAACTCTGGCGCTATCGGGCACTAGCAGGCGGTTTCTATGTCTTCAAGCACGAATATATCTTTCTGCTGTGTCGGCGCTGAGTGTTGTCGTGGAGGGGGACAATGACCAGATATAGTGTAATTATTCCAACGCTTAACGAAGCTGATCAGATCACCACATGTATCCAGGCGGTACGTCAGCTCGATCCAGACGTTGAGGTGATTGTGGCCGATGGTGGTAGCCGAGATCAGACGCCAGCCTTAGCGCAGGCAAGCGGAGCGCGGGTCGTCGCAGCACCACGTGGACGTGGTGTACAGCTTAATGCCGGAGCTGCTGTTGCGAGCGGTGACATCTTCGTTTTTTTGCATGCCGATACCCGATTACCGGCACAGGCATTCACGCTCCTTACACACATATTTGCCGATCCACACGTGCAGATTGCGAAATTTCGGCTTTCGTTCGACGACAACAACTGCTTGCTGGCGCTGGTCGCTCGGTTCATGTGGTTTGACTCGCTGCTCACCAGTTATGGCGATCAGTGTATGGTGATCCGCCGCGAACTCTTCACCGCGTTGGGTGGGTTTCCTGACTGGCCACTCTTTGAAGATGTGGAACTCTTTCGTCGGGCACGGGCGGTAACACCCATTTATGTTGTACCGGCGCAAGTTGTTACCTCGGCGCGTCGCTTCCGCACGAATGGCATTGTGCGTCAACTGCTGCACGATTTCTGGTTGTGGTGGCAATATCTGATCGGGGTATCGCCCCATGTGATTGCTCGCCAATACCGATGAAAGGTTGCAGGGCGCTCTTGAAGACCTTTGAGCACGGGATTGATGAGTCGGTGTACAATGAAATAGAAACAATAATGCCGTGGAGCGCTTGATTATGACGTATACCTCTTTTCAGTCGATTGACGAACTGCAAGCGGCACTGGCAGCCCATGCCTATATTGCCGACCGTGCCTTAACGACCGCGATCTTTCTTGCCCTGAAGCTTAATAAACCGCTTTTGCTCGAAGGTGAAGCCGGTGTTGGTAAAACCGAGATTGCCAAGACCCTGGCTCGTATGCAGGGACGCGAGTTGATCCGTTTGCAATGCTACGAAGGGCTTGACGTCAATACGACCATTTATGAGTGGAATTATGCCCGGCAGATGCTTCAGATTCGACTGTTAGAAGCGCAGGGAGCGGCGCAAAATACCGCTGCCCAGCAGAGTATTTTTGGCCCAGAGTTTTTGATCAAGCGTCCACTGCTCCAGGCAATTGAGGCACGCGGCGATCAACCGCCAATTTTGCTGATTGATGAACTCGACCGTGCCGACGAAGAGTTTGAGGCCTTCTTGCTAGAATTGCTTTCCGACTGGCAAATCTCGATCCCAGAAATCGGAACTATTCGGGCCGAGGTGCCGCCGACCGTGATCATTACCTCGAACCGTACACGCGAAGTGCACGATGCGTTGAAGCGTCGCTGTCTCTTCTACTGGGTGGATTATCCGACTCTGGATAAAGAGATTCAGATCGTCAAGGCGCGGGTTCCCGGCGCCAGTGAGCGGTTGGCGCGCCAGGTGGTATTGGTCGTCCAGGAGCTGCGACGCATGGATCTCTACAAACTGCCAGGTGTGGCCGAGACGCTCGATTGGGTGACGGCGCTAGTTGCGCTTGACCAAACTGAGTTGACACCGCAGGCAGTGGAGGATACACTAGGCGCCATCTTGAAGTATCAAGATGACATTGCCCAGGTGCGGGGTCAACGTCTGAATGAATTGCTCAAACGGGCCAGTGTGGGTGTTTCATGAGTACCGAGATTGATGTCGCCGCTACGCTCGCTGCGTTGCGGGATGAAGTTCGTGCCCGACGTGCGGCATTGCCGACTGCCGAACCAACACCGGCTGAGCGTGAATTGCAGCGGGTGGTTGAAGAGCTGGAATATACGCGAGTGGTTAGTGCACATTGGCCACTCGAAGGTCGCAATGTGTTTGAGCAGGTCGTAGCCTTTGTGAACAAGGTCGTGCGGCGCTATTTACGCTGGTATATTAACCCGATTGTTGAGCAACAGAACGCCTTTAACGATACGGCCACCCGTGCCATTCGCCTGCTGGTAGCCGAGAATGCGGCTTTGCGCGCCGAATTGGCCGCTTTGCGTGCACAAATGCAGCAATCTCCCCCCTTATCATGAGTCGTATTCTCATTTGTGCAACACAGGTACCGTTTGTACGGGGTGGCGCCGAATATCTGGTTGAAAGTCTGCGCGACGAATTGCGGCAGCGTGGACATACCGTTGATGTCGTTGCTCTTCCCTTTCAGTGGCATCCGGTTGAACGTATCATCGATAGTGCACTTGCCTGGCGCTTGATCGATGTCAGCCATGTCAATGGCGAAGCGGTGGATCTGGTGATCGCCACGAAGTTCCCTTCGTACCTGATCCGCCATCCGCGCAAAGTGCTCTGGCTGGTACACCAGCATCGGCAGGCCTACGACTGGTACGGTACGCCGTTGAGCGATTTTGATGGTTCGCCATCCCATCGCGCTATTCGTGAACAAATCTTTCGGATTGATGAACGCGCCTTGCGTGAATGTCGGGCTCGCTATACGATCTCGCGCAATGTGAGTCGGCGGCTCGAACGTTTTAACGGTCTGAGTAGCACACCACTCTACCCGCCGAGCCGCTACGCCGGACGTTTGTGGGCGGGGTCGTATGACGATTACATTCTTTCGCCCGCTCGCCTTGATCGAGCCAAACGCATTGACCTGCTCTTAGCTGCACTGACGCACACTTCCACAGCAGTACGGGCCATCATTGTTGGTACTGGCCCCGACCGTGAACGCCTGCAACGTCTTGCTGCCGACTACGGGCTAGGTGAACGAGTCTGCTTCCGTGGTTTCGTATCTGATGATGAATTGATCGACCTTTACGCGCATGCCCGTGCCGTGTACTACGCACCGGTTGATGAAGACTATGGCTTTGCGACGGTCGAGGCGTTTGGCGCCAGTCGTCCGGTGATTACAACCGACGATGCAGGCGGTGTGTTAGAGTTTGTACGCCATAACGAAAATGGCCTTATTTCCCTGCCCGATCCGGTAGCGATAGCCGCTCATCTTGACCTGCTAGCCAGCGATCCAGCAACTGCGGCGCGGCTGGGTGCTGCCGGAAAGCCTCTAGTCGGTGACATTACGTGGGATCGGGTGGTCAGGGCCTTGCTGGCGGAATAACGGCAAGAGGTCAGCAGGTGGCCTCCATCTATAATCGCATTCGCACACGCCGGGGTTGGGAACCTTCCTCCACCTCTCGTTCTCACTCCTCTTACACCCTCTGCGGTGAAACCGTCGGAGACTGGACCAACGTGCTATACTGCTTTCAGACAGAAGGAAAGAGGTATGGCACTGATACGATCCTGTCGTCGTGTTACCGAATTGTTGGTAATCTGCTGGTTCTGTTCCATGCTTGTGGCTTGCGTTGCGCCAACAGCCCAATCATCACCCACTGCCACGCCCGCCGCCCTGCCAGCGACACCGATCCCTACACCGGTAACAGCCACTGCCTTGCTGCAAGATGCGTTGGCTGCGGTTGAAATCGGTGATGACGAGACGGCTGCGAACCTGCTGAGTCAGGTGGTACAACTCTTTCCAGGTGCACCTGAAACGAATACTGCTCGTTTGCTCCTGGCCCGTTCATTTGCTGATCGAGGCCGCTGGACATCGACCGTGGAAGTGTTACGACCATTGTTACAAAACCCAGCCACGCCGACGTATGCACCAGCCCTGTTTCTAACGGCGCGTGCCCACGAGGCTGCCGGGATGCACGAGGCGGCAGTTGCGACCTATGCTCAATACGAAGCGTTGAACACACCACTGGCACCGTATGCGGCAATCCGTGCGGCCGCGCAGTTGAAAGTATTGAATCGGCTTGTTGAAGCCGAAGCAAGCTATGTACGAGCGGCAGACGGTGAGCTGGCTGCCGGGCAGCGGGCTGCCGCTTACGAACAGGCAATGGCGCTGGCTATCGATCAGGGTCGATCAGAGACGGCTCTCATGTATGCACAGGCAATCCTCTCCTTCGCCAGCCAGTCTGATTACCGGGCACGCATTCTCGTGCGAGCTGCCGATCTGTATGCTGCCGCCGGTGATGTGACCAGAGCCAATGCGCTTCGCCGTGAGGCGCTAGCTGCTTTTGCCGGCCCAGAGACGGTAGCGGTAGTCGATGCACTTCGGGCAACTGGTGATATGTTGCTCGATCCCTTCGCTGCTGCTCAGGCGTACCGTTCTGTAGAGCGATGGAATGATGTAATTGCCATGCTCGATCTGGCCATCGCAAACGCGCAAAATCCGGCTGAAGCGCTCCGTCAACTTGGGCTGGCCCGGCGGGCACTGGGTGATTTCAATGGCGCCCTGAGCGATCTGGCCGCAGCCCGTGACCAGGCACCGGATAGCGATACTGGTCGTCAGGCGGCGCTAGACTGGATTCAAACCTATGGTCAAAGCGGTGCAGTGGCAGAAGCAGCCGCTCTCTACCAGCAATATGCCGCCGAGCAACCAAGCGATCCGCGGGCGCCGGTTGCTCTTGACCGGGCTGCTCAGTTGTACGACCGGCTAGGAGAAAGCACAGCCGCTACGACAATTCGTCTCACATTAGGTCAGCAGTATCCAACGACTAGCCTTGGCATTGCAGCGTTACATCGGGTCGCTTTGCAGCGCTTCGACAACGGCGATCTTGCTGGTGCTGGTGATCTGTGGCGTATGCTGGCTGAACGAGGACAGGGGATCGGTCAGGCGTTAGGTGCTTTCTGGGCCGGTCGGGTAGCCCAACAACTGGGAGAAGAAGGAGCAACTACTCTCTTTCAACAGGTGTTGCAGGCAGCTCCGGAGAGCTACTACGCGGCGCGTGCGGCGGAAGAGCTGAACGCAGTACCGGTGGGTACGATACCCATCGATTCACCGATCAGCGATGATGACTGGAGTGCAGCTATCGCCTGGATACAGCACTGGTCAGACGATGAAGCCGATCCGATGCTAGCCGGTGTGGCCGAACGGGCACGGCTATTGCGTGAAGTGGGATTGTACAGCGAAGCACAGGGCGAATGGCTCGATGGTCTGCGGCGGGCAGGCGAAACACCTATCAGTCTGTTGGAGCTGGCCCGCTATGCCTATCAGGAAAAGATGATCTATCCGGCGTTGCTAGCCGCTGAACGCATTGCCAGACTGGCTCCTGCGGAGGCTGGTCCTCTCCCACTCGCCCTGCAACGACTCCGTTTTCCCACCCCGTATGCGGCCATTGTCCAACGAGAGGCCAGCCGTTTCGGCGTCGATCCACTGCTCCTGTACGCGCTCATCCGCCAAGAGAGCCTGTTTAACCCGACAGCAACATCATGGGTAGGTGCACGTGGGTTGACGCAGGTCATGCCTGATACCGGTCGCGGCATTGCTCAGAATCTCGGTATCAGTGAGTTCAATCTCGATGATCTCTACCGACCATACCTCAGCATTCGCTTTGGCGCCTTCTACCTTGGGCGGCGAATCGGTGACATGAGCGGCAGTCTGCACGGTGCGCTGGCTGCATACAATGGCGGTTTAGGGAATGCGCAGCGCTGGGCTGGTGGCAATCTTGTTGCCGACCCGGATCGGTTTGTCGAAACAATTGATTTTAGCGAAACACGCCATTATGTGTGGGCGGTCTATGCGTTCTACGGTGTGTATCGTGGATTATACGCTTCATGATCTCAGAGCATGGTCGAAAACCTGGGCTTTATGGCATCTCTAGAATGGTGCGGGGAACGGCCCCCCTCACCTACCCCCCGGCCCCCTTCCTCTCCCGCACTGCGGGAGAGGAAGGGGGAGGGTGCAACCGGGAGCGAAAGAATAGTGGTAACCTTCCACACAATGGTTGCATGGTCACAGTACGAGCCCTGTGAGAAATGCGAGTTTTTGATCATGCTCTAGGATAAGGGTGCGACAGAGTACAGTCGTGCACAGGTAGCGGTGCGTCATCAATCCGAACGTGCTGTTGTAATCGCATTGCGGGCGGTGCGACAGAGTACAGTCGTGCACAGCGGCGCGTCCTCACACCGTGATCAGTCGGCAGACTGCCGGGCGGGTTGCCCCTCGCTGGTTGGTTGTTGTTCAGCAATTGAGGCCACGGCAATACCGGTGAGCAAGAGAATAATCCCAACGAGCTGCAACAGTGCGACAGTTTCACGGAAGAGGATGAAGGCGAGCAGGGATGAGCCGATTGGCTCACCGAGAATTGCCACTGCTACGTAAGTGGCCGATAAGCCGCTGAGCGCATAGTTGAAGGCGGTATGACCAAGGAGTTGGGGGCCAACCGCCAGACCGAGGACAATCAGGTACACGTAAGGTGCAAAACCAAAGAATTGCTGACCACTGACGATAGCCCATACCACCAGTACCACTGCTGCGCTGGTGTAGACGAGCCAGATGTACGCTAATACCGAGAGTCGTTGGCGCAAGTTACGACCGATAAGCAGATAGCCGCTGGCGGTAACCGCGCCGATCAAGGCCAGCGTGTTGCCAAGCAACGGATTGCTCTGCGTGGTGTTGGTGCTATCACTGATACTAATCACGATCGTTCCTACTAAGGTCAGCGCAATGCCGATCAGAGTCGTCCAGTGTAATCGTTCACGGAAGAGGAAGAATGAAGCCAACCCGACCCAGAGCGGGTTCGTAGAAACAAGCGCCGCACTGCTGGCAACCGAGGTATACTCAAGTGAGCTAATCCAACTGGCGAAGTGAAGGGCAAGAAACACGCCGGCTCCCATGCCGAAGAGAACATCGCGACGGGCGAGTCGACGTATTTCGTTGCTGGATCGGCTGAGCGCCAGCGGAGTCAGGATCAGCGCCGCTAAACCCAGTCTTCCGGCAGCGATACTCAATGACGACATACCGGCACCCTGGGCATAGCGGATCAGGATTGATGCAGTTGAGGCGATCAGTACACCGGCAAAGAGGACAGTGTACAGCCACAAGCGATGTCGATTCATGGAATTACTCTCGTCCAGCACACAAGTGGTGCAGCTACCCATGTCGGTGGTGGGGTTTGGTACAGTGTTGTCGCGTCGCTCGCGACCAGATCGAGAATTTCACCCTGAAGCGGCCCTCGTAAGAAACGGAACACTTGACCTGCATCTCGTGCATCACTTTTAGCCCGCACACAATGTTGATTGTAGCCCCAATAATCACCGGCTGCTAAAAGGGAAATTCCCTCTTCAATAGTGCGTCGCGCCAGTTCGAGGCCACCTTCATCTGGAGCCAGTGACTGTTCAGGCGGATCGCCGTAGCCGATGCCGTGATGAAACGGATCGGCAGTTGAAACGATGACTGCATCGCGAGCCAGTTCTACCAGCTCTTCGATGCCGGGTAGCGACTCAGGATGACCGCCGGCCAGGTAGGGGTAGCGCTCTATCACTTGTGGGCCACGGATGCCGCGACGGCGTGTTTCAAGCTGCCAAAAGAAGCGAAAACTGTAGAGCGCGTGATCAAGCTGCCATTCATTCCCCCGGTCGAGACCCGGCCCCTGAATGCCCCAATAGCGCTCGGCTGAAGGTGAGCCACTAGCCGCGACTCGACGGCGTGCCTGCTCCATTTCATCATTCCAGGCGTGTAGCACACTGATCACAAGTACGCGATCGGCGCCACTATCGAGGCAGGCATGGACGGCCGCTGCTATCTGATGACCGCAATCGGCAACACCAGCATGGGGAAAAACAATAACTCCGCCACTGGTTAAGACGGAAGTCAAATCCCACCGGCGCGCTTCATCAAGCAGTTCATAGCCACCACGTTCACCGAGTGCCTCGTGTTCGGCACGGTAGAGATCGTGAATTGCTCGATTCAATTCATCACGGCGCATAGATTATCCAAACTGCTCGACAAAGCGTTGGTCACCGCTGTAGAACCAGCGAATGTCATCGATACCGTATTTGAGCATTGCGACCCGTTCAGGACCAAATCCGCCAGCGAAACCGCTAAATTCTGCCGGATCATAACCGCCATTGCGTAACACATTCGGATGGACCATTCCACAACCACCGATTTCAAGCCAGCCAGCGTACTTGCAGATGCGACAACCCTTTCCGCCGCAGAGGAAGCAGGTAACATCCATCTCGGCACTGGGTTCGGTGAAGGGGAAGAAGCTGGGACGCAGGCGCACCTGGGTGCCTGGCCCGAACATACGCTCGGCGAAAAAGCTCAGTGTCCCCTTCAGATCAGCCATCGTGACGTTGCGACCAACCGCTAAGAACTCAAATTGATGGAACATCATCTCACTCCGCACCGTTACCTGTTCGTTACGGTAGACCTTACCGGGAATCAGGACCCGTAACGGGTGAGGGGCATTGCGCCGCATCGCGTGGATTTGTCCGGGCGAGGTATGGGTTCGTAAGAGCACTGAAGGCGCGCCTGCTGGCATTTCAATGTAAAAGGTGTCTTGCATGTCGCGTGCGGGATGATCGTCGGGGAAATTGAGCAGGCTAAAATTGAAAGCGTCATATTCAACTTCAGGGCTTTCCCAGACTTGAAAACCCATCTCGGCAAAGATGTGCTGAACCTGACGCAGAATCTGGTTGGTGAGATGAACATAGCCAACCGCAGGACGACGACCGGGCATTGTCACGTCAATCCGCTCTGCGGCCAGCTCGGCGGCAATGGCCTGGGCCTCCAGCCGCTCTTTGGCAGCCGCAAATGCGGTTTCGAGCTGTTCACGTAAGGCATTTACCCGCTGTCCTACCAGTGGTCGTTCGTCTGCCGGTAGGGCACCGAGGCCGCGACTCAGGCGGGAAAGACGACCCTGCTTTCCGATAAAACGGCTCTTCCATTCGGTGAGCGCAGTGACATCGCTAACGGCTTCAAGTGCGGTAAGGGCTTCTTGTTCGAGCGCAGTTAATTCATCGAGCAACGTGGTCATGGAACACCATAGCATTTCAATCACGAGTGGTATGTGCACTGCTATTATACATTGGATTGTCGGCGTGTTTTTATTGTTGCGATTGCCGGTTGGCGTGCAATTGGCTGCTGCCCCTTTCGTGGTGATGTGCAAGGACAGACAAAACTTGCGCCGTGGTGCGTAGATTTGGTCTTCGCCCCATTCTTACCCAACGCAATCGATCATCACCGTTCTTCACTGGCTCAACATCCGTACTGCACGTAAACTGGCAGCGGAATCGATTCGTGGCGTATATTCAAGGCCAACATAGCCACTGTAAGCGTGTTCACGGAGAATCCCGAAAATGTGCTCGTAGTTGATCTCGCCAGTACCAGGCTCGTGCCGTCCTGGAACATCGGCCACATGGATGTGACCGATAAGATCGAGGTTTGCGAGAATGCGACGGGTCAGATTGCCTTCACTGATCTGCTGATGGTAGCAGTCGAATAACAACTTAACGTGCGGTTTCCCAAGCTCACGAATAATCGCGAACCCCTCATCAGATGACCAGAGAAAACTCCTCGGATGGTCGAGTGGGTTACGCGGTTCGAGCAGCAAGTTTAAACCGGCATCAGCCGCTGTTTCGGCAGCCTCGTGTAGCGCATCGATCAGACATGCCCGTTGGCTGGCATAATCCAGGTCTGCACGACTGATGCCACCGTGTACGATGATATTATCGCAGGCGAGATCAACTGCCAGGGCAGCGCTGCGCGTCACTTCTTCACGAAAGAGGGCGCGCTGATCGGGATCATTCGGTGAGGCTTCACTACCAAAGATGGCTACACAGTGCAAGCGTAATGCCGTTTGCAGGGCAATCGTGATATTCATATCCTTGCCCCGCCGCGTCCAGAATTCGTAGGCGCGGAAGCCCAGATCGGCAATATGTTCGAGGCGCTGCTCAAACGGGCGATCGGTGAAGATCATATCGAGACAGACTGAGAAGCGGAGCGGTGCGAGGGTCGACATCTTCAACCTCACTTTTCTGCACAAGTATCGCTATCGCGTAACCCGACCCGCGATAGCGACGTGAAGACGCACAGCGCTTGTAAGCGGTTGGCCGGTCAGGTTTCTCTGCAATGCACAGCTCTTATTATACTGTTGTCGGCGTATAACGATGTACGACATACGGTCATTTTTAGCCCGGCGCTCATTACCGTTCAAGCGCCACTTCACGAGCGTCTTCGCCGAACGATTTTGAGCAAGGTGGTGATTGCTGCTTCGAGCTGACTATCGCGTCCTGTGGCCCATTCACCCAGTGGCCGAGCAACATCAACATCAACCGGTCGTCCTCGTCCCTCTAAGTCTTCACCCTCCGGCGTAACCACATATAATCGAGGCAGGCTTAGCCATGCGCCATCGAGCAACTGAATCTCATACGTCCAGATGACTGCACCAGCAGTTGGGCGGCCTACTACTTTACCGAGCTTCAGCCGTCGGTAACTCTCGCTCAACATCTCGGTGTTGCTTGTCGAACGTTCGTTCGTCACTAGTACAGTTGGTCGGTCAAGCACGCGATTACCTGCCAGATGACTGGCGTCAGTCGTGCCAAGATCGCGAAAACCGCTACGCAGTGCCGAACGTCGCATCAGCACATCGAGAATGAACGTCGCTGTATGCCCACCTGTATTGTACCGCACGTCAATGATGACACCAGCCTTGCTGTGCGTTTCAGCGTCGAGATCGACCAAAAATTGCTGATAGGCGCGATAGCTCATCTCAGCAATATGGACGTAGCCGATCTGTCCTTTACTGAGCCGATGGACGTACTGCTCGTTGGTTAACACCCAATCGCGGTAACGCAATTCCTGGTATGCAGTTTGACCGATCGCACGAACAACGATTTCACGTTCGTTGCCGTCATTTGCACGCAATCTGATTCGTACCCGCCGACCGGCACTGCGCAAGAGGAGCTTATGGATAGAAATGGAACCATTCAGGTGTGTGCCATCAATCGCAATTAGCTCTTCACCGGGTTGCGGTGGTGCAGACGCCAGGGCTGCCGGGCCGTCGGGTAAGATACGCTCAACGATAAGCCTACCTTCACGCAGCAGTGGTTCGGCGGCAAACAGAATACCGATAAAGCCATCATCACTCTCACCACCGTAGAAGCCACTGCCCAGGTGTGAAGTCCGTAGTTCACCAACCATCAGGTTGATCAGCGTATGTAATTCTCCGGTCGTGTGTACCGCGCCAATCAGGGGGGAAAAGCGCTCACGAACCGCATACCAGTCTTGACCACGGAATGTCGGATCGTAGAAGCTATCGCGGAGTTCGCGCCAGGCCTCGATAAAGATTTGTTCTTTTTCGCGATGAAAATCAACCTCTACTTCAGCCCGTAATGAGAGCCGGTTTGGTTCATTCCCGCCGGGGAAGCGACGCACCACTACCTGCCCGTCTTCAAGATAGTAGAAGCTACGACCATCAGGGGCAAATTGTAGAAATCCCTTGCGCGTGTCGCTGGCAGTCAACTGGCGTGGCGGCTGATTGGCTCGAGGCTCATCGAGGGGGAGGGTCCAGACATCGACCTTGCCGGCTACTGACGCCAGAAATAACAGGTCTTTCCCATCGGGACTGATGGCTCCCGCCATCGCGTTCATTTGTGGTGGTGTGAGCAGGCGCAGACGACGATCAATCCCTTCAAAGACGATAGATGTGTTTGGCGGTTCGAGTGCTCTGGCATTGGTGGCAGATTGATCATCGGTTTTGGCCGGTTGCTCCTCCTTTTTCACAAACAACTGTTCAAAAGCCGTTTCGCGAAAAACCGGTTGTGGAGGACGGAGATCGACACGAGCGATCTGAGCTTCTAAACGATACTGTTCGGTAGTGAAGATGATGAAGCTACCATCTGGCGCCCAACACAGATTCCCGCCTTCCAGGTTACTGAGAAAGGTGATCTGACGTGGCTCGCCACCGCTTGCCGGCACTACATAGACATTGCTGAAGAGGCGGCTATCTTGCGCGACGAAGGCTAGATATTGTGAATCAGGTGACCAACAGAGATCGGCGGCCACGGCAAACCTTGCTCGACATACCTCACGTGGTGACTTGCCCTCAATATCGATGACCTCAATGACCATCTGATCGCGGATGTACGCAATGGCCTTCCCGTCAGGCGCAATTCGCGGTAACATTTTCGGTCGGCCATCGTGGGTAAGTTGCCATTCCTGACCGCTGCTGAAGTCGTAGCGAAACAGTTCAACTTCACCGTGACGGTCAGAAAGGTAAATTAAGCGCTGTGAGTCGGGTGTCCAGGCAACGCTCCGCTCGCGGGCTGGCGTGTTGGTAATGCGAAAAGCCGGTCCCTGCCGTAGATCGCGATCCGTCTCCTTATCGGCAAAATCGGCAAAGACATCACCACGGGCGACAAAGGCCAGCTTCTTACCATCAGGGCTGAGATGGACTTCGCTGTAGCCACTCGTCCAGCGCTCGATCCGCACCGGAGTACGTTTGCTATCGATCCGTACCCGGATAGGAATAGGCGCTGCTTCACCGCTCGACGGATCAATACGCCACAATTGCCCGTCACCTCGTTCGCAAACAATGGCACCGTTCCGGCGGGCAATGGTTGGGAAAAACAATCTGCCATCACGAAAGCAGGTAATCTGACGTGGCTCACCTTCGCCAAACGGAAGATACCAGAGATTCTCGTGCCCGTCATAATCGCAGACAATATACAATCCCTGTCCATCGGGCGCCCACAGCGGCCACCCCAGTTTGCCGGCATAGCGAAACCTCTGACCGTAAGGACCCGCATATTGACAGAGCGCTCGATAGTCGGGATAGGCTGGGCCTAACCAGACTTCATTGGGCGAAAAGGGGTGTGGACCACGTCGCCACCAGCGTTCACGCACGTTTACAAATGCCAGTTGCTGCCCATCTGGCGCGACAGCGACCTGATCGAGCTGTTCGTATGGTTCAAGATAGATTGGTGCCGGTGTCCCACCAGATATACCAACACGATAGATGCCATACCCCATCTGTTCAATATCACTGGTGAAATAGACTGCTTCACCGTCACTTGCCCAGTCCTGCGGGTAGCACGGTTCATCCTGGAAGGTAAGCTGTTGCGGTGCGCCACCTGCCAGATCAAGGACGTAAAGATCACCGGCACCATCACGTCCGGCCCCAAACAGCAGATGCTGCCCGTCAGGACTGAAGCGCGGCTGGTAATGGCGTGCTGGATGAGCGGTCAGACGTTCGGCAATTCCACCTTCGATTGAGACCAGCCAGACATCTCCAGCGGCGATGAAGGCAAGCTGTTGACCATCAGGATCGAGAGCCGGTTGGCGCAACAACACAGACGGTGTATTCACGGTTATTTCCTCGAAATACCCTCAATGCTGAACCGAATGCTCTTCCCAAACAAACGCACGGGCTAGTATGGAATCGATCAAGCCCGGAACCATCCGACTAATCCACAATGCCAGGCGATCACTCCAGCTCACATATACCATTCGTGGCTCAGTGCGGGCAGCACGGAGAATGGTGCGCGCCACTGCTTCTGGTGGTACTCCAGGCGGTGCAATTCGTCGTCGTTCACGGCCATGTCCTAGCCTTCGCTGATTAAACGCAGTGCGGGTAGTACCAGGACGTACTACCGTAACGGTGATACCGCTTCCGTGTAGCTCGATCCGGAGCGCGTTACTGATCTGTTCAAGTGCAGCTTTGGCCGCTGCATAACCACCCAGAAAAGGTAATGGCTGTGCTGCTAGTACTGAAGAAACGTTAATAATCTGACCGCGACCGGCAGTACGCATCAGTGGTACTGTGGCCTGAATTAACCAGATCGGCCCCAGCAGATCAACCGCCAATACCCGCTCGAGATCGGCGCGAGCCAGATGAGTGATTGGGCCGGTCAATCCGATTCCGGCGTTATTGATCAAGATGTCAACTCGTCCAAACGCTTCAACAGCACGTTCAACCAGATGGGCACAAGCTACCGGATCGGTGACATCAGTTGGCACAGCTATTGCTCGTGGCAAGCCGGCTGCTACCTGCTCTAACGCCTCGTGCGAACGAGCCGCCAGCACCAGATGGGCACCGGCCTCTGCAAAACAACGCGCCGTCGCCGCACCAATCCCACTTGAAGCGCCGGTAATAATGACTACTCGATCACGCGGATCCACGTTGTTCACCTCTGTATTGCAGCAACATCTCCTCCGCTGCCTATCCTTCTCCCCGATCTCGCAAGTGCTTGCAGATACCGGCTTTGATGGTCTGACCCGGCACCTCATGCCCTAACATGCGCTCAAGTTCACGGGCGGTTGCCATCAGGGCCGGCAAATTCAGCCCAGTTGCAATCCCCATCTCGTGGAGCAGATGGGTCACGTCTTCCGTGCAAAGATTGCCGGGTGCGCCAGGGGCAAACGGACAACCACCGATACCGCCGATGCTCGAATCGAACATATCTACACCTAATTGTAATGCGGCCAGTAGATTAGCCAGTCCGGCGCCACGCGCACTGTGCAGATGCAGACGTAACGGCTGGCGTGGAAAGCGTTCGCGAAAGGCGCGCACCACTGCTTGTACCAGGAGTGGATGTGCCATTCCGGTGGTGTCGCCCAACGTTAACTGCTCGGCTCCCAGATCGAGCAACCGCTGGCACAGATCCATGACCCGCTCAATTGGTACATCGCCTTCAAATGGACAGCCAAACGCTACCGACAGAACGGCATCGAACGGCTTACCCGCAGCGTGGACGAGTGTTGCCATCTCGGCCACCTGTATCAGCGACTGTTCGATACTCATATTCACATTGCTTCGATTATGGCTCTCGCTGGCGCTAAGAAATACCTGAACAACATCTGCACCAGCGGCAATTGCCCGTCGCGCCCCGACAACATTTGGTGCGATTGCACTGTATACGACCCCCGGTCGTCGTTCGATACCGGCAAATACAGCTTCGGTATCGGCCATCTGGGGAACATTCTGAGGCCGCACAAAAGCTCCCACTTCAATTGCCCGTAGCCCGGTGGCAGCGAGCAGATCGATTAGTTTTATCTTCTGAGTTGTGCTGAGAATGACCGGCTCATTCTGCAACCCATCACGCGGCCCCACTTCACGAATATGCACGAAGTTGGGAAGTGTGGCAATCTCCATTGTGGTCATCATTGACCTCCCTGGTATCTCATGGTAATGGTCGGCGCGCTACCGGGAATCCAAAACGGCAGCATGAACTCTTGGGATGCAACGGTACTATTTGACAGTATGGTAGAGATTTGCGTTCCTTCTGTCAAATGGTTGCAATGAAACGCATTAGTAACTCCATTGTAACCTACTATTCTACCCTGACAACAGACCCGCATGAGATGTGCGGTGCAACGATGGGAAGACAGCGCATAACGCTGAATGGAGGATCCAATGGACTGGTCGAAGCAAGTAAACGACATGATCAAGATGTGGACGGGCACGCAGCAGAAGGTGTGGGAAAGCTGGATGGCCTCAATGCAATACATGGCATCTCCGCAGAGTCCGGAGGCATGGCAGAAGACGGTTGATAGCTGGCGCGGAACGGTGAAGCAGACCCTTGAGGCGCAGGTTGAGCTAACCCGGATGTGGGCCGAGGCAGTGGCGGCGAATAGTGTCAATATGCCGACGATGCCCTCTGTGCCAGGTGTACCGACCATCCCCGGTCTCAATCCGATGACACCAACCTCGCTGGTGGAATGGAGCCGACAAGTGCTGGAGATGACGCGCAACTTTACCGAGAGCCAGAGCCGGTTTATTGAGGGATGGTTCGAGATGCTTAAGAAGTCAGATCCGACGACCATCGCTCGTGGTTGGGATACGACTCAGATGCAAAAGGTGATGCAGAGCTGGCAAGAGGCAATGCAGCGAGTGATCGAGGCCCAGGCCGAACTCGGTAAGGTGTTGATGGGTGTGGTCAACAGCACGGTTGAAAAGAAGTAAGGGCGCGCTTCTTAACGCACCCTGTGTATTCTCCTCTTGCGTTCCAGGTGTCTGCCCTCTGGTCAGTATACCTGGAACGCAATCCTTTTACGCCTCACTAACGCCGTACCAGGCCGCAAAGTGGTGTACCGGGCCGTGTCCGTTCCCCAAACCAGGAGCATGGCGCAGCGCAGTGGTAATATAATCCTTTGCCTGTTGAACCGCTTCAGGTACTGTCAGCCCCTTTGCCAGGCCGGCAGCAATCGCTGAAGCGAACGTACAGCCAGTGCCGTGCGTATGCCTGGTTTCGATCCGTGGCGCGGTGAAGTACTGATACTGTGCGCCGTCGAAGAGGACATCAACACTGTCACCTTGCAGATGTCCACCTTTCACCAGTACCCAACGCGGCCCCATCGCATGAATCATCTGTGCTGCCTGTTCCATCTCCGTCACTGTCGTGATCGCAAGTCCGGTCAGGGCACGCGCCTCTGGAATATTCGGCGTTACTATCGTTGCCAGCGGAAACAAGAGCGAGATCAACGCCTGTTGAGCCTCTGGCCGTAACAAGGGATCACCACTCTTCGCCATCATGACCGGATCAACAACTAGATGCGGCCAGTGGTAAGTACGGGCCTTTTCAGCGACAACGGCAATAATGTCGGCGTTAGCCAACATCCCAGTTTTTACAGCGTCAACGCCGATGTCGGTTACCACCGAGTCAATCTGCTGACCAACAAACGCCGCTGGCAGTTCAATCACTCCTTGGACACCGACCGTATTTTGGGCAGTGACGGCTGTCAACGCGCTCATTCCGTACACACCCAGAGCGGCAAACGCCTTCAGATCGGCCTGGATCCCGGCGCCACCGCCAGAATCAGAACCGGCAATTGTTAAACAGCGTGGTAACGTCATAGTATCTGCTCCTGAACTGCTGATACAATCGAAATCAGTTGGCGGGTAGCAGCAGTAACATCTGCTGCCGCCACCACTGCCGAAACCACCGCAATACCATTGACACCCGTGCGTATGACTTCAGCAGCATTTGTCTGGTTGATGCCACCAATGGCGACAATCGGGATCGATATCTGCCGCCGAATGGTTGTCAGGCCATCGATGCCTATCGGTGGGGCAGCATCGGGCTTAGTCGGCGTCGCAAAGACTGGTCCCACACCGAGGTAATCGGCGCCATCTTGTACTGCCTGTACCGCTTCGCTCAGGCTGTGCGCCGAAACACCTAACAACCGGTCGCCGATCAATTTGCGGGCAAGCGCCACCGGCATATCGTCCTGACCAATATGTACACCATCAGCATCAACTGCGAGCGCCACATCTACCCGATCATTGACAATGAAGGGTACGCCGGTACGATAGGTCAGTTCACGCAGTTCTTGTGCCTCGGTGACCATCTGCCGGGTGGAAACATGTTTCGCCCGATATTGCACGACAGTCGCGCCACCGCGGATCGCTGCCTCGATCACCTCTCGATGTGAACGACCACGGGCTAGGCCAGCATCGGTTATCACGTAGAGCCGCCAGTCAACTGTTCTTGCCGTGCTCATCACGGTTTCCTTTCCAGGGGTGGGTCTGAAACACTCCTCTTTCAGACCAGAGGCGTATTGTTCAGACACGCTCTCAATCAGGCTAGGACGCTACGCTCTCACTCTGTTCCCAATGTCACTCGTGCGCCTGTCCGAATCTGGTCGGCTGAAAGGTGGTATATTGCATCGTAGAACGCCACTTTGAAACTGGCTGGCCCACGTGCGGCTGGAGCCGCGATTTCGGCTGCCAACCCAAAACAGGCAAGTGCGGCTGCTGCGGCCAACGGATAATCACGTTCGACCGCGGCAAATGCGGCAATCACCGTTGTTGCTGAACAGCCGGTGCCGGTGAGCGTTTTAAGCCATTCGTGACCATTATCGACCATAAACACTCGTGTCCCATCGGTGACGATGTCGCGCCGACCGGTTACCGCCACCACGGTTTGGTACTGGCGGACCAATGCCTGGGCGGCAGCAAGTGGGTTATCAACCTCAACAACGGTCTCAACACCCTTTACCACGCCACCCATCCCGGCTAATGCGCCAATCTCACCCGAATTGCCACGCACAATTGAAATCTGTAGCTCTTCGAGTAAGCGGCGATTACTCGTTGTGCGCAACGTAGTGGCGCCGGCGCCGACCGGATCGAGCACAATGGGAATGCCCAGCTCGTTGGCGCGCCGCCCTGCAATCAACATCGCTTCGATCCAATCAGGCGACAACGTACCCACGTTGAGCACGAGCGCTCCAGCAGCCGTTACCATCTCGGCAACTTCTGCCCGATCATGCGCCATCACTGGCAACCCGCCGATGTGCAGGGTCACATTCGCGGTGTCGTTCATCACCACAAAATTCGTGATGTGGTGAATGAGGGGACGCTGCTGGCGTACCTGCTCACGTAATACGGCAATCCGTTCATTGAGTGTCATGCGTACCTCCTTGCGCCAGCAGACGGACGGCAACGATTGAAGGGGTAAAAAAACCGCCCTGCCACCGCAGGACGGATACACTAATCGCAGATCGTACATCTGCACCGTTTGCTCCTCCCTCCGCTGGCATAACCCAGATCAGGTTCAGAGGGTCGGTGTCGGTAGCGTAACGCTGGAGACACCCTCTCAGCCCGGTTCACCCAGGCTCCCCTGGCATAGATTTAATGATACCACGACCACGTATTCCCTGCAAGCCATTCGCATTTCTCTAGCGCTCCGGTTGCAGTAGGGAGAGGGGAATGGAGTATTTACGAACTATTCGCCGCGTATGAAGCGCTGCGCAGCTTCCCGTACCAACAAGCATCTACGGCCAGACCCTGTTTCATCGCCGATCTAGTTCGTCATTGTAGCGGGTTAGACCCTAAAATACGCTTCTGAAGAACGGCTACCTAACGCAGGCTGGATGCCCACGCTCCTAGCGAGTTTCCCACTGCCCCTCTCGCAGGAAGATACGGCAGCCAACGCCTTCCCGTCATAGCTCCACTTCACGCAGGCCAGATGCCTGCACTTTCGAGGCGGCTGGTAATTCGAAGCTGTGCATGCTGAAACTCCTGTTTTCCTGCCCGCAACGTTTGACGAACCTCGTACAGACTGGTATAATGCCGCATTGACGTAGCATCGCTCTGGGGCGATGTTATCTTGTTGTCAAAAAGTTGGAAAGTCAGGTTGTGGTGACAGTAAGCAACCATAACTATCCTGCTTGTCGCGTCTGTCACCCTTTGCAAGACGAAGGAGTCGCGCCATTAGAGACCGGTTTCGCATCAATAATCGTATTCGTGCTCGTGAAGTGCGTCTCATTGACGAGAATGGCACGCAGGTAGGGATTGTTCCGCTTCGCGAGGCACTGGCGATGGCTGAAGAACGCGGGTACGATCTCGTTGAAGTCGCGCCAAATGCAGTCCCACCTGTATGTCGTTTGCTTGATTATGGCAAATTTCGCTACGAGCAGAGCAAGAAAGAGCGTGAAGCGCGTCGTAATCAAAAACAGTCGGAACTCAAACAAATTCGGCTCATGCCAAAGACTGACGATCACGATGTTGCAGTAAAAGCGAATCAGGCGCGGCGCTTCTTATTGGCCGGCGACAAAGTGAAATTCAACTTGCGCTTTCGTGGTCGTGAAATGGCTCATCCCGAAATTGGGCGGCAGATGCTCGATCAGATTGCTGAGCAGTTGAGTGATATTGCCGTCATCGAACAGAAACCGCTCATGGAGGGCCGTGTCTTGTCAATGTTGCTGGCGCCAACGGCAAAAGTGTTGAAAGCAGCTCAACAGGCGCAAAAGGCAGCCGCTCAGCGCGCTGCACAGAGCGGGACAACCAGCACGAAACCTGATGCGGCTGCGGCGGCACCGGTAGCCGAAGAAGAAGTCGTTGCGGAAGAAGAACTCGTCGAGGATAGTAGCGCAGAAGTCGAGGAGATCGAGGATACTGAAGCAGATGAAGATTTCTTCGACGAAGATTACGACGACGAGGAAGACGATTTCGACGAAGAAGAGGAAGCAGAACGGGGACGCCGAAGACGACGATAACTGATGCAATACCGGTCGGTGTTACGCCATCCGGTGGCACTAGAGGAGCTGTTCAATGCCTAAGATGAAAATGAAGACGCACAAAGGCGCGAAAAAGCGCTTTAAGGTAACAGCGTCGGGTAAGTTTCTTCAACAGCGTGGTGTGCGTGGAAACAAGCGTAACCGACCCAGCCGTTCGCAACGCGCCTGGGGGAAGGGGCATCCGGTTTCCCCTGCTAACCGTCGCTTGTTGCAGAGAGCACTGCCTTACGGGTTAGAGTAGGCTCGGCACGGAAGTACTGTGTCAGGTCATTATTATTCGCGCAGGAATATCTTTAGTTGATCGCGGGTGAAGTTCAGGGTTTGGTTTGCCACCCCCTGACCTATCCGTTAAAGGAGAAAAATTATGACTCGTGTCAAGCGTGGCATAATGGTGCGTAAGCGCCACAAGAAACTGTTAGCTCAGGCCAAAGGGTATCGCGGTGCGCGCAGTCGCCATTACAAGGTGGCGCACGAGGCGGTGATGCACGCACTTGCTGATGCGTATCGTGACCGACGTCGACGTAAGCGTGATTTTCGCCGTCTGTGGATTATTCGTATCAATGCAGCGGCCCGCCTTCACGGTACAACCTATAGCCGCCTAATGAATAGCCTGAAGAAAGCGAACATTGTGATTGACCGCAAGATGTTGGCCGATCTTGCGGTACGCGATCCGCAAGCTTTTGCTCGGATCGTTGCCCAGGCGCAATCGGCTGCTGTTGCGTGAACCGATCACTGTTCCCTGCCGGTGTGATCTCTAGTTCTGCAAACCAGCATGTGAAGTGGCTCCGCTTGCTCGCCGAATCGGCACGTCATCGGCGAAGCGAGCGGAGTTTCGTTATCGAAGGGGTTCGTCTCGTTAGCGATGCGCTGTCGTCCGGAGCTGAGTTGCGCCTTGCGCTGTACGCTCCTGAACAACTGTCATCCACTCCTGCCGGTACGGCGCTGTTGAATCGTCTGCGTCAGTTACCAAACTGCTATCCGGCAACTCCTGCCGCTGTTGCTGCCGCTGCCGATACTGAACAGCCCCAGGGAGTTGTGGCGGCTGTGCGCTGGCCTGAATTGTCACCGCGACCCGGTCTGCGCCTTGTTTTAGATGCTATCCAAGACCCTGGCAATGTGGGAACCCTTCTCCGTTCGGCTGCTGCTGCTGGAGTTGGTCTCGTTATCTGTGCTCCTGGAACTGTCGATCCCTTCAATCCAAAAGTGGCTCGTGCAGCAATGGGTGCACACTTTCTGTTGCCCCTGCGAATATGGTCGTGGGAAATGGTAAGTACCGAGCTGCGTTCGTTGACCGTCTATGCGGCTGATAGCACGGGTAAACAGCCTTACTACGCGGTGGATTGGCGTCAACCCGCAGCACTAATTATCGGCAATGAAGCTCACGGTTTGAGTTCATCCGCTCGTGCTCTGGCCCAGCACTTGATTGCCATTCCAATGGTTGGTTCGATTGAGTCGCTCAACGCTGGTGTAGCCGGAAGCATCATTTTGTTTGAAGCGCTTCGGCAACGTATGGTTAAGCATTAGGAGCGGCTTCTCAATCTGTTCACACCGCAGGTGATACACTGCCTACCGTCACCCTTCTTTCCTACAACAACCGGCTGTCGAGCAAATGCCCCATACGAAGCTGCTTGGTGAGTAGGTAGCTAGCGCTATAGGTCGTTGCCGGAACTTGCAGCGGTACTCGTTCAAGCACATGAATCCCGTGCTGTTCGAGACTGGTCATTTTGGCAGGATTGTTAGTAAGCAGACGCACGCTGGTGATGCCGAGATCACGTAGGATGGCGGCAGCGATGCTGTAATCGCGCATATCATCGGGAAATCCCAGCGCACGATTGGCCTCGACTGTATCGAGTCCTTGTTGCTGAAGCGCGTAAGCGCGAATCTTGTTCACCAACCCGATCCCACGTCCCTCTTGTCTGAGATACAGTAACACGCCGCGTCCTTCTTGCTGAATGGCAGTCAGTGCGGCAGCTAGTTGCTCGCCACAATCGCAGCGGTGTGAGCCAAAGATGTCGCCGGTAAGACATTCAGAGTGAAGACGGGTGAGGACTGGGTCTGAGTTGTCAATTTGGCCGCAGAACAGGGCAACTTGTTCTTTTTGTTCAGCATCGAGGTAAACTGCGATCTGAAAATGACCAAATCTGGTTGGCAAATCTGCCATCGCTGCACGGGTAATTGGAGTGAGAGTTGTCATAGTTAGGCCTCTGAGTCTTCCACAGGACGAGAAGCAATTGGTGGCAGGGCAGGTATCGGTTGGAGAAACGTCCATACCACCACCAGCCATGCACCGGTGAGCAGCGTACCACCGATGAGGTAGGGGGTGTCGGGGCCAAAGCGGTCAAAGAGAAAACCAAAGCTGAGCGGCCCGACGATGAGCGCCAGGCTAATAAGCGCCTGCATACCGCCAAGAACAGCTCCCTGGCGATTGTTCCCGGCACGCTGTGAGATGATACTGGTCAGCGTTGGTACCGCAAGCCCCATCCCAATTGCCAGCATTGCGGCCAGTGGGAAGAGGAGCCAGTCGCTCTGTTTGACCATACCAACCAGCAGAAACGCCAGGGCCATGAAGCCCATACCACCACCGGCTAGGCGCGTTTCACCGAGCAGGGGATGCAAGATTTTGAGCAGTCCGGCTTGCGTGATCGCGGCCCATATTCCAACGAACACAAAAAGCAGCGCATTTTGGGTTGGCCCCCACCCAAAGCGGGTCATTGTGAAGAGAGCAACATTGCTCTGCAAACCGGCAAATGCGATGTTAAGCAGCACAACCGCAAAGAGTAGTGGCCGTATTGTTGGTATCTGCATGGCGGTATATACAGGTGCGAAAAGCTGTAACCAGTATGTCGAATGGTGACGATGGTGTGGTGGGAGCGATTCGGGCAAGGCAATGGTTGCGTACAGTGCATTGCCTAGTGCAATTGCAGCCGCCAGAGCCGGTGGTATCGCTAATCCGTACTGACCCAGGAATCCCCCCATCGCTGCTCCGCCGATCAGTCCCAGGCCGAAGGCTGCACCTAGTAGCCCTAAACCACGGGCGCGATGTTGTGGTGTGGTGGTGTCGGCAATGTAGGCCTGCGCTACCGGCATACTTGAACCGGCAGCCCCGCCTAAAGCGATGGCGGCTGCGAGCAAGGTGATTGAGTTGGCTAGCGCTATGCTCAGATAGGCCAGCGCTGAACCAAAGAGACATAGCAGCAGCACCGGACGCCGACCAATGCGGTCAGATAGGCTACCCAAGATGGGCGCAACCAGCAATTGCGTTGCAGCATACAACGAGCCGAGCATCCCGACAATGAAAGCATCGCTCGTCCAGGTCTTAACGATGAAGGGTAATAACGGCATAATCAGGCCGTAACCCATCATATCAACCAGCACCGAGCTAGCGACAATGAAATGGCGGCGATCCATGAAACTCCTCTATAAACACGTTGTGTTGGCCTGTTGCATAAGGATTTTTGCCCAGAACTGTACGTTTGTTCGCAGATCATGATCGGCATGAAGTAGTGGGCTAAATCGAACCTGCACTGGTGTTGTTGCCAGGTGCGGCCACAACACTTGCAGAATCGCAGCCAGCCACTGGCGGTCGGCTGGATTGCGACGCAAACGGGTAAGCGGATGGTGTAACGCAGCCGGGGCCTGTACATGACTGACGATGGCAGTCACTACCGGTAGCCCGATTGCAATGCGCCCGAAGAGATCGAGACTTGCAGACCATGCCGTTAAGCTGGCTATCGCCGTGAGATCGTGTGCCGGATCGGGTTCGATGCGTCCGGCCGGAAAGGTCAGGATTGCTCCTCCCTGCTGCAAGTGGCGCATAGCGTGGCGTACAGCGTTCATACGGTGTTGCACAGTGGTACCGACCGGAATGATGGTAGCCCTCGTGTGGGGAAGTGCGCGCAACAGTGGTCGGGCAATGGCAATCACTTTGAGATCGCTACGATTGAGAGTGGTCATCAGCGCCGCAGCATCAAGCAATCCGGGATGGTTAGCAACAACCAGGAGTGGCCCTGTGTTTGGCGGGGGATACCCAAGAATGTCTAATCCGGGAGCGAAATGTGAACAAATCCAGGCGCTAGCGGTGGGTAATCCAGAGGTGCCAACCAAAGCATCGAATGTCAGAAGCTGGCGGGCAAAACGACGTGCTGCCGGGCGAGCCAGGATGGTTGCCAGCCCGTGTAGCCAAGGTGGACGACTGATCCCAAAACCGCGTAGCATGTCGGCAGTATTGAGCCAGATTAGATCGGCCAGCGCCGACGAGGTAGCTGGGGGTGTAAGCACTGGTGTATTATGCTGTAAGACGGCGTAGAATGACATTGGCTGTCAGCAGCAGACAACCCAGCGTAGAAAAACCGTGGAGGTCTTGCTGAGCACTGGGTCGTCGTGCAACACGGCAAAGCGTTGTCTTGTATTCACTCTCTATTGTAATCATACCACTATTTAGACCAAAACCGCGTTACAATAAGAATAAACACCCTTTCCCTATGAAGGAGAATGCTATGACATCAGTAATTATCAACGATGTCGAGATGACTGCCCGTCCTGGTGAGCGAATTCTGGACGTTGCGCGACGGAATGGTGCGCATATTGGTTTTGTTTGTGATGGTACCGGCTTTTGTCAGACCTGCAAAGTGCGCGTGCTGGCCGGAGCCGAGTCGCTTAGTCCACCTAACGACCGCGAAAAAATCTGGCTAAGCGATGAAAACTTACAGGCTGGATGGCGCCTTGGCTGTCAGGCTTCGGTACGTGGCAGAGATCCGATCACCGTTATCACCAACGCTGAAGAATTACGACGGCAGGCATTTGCCGTGATCAATCCACCTGCCGGAACAACAGTCGTCGCTAATGCCGGTGCGTTCGTGGGCAATGTTACCCGGCAAAGTATTGACCAACTAGTAGGCTATCCGTGGAATATGCTCAATGCGATTACAACCATTGGATTAGGGCGGATTATCAATCCGTGGCAATCGATGGAGCGTTTCAGTCAATGGCTCACCGATTTTGGCAAGACATTTGAGCAGACTCTAAACTCACCAGCGCCGCCACCATCGAGTGATGCACTGGCGCGTGTACGAGCAGCAGCGGCTGAGGTACGGCGGGCAAGTGAGTAGGACGCTTCAAGCAGGTGTGGGCAGCAACACTGAAAAGATATTGATGAAATTATGGTATGCTACCTCACAGTATAACAACGTCTTAAGGAGCAACCATGCAACATTCACCCGTTGAACCGCGTACTGCATTGGTCGTTGTTGCTCACCCTGATGATGCTGAATTCAGTTGTGGTGGGACGCTTGCGGCCTGGGCTGCCGAAGGGTGGGAAATTACGCTGGTGATCTGTACCGATGGTAGTGGTGGTGGGCCTGATGATGCTACCGATGTTGGTCCGGCAGCACGGCGTCGGATTAGCGACATTCGTAAAGCGGAACAGCAGGCAGCAGCTCGGGTTCTCGGTTTGAAAGAGGTGATCTTCCTCGATTACCCAGACGGCATGTTGCAGCCAACACTCGAATTGCGCCGCGACATTGTGCGTCAGATTCGACGAATTCGCGCCCAGCGTGTCGTTTGTCAGTCGCCAGATCGGGTATGGACACCGCAGTATTCAATTCCACGTTTCCATCCCGATCATCTCGCAGCAGCTAACGCAACCCTGGCAGCGGTATACCCGGCGGCGCAGAACAGTTGGGATTTTCCCGAATTACTGGCCGAAGGTTATCCACCGAGCAAAGTTCGTGAAGTCTTTGTTACCGGCGCCCCAGTATTGAATTTCGTGGTAGACATTAGTGCGACTATCGAGCAGAAGCTGGCGGCACTGCGTTGCCACGTTTCCCAATTAGGAATTGATCAAACCCAACTGGCTGAGATGGTACGCCAGTGGGCGGCTGAACGTGGGCGGGAGTTTGGTTTGCCGCTGGCCGAGGCATTTCACCGCGTAGAGAATACGTAGCGCCGAGTCGTGCTGGGGTGTTTCAGATTCTTTAACGAGGATGATCAAACACTTCATTATCACTTCGACACAATGCGCTGGCATTCATTTGACGCCTGAGCCAGACTCAGCTATACTACTCCTTGGCGGGCCGGTAGCTCAGAGGTAGAGCACCTGACTTTTAATCAGAGGGTCGTGGGTTCGATCCCCACCCGGCTCACCAGTACCGCTCGGAGGCAAGAGGTGGGTTCATAACCCACCTCTCGCCTTTTAATCACCGGCACTACTCTCTGTTCATCGCGTTGTCCTGCCGTTATCGCAGTTTGTCATGCTCTGCTGCCAGGGGTGAAAGGGCTGATCGAATCCCTATGATCCGAACTATTTCCCTTCCTTTGGTCGAATCACCAACACCGGTGTTGGCGCTACCTGAACAACTTTTTGCGTGACACTGCCGAACACCCAGCGACTGATCCCACTCCGACCGTGGGTGGCAATCACGATGAGATCAACATCATGATTCTCGGCGTACTCAATAATTGCCTCAGCCGGCGGAAGTGCACTAACCTCGGTATGTACCTGATATCCTTCACTTTGAAACTGCTTCGCAATCTGTTGGAGATATTCGAGTGCCTCCTGTTCCATCGTATTTAGCGCTTCGGTCGTCGCAGCCAATAAACCACTGTAATCGACGGTAGTTGTGAAGATTGGCGGCACGGCACGCAACAGCGTGATTTTGACCGTGCCTTCATTAGCGGCCAGGGCATGGACGTGAGGCAAAACTTGCTCGGCGAGCGCCGAACCATCGAGCGGAACGAGAATGTGGCGGTACATAGCAACCTCCTTGTTGCCTTCCGGTCAGGGCGTGACGTCATCAGGTGGCCGTGGATTCCAGCGTCGGTGCCCTTCAATTACTTGCGCCAGGCTGCCATCGGCGTTGAGCAACAGGCGTAGCGAACGGCGTAGATCACAGCTTGGCACGGTACAGACCGAAGGGTCTGCCATTTCATAAGGACATGCCCCTACATTCTGGCAGCGCGCTACGGAAACAGCGTAACGTGGACTGCCTGGTGGCCCGTCGAGCGTGCGCAAAATCAACGGTGCAAATTGCAAGTCGGGTGCAATTGCTCGTAGATGCGCACGAGCACGGGCAATCATTGGATGAGGCGGTCGTTTTGGGCGTGCCATAGCAGACTCTTTTCCAACAACTTCTTGCCGATCATAGTTCTATGTACACAGTATCACAAACTCGTCAGGGTAGAGTGCTGTAACTCATAACCGTGTGTGAAGATTTTTAGACTAATAATCAATTTTCGATTGCTCGACTTTTAGCTCTGAAATCAAATGAATTTTCTGCGTTTATCATGGTTTCAATGAAGATGAACAGAGGAGAAGTGATGATCGCCGGTAAGTATGCTGCTCATCACAGCGATAAGACAGTTTCAAACCCGACCTCAATGCTGATGTAACGAACGATAGTTTTTAGCGTGCGTAGAACGTGAGCTAGCGGTTTGTGCTCTCAGAAAATCTGTGGGTCAGGAACCATTTTGAGCGACTGGATTGAGATTCATTGCGCGTGTTGCTCTGTTCATTACACAGGGGGAAGGAGCTTTCATCTGAACACTTCTCCCTCGAATGGGCTATAGTGTCAATAAGACAGTGTGCAACCTATCAGGAGGATCGTATGTTCAAAGAGTTTCGTGAGTTCATCATGCGAGGAAATGTTGTCGATCTGGCGATTGGAGTGATAATTGGCGCTTCGTTTACGGCAATTGTTAACTCATTAGTAACCGATATTATCAATCCGATCATCGGTCTGCTTTTTGGCGGGCGAGCGGACTTTAGCGACTATTTTATTCCGCTTGGTGGACAGACTGCAACAACCCTGGTTGAAGCGCGGGCGAGCGGGCCGGTGTTGGCGTATGGCGCGTTTTTGACGGCTGTTATCAACTTTTTATTGATTGCGTTTGTGCTCTTCTTGATTGTGCAGTTTATCAGGAAGATACGGCTACGTGAAGCGCAGGCATCACCTGCACCAACTGAGACTACCCTCACCGAGCGTCTGCTCATCGAAATCCGTGATTTACTGGCCGCGAAATAGGATCAGAAGTCATCAATTGAGGCGCAGGCATCACCTGCGCCAACTGAACCCACCCTGACGGAGCGTCTACGTATCGAAATCCGTGATTTACTGGCCGCGAAATAGTATTCAGAAGGAAATCGCCCGATCATTGAGGGTTGTGCCTGGCCAAATGCGAATACCGCGTTCAAGGCGGTTTTCCTGCCCGATCCGGCACTCGTCGCTGATAATTGCCCCATCACTGATATGACTACGTTCACCGATATGATTACTGTACCCCAGCACACAGTTGCGCAGGATTGTTCCCTCTTCGATGATATTTCCATCCCACATAACAACGCCTTCGATCTGACATTCAGGACCAATTGTGCAGTGGGAACCAATGACGGTTGGGCCGACGATGCGACTCCCTCGTCCAATGCGCGTGCCGTGACCAATCACAACCGGTCCAACGATGTGGGCGCTGGAGTGAATCTCGGCTTCGCCTTCCACCCAGATCCGTTCGCCAATTTGTTGACCACGGAAATGATATTGCACTTTCCCGATCAAAATGTCGTGGTGAACATCGAGATAGGTCTGCGGTTTACCAATGTCGGTCCAGTAAGCCCGTGATGGGAAGCCATACATCGGATCGCCGGTTTGTAGCACCACCGGGAAGAGACCACGCTCAAACATATAAAATTCATTGGGTGGCACATAACGGAAGATCTCCGGCTCGATCAGGTACGTCCCGGCATTAATCAGATTCGTGGTAATGTCTTCGGCTCGTGGCTTTTCAAGAAAACGGCGGACACGACCGTCGCGGTCGGTTTCAACCAGCCCAAATTGGGTAGGGTCGTCAACAGGGGTAAGCGAAATGGTCACCTTACTGCCGCGTTCGCGGTGGAAATCGAGCATTGCTTGCAGATCAAGGTCGGTCATCACGTCGCCGTTAAAAACAAAGGTTGTGCCTTCTAACAGATGTTCAACATGCTTGACGGCGCCCGCGGTACCGCGTGGTTCCGGTTCCTCGACGATGTGCAGATTCATACCCAGCCGTGAACCATCGCCAAGCGCAGCTCGGAAGCGATCGGCCAGATACTGGACAGCGAGGATGACCTCACGGATTCCATAATCGCGCAGACGTAACAACATCCACTCGATAAACGGTTGATTGACCAGCGGTAGCATTGGTTTGGGTGTGCGGCAGGTGAGTGGACGTAATCGCGAACCCTGACCGCCAACAAGAATGACTGCTTTCATAGACTACTCTGCTCGTGCTAGGTTACAAATAGCTCTCTACCGGTCGATGATGAGCGTAGTATAACGTGAACAGAACACAAACAGTTTACAAAAGATGGTACGCTGGTGACGATTTTCTTAGCCAGTGGTAGTTGTTACTTCGGTGCGTACCCGTTCACGCCAATAGGTCAGAATATCGTGCAGGGTTTCGGCCAACGTGTAGTGTGGCTGCCAGCCAGTACGCATACGCAGCCGAGACGCATCACAGACGACGAGCGGAACATCAATGGGGCGCATCAGTTCTGGGTTCAAGCGCACTTCAACCGGGACAGTACATTCTGCCAGCAGCATATCGAGCACTTCACGAATCATCACCGCACGTCCAGAGCCAACGTTGTATACCATCCCACTTTCACCGTATTCGGCCAGTAAGGCATAGGCGGCTACCACATCACGTACATCGGTAAAATCACGCTGGGCAGACAGATTCCCTACTTGCACGACAGGTGGTTGTAACCCTAACTCGATGCGGGCGATCTGGCGGGCGAAGGCGGCGGTGACAAATCGTTCGTTCTGGCGAGGGCCGATGTGCGTAAAGGGTCGGACACGCACCAGATCAAGGCCGTGGCTGTAGTAGTATTGCAAAGCAAGGAGACTTTGAGCTGCTTTACTGACCCCATACGGGCTCGTTGGTCGTAAAGGGGTATCTTCATCAATCGGCAAGTCGTCAGGATCGATCTTGCCATATTCCTCATTGGTACCGATCACTAGCACCCGCGTCGCCATACGGTATTCGATCAGGGTAAGGAAAATGTGCAATGCCCCTAGTGTATTGGCAGCCAGGGTTCCGGCCGGGTCACGAAACGATTCAGGAACAAATGGTTGACCGGCAAGGTGAAAAATAACATTTGGTCGTACCCGCACCAGCGCCCGCATGGTTGCTTCGGCATCGGCCAGATCGGCTTGGACAAGCTCTACTTTGCCGATCAGATGGGGCAGAGTCAGGTGCGGTGAGCGCGACAGTCCCCAAACTTCCCACCGTCCATCGGCAAGCAGATATTCGGCCAAATGACCACCAACAAAGCCGTTAATTCCGGTAATAAGTGCCCGCATAGGAGTGAAGCTTTGATTAAATGCAACGAAGATAAAGTATAATTGTGCAATTTATTGACAGTGATTGTGCAACATGATACAATATTAGTGACATTGTACCACGCTTCACGGTTGGTCGTGACAAGGCCGTGATAAGCGCAAACGTTTTCGTGAACGATGGTATAGCAGAACTAAGGTATCAATGCTTATAGACTGTTGTCTCACCTTGTGAGCACTGTGAAGGGTCGCGGAACTATGGCACCGCAGCATTTTCTCTCCCAATTCTCAGACAAGCCACGATACAATACGAAGGCTGTCGCACAGGAGACGGGTGTGCCAGCGGACACCTTCCGGGCATGGGAACGTCGTTATGGCGTTCCCCGTCCTCAGCGAACGGAAGGTGGTCATCGCCTCTACTCGGAGCGTGATATTGCGACCATTCGCTGGCTACGTGACCGTACAGCCGAGGGTCTTACTATCAGTCAAGCCATTGCCCTGATGATGGAGGGCAGCGACACCAGTCTTTCGTGGCTAAACACTGCGGTCGACACCGAGCCACATACGTGGGAGCGGATGCAGGCGCGGCTGATCACTGCGTTAACCGATTTTGATGCGACACGCGCCGAGCAGATTCTGGGTGAAGCATTTGCACTCTACCCGCTGGAAGATGTCTTCTTGAAGTTGATCCAGCCGACGATGGTTGAAATCGGTGAGCAGTGGCACGCTGGACGCATTTCGGTGACAGCAGAACATTTTGCAACCCAGTTCATTCGGCGTAAGTTGTCGAGTCTCTTCAATACCTATAACGTTACAGAGGGGCGAGGGTTAATTCTCGTTGGTTGTGCGCCGAGTGAACAGCACGATCTGGGCGCACTGATGTTATCAGTCTTTTTTGTTCGTCATGGCTGGCAGGTGATCTACCTTGGGCCGGAAGTGCCGGTGAAGGACCTGCTTGATGCGGTGCGTCATATTCAGCCTGATTTAGTGTGTTTGTCCGCTTCTACAACCGAAACCGCTACGCAGTTGCTCGAAATCGGTCGAGCGATTCAA
Organism: Chloroflexus sp. MS-CIW-1; assembly: GCF_030444705.1. Classification (NCBI taxonomy): domain Bacteria; kingdom Bacillati; phylum Chloroflexota; class Chloroflexia; order Chloroflexales; family Chloroflexaceae; genus Chloroflexus; species Chloroflexus sp. MS-CIW-1. Next base: position 1,602,135 of record NZ_JAUBWR010000001.1, read on the forward strand.
CAATTGCCACCGCCTACGCCACTCTTCGGCTATGGTGGCCGCGCATTCAATCTTAATCCGGTCTTGACGCATAAGATGCCGGGAACATTTTTAGGTCGTGATGCCCAGGAAGCCGTTGAGAATGTTGCGTCACTCCTGAGTCGCAGTCGCTAATGGTGAAGGTGAACCGTGCACAGAGATCGTTCTTATAGCGGTCGATCCTGTGTGATTCGTACTTGCCGGTAAACGCAATATTGCGTATATTACAAATAAGCGTGATATGTGACAAAAGGAGTGCAGTGTGTCGCTGAATTCGCTCTCGATCTTTACGCGAGGAAACGGCTTACCGGTGAGCCAGGCGCTGCCAGCAGATGAGCAGCTTGCCCAACTCCTTCATCTCAGCGATCTTCCTGCCTCATCGCATACCGACGAGTTGCCGCCACCGCCAACGCGAACGTTAGCCGAGGCTTACGCGATATGCGATCAGATCATTCGTCGTCATTCAAAGAGTTTCTTTTTCAGTACCCAATTTCTGCCACCAGGGCAGCGTCGTGCTGTGCGGGCATTGTACGCCTTTTGTCGCACTACCGATGATACTGTTGACATGGCCGAATCTGATCCGGCACGGGCATTAGCCGAATGGATCCGGATTGCACGTCGGCCACGGTTTGATACCTCACACCCAGTATTATTGGCCTGGGCCGATACCTGCCAGCGTTATAACCTTTCGCCGAGTCTGATCGACGAATTGCTGGCAGGGGTCGCAATGGATCTCACCATTTCACGCTATGCCACGTTTGCCGACCTCTGGCTCTATTGCTATCGTGTTGCGTCGGTGGTAGGCTTGCTGGTGATCGGCATTACCGGTGCAGCACCTGGTGCACAACCTTATGCGATCAAGCTCGGTGTTGCGTTGCAGCTTACCAATATTTTGCGCGACATCGGCGAGGATGCTGATCGCCAGCGAGTGTATTTGCCTGAAGATGAACTGGCACGCTTTGGTCTCACTGCTGATGACATTCTAGCCCGCGTGTATGATGAGCGGTTTATTGCGTTAATGAAGTTCCAGGTGGCACGTGCTCATCAGTTGTACGACGAAAGTTGGCCCGGCATTGCACTGTTGCCGCCAGAGGTACGTCTGGCGGTCGCGGCTGCTGCACGTGTCTACCGCGGTATTCTCGATAAAATAGAGCAAAATCGTTACGACTCGTATACCCGACGTGCGTATCTCCCGCTACGCGAGAAGATTGCTCGTCTGCCGCGTATCTGGTGGGATATGCGGTGCCTGTCGAAGATGTTGTCTCGTTCTCGTTGAACTGTCTCATTTCACGGGTGTGTTGCATATCAATAATCTCTGGTACAATGAGGTTATGACACACCGATGGATTGCTATCGTGAAATGGACAGCGCTATGACTGTATACGCTCTACCAACGCCACACTCGCAACGTTCCTGGTCACCCCAAGTGTACGATCTAATACTCTGGATTCTCTTTTTGGGACCGATAGCTTCACCGCTCTTGCGCGCAACCGGTTTACCCCTCGTGAGTGAGACCGGTACCTTCGCCCGTGATCTGCTGGCAACGTATATCTGTCCAACGCCAGAACGTTCGTTATGGTTGTTGGGCTGGCCGATGGCGGTGTGTGCTCGCTGTTGGGGGGCTACTATCGGTCTCTGGTTGGCCCGGCTGATGATCGGCGAGCGGGCGCCTTCGTTGTTACGCTGGTATCGGTCGTTAGTCTGGTCACAGCGTCTGGTATTGGCAGCCCTACCATTTTTACTCTGGCCGCTTGAGATTATCGGACATTATAGCGGTTGGTGGTTTGCACCTCTTTGGCTTTTGCTGATCAACGGTGTGCAAGCCGGTTTTGCCGCTGGCCTTTTCTTTGCTTCGATCTGGCCTGGGTTATGGCCGTCCTCTGCTCAACAAGGAGCGGTTGGCCAGGGGTAGTAGAATACCGTTCCTTCCGGGCAGTCGCTTGCACTGGCTCCGCTCTTTCACGATGAAGAGGAACCGGGGTAAAGGGCGACTGCGGGCTTGTAACGTCCTTTTCCTCCCAACAGTGGTAATGGGGAAAGAGCAAAAGAGCTGCGCAATCGGGATTAGTTCCCCACCCGTCTGCAGCGCACGCAGTGGTGCGCAGACTCTCATTGGTGCGCCGATTATGCCCTTTAGTGCACAGTAGGGGAGATTTCACGCTCTAGAGGTTTGTGCTCCCACAATCCCCTCAGAGGCGATGCCTTCCAGTCGCGTATCCAGGCGATTCGCGAGTCATCAGGAGCGGATACGTACAGTTCTCGGTGTCACTCTGCTTGGGCATTGTCTGATCAGCGCAGGTGACCCAAAGCTGAGAACTCGGCAACGCCTTGTTCGGAAATGACTTCTCTTAGCCTTCACCTCTCTTCTCTGGTATGATGAACTGTGTAACCTGCAAACGTACCATTGTGCTATTCACCATGACGGAGATGACACTATGCGACGGGTTCTCCTTATATTGCTCCTTTTTATCGTCACCGGTTGTGCGCGTGCCAATCTAACGGTAGTTACCAGTAATGAAGCGCCGACTCCAACGTCGCCACCGATTCGGCCAACCGATGCTCCGCTGCTGCCGATAGAGGTTGGAAATACTTCGGTTGAGGTGGAAACAGAATTGAGTGAGTCTGAACAACGGTTAGTTGATCTTTACCGACGTGTCGATCCAGCCGTTGTAAGTCTAGATGTAGTGGTTGATCAGAGTGCTAATCTTCCACCTGGTCACCCCCCGATTACTCCAGATGGCCCAAGTGGTCAGGGTTCAGGGTTTCTGTATGATGATCAGGGACATATCGTGACAAATCACCACGTGATTGCGGGGGCATTTCAGATCCAGGTACGTTTTGCGAATGGTGCAACGGTTATTGCCGATCTGATCGGTAGTGATCCCGACAGTGATCTGGCAGTGATCAAGGTAAACAGTCTGCCAGAAGGCGTGAAACCGCTACCGTTTGGGAATAGCGAAACATTACAGGTCGGGCAAACCGCAGTTGCCATTGGCAGCCCTTTTGGTCAGCGGAATACGCTCACCGTTGGTGTTATCAGTGGATTGGGGCGTACATTGCGTGGCCCAGAACGTCGTGTTGGTAGCTTCAGTATTCCGAACGTGATACAGACAGATGCCGCGATTAATCCGGGTAATTCGGGCGGCCCACTCCTCAATTTGCGAGGTGAAGTGATCGGGGTCAACACCGCAATTGCCGTCAGTCTCGGCGGGAGTAATTTTGAAGGAGTTGGCTACGCTGTTCCGGCGCAAACTGTAGCTCGTGTGGTGCCAGCGTTAATCAAGCAAGGACGTTACGATCATCCGTGGCTGGGCATCAGCATGACGACGGTTGACACCCTGTTTGCGAATCGGTTTGGTCTTGCTATCAATCGGGGCGTCCTCGTTGGTGCAGTTCAGGAAGGGAGTCCGGCAGCCGCAGCCGGTCTGCAGGGTGGGTCAACCACCGCAACCTATCGTGGTTTGCCGGTGCGAATCGGAGGTGATATTATCATCGCTTGTAACGGGGCACCGATCTTCTCAAGCGATCAACTGGTCGGTATGATTGACTTATTGCAGGTTGGTGATCAGGTCGTACTGAAGATCCAACGTGGTAGTGAGCAGCTTGATGTGACGGTAACGCTGGCAGCGCGACCGTAATCATGCGAATACGGTACAATGATACAGCAGCCGTAAAGGTTGGTTGCCAGGTTTCGGTTTTTAGTTTGCGAGTGATCAGTGATGACAATTCCTATCATTAACGATCTTGATGCCGCCCGTGCTGGGATTCTCTGTCGTAGGTCGCTTGATGATGATACGGACACAACATCTGTAGTCGCTGAGATCATTGCAGCGGTTCGACAGCATGGTGATGCGGCATTACGCGAGTACACGTTACGCTTTGACGGAGTAGCGTGCGAGACATTTGAGATTCCACGTGAGCGTTGGGCAGCGGCAGCGGCTGATCTCGATCCAACTCTGCGTCATGCACTCTTGCTGGCCATTGGTGAAATTCGCCGCTTTCACGAACGGCAACTGCGCAACTCTTGGGTCGAGTTTACCGTCGAAGGAGCGTTAGGCCAGTTAGTGCGGCCACTTGATCGGGTTGGGATTTATGTACCTGGCGGTGCTGCCCCATTGCCGTCGTCGCTGATCCATGCGGCTGTACCGGCCAGGGTTGCCGGTGTACGTGAGATTATCGTTTGCTCACCGCCGCAACGAGCAACTGGTGAACCAGCAGCGATTGTGTTGGCGGCTGCTCATCTGGCCGGGGTTGACCGCTTGTTTGCCATCGGTGGAGCACAGGCTATTGCTGCGCTGGCATACGGTACTGCCAGCGTGCCACGGGTCGAAGCTGTGGCGGGGCCAGGGAATCGTTACGTTATCCAGGCGATGCGGTTGGTTTACGGTACAGTCGGCGTCGTGAGTTTGCCAGGGCCAACCGAGACGCTTATTATTGCCGATCACACGGCGAACCCCAGGTCAGTTGCTGCCGATCTTCTGGCTCAGGCCGAGCATGTCGAGGCCAGCGCGATTTTATTGACACCGGATCCGCAGTTGGCGCAACAGGTTCAGCAAGAAGTTGAACGACAACTCACAACACTCCCGCCGACGAATGCACAGGCTGCCCGTGATGCAGTAACGCGACGTGGTGGTATTGTGGTAGTGCCCGATCTGGTGACGGCATTTGAATTGGCGAACGACTACGCTCCTGAGCACCTCTGCCTATTGATTGCCGATCCATGGTCGTATGTTGGTCTTGTACGCAATGCCGGTGGCGTCTTTCTCGGTGAAGAGTCGTTTGAGGTTCTCGGTGATTATGTAGCTGGCCCGTCACACATTATGCCAACTGAGGGAACCGCTCGTTATGCTTCGCCGGTCAATGTTGATAGTTTTCGGAAAGTGATTTCACTGGTCGGATTGAATCGCTCTGGTCTAAACCGAATCGGTCCAGCAGCGATACGGCTTGCTGAAGCCGAGGGGCTGTTTGCCCATGCCGCAGCAGTGCGGGCGCGTTTTGAGGCGCCAGATACCGATGGGAGGGAGTAAAATGTCGGGTTTTTTGATCAGTTTCGTAAGTATTCTCTTTACAGTCTTATTTTATGCGATTCTAGGGCGCGTTCTTGCCTCATGGATCGATCCACAGGGGAACTTTCCTGTGACTCGTGTCTTACACGAAATTACCGAGCCAATTTTGGGGCCTATTCGGAGTATTATGCCTAATATAGGGATGTTCGATTTCTCGCCAATTGTGGCAATGCTGCTCTTGCAGCTTCTCGAACGATTGATTATCAGTGCGATCAGGTGAGATGTCGGCCAACTCACATCACACCTCGGACGGCATCAGTATACGCATCCTGATCTGAGCACGGCACCGTCGGATCGAAGTCGGATACTGTGTTGGGTGAAGTCAGAGCCAAACTGATATGCCAGGGATAGGCGCGGGGTGTGGGAGAGACGTTCGGCAAGCGGATAAGTGGAAATAGCGCATGGCTCAGGAAACGCTATTGTTGAGGGAACAGACCAGGGTGAATGATCGACTCCTACTGACGGTGGTCTTTCTGGCCGGAATCGGTACCCTTGGCATTGAAATGGTGATGCCGCGCATGCTGGCACCTTTTTTTGGCACTTCCCAGCCGATCTGGGCAGTTGTGATTGGGATGACGCTGGTCTATCTGGCGATAGGCTATCGTTTAGGTGGTACGCTGGCCGACCGCCGACCAGACTGGCGGTTATTATTTCAGCTCATCGGTTGGGCCGGTATCAGTTGTGCGGTAATCCCCTTTGTTGCCCGTCCTATCCTCAGTTTTGCCCAGGGAGCGCTGCGGAGCGTGGCCGCCGGTGGTTTTTTAGCTGCGCTGATCGGGGTAATCCTGCTTTTTGCAGTGCCGGTGACCTTAATGGCAATGGTTGGTCCGTTTGCAATTCGGCTGCAATTGCGACAGGCGACCGATGTTGAACACGCCGGGCGTACTGCCGGTACGATTTCAGCGCTCTCAACGATTGGCTCTATCGTCGGTACCTTTCTAACGGTACTGGTTCTGATTCCCACCATTGGGGTTAGCAGTACGCTCTTTCTCTTCGCTGCGTTTCTGGTCGTGCTTAGTCTGATTGGCTTGCGTGATCCTCGCCAATTGCTGTTCGTGCTCACCGTTATACTCCTGGCGGGGGCATATCAGCTCACTACAGGAACGATCAAAGCTGCTGATTGTCGCAACTGTCGATTGATTGCAGAATTTGAGTCGGGCTACAACTACATTCAAGTTGCCGAACAAGAGGTGCTCTACAACAACGGCGCGGTTGATCGGCGACGAGTACTCATTCTTAATGAAGGATTGGCACTCCATTCCATTTATCGCCTTAAATACCGCGAAACCGGTGATCCGCTTGATCTCCTCACCGACGGCGGCCCATGGGATTACTTCAGCGTTGCACCCTACCTTTATCCCAACACCCGGCCAGACGATATTCGTTCACTGGCGTTGCTCGGCGCGGCAGCCGGTAGTATTGCCCAACAGTTTCTGGCAATTTATGGACCCGATACAGTGATTGATGCAGTAGAAATCGATCCAAAAATTAGCGACGTTGGCCGTCGTTACTTCGATATGGCCGATGGTACCCCACAGGCGCCTTACTTTACGACTTACAACGAGGATGCACGGTACTGGTTGGCGACGACCGACCGCCAGTATGACGTGATTGGAATGGATGCCTATCATCAGCCGTACATTCCCTTTCACCTTACAACGATTGAATTTTTTCGTGAAGTCAAAGCGAAGCTCACGCCTCGTGGGGTTGCAGTGGTGAATGCCGGACGACCGGCAAGCGGTGATGATCGGCTGGTCAATGCGTTGGCTTCTACCATGATCGCAGTGTTTCCACAGGTGTACATTATCGATACGCGCTTCAGTAATGCGATCCTGATCGGGGTCAATCAACCAGTGGGTGATGGGGTCGTTCATTTTATTGAAAACGCAACCAACATCGATATCCCGGCACTGCAATTGGTGATGTACTGGTCGCTGTATGAAGGTCGCTATGGCCCTTTGCGCGAGTTTACGCCGGACATGGCACAGTTTCGTCCGTTTACCGACGATCTGGCTCCGGTTGAACAGTTGATCGATGGTCTGATCTTGAGCGAAGTTGAAAAAATTGACCGCTGATGGGTTGACAAAAACCTGAATCTCATGTTACCTTTATATCGGCCTGTCAGACTGTATCAAAAAAGGTCGAATTTCATGCCATATTCGCCGTTGCAGTACCGCAACCCATACTGTCTAGGACATACCGGGCACATTGCCTGCTACCATGCTGGTCGCCAACGTGATCGACGCAGCATGAGTGGCGACAGTGCGGTATTACGTGCGATAAGGGCTGTGTCCTCCGCGAACCGCAAGAAGCCGCTCTAGCGCGGGGCCATGACGCCCCCGGGCAAGAGCCTTTGTTACGGTGATAACATCGGTTCATTGTTAAGGGGGGTGTCACTTGGCGCAGCGAGTCCTTGTTCTCAACGCAAGTTACGAGCCGTTACAATTAATTTCGGTTCGTCGTGCACTCGTTCTCCTCTTACAAGAGAAAGCTGAGCTAGTTGAAGCTGCCATGCAGCAGTTACGTGCACAGTCGGTGACCTATCACGTACCGTTAGTGATTCGACTGGTGCGCTATATCCGGATTCCGCGCCAGCTCCGGCTTCCATGTTCACGGCGTGCGGTGTTTGCCCGTGATCGCGAGACGTGTCAGTACTGTGGTCAACAACCGGGGCGTGCCAATCTTACGATGGATCACGTGATCCCCCGCTCACAGGGTGGGCAGACGACTTGGGAAAATGTGGTTACTGCGTGCCGCGATTGTAACCATCGCAAGGGTGGCCGTACTCCTGAACAGGCAAATATGGTGTTGCTCTCGACACCACGCCAGCCGCAGTATCTCGCGTTTGCCCTCCTCGGTGAGCTTGAGCGGAACGACGTTTGGCGGAAGTATGCCTACACCTAAGCGCCAGTTGGGTGATCGCGGCGAACAAGCAGCTACAGCCTATCTGGAGCAGTGTGGTTACACAATCGTGACACGCAACTGGCGATGTCGCTATGGTGAGATCGATTTGGTAGCCCGCGATGGCGAACAGCTTGTGTTCGTGGAAGTACGCACACGTCGTGATAGTTATGCTCTAGAATCGATTACCGCCCCAAAACAGCAACGGTTGATCGCTTTAGCGTATCAGTACCTGATCGATCATCAACTTCCGCCCGCGACACTCTGGCGGATCGATGTTGTTGCGCTTACAGTAACGGCTGGCCGCTTTGTCGTTTGCGACCATGTGGTGTCAGCCGTTGGGGAATAGCGATTGCCGTTTTCAACAATTGCCTGACCATAATCTCTTCATTTCTTGTCGTTTGTGCTGACGCAGTTGCCGAAAGGAAAAACGTAAGAGTAACTCAGGCTTTCGCCAACCGCTGAGCCGCTATCCACATCGTGCTGCGGCAATGAATGCGGTGATCAAGGCTGGGTCTTTTTGACCATCGCGCTCGACACCACTGCTGACATCAACACCCAGTGGCTGCACCTGCGCAATGGCCGCTGCGACATTTTCCGGCGTTAATCCACCGGCCAGTACGGTAGGAACCTGACGAGCAATGCGTGCCGCACGACTCCAGTCGGCTTGAGTTCCGGTCCCACCATACGCACCGGCAACGTGGGCATCGACCAGGGCCAGCATCGATGGCAACCCGCTATGAACCGACGGAGCGGTGGCAATGCGAGCCAGCCATGCCTCTTCGTCGCGTGTACCGGTCATACGGATAGCCTTAAGTAAGGGGAGACCCTGCGGAATTGGGTAGTCTGGTGGTTCATCGCCGCTAAGCTGAATAGCTTCCAGACCAGCAACCGTCGTGATTTCGGCCACGTCGGCTGCCGGTGCATTGACAAACAACCCTACGATCAGCGGTCGCGGCGGTGGCAAAGCCCGCACCGCTGCTGCAATGTACTGTGCCTCAGCAATACTGACCTGGCGGCGGCTAGGGGCGAACACCAGTCCGATCATATCGGCGCCAGCAGTGGCGGCTACCAGCGCCAGATCGACCGTTCGCAGGCCACAGATTTTGACCAACCTACTCATCGGTCTTCAACGTGTAATAAACGCGGCGATTCCTGGTGATGCGCTCAAGCATGCCATGGTGAATAGCTTGCTTGAGCATCGTGCGATTCTCTTCGGTCGTGCGCGGCAGACCGTGCTTTTTACGGGCAGTCTGCAACGCGCTCAAGAGTTGCTGGAACGTTGCCGGTTTGCCCAATTCACGTACTGTCGTGTGAAAGAGTTCCCATTCGGCTTCACTGAACTCGAAGTTGAGATCAACCTGGCCGGATTCCTCATCTGGAGCTGTGTTGATTGAGGGAGACCCGGTTTCAGCAGTAGCAGAGGGCATATCGCTAACTGGTTCGGCGCCGACCACGTCGGTGATAGCTGGCGCCGGTGTAGGCTGCGCGACCACCACTTCAAGCTGAGGTGCTGCGGTGTTGGCTTCTGCTTCGCTCTTCGTCTTGCGGGATCGTCGGCGGCTACGACTCGCTTTTGCTGGCGGTTCGCTTGCAGCTTCTGTGAGAGCAGTTTCAGCGACGATCGGAGTCGGTTCAGGTACCGGCTCGAGTTCAACCGCTATCGGCAGTGGTTCTAGAGCGAGTTCGGCAAGCGATGTTTTGAGCATTTCGCCTGCTTGCACCGGTTCTTCAACGAGCGGTGGGCTGTATTCTGGTTCAACCTCCGGCAACTCATCGAGCGTGGCGGCTGTTTCAACGTTCAGCGCACCGGTTTCTTCACGACTCCTTCCGCTACGGCGTGAACGACGGCGCCGACGGCGACTGTTGGAAGTAGTTGGCGTTGTCGTTGCTGGTGGTTCTGCCGCTTTTGGCTCTTCAACGACGATCGGGCTGATCTCAGCGATCTGCAAACTGCCATTACTGCCGATGGGCGGGTCGATTACCACCGGCTCTGGTGGTAATTCCTCGGTCAGCAATGGGGCAAAACGTGAGAGCTTCATTGGGTCTTCGCCTGGTAGAAAGACCTCATTGACCGAACCTTTCGTAAAGATTTGTACTTTCCCGCGCTGCTCGGCATCGATGACCAAATCTTTAAACTTCGAGAATGGTCGTCCATTCAGGTCACGGTAGCGGTTCTCTTTAAAATCGCCACCCATGAGTTCTTTCATCAGCATCTTGAGCGAGCCGAGTGTGGTCACATAACCGCGCTTACGGGCTAAATGAATAGCCTGCACCAGCACATCGTAGACATCAGGTTCAGAGGGCGGAGGCGGAGGGGCAGCCACTGCCGACAGCGGTGGGCTGACTTCTACCGGTTCGAGGGTACGGTTGATTTCAGTTGCCCGATTCGCAATTGCCGTAGCGGCGGCACTGGCGTTGGGCTGACGACCGATCAATTGTTCGTAGAAGAGGAACTCGTCGGCGCTCTGAGCCAGGTGGGTGCTGGCGGCGCCACCAATCCCAATAATAAAGACCTCTTTCCCGTGCTGGCGAATACTGTGGACGAGCGGAATGAAATCGCGGTCGCCGGTTACCAGCACAAACCGCGAGACGTTTGGATTGGTATAGAGCGTTTTCATAGCGTCGATACAGAGGTTCATATCGACGCTATTCTTGATGGCGCGTCCGGTGCGACCGGCATCCTTGTCGTAGTAGTAGGTAGCGACGTAGATGGGTTCGATAGCGTTTGCGTAAAGGGCACTGGTAATGCGTGGGTAACGGTACCAATCGGCATAGGCGCGTGAAATCACCACACGGCCGAGGTCATTGCAGCGGTCCATAATCGCTTCAAAATTGGGCGTTGCGTTGAGCTTGTCACGCACGCTGACATAAATGTTCTCGAAGTCGATAAAGACCGCGACATCTGGTCGCTTTTGGTCGTACATCGTTGTCTTGTCTGCTCCTGTCGTACATCAGGAGGGAGGTTCGCGGAGCACGCATTGACGCCAGCTCACGCTTTCGTTCAAATTGTTGATACACTGGCAACGCTACCGGGCGACACCTACCATATCTCGTTCACGTGGTATCGGTCATCCCTGCGTTGCGTCAGAATTATCATCAGATGCGGAGCAATGCGTCAGTATGATCACGCGAGCCAACCTCACCGTATTAGGCTTGAGTCGCGAAATGAAAATATAATCTTATCTATCGAGGTGCATTGTTCCGCCAGACAATACTCCTCTTGTTTGGTACTATAGCATTAGCGCGTTACCTTCGCAACCGGTATTGGCGAGAAATTGTGAGTCTTTTGCAGAATAGTGCCGTAGGCCAGGAGTTGGCCGCGCAGGGTATCACGGTCGATCTGACCGGTCAAGTAGGTATACCAGCTTTTGCCGATGAGCCGCAACATCCCGCTGACAAGAAGGACACGGAAAAGACGCTGAACGGACGGTGAAGCAAACTTACGCATATACCGCTGGCGAGCCTGCCAGAGCGCTACCTGCATACGCCAGCGGAATTGACCGGTCGCCGCACCGCCAACGTGAATAACCCGTGCAGCGGGTACGTGCCAGATCGCCCATCCTGCCTGTTTGATTCGGCGACACCAATCAATCTCTTCGCAGTACATAAAGTAGTCTTCGTCCATTCCACCCACTTCGGCAATCGTGCTTGTGCGCACCAGCATGCATGCGCCCAGCGGGTAATCGATTGGAAATGGTTCATTGCCGAGTTCGTGTGGATAACGACCGTGCCACCATGAATCGTACAGACGACCGGGTAAGACTTCACCTGGCGGAAAGAGATCAAGCGTGGTAGTGATCAGGTCAGGAAAGCGAAACGCAGCTCGTTGTAAACTACCGTCTGGATTGAGCAGACGCGGACCAACCAAGCCGACACGGGGGTGAATAGCCAGGAAATCGGCCATTGCCTCAATCGCACCGGGCAGAACTTCAGTGTCGGGGTTGAGTATCAGAATCGCATCACAGTTGTTGTTCAGCCAGGCGATACCTTCATTACAGGCGGCAGCGTAACCGGGATTTTCTGGCCGTTCGCGTAGCATAACGTGTGGAAATTCACGCTGAACCAACGTGACGCTGTCATCGAGTGACCCGTTATCAACCACAACGATCTGCAATGGTAGGCGACAGGAAGCGAGCGACGCTAGGCAGCGGCGTAGGAGGGAGGCAGTATTATACGAAACGACAACAACGCCAATAGTGTTCATACTGTTAGTATAGATTAGGTCACCTCTTCTGCGCAGGTGATGATCGAATTTCTGCCGGGCCTATTCTACCATTACCTGGTTGAAGCGTCGTCCTAAGACCCAGATAATCACTGCCGGGTATATGATGGCGACAAGAAAATAAGGCCAGACCACTGTTGATGGTTCGACAGTGAGCAGAAGGTACGTCTTCATTGGTTTCAGTTTCGGTCTACATACTAGAACATGCGGGTGGTATCTATGAGACCTGATGAGCGTGATGTTAGGAATAATGGGTGCTTTAGGTGGTTATATTGCTAGTACGAGATTTGGGAGACGAGCGTATCAGGTTGACCCTGGCCCGTTCGTCAAGATACAGTGGTGTCGAATCCATCTGTAATCGTATCACTCTATGCGAGATCGGATCGATCATACGAGCTGTATTTGGGAATGCGATACGTCACGTTGCAGTGACAATGAGTTATTGATTACGCTCTGAGATAGTTTGTCATTCGCTCTCGCCAGATGTCTTTGGCTGACGATCATCCTGTGCAGGATTATTTATCATCATCCCTGCACCCTAGTTTCTTCTACACGGGAGATGCCTTTATTTCACAATTCCGGCCAGAGCATCTTGCAACCGGGCAAACGGTTGGATGTGATGCAATTCAATCCCTGCTCGTACTATTGAGTGGGCTACCTCAGGATGAATCCCGACCAGGAAGGTTCTGGCGCCAAGGAGACGTATCGCTTGTGCGATCTGAATGAGCTTCGTTGCAACTTGCTTATCGATGGCCGGTATGCCGGTGATGTCAAGGATCAGCGTGTGAGCATTGAATTGGTTGATCGCCTGAAGTGCTCGTTGCTGAATTTGTTGCAGGCGATGCTCATCGATCAATCCGATCAGAGGTATGACCAGCACCTGATCTTTCACCGGTATGATCGGAACACTTAACCCCAAAATAACCTCTTGCTGCTGCAACAGGGTTTCACGTAGCTGTCTTTCTTCTGTAGCCTGTTTTTCTACCGTTTGGAGCATTTCTTGCAAGACTCGAGTACGTTCTGCAATTTGTGCTTCCAGCGATGCTTGCAACGCCTGAAGTTCTTTGTTGGTCTGCTGACTTTGCTGTAAAGCCCTGGTAAGACGGGCCTGGTTTTGCCAGAGGAGTAGGAGCGCAATAGCTGTTGCCAGTGCAACAAAGAGGACAATGATGGGTTTGATAGCCTCGGTATTGATGGTTTCGATAATTCGGAGATAAAGGCCGAGCACTGCTATTGTCGTAGCCAGGATGACGGTACTGACATTCCAGAACAAATGCCATTTTTGTTCCAGATAGGGAAGGACAATCGATGTCGTTATGACTGAGGTCAGGGTTACTGCGGGAAGTGATTCTGGCAATATGACCACAAGCAAAATTCCATACAAGCCAACGGTAACACAGAATAAGATAACTGCACCAATAACGTTTCCGCGATGGTTGAGCCTCATTGCCCATAATTCCAGGGCTAACAGAATAAGAGAACCGGCTGTTGTAATGTAGAGAGGTACGAGTGAGAAAATAATAGCGACGACTGCTTGACCAAGAATTGCCGGAATTGCCGTTAGAATCGCCCAGACGAGCAGTTGATGAATCTGCTGTCTACCATGAACGTCGTTGTGTTGCAGTGTGTTCATACGTCGGTTGTGTATAACAGAGTCGGCGTAGAGGCTATCCTTATTATAACCGAATCTTTCCTCACAGATTGTATTAACGTTGCTTCCAAAGAATCTTTTGCGTGCCCTTGTTACATTTTCTGTAAGCACCTGGGGGCGATACAGGTCGCTGGCTACATCCGGCTGTGGTAGCGTGAAGATAATCGCGGTAGCTCAGGTATGAGCGTGCGGTTTGTAATAAGAGCCTATCCGAAAAATTGTCTCACAGTACAGCGGATGAAACCTGGTAGATGTACGTAGATGTACGGGCGCAGCGCCGCTGCGCCCCAACCGATCTTCTTCTGCGACAGGGTATTCCGGATAGGCTCATAAGTATACTGGGGCAGATTTGGTGCTCGTTCCGACTAATTTGGGCGAGGAAGAGGATGGGAGATAGAGAAAACCCGACCGCGTTAGCTTCAAACGTGCATATCGGTCTTCTGATACAATGAGGAAGTAGGATTGCTACGCTGTCACATTTGGTCGTATCGATTCGATCCTGAGCTATGCTGATAGGTTCAGCATCGGAAGAGAGATACAACAATGATTGAACCAGTATCAACCATGCTTGATTTTGCCATCGAGTTGGCCTATCGTGCCGGTGCCCTGATTCGGGCCGGGGCTGAGCGCGATATTGGTTATGAACCGAAACAGTACGCTGATGTCGTTACTGATGTGGACCGGGCCAGTGAGGAACTAATTGTCGGCGCAATACAGTCGCGCTACCCCGATCATGCAATCATTGCGGAAGAGGGGAGTGGAGTGAATACGTCGTCGTCGTATACCTGGTTGATTGATCCACTCGATGGGACACTCAATTTTCTGCATGGATTGCCCATCTTTTGTGTTTCGATTGCATTACTCGTTGATCGTCAGCTATTCCTTGGAGTGGTCTACGATCCGATGCGCAATGAGCTATTTTACGCCGAGCGTGGTCGGGGGGCATTTCTCAACGGTCGCCGGTTGCGGGTTTCGCAGACGACTTCTCTGGCGCGCAGTTTACTGAGTAGTGGTTTACCCTACGACCGCTTTGAGCAGGCTGATAACAATCTTGCCGAATTGACGCACCTGGCTATGCTGGTGCAAGATATTCGTCGGCCCGGTTCGGCGGCGCTTGATCTCTGTGCTGTTGCTGCCGGTCGCACCGATGGTCACTGGGAGTTAGGTCTCAAGCCGTGGGATGTTGCTGCAGGCGGGTTAATTGCCTTAGAAGCTGGCGCAACGGTTACCGATTGGCAAGGCGGATTCTGGCATCCGCTTGACGGTGATCGCATTGTTGCTACGAATGGTCTGATTCACGCTGAATTACTGGCAGCACTGGCTGCCGTCCGTCGGCAGCGTTTAGCAAAATCGTAGCTGGAATTATGGCTTACTATCAACGTGAACTTACACCCGATGTACCACCGCTGAGTGCTCGCCGACCGCTCATCAACGAGTATTTTCTCTCGGCTTATACGATGAGCATCTATACCGGCTGTGAGTTGGGTTGTCCTTACTGCGATAGCTGGGTGTTCAGTGAGCGACCATTGAATGCGACGATTGCGATTCCGGTTGATCTGCCCCAACGGCTGGCCGCTGTATTGCCGACGATTGATCGTGGTGATCTTATTGCGATAAGTGCGCTGAGCGATCCGTATCAACCGGCTGAGCAGGAATATCGGATTACCCGGCAGGTTCTTCAGGTCTTGGCCGATCATCGTCAGCCATGTCTGATTATGACCAAAAGCCCGCTGGTAGTAGAGGATCGCTCCTTGCTTCAGCGAATGAATGAGCATAGTCTGGCGA
This sequence comes from Chloroflexus sp. MS-CIW-1, assembly GCF_030444705.1. Classification (NCBI taxonomy): domain Bacteria; kingdom Bacillati; phylum Chloroflexota; class Chloroflexia; order Chloroflexales; family Chloroflexaceae; genus Chloroflexus; species Chloroflexus sp. MS-CIW-1. The sequence goes on from NZ_JAUBWR010000001.1 coordinate 1,617,781, forward strand.
TTGTGGTGACGACTCTCCTCACACTTGATCAGCATCTGGCAACGCGCCTGGAAGGACGGGCGCCATCACCACAATTGCGGCTTGAAATGATCGCTGAGCTGAAACGATCGGGGATTCCGGTAGGGGTGGCGTTGGTTCCGATTATGCCCTATGTGAACGACACCAATCTCAGTTTGCGTCGGGTGTTGCATGCCTGTGCGGAAGCTGGGGCGGATTTCGTCGTTTGGGATTATCTACACATCCCAAACGAACGGCATCGACATCGGATCAACGTGCTGCTCAATCAGGTGGGATCGTATCCACCGCGCTACTACCGGGATATGTATCGCGATCAAGCGACCGTAAATCTTCTCTACCGGCAAGAGCGTGATCGTGAGTTATTGCAACGGTGTGATGAGCTAGGATTAGCGCCCCGCGCTCCGCATCGCCTTTTCGCCGGTAAACTCTCGCCGCGTAATGAGGCAGCTCTGTTGTTACGCCATGCCGCATTTCGTGATCGGGTGCAGGGGCGAGAACGTCTGGCTACCCTCCACCGTGAACTGGCCGATGCGGTCTTTCGTGGCCGGTTCAAAGCAAGTGATCTCCGGCAGAGTCCTCTCTATCCAACGATTGGGCCACTCCTTGGGCTTTCCGCAGTGACTTGATTCGCTTGTTGGCGTAAGCGCTCGTACAATTGTTGTCGTAATTCACGCAGGCGATCTTTGTAGGTCGTTGTATTAATAGGATCAGTCCACATCACCAGCGCATCTTCTTGATTGTCGGTGTAGTAGTTGGCGCGCTGACCAACCGGACGGAAGCCATACTTGAGGTAGAGACGCTGTGCTGTAAGGTTGCTGACTCGCACTTCAAGCGAGAGATATTCCGCCTGTAGTTCGTAAGCACTATCAATCAGTGCATTAAGAATAAGTTCTCCTACTCCACGCCGACGATGTGCTGGTGCGACGGCAATGGTGGTAATGTGACCGCTGGTTTCGTTAAGCCAGATACCGCCGTAGCCAACGATGGGTGTGGCTGGGTACGGTGTAGGAGTGAAAAGCCCGATGCGTTGGAGCATGCGGATCAGCAACGGATATTCAGGGTGTGGCGATCTGCCGTTAGGCGGTTGAGTCTCGGCACGAGCGACGACATACCGACATGCCTGGCGATTGCGAATCTCGCGCCGATACGTCAGCGCCGACCAGGGAGTCATCTGACTTTGCCGCTCGATCTCCTGAACAAATGGAATATCCTCTTCACGCATTGGCTCGATGAAATAATACACTTTCTTTGCCCCGTTGCGTGAATAACGCACCGGTTTCCCCTTTGATAAGCCGGTGCGCAGCCTGTTTCAACAACGTTCCTGCACAAATTCCGCTCACCAGTGCTATGGCTGTACAGGGCGGGCCGATTCGACGAAGAAAATACTCTTGTATGCACCGTCACGTCCGAACCCGCCGCCGGTCTGGAAAGTACCGGTTACTTCAACCAGGCCCCAAACAAAGCTGTTATTAGGCCCGATGGTCAAAGCCGCCGATTGCTCGGGTGGGAATTGCTCGACCCAAATTGCGCCGCCAATCGGTTGCGGGCTGGAACCATCTTCTTCGGTTGAAATACCTTCAGCCAATACATAAATCACCGAGTTCCAGAAGTAATAGGCCTGCGTTGTAATGCGTTGTCCTTGATACTGTTCTGGATTGCGGAGCAGCTCGAAGAACGAGACCTTATCTGGACCGAGTGGCCGGTCGGTAAGTCGTTGTTCGACTCGTCGGATTCGCTCGATAGGTTCGGCACTACTGACTGTAAGCAGGTACCGGTAGGCTCCGCCTGGACCGTAGTTACCGTTTGCCTCGAATCGACCACGTACCCGAACAAATCCGTACACCGAATCACCTGGCCGATGCAAATGTTCGGTTACTTCGGCGGGAAATCCTTCCAGCCAGATTGGCTCGCCAATGGGTTGAGCATCAAGGCCGTTATCGAGTGTACTGACACCAACAGCCAATACCGATAGTGAAGGGTCGCCTGGTCGCCAAACATATGCGCCGTCAACAGTTACGTCGCGGCCTGCATATTCATCTGGCGAAGTCGTTAGTTGTTGAACATACAACGGTGTCGTAAAAGCGGAACTACGATTAGTGCAAGTAGCCAATACCAGCAGGCTAAACGTTAATATCATCAGGAGCAACGTGGCTCGCCAGGATGCGCGCAACATGCGAATATCCTCTCTTTGTGGCAGGATGCAACGTTTTGCATACAGGGCATACTGAATCAACTGCCAATTCTGCTCAGGATTATAGCAGATGGTAGCAGGGCGTTCAACCTGGAACATCTAGGGCTTTTCAGAGTTTTCAGTGTCCGTACTGCCGGACATACCTCTCTTTCATTCCCCAAAGTGAAGATGGATCGAGAGTCTACCCGTCTCGCTCACCGCTCTCCCGGCTCTGTTGCGTCACCATTATCGGGTGGGGAAAGAATTTTAAAAACTCCTATCCTCCTCACCGCAGTCCCTGTGTGCGAAGTTGCTGGTCAAGCCAGGCCATTTCGTCCGGTGAAAGGGGAGGCGGAGGAGGATCGGCGCGGTAGTCGATCACGCGCTCGTAATGGGCGCGCCGATAGACCTGGCGCAGGATTGTACCGAGGTCAAGGGCGACATCCGGGTCAGGATAAACGAGTGGTACCGGCAAGACCGGCAATGGGTCACTAAGGGCAATCGGCCAGACCTCGACCAGAGGACGGCGATAGGCACGGCTGAGGAAGGCGTAGTAGGCGGCAGGGGGGAGGGGACGGGCAAGCTGAGGGCGAACCCCAGCGCGCAAGAGGTCAATTTCCAACAGGTGGACATTGCTGGTGAAGAGTTCCTGCCGCTTCTTTTCGTAGGCATCAGCCCCGTCAGGGCCGGGGCGTTTGTTGGCGGGGGAGAGCAATTCAATGGCGGTAATCAGGGTTTGCTGAAGCACCGAGCGGATTTCAATCCGGGCATACCGGGTGGGCACGGTGATCGAGACTGGAATGGTGAGTGGGGCCGGGGTGATTGTAGCGGTCGATGTGCCGGTATCGGTAGACTCGTCGCGAAACACGCCGACATCGGGCACGAACACCTGGCGGGTGGGGGCAATTTCGATACTTTCGAGGGCGATGTAGGGGGTGATGAGTGCAACATAGTTTGGTCCGAGCTGTTCCTGGATAGCATCACACATTGCACTGATGATGCGTGCGTGTACATCAGGCCATAGTGTGGGTAGTTCGAGGTAGGGATCCATACCGGGGAAAGGCAGTTCCATAATGGCCTCCAAGAGAGTAATTATCAGCATGATACCATACGATTAAGATAGAGGATGCCCCCTTCGCTGAGAGTATCTCCGCTCCGAATATCCTCTCTTCAGTAATCGGCTGTCCGGTCTCCTCCTTCCTTTTACCGTTTGGAATTAGAAGAAGTTCGCGGAAGGTGAGAGAGGAAAAATGTTTCCCTTATGTGATCTTATTCACTATTGGCAAGAGGCTTGACATGTGGTACATCGATCAGTATGATGATGATTACCTGAATGGATAAACAATTGTCCATTATTACAACATCTATCTGCATATCGTCGGTCACATATAAACTCCGACGTCGTGCACATTAACAACTACATAGGAGGCTACCGTGACAGAGTTACTCTGGGCCGTCATCGCCCTACTGGTAGGGCTGGTCGGCGGTGCAGGCATAGGCATCTGGTGGGCGAACAATGGGGTAAGCTCACTGGTACAACGCAAAGCTGCGGAAGCTCGCCTGCTGATTGAAGAGGCACGCTCGCAGCAAAAAGAAATTCTCTTGCAAGCCAAAGATGAAGCATTACGCATCAGAAATGAAGCTGAAGCTGAATTGCGTGAATCGCGACAGAGCTTGCAAAAACAGGAAGAACGTCTGCAACGTAAAGAGGAAAATATCGATCGGAAATTGGAAGGAATAGAGCGACGTGAGCGGTTAATCCAGCAGCGTGAGCGGCAAATTGAACAATTGACGCAGGAAGCTGAACGGCTACGGCGTCAGCAAGCGCAGGAACTGGAACGAATCTCACAACTATCGCGTGAGGAAGCTCGTTCGATCATCCTGGCCGAAGTTGAACGCGAAACACGCGAAGATGCTGCTCGGCGCATCCGTGAACTCGAACAGCAAACAAAAGAAGAGGCCGATAAGATTGCCCGAAAAATCATCGGACTGGCAATTCAACGCTGTGCGAGTGATTACGTTGCAGAAATGACCGTCTCAACGGTGAATCTGCCGAGTGAAGAACTGAAAGGGCGCATCATTGGCCGCGAAGGGCGCAATATTCGTGCTTTTGAGCAGATCACCGGTGTTGATATTATTGTTGATGATACCCCTGAAGCAGTGACGCTGTCGTGTCACGATCCGGTACGTCGGGAAGTGGCCCGAGTGGCACTGTTGAAGTTATTAAAGGATGGTCGTATCCATCCATCACGAATTGAGGAGGTGGTACACAAGACACAACTCGAGATCGAGCAAATTATGCGCGAAGAGGGTGAGCGTGTGGCCTACGAAGCGAATGTGCAGGGTTTACACCCCGATCTCATCAAGCTGCTCGGTCGTTTGAAATATCGTACCAGTTATGGGCAGAATGTCTTGCAACATTCGCTTGAATGTGCCTTACTCGCGGCACATATGGCTGCCGAACTAGGCGCCAATATCAATGTTGCCAAAACGGCTGCCTTGCTCCACGATATTGGCAAGGCGGTTGATCACGAAGTACAAGGACCACATGCCTTGATCGGCGCAGAAATTGCTCGTCGACTCGGTCGCTCGGCGGCTATCGTTCACGCTATTGCGGCACATCATTACGATGAGGAACCGCAGACGGTTGAAGCATTTCTGGTCATCGCTGCGGACGCAATCTCTGGTGCCCGTCCGGGCGCTCGTCGTGAGACACTCGACCTCTATATCAAGCGCTTAGAAGCTCTTGAAACCGTCGCAACGTCGTTCCCTGGTGTTCAACGTGCATTCGCGGTCCAGGCTGGTCGTGAAGTGCGTGTGATGGTACAACCAGATCAGATAGATGATCTGGCCAGTATTCATCTGGCTCGCAACGTTGCCAGGAAGATCGAAGAGAGCTTGCAGTATCCTGGTCAAATCAAGGTCACGATCATTCGCGAAACCCGTGCCGTTGATTACGCACGGTAGTATATCAGGCCAGATGATCTTCAAATTGGTGATCATTTGGTCTGCAAATCACGATAGCGTGTGGTACAATAAGGGCACGCTTTCGGTCATCGGCTATAAGGTTCTTGTACACAAGGAGGCTGCGCCGGTATGAACCTGGCAACTCCGCCCGATGATACGAGTCGTCGTTTATCTATACGTCACCAACAGGAGGAAGCTATGAGCAACGCCCAGCCGCTAGAGCGGGCTGTCGGCGAAGGTAGCGCCGCCCCCGCTCGTCAGCAGCGTAGTGCCGAGGTCTTGAAGGTCTCGACCCGCTCGCGGCCGAGTGCCGTTGCCGGCGCGATTGCCGGTGTTATGCGCGAGAATGGTTCGGCCGAAGTGCAGTCGATCGGCGCTGGCGCGACGAATCAGGCAATTAAAGCTGTTGCTATCGCTCGCGCATATCTGAGTGAGGAGGGGATCGATATCGTCTGTATTCCGTCATTTATCGATGTGTCAATTGATGACGAAGAGCGCACTGCTATTCGTCTCCTCATTGAACGCCGGTAGTCTCCTGTGTGGCTCCGTCGTTGCTCGTAAGGCATCTCCCCACAGGAGATGCCTTTACTGTTTTCAGGTACGGGCTGTCCGAAGGCCGGTATGACGTTCTTCGCATAGAATTGCCAGCAAAGGTGTGAGTACAGCCGGCCTCGCCTATCTCTCGTATTGAACGCTGCGGTGTTGTGTCCCTGATCGGCCGTTATCCGATCAGATTTTAGCGCACCAATCCTGCGGTACAATGGTGCTCACAACGATGTGATACTATCTCGTAGATAGTTCGAGTGCTCCGGCAGCGGATGCCAGGTTCGCAGATGTTGGATGTAATGCTGATGGCAGGTTTTCCCAATGGATGAAATTGCACGCTTCTTACGCTCTTACCCACCCTTTGACCGCCTTCCTGATCAAGTGGTCTCACAGATTGCCGGTGAATTGCAGATTGAGTTTGTCCGGTCCGGGCAGACCATCTTGACCCGAGGTGGAAAGCCTTCCGAGTTTTTGTACATTGTGTGTAAAGGTTCGGTCGATTTACTCCGTGGTGAAGATCAAGTTGTCGATACGCTTGGTCCTGGCGAGGCATTCGGGCATCCCTCACTGATCCGCGGTCAGCCGCCGCTGGTAACCGTGCGTGCGCACACCGATACGCTGCTCTATTTGTTGCCCGGTGCAATTTTTCACCGTCTCCGTGCTGAATATCCTCAGTTTGCTGCTTTTTTTGCTGCTTCCGTGATTGAGCGACTCGGTTATGCCCTTCAGTCACGGCAGGCGGAATCTAATCCGGCGCTGTTTCAAACCCGGCTCCGTGATCTGGTTGCACGGCCACCGGTATCGATCAGCGCTGATGCTACTGTGGGTGATGCTGCCCGACTAATGCGTGCTGAACGTATTTCCTCACTAATTGTTGATCAGGTTCCACCTGGAATTATCACTGATCGTGATTTGCGCAATCGGGTGTTAGCTGAAGGGTTGCCGGATACAACACCGGTACGACAGGTGATGAGTGCGCCGGCAACTACTATCTCGGCGGATGCATTAGCCTTCGAGGGCTTGCTGCTCATGCTCGAACGCGGGATTCACCATTTGCCGCTAGTTGATGGTGATCGGGTTGTGGGGGTGATTACTCACACTGATATTTTACGCCGACAAAGCAATAGCCCACTGTTTCTACCGCGACTGTTGCAACGAGCGACATCGCTGGCCGATCTCCGTCGATATACCGATCAGGTAGCCGAGGCCGTGGGCACGTTGATGGCGGCAGGAGCACGGGTCAGTGATATTGGTCGTGTGGTCGCTGTTGCCCACGACGCTTTGTTACAACGTCTGCTGCGTGATGCCGAAGCTCAACTTGGTCCACCACCGGTACCATATGCCTGGCTGGTACTTGGTTCAGAGGGACGTTATGAACAGACCCTCCGCACCGATCAAGATAATGCCCTGGTGTATGACGATTCGGCGTCATCAGAAGATGTCTCTTATTTCGAGAAACTAGCCGAATTGGTAGTCGGCTGGCTGGTTGAATGTGGCTTTCCGCGCTGTCCTGGTAATATCATGGCGACCAATCCTGAGTGGCGACAGCCGTTATCGGTTTGGCAACACTACTTCCGGCGCTGGATCGAAATTCCTGATGAGGAGGCGCTGTTGCGAATTGCAATCTTTTTTGACTACCGGCAGGTGTACGGACAGCTACCCGCAGAGCTGGTGTTACGCACCATTACCCAACACGCCGCTGAACATCGTATCTTCATAGCACGATTGGCTCGTGCGGCGTTGCGTCAACCGGCACCGCTGACCTTCTTCCGTCAGGTCGCCCTCGAACGTCGCGGTGAACAGCGCGATCTGCTTGATCTCAAACTTCGCGGAACAGCAATGGTTGTTGATCTGGCGCGTCTTTTTGCGCTCGAAGCGCATAGTAATGAGACAAACACGATTGCGCGTTTGCGGGCAGCAAAGGCTGCTGGTGTTCTCAGCCATGAAGACGCCGATAATTTGATCAGTGCGTTTGAATTACTCTCCAGTTTGCGCTTACATCATCAGCAAAAACAGATCGCTCTTGGTTTGCCGCCTGATAATCTGATCAACTTTCATCAATTAGGGCCACGTGAACGTCGTGAAGTGAAAGAGTCGTTACAGGCGATTGCCTCAGTGCAGCGTGGAGTTGCGCTCATGTTTCAAACTGATCGGCTGGCGTAGAGGTGTCTATGGCATTTTGGTCGCGTTTTTTTCAGCGGATTCCGCCTGCCGATTTTGTGCGTGCATATCAGGCGTTTCCTGAGCCTGACCCAAAATTGCCGTGGCGTGAGGTGCCTTACACGGTGATCGATGTAGAAACAACCGGACTTGATCCCCGGCATGATGCACTGATTGCGATCGGTGCGGTGAATGTTGAGAATGGTCGTGTGTTATTGAAGCAGACGTGGTATTCGCTGATCCGCCCCCCTGCTGATCGTGAACCAAGCGTGGAGAGTATTCGTATCCATCATCTTACTCCCGAAGAGCTACAGCATGCGCCGCCGCCCGCAGAGGTGTTGGCCGAGTTGTTGCAGCGGATTGCCGGGCGTGTGTTGGTGGTCCACGTAGCGCAGGTTGACGTGCGCTTTATCAATGCCGCCTTAAAACCATTCGGCGGTCGGCTCCGCCGCCCAATTCTGGATACAGCCCGGCTGGCTTTAACCCTGCACTTGAATGCACGCTGGTCGGGTGAACAGCCGCACGATATGCCTGATCCGGCGATTGAACTGCGTGCGCTAGCGACAGCACTCGGTTTGCCGGTGTATGCGCAACACAATGCACTGAACGATGCCGTGACGACGGCGCAGCTCTTCATTGCGCAGGCCACAATACTGGCCGATCAGGGCCGAAGTAATCTGGCCGGTTTGATCCGGGCGGGTGGAGTATGATGCGTAGAGGCCATAACGGACTGTATTTCTAACCAAGGCGCAGTATGGTCGGGGTGCTGGCGATTGACCGACAGCGGAAATGGAGATGACTTTACCGACAGTGGGTAAAAGTGGGATTCTATGACGACCGAAATTGTGTTTGTTCTTTGTGTCTTACTGAGTCTGATCGTACTCTTTGTTATTGATCGAATTCGGATCGATCTGGTTGCAATCCTGGGCTTACTTGCACTTATGTTTGGTGGCATCCTGACTCCATCCGAAGCAGTGGCAGGATTCGGTGACACGACGGTCGTGTTAATCGCGTCGTTGATGATTGTGGGCGATGGACTATTTCAAACCGGTGTTGCAGCATGGATTGGGAACAAACTCGGTCAGATTGCCGGGCGAAGTGAGCCACGGATTCTCGTGATATTGATGACTGCGGTTGCCGTACTTTCAGCGTTTATCAGCTCAACTGGCACGGTAGCTATTATGCTGCCGGTAGCTGTCAGTCTGGCGCAGCGGGCAGGGATCAGCCCTTCGCGCTTACTATTACCCCTCGCATATGCCGCTCTCATTGGTGGGATGCTAACATTGATTGGTACGCCACCGAATTTGATCGCCGCTGAGGCGCTGACGGCTGCTGGCCGACCGCCACTCGGTTTTTTTAGCTTTACGCCAGTTGGTCTGACCGTGTTGTTAACGGTCACTCTGACGCTGGTGGTATTGCGACACTGGCTTTTGCCGGTGCGAGCAATCACCGTTACCGATGATAAAAGAGCGCCAACATTAGCTGAATTAGCAGCAGAATATCGCCTGGCGAAAGGGCTTGCGCAAGTACGAGTGGCGGCTGACTCACCGCTAGCTGGTCGGACATTGGCTGAAACTCGACTTCGTAGCCGTTATGGGATTACTGTCGTTGGTATCCGACGCTGGCCTGAATCGCGATCAGAACCCGGTTTGCCAAGAGCCGTGACTGCGGCAACTCGTATTCTAGCGGGTGATCTCCTTGATGTGGTTGGTGAGAGAGAAGCGCTGGAATTATTTTGTCGTCAAGAGCGAGCAGTTATTCAGTCACTGTCGTCGCAGTTACCGTTTGGCCCTGATCTCCACGTGATAGAAGTTGCACTAACTCCGCGATCACGGTTTGAAGGACAGACGATTGCAACTGCCGAATTACGCCAACTTTTTGGCGTGACGGTGTTAGGTGTACGTCGTTTGGGGCAACCATTCAGTGGTAATCCGGTGCACGAACCCTTACGTTTTGGTGATACGCTGTTAGTGGCGGGCGCTCCGGCACAATTGGAAGCAATTGTTCGTAGCCAGCAGACATTTAGTGATCTGGTGATTGTTGCTTTTCCCCGTGACATGGCGGTGAGTGACCAACCGTTTAATCGGCGAGCGTGGTTAGCGATTGCGATCATGGGAGTGATGTTAATAACAATGGCAACCGGCTGGTTCCCGATTGTGACGATTGCGTTGACTGCTGCGGTGGCAATGGTGCTCGGAGGATGTGTCTCGCTGAAAGATGTCTACCAACGTTTAAACTGGGAGAGTCTAGTGTTGATTGCAGCGATGCTGCCAATGGCAACAGCACTCACGAAAACTGGTGGTGCGACTTTAATAGCTGAACAGTTGGTCGCTGCATTAGGGAATTTCTCGCCACTCGCTATACTGGCTGGTATCTTCATTGTGACCAGTTTGCTAAGCCAGTTTATCTCGAATACTGCTACAGCCGTGCTCATCATGCCGATCGCACTCGGTGTTTCCGAGCAACTCGGTCTAGCGCCAGAGCCATTATTGATCACAGCCGCAATTGCTGCCTCTACTGCATTTGCCACACCGGTTGCTTCACCGGTCAATACGTTGGTGTTGGCTCCTGGTGGGTATCGGTTTATCGACTATATGCGCGCCGGGATCCTTTTACAGGTGTTAGTGCTGGTGATATGTCTGGTTGTTGTGCCAATACTCTTCCCCTGGTGATCACGTCTGGCATCCGACCCGCTCGTATCAAAAGAGCTTAGCAGCTCTTGAGAATACAGATGTCTCCATCTCCTGGGTTGCAGTTCATTGCCTGCGTACTGTGCAGGTACAAGACGCTTCCAGTCCTAAAAGTCAGAATGTTGATCGTGTGCTGCGTAACCGACGTAGTTCCGCCTCCAATTCGCGCAGACGGGTTTCGATTTCGGCGCGGGCAGCGGCTTCACGGCGGACCCGTGCTAAAGCCTCTGTGATTTGTTGCATGACCGTTACGTATTCACCAAGTGCTACCACATGCTCGTCGTAGCAAAAAACATGGTCACCTTCGATCCCTGGCCACAGCCTGGCAACCTCCAGATATACCCTGCCTCGGTTATTGGTAGGTTGCAGTTGGTACCTACCGCTGAATAGCCGGTAATTGAGCAATTGTAACTGCCGCTGTCCCTGCCAACCCACATTATCTACAATCACGTACTGCGCCACCCCTGCTCGTGTGTAGTGCTCCACCTTCCGTTCCACATCGTTCTCGCGTGTCTCCGGCTCAACAATCTCGATGAACAGAGTCGGTCGGACACCTTCCTCCGCCACATCGAAGGTGCTCCAATTGCGTTGCTCACGCAGACCGGAAATGACCATTACGTCTGATCCATGCGATCGCAGATCGGGGATGTCCCACACCACCCGCACATTACTCAGCATAATGGCCTGGCCGTTTGGTTCGAGCTGTGCCCGCAACACGGCGGTAAGGTACAGGCGGTTAGTTGTGTGGCGATCACCATGCACGATGAAAATCTCTCACTTCCGGGTGCAACACGTCTTCGAGGGTAAGTGGGACTTGTTCGAGATCGTTCAGGTCGTCGGGTGTTGGTTGCGCACGAAGCGCCAGCCGTAGTGGAAGAGGTCGTCGGCTGGTGGTGGCGTGGTAGGAGGTTGAGTCATCTGGTTTCCTCCCTGGTAAGGTTGATGGGTGTAGTGGTATCGTAGCACAGCGGAGTGTGAGAAGAAGAGTGAGATTTGAGCGTGATGGACGTGGATATGCGCTCTTAGAGCCTATCCGAATCCCCGTCTTATGCTAATGTATGGGCGCAGTGCTCCAACGATTTCTGCTGCGACAGGAGAGGTCGGATAGGCGCTTCGTTACCATCGTCGGGGATACTTGCCGGGGCGAGGCGTCGCCTTGCCCCTTCTCGTGAATTGCATTGCACCCATCGCCGAGGTTCATCCGTCGTGATATAGTGGGATAGGCTCTTATAAGTCGAAGCCTTGTAAACCGCGTGGCGGCGGCGAGTATTGTGATTGCGAACCATAGTTACACTCCCGACGTGAATGTAGCAATGTGTCTGTTAATCGTAGTAGAAGCCCAATTGAAACCCAATCGGTAGTCAGCTATGAGCAGGCTATAAGGCGAGTTTTAACCCGACCCTCTATTGTCAACATTGACATGTGGGTTCGCAAGCCTCTTGCGCGTCCGGCTATCGTTTTTACCAGATATCAGCCATTTGCCAGGCACGGAAGGAAAGTACGTCGAGCGGATCCGTTTCTGTCGCTATCGCAATACCCAGGCTGTCAGGGTGAACAGGGTAGATACGGCTCGTAATTGAACGTCGATTGTTCGCAAAGACCTCAATAACCGAGGCATCGAGAAAGATATGTAACGCCAGCGGTTCATCTTTTTTCAGCGCAAGGGGTGCGTGATGATCGTCACGCCAAACATCACTGGTCAGACTTGACCGACGTCGGTCAAGCGTCAGGGTTGCGGTCTGATAGTCGTAACGCAACACGGTTGCTTCACTGCCATCAGGGTTAGCCCGAAGCAAGATGCTACACGTTCCGCGTTGCGGTGGATGCAGCGTTAGCTCTATCTCGAGCTGTGCCCCTCGAATCGGCATCCAATGTAATTCATTTGGCATAACCCGGTGCGGAGGAACATGCACTTCACGTTGACGTAGTTGCTGAATTTCACTGGCAGGTAAGGTAACCACCTGACCGTCATCGGTGAACCGTACTTCGCGTGGTAGGGTCATAACACCGGCCCAACCTGCCTCTAGTATTGCTGCCTCACGACGTCCTTCCATCATCCAGCCAAACATGATCCGCCGACCGTCGCGAATGAGCATCGTTTGCGGAGCGTAGAAGTGGGTATCGCCGTAATCCAGTTTGTGAGTAGTATGTGGCGTGAATCGACCATACTGGTAATCACCAATCATTGTGATGGTGTAGTAAGGTCGCTGATCCCAGACAGAACAGACCAACACCTGCCGATGACCAAGCGTGAAAAAGTCTGGACACTCCCAGAACAAACCCGTCCAGATTGGGTGAAACTGAGTTGCATCACCAATGAGCAAGGGTCCGCCATACTCCCAATGGCGTAAATCAGGTGAACGGTAGAGGAGAACAGTGCCACCCTGGTTGCGAATTCCAGAACCGATTAGCATGTGCCAGAGGCCGTGTTCGTACCAGACGGTATGGTCACGAAAACCGAGCAAATCCAGGTTCGGCGGTGGTGTGGAAATGATCGGTGTCGGCCACTTTTGCCAGGTCTGCAACCCATCATAGCTGACGGCTAAACAGGGTTTTTGCTCATCTGGAAGGCGAAATCCGGTGTAGATCAGTGTTGGTGTACCATGATCATCAACAGCACAACCCGACCAGCACCCATCCGCGTCGGCTCCGCCCGGTGTTGGTGTAAGGGCAAGCGGTTGGTGCTGCCAATGCACCAAATCGTGACTGGTGGCGTGTCCCCAGTGAATCTGGCGATGGTACGCTCCGGCAGGATTATATTGATAGAATAGATGAAAAGTATCTCCCCACTGGATTAACCCGTTTGGGTCATTCATCCAGTTTGCCGGTGGGAGAAAATGGTAGCGCGGACGTTGCGGATCTGCCGTCATAGAGATTCCTCTCATCGATGGATACGCCTAACCCTTCACCGATCCGGCCATCAGGCCGCGCACAAAGAAACGCTGAAGCGAGAAGAAGACAATCAGCGGCACGATCATTGAGATAAATGCCCCAGCAGTGAGTAAATGCCATTCCTGACCGAACTGACCAAGTAAGCCTAACAGACGTTGAGTAACGACCTGTACTCGTGGTTCGGCGCCAAGAAAGACTAATGCCACCAGAAGATCATTCCATGTCCAGAGAAACTGGAAAATGGCAAAGCTAGCCAGGGCAGGTGTAGAGAGTGGAAGGATCAGGCGAGTGAAGATGGTAAAGTGAGTTGCGCCGTCGAGAAATGCTGACTCGAAAAGATCACGTGGAATGGTGCTGATATAATTGTAAAGGAGATAGACAGCTAATGGCAGACCGAAACCGGTGTGGGCCAGCCAGACACCGAGATACGTACCGCCGAGTTGGAGGGCTACGTAATCGCGCAGGATGGGGACGAGCGAGATCTGAAGGGGGACAACCAGCATGGCGACAACGAGAATAAACAGCGCTCGCCGACCAGGAAAATCGATCCAGGCAAAACCATAGGCAGCAAACGCTGCAATCAAGATAGGGATAATCGTTGATGGTAATGCTACAGTCAGCGTATTGATGAGCGCTACATCCATGCCGACTCGGCTACTTCCGGTTGGTGACGATCGTCCAGGAATTGGTAAACCTAAAACAGTGCGATAGTTGTCGAGGGTAAAGCGTGCCTTATCGGGATTGATGACTACTGTCCACCAGCCACTCGTCTTCACATCATCGGCCGGGCGGAACGAACTTACTAACAAGCCAACCGTTGGCGTGATCCAGAAGAGGGTGATGATGATCATCACAACATATACCATAAAAGTGCCAAACCGAAACCGTCGTCGCCGACGTGGTGTTGCCAGAGTCGTGGTCGTCATCGGAAGGCCTCCGTCTGCTTACCAAACTGCCGCAGGTTGTAATACATCACCGGCAACACTGCGAGCAGCAAAATGATTGCAATTGCTGCTGCACGACCATTATGTACCTGACGGAACAGTTGTACGAATTGCACGTTAGCAATGACCTGAGTGCCGAAATTGCCTCCGGTCATCGACTGCACAATATCAAAGATCTTCAGGGTGAAGAGAATAATCGTTGTAGTCACCGTAATCAGTGTTCCCTGGATCGATGGCAAGATAATGTTACGAAAAATCTGGAACTCGTTTGCACCATCGATCCGTCCTGCTTCCAGCAAATCCGAAGGGATACCTTTGATCGCAGCAGAGATAATAACCATTGAATAGCCGGTCTGTAACCAGACCATAATGATGACCAGAAAGAGGTTGTTCCAGGGCTGTAAGAGCAGCCATCCTTGTGACTCAAAACCTAATGCGGTAATGATACCGTTGAGTAATCCGATCTGGGTCGATCCAGTTGGACGATATTCGTAGATAAATTTCCAGATCACCGATGCCCCAACTCCGGAAATGACCATCGGCATAAAGATCAGCGCTTTACAGATCGTCTCGAAGACCGGATGTGTCCTATCGACGAGGACGGCAATCAGGAGACCAAAGCCGACACTCATGCCGGTACCAAATATCATCCAGAAGATGAAGTTATTACGATACGATTGCAACATCTCCTGGCTTGTAAAGGCATAAATATAATTGTCGAGACCGACAAAATTGATCCCACGTGCATCGTACAGACTGGCGATAAACGACCGAATTGTCGGTAATACCAGATACCAGGTCAGAATAGCCAGTGCCGGCCCAACAAAAACAAAGGGGATTAGACGTCTGCGCCAGGCCGGTGAAAGTTGTTCGATCAGGTAGTTCGAGAGGGTGAAGAGCGCTAATACGCCACCGACCCCCCACAGAATAGCGATGATGGCTGTCATCCACTGGGGGATTTGGGTGTCGCGCAGGAAGATAAAGACCTGGTACAAGACAATGAATGTAACTGCTGGTACAAAGAGCGAAACCAACAGACGACCAAACGTGGTTGAGAGAAAGACGCCAATGCCGCCTATCTCTGGCAACCGGTCTATTTCGCGATTGGGTCGCATGAAAAGTCCTCCTTTGCGTGGTCATGTCACCGCGCTACACATCAATACCGGAGGGAAATGGCGGGTAATTGCTACCCGCCATTGTGTAATGGAAGATGGCTACTGGTTGCGTGCTGCATCAATCTCGGCTAAAACCGTGTCGAGATCACGGTTGCCACTGGCCCAATCAGTCACACCTTTCCAGAAGGCAGCGTTCACTGCTGCAGGCATAGCATCTGAGGCATCGAAGCGGGCAGCCTGCGCAGCAAGAATTGCTTCCGCAACCTGACGCTCAATCGCGGTTGGGTAGAGGCTCAGATTCTGATCTTTGTGAGGGAAGACTCCACCACCGAGCTTGATCCAGGGGTCTGCTGCAGCGCCGGTAGCCATAAACTCCAGGAATTTACGAACTTCTGGGCGGTCACGACCCTTCAATACAACGAAGACATCACCACCTACTTCGAGCGCCGGAGTGACGTTTGGGTCAATCGGTGGCATCACGAATAACCCGACTTTGTTGTCAAGATCGGCCTTCACCGAATCCTGGAAGAAGTTGGTCACAAAGCTCCCTTGCAAATGTAGCCAGCAGTTCGGTGGTTCAGTGAAGAGGAAAGTCGCAGCATCACCGAAATTGGTCAGGACAATCGATTGACGACCACCATAGACGTTGCCATCGGTGAACCAGGTTTCACCCAGGATTTCAAAGGCACGCTTGACTTCCGGCGAGCTGAAGGGCAGTTCACCAGAAATCCAGCGATCGTAGGCCGCGGTGGTCTGGGTGCGTAGCATAATATTTTCAATCCAGTCGGTACCTTTCCAGCCGGTTGCGGCACCTGACTCAATCCCTTCGCACCATGGCGTATGACCGTTCGCTTTCATCTTCTCGGTCAACGCTTTTAATTCATCCCAGGTTTTTGGTACCGTATAACCGGCAGCTTCAAAAGCCGGTTTGTTGTACCAGATGAATCCTTTCGCATTCACGCGATGGAAAACGCCGTAGGGTGTGCCACCAAAGGTTGCCAATTCCTTCCAGAATGGTGCGTAGTTCTTATCAATCTGAGCGATTATCTCTGGCCAGAGTGGAACCAGGTTGCCCTCGGCGGCCAGACGAGCTGCACCACCAGGTTGGGGGAAACCGGCGATGTCTGGTGGATCGCCGGCCTGTACGCGCACAACAATTTGGGTATCGAAGTCATTGACACCGGTATATACCACATCGATATCGGGGTTTGCTGCCTCAAAGACTTTGATAACCTCTTCAAAGGCATCAGCTTCACCACCACCGAATGCAC
The DNA here is from genome assembly GCF_030444705.1 of Chloroflexus sp. MS-CIW-1. NCBI lineage: Bacteria > Bacillati > Chloroflexota > Chloroflexia > Chloroflexales > Chloroflexaceae > Chloroflexus > Chloroflexus sp. MS-CIW-1. The sequence continues at coordinate 1,634,554 of NZ_JAUBWR010000001.1, forward strand.
CGAGAATGGTAACGCGCTTTTTTTCACTACCAGTAGTCTGATTCGTGCTACCGCTGCCGGTTGGCTGTGTGGTTGTGCCTCCACCACAAGCAGTCAGGATAAGGCTAACCAAAACCATCAAAGCGATCAAAAGACTCAAGCGTGAACGGGACATGGTGTCTTCTCCTTCCATTAGATAGTAGTCGGCTTTGACCATCGTCTTACAAGTGATTGTTGCAGAAGTGCCTCCTTTCATCGTGGAGTTGCCAGAAATGTCGGGCAACAAACCGCAGTTATATCGAAGCCCGTTCGATCAATGGGCAGGGGATGTAATGCTGAATCGGCGGGAGGCTTTCGCCTGCCGGGAGAGATTGGAGTAATTCGACGGCCCGTCGTCCCATCTCGTAGTGTGGTAGTGCGACGGTAGTCAACGGTGGGTAGAGCTGAGCCGCGATCAGCTCGAGATTGTCGAAACCAACAACGGCTACGTCTTGCGGAATACGTAATCCCATCCGTTTAATGGCATCGTAAGCGCCCATTGCCATTTTGTCGTTGAAACAGAAGATCGCGGTTGGGCGTTCGGTATATTCGAGTAACTCACGGGTAACAGTAAAGGCATCTCGTGCATTAGAATGACAGCTTCGCACCAGTGTTGGATCGACAGGCAAGCCATAGTCGGCAAGTGCACGCCGATACCCCTCTAGACGACCGAAAAGGGCTGGCATCGGAATGATTTCGTTAATGAAGGCGATACGGCGATGACCGCGCCGGATCAACGCTTCCGTTGCGGTGTATCCTCCCTGCACTTCGTCGGGAATAATTGCCGGTAAAGAGCGGTCGGCAACGAAACAATTCACCAATACCGTCGATACGAGCTTCAGGTCGGCTGGCGGTGTCACTTCGTGGTGATACATCGTTGCGTAAATCAAGCCCTCAACCCGTCGTTCAAGCATAAATTGAAGGGCTGTTTGTTCAATGTCACTACGGCCGCTGGTGTTAACGACCAACAACATCTGTCGATTGGCCCATGCTGCTTCTTGCGCACCTAGGATCATGCGTACAGCGTATGGAGAGGTAACAACTTCGTCAGATATTAACCCTAATGTCTGCGAATGGCGGGTGCGCAGACTGCGGGCCATAGCGTTGGGTCGCCAGCCGAGCGCGTGAATCGCCGCCCAGACCCGGTCGCGCGTCTCCTGACTGATTGCTACGCTTGTGACATTATTGACCACAAACGATACTGTTGTTTGCGAAACACCAGCCAGTCGCGCAACGTCGTGCATTGACGGCGGGCGATTACGTTTTGGATGAGGTTGGTCGCTCATTGACCGTATCTGTAACTAAAACGAATTACTAATTGGTTTTAACAGTAGCATGAGTTTAAGCGTTTGTCAAGGGTATGTAAAAGAAAGGTGGTGCTTTTCTACGTTCTTCCTCTGTCCAGTAGAGGCGATGGCCAAACGTGAAAAGATGTGTGAGCGCGAAAGGGGCTTTCCAATCTGTCCGCAGCGTGTGCGGATGCGTGTAGCTTCTCACTCCGACGACGGTGTACGGAGACCCTCGTTGCCTCGTCGATCATACCTGTTACCGAATCAGCAGGGGTGGCTTCCCAACATGCCTCAAGCTCCTCTTCCTCACTCTTTGTAGCAAAGGAAAGAAGGGAGGCCGCAGTGTCACGTTCCGGAGAACGGTCACTGAGGACGTTGCAAACCGCTATCTAGCATGCGTTGCATGCATCGCGGGTGATCAGGAGTATGTTTCAGACACACCCTGAATGCTCTGAGTCCAATCAAAAAACCAGATTTCAAATCAGGCTCGTTTCGGGTGCAGAAAACTATTGCGGAGGCACAGTTCGCAAACCGCACCGACACCATCGTCGGATAGCGGTTTGTCGTATGGTTACCGGAGCCAACCTGATGCTGCGGATCAGCACGGCGAGCGCGAACGATGGAGGTTTCTGATGATGCCTCACTCGTCATCAAGCGGTACGTTATACTGTTGAGCAATCTCGCGTAAAGTATGGGTTAAACGTTCGAGTTGACGTAACAGCAATCGTATTTTGAAGGCAGCCCCTTCATCACGTTCGATCCACTTAAGGAGATCGCCGTCGTGTACGGCCCGTGCCAATCGATCACTTTCATCAACCATCTGGTCGAGTGAGCGAATGCGGAAGACACGCGCCTTGTTTTTCGGCTGGTTCTCAATCGTCTCTTCGTCGACCGTCAGGTATGCGCCAGCGTCGGTGTCCGTCTCATCTTGCCAGCTATCGTCGTGATCAGGAAGTTCGACCGTGATCGCTGGTGTATGGTGTAACGGGCCGCCACTACTAGTCGTGGGTGTTGCTTTGGTGCGTAGTTCCTCACCCTGCTCGAGCGCCTGCAACGCCACTTCGAGGGTCAGGTTGGGGTTGGCCGCAAAGTAGGTGGTCAGCCGACTTAATTCGGCGGCTGACATACCCTCTTCAACAGCGAATCGAGCCAGATCGATCTGCGTTTTCGGGTTCGTGATGCGGCGCAGATGTTGGGCCTGAGTGACATTTAGCTCGCCACGGCGAATCATCTGCTGGACCTCTTCAGGCAGCTCTAGTAGGCCAAGGTAGCGCCGAATCGTGCGTGCTCCGAGACCAACTGCCTGACCAACAGCTTCATCAAGTTCGCTGTCAGGTAATTTGCCACGGGTGGCTATAATATGTTCGCGCAAACGTGCGAATGCCCGCGCCTGTTCGATGTCGTTGAGGTCCTGGCGTTGGACGTTTTCAATAAGTTGACGTAACAATAGATCGGGGTCGTCATTATCAAGCACGATGCACGGGACTTTACTTAATCCGAGTTGAATGGCGGCAGCCCGCCGACGTCCGCCGTAGACGACGCGATAGCGCCCATTGCCAACTGGGGTCACGCCAATAGGTTGAAGCAGGCCGTACTCGGCAATAGTGGCTGCTAATCCGGCTATGTCACCCGGTTCTTCACGAACACCGGTTGGGTCAATCTCTAATTGACGCGGATCGAGGTAGAGTAACTGCATCTCGGCATTCTCCCTCTGACAAGGCAACGACCGGTCGCGACCGGTCATTGATCAGTATCCGAACAATTGTACCAAGTATATCAGGATTGTGCGTTCCTGGCAACTGTTGTTCTCAGCGCGTCTACTGAGTGATCTCTTGTCACAGTAGGTTTCAGCAGATTCTCTTCCGTCGTATCGCTCCGATTGCTATCGCGGTGCCAAATAGATGGCTGATGACGTACCATGTTCCTGTCAGTGTCAGCTCTAGCAAACGAGGTCTCCTATGTTTGATCTTCATCACCGAATGGCCATTGTGACTGGTGCCGGACGTGGGATTGGTCGTGCTGTTGCCGCTGCTCTCATTGAACATGGGGCGTATGTTGCGTTGCTTGACCGTGATGCTGCGGCAGTGGCTGAAACGGTCGCTCAACTCGGTCCACGTGCGCAGAGTGTGGTTGTCGATGTCGCTGCTGTGCATGAGGTGACGGCGGCAATCGAGGATGTGATTACCAGGTGGGGTAGGCTCGATATTCTGGTCAACAATGCGGCAGTGCTCAGCACCGCACCGTTTCTCGATTTAACGCCAGAAGAGTGGCACCGCGTGTTGAATATCAACCTTACGGCGATCTACTATACATGCCGTGCCGCAGTACCGGCGATGATTACAGCAGGTTATGGTCGCCTGATTACGATTGCTTCGGTTGCCGGTAAACGTGGTGGTGGCATTCTTGGGAGTGCAGCCTACAGTGCGGCGAAGGCAGGTGCGATTGGATTGACGAAAGCGTTGGCTCGGGAACTCGCTCCGTTTGGGATTACTGCCAATACTGTTTGTCCTGGTCCGGTCGAAACTCCACTCCTTGCCGCGATGACGCCGGAATTACGAGATCGGGCACAGCGTCTCATTCCACTGGGTCGGTTTGCAGCGCCGTCTGAAGTGGCTGCAGCAGTCGTTTTTCTGGCCTCAACAGAAGCCGCGTTTATTACTGGCGAAACGCTCGATGTCGATGGTGGGCTGACGATGGATTAGGACGAAACGAAACGTTGAATGTTATACGTTTGTGAAAATATGGTAGCATATGAAGGCGTAGCAGTGTTATAGAGGGCATTCGGACATGAATGAAACAACAATTGCTCATCTGTCTCCTGAACAGGGTCGCCAGCTCCGCCAATTCCTGCTATGGATGGCAGGGGTTGTTGGGGTAGTAGCCCTCATTGCTACGGTATCTGCCCTGATCTGGCAAACCACCCCCCTGGTCGCGCTGATGATACTCGACTGGGTGCTGGTGGTTGGTTTGTTACAGGCATGGGGGCAGGCGAAAAGTGGTCAGATCCGTATCGCACTAACGACTTCTTTTGTTGCATTGACCCTGTATGGTTTCCTGGGTGCTATTGTTTTGCCTGATTTGGCGCCATTAATGGCATTTGGCCCGATTATTGCGATTGTCGCAATGCTTCCCTTTGTAAGTGGCGCAATCCTCAAGCGCTTACTCATCGTAGCGTGGATTGCGGTGATTGCCACGATGGTCGTTGGTTCGCAAGTGCAGTTCTTCCCACCGATTCCGGAACCGCTGGTGTTGCCGTTTCAATTCACCGGAGTAGCAGGTATCAGTGCAATTTTGCTGCTTCAGCTCTGGGTTTTCCACGAACGCCTCTTTGGTGTCATTGCTCAACTGCGTGAGATGAACGAAGCACTTGCGCAAGAGCGTAACGGATTGCAGGAACGGATTGCGCAACGAACGGCTGATTTACAGCAGGCCCTGGCTGAAGTGGAACGGCAAATGACCGAGCAGTCACGGTTGTTACGTGAGAATGAACGTCAACGTGAGCTAATTCGTGGTTTGAGTATGCCGGTACTGCCCGTTACCCACGAGACGTTGATTATGCCGTTGGTCGGCGAGCTTGACGCGGAACGAGTTGCTCTGGCTCAGGCTACTGCGCTTCAGGCAATTGATCGGACGAACGCCCGTCATCTGGTGATTGATATTACCGGAATGCCCTTTGTTGACACGACAGTTGCTGCAGGGTTGATGCAACTAGTACAGGCTACTCGTTTGCTGGGAGCAACCGTTACGCTGGTTGGTATCCGGCCAGAAGTTGCTCAGACAATTGTTGCGCTTGGTATTGATTTGTCAGAGGTAACTACTGCCGCCGATCTTGCCTCTGCCCTTAAGTGGGATCGGGTAGCCGCCTGAAAGCTGGAGCATAGACGGTAGCGAAGAACATGACCATTGCCCCTTTCTGTTCTTTATGATGCAGAAAGGGGCTGATCAGGCCTGAGCACCGACGATTGCCGGATGATGCAGACATTCCTCGCACGTTCAGGCCTAGAATGAACGTCGCTGCCGCCGCCGCTGCCGTTCTTCAAGCCAGCGATCGAATGCCTGTGACAGTTCACGCCAGTTAAAGATTTTAACGTCGGGAGCTACTTGATTGCGCCGAATAATGACCCACGACCACAAAATGGCCTGACCAATAAAGACGAAGATGACGATACCGATCATAATCCAGAGATCCATCGCTCGCCTCCTGTCTGCGCATACGTTTGTCATATCATACTGCGATTATGCGCTGAGCGCAACTGCTACCGCGAATGAAGCAGGGTACTTCACCTTTTCCTTCTTTACCCGCTCCTTTGCGATCTCTGCTTAGCCACTGCTATAATCAGCATGCGCATTGCCCTGCGTGCCTTCCTGGCAATGCGTCTGAGCAGAAAGGACGGTTTTGTGCGTCTATTTGTGTTTGTTCTGATTACAGTGCTGCTCATCGGATGTGGTGCACCTGCTACACCGACGCCATCGCCGACAGCCATTCCGACACCGGTGCCATCGCCAACACCGTTACCGACTCCAACCCCACTACCAACGCCAACCCTAACCCCAACACCCGTCGCAGAACCGGCAGGCACGGCAATTCCAGCGGCAATTCGGCAGACGGCAAATATCGATACATACCGGATGCAACTGTCATTGCGTGGGAGTGGTCTGGTTGGAGGTTTTAATCTGGGGAATAATCTAACCGATCTCTTGACTCTCGATGGGCAGTTTGCTGGCGCCGATGTTTCATTCACACTGCGCGGTTTTCTGGCAGCGTTTCTCGGCGCCGATGTGACCCGTGGCCTACAGGCTATGACGGTTGGTGGTGTCAGTTATGTGCGCGGGCCGCTTACCTTCCTCGGTGCGCCCGATGATGTCTGGTACCGACTAACGCCAGAACAGAGTGCCATCGCTACCCCGCCAACGCAGGTTGATACGACATTAAGCGCAGTTAGCCGTTCAGGTGCCGATTTCAGCCGCTTCACCGCTGGGGCAGTCGTCGAGCAAGATGGTGTGCAATGTCAGGAATACTTGGGCGACCGTGACGCTACGACCGCTCTCTTTTCCAGTCTAGGTGCAGTTGGCTTACCTACCCAGTTGCCCGATAGTACCGTTTCCGAAGCCTCTGCTCGCATACTGGTATGTGCAGATGGCTATCTGCGTCAGTTGACAATCACGTTCGATGGTACGGCAACTGATCCGCAAGGGCAGGCTCAACCTTTTTCGTTTGTCCTCGATGTCCGGTTGAGCGATATTAACCGCCCTGTTCGTTTGACACCGCCCGCAGATGCCCGTGACCTTCCCAATCCAGGCAGTGGTTCTCCACGCCCATGAAATTATGCAACGTCAGCCGCTGTTTCAGCGTAAAAAAGGAGGAGAGCATGGAGCGTGCTGTAAAATCGTCTGCTCACTGCTTCATCGTCTTTTAAATGCTCACACCTGTTGACCGAAAGGTGCTGTAGAGAGGAGATTGGGCATGAGAATCGCGTTGCGCTGGTGGATCGGGTCGCTGCTTGCTCTAGTATTCCTGACGCAGGTATGGGCGCAGGGGCAGTTGGTGATCTTCGATCCCGCTGGTCGTCTGAATAAACCTGCCGTTCGGGCTGCGGCTGACCCGCTGCTACGCCGTGGAGCACAGGTAGCAGTCTATATTGTCGATTCTGGTGGTGAAGCTGATTTTGAACGGCGGCTCATCGCCGACGGCCTGGCTCGTAGTGATGGAGCTGTGCGCTCGATGCTGATTGCCATTTATGTTGCAGTAAATAATCGCTACAGTGCGATCTGGTTCGGTGACGAATGGAGCGACGCGCTGGCAGTAAATGACAACTACGAGCTGATCCGTACCGATAAACTTAACCCTGGTCTATCAGATGGCGATTTTACGCGCGGTGTAACGAGTTCATTAACGGCCATTGAAGCTGCAATCGTTAATCCGCCACGTCCGGGTGGCGGGATTACCATCAATACCGATTTAACCCCCGTCGTGATCGGCGGGTTGGGTCTGGCTGGCGTAGCGGCTGCCGGTGTCGGTGTGTACCAGCTTCGCCGTCGCCAAAAGACTCGTCAGGCTGCCGAGCGGCGATTGCGTGATGCTCGTGAACGGATTGGCACCCTGATCGTGCAGCTTGGGCAACGATTTAACAGTTCGCTCGAGAAGGCGAAGTTTGACCGTCTTTCGTATCCACCAGCAGCGGTAGCCGAGTTAGAGCAGATGCAGGAGGTCGTGCGTAAAGCGTTTACCGACTTAAAAGTCGCTTTTGACGAGATTGGCGAGCAACTGGAACGTGAAGCAAAGCCATCGGTGCAGCGGTTAGAGAGAGCAGCAACCGCTTATGAACAGCTACAGGCAAAGGCCGCAGAGGTTGCCAGTTACCTTGATGCGCTTGATCAACGGCGTGCTCATTATGAAGCATTGATGCGTCAGGCGCAGGAGGATGTTGCACGCGCAAAAAAAGTCCTGACCGACGTCTCTGAGCGCTTGCCTCAGTTTGGGAAGGAATTAACCGATCATGCAGCCGTGCTCAGGCCGATTCAGTCTGTTCTTCATCGGGCAGAAGCGGCCCTAGAGCGATTAGAGGCTCCTGAGGCAATCCACACAGCGCAAGAGGCGTCGGTAATCGGACAGACCCTGATTGACATTCTCGACCGGTATGCAACTGTACGAGCCGCTATTCCTCAAGGCCGCCGCACCGCAGAGGCGCTGGCCGCTGAGGGTTATCGGATGGAAGCATGTCACGCAGCCCTCGATGAAGCGCGAGCAGCGCTGGATCGACTGGCAGATACGTTACAGCAAGGTACAATACCAGCGGCAACCACTGCAATCGCAGAAGCTGAAGCAGCGCTTGCACGGGCGCAGCGAGAAGGCTTTGATCTTCCGACCATTCGGGCTGACAACGAACGTCGTATTGCAGCGCTGGCCGCACGTGGCCCGCAAACAGCAAAATTGATTGCCGCTGGGCGCGAGGCATTTGATCTGGTTGATGAATTTGCCGAGAGCACATGGGCTGATATTCGTGGAAACGGTAGTGAGGCAGAGGCAGCCGTTGCACGTGCTTTTGAGCATTGGGAGCAGGCGCGAACGGCGAATACGATGGAAGTACAAGGATTTCTGGCTGCGCGCTCGTATCTCGATGCGGCCGAGCAGGAACTCGATCACGCGGTGCGGCTGATTACGGCGATTACCGATCGGCTTCGTGCGTTGGAAGAAGCCCGATCTATCGCCCGTGACCTTCTAGCCGAGGCAGAACGGTCGATTGCAGATGGAACATCGTTTGTTGCGGCCCATAATCCTGATGTCAGTCCTCATGCTGATGCCCTACTAAGGCAGGCGGCAGCTCTGCTGGCGACGGCGAAGGCCGAAGCAGCCAAAGCAAAACCCGATTGGCTACAACTGGTTCGCGCCGCGCAAGAAGCTGATCGCCTGGCCGATGAAGCGCTGGCCGGCGCCCGTGATGAAGTTGAGCAGACCACTCGCTTACGTGAGCGTGCACAGCAGATAAAGCAACTGGCAACCAATGAAGTGCAAAAACTGGTGCATTACGTGGCTGTTCACGATGCCGATCTTTCCCCAGCGGTCCGTCAACAGCTTGAGCAGGTACGAACAATGCTGCAACAGGCATACACGTTATTCCAGCAGGCTGAAATCCACGAAGATGAGGCACGTCGGCAGGCATTGACCGCAGCGATTGAACAGTACCAGTCTCTGGCCGAGGCTGCAACCACGACGTACCAGCAGGCATATGCCGAAGTACAGCGTTTAGAAACGTTACGTGCTGAACTCAATCAGGTTTTGCAGCGGGTACGTGAAAAGTTGAACCGCATTACTCAACTACAACGTACATCGCCACTGGGGGGGTCATCTGCAGTAGTGGGGCAAATTACGGCATTGCGGCAACGGTTTCACCAAATTCGGTTACCTATCAATGGTGAAGAAGCATTACGTGCTGCCTTGCGTGAAGCGCAGGACATTGATGTTGCAGCAACCGATTTGCTCAACACGCTACAACCACCGGTTATCTCACCCCAGGCTACCGATAGTGTAGCTTCGACGGTGATTCGGCTTGGGAGGACGACCGGCGGTTGGGGACACAGCCGCTCGTGGAGCACGTCATCGCACTCGGGTGAATGGAGTAGCCGTGGCGGCGGCGGTGGCTCTTTCGGCGGCGGTGGTGGTGGTGGTTCATTTGGTGGCCGCGGCGGTGGTGGTGGTTGGTAGCGATAATTTTCTGGCAGGTTCTTCACTCAACGTCTGCCAGGGTAGTAATGGCTCGTGTCGTTCAACTGTCATCGGTGCGGCTAACAACCGGCGGGGGCCGTAGCGGAAGAAGAGACCGTGCGTCGTACAGCGGAGGTACATACCTTCTGATACTAGCGGTTCATCACAATGTGGACAATGAAGTTGAGGTTGCATAATGTCACTCCCTGAATGTTAAACGTCGCTCAACCCAAACGGGCGAGCGACATTGCTGTGTCCGGCCTCTTTACCGGTAGATAATCTCTTCTTAGCTATTGTACAATATTTCTAGTCTTCTGTATAGTACTGTCTTTCAAAATACAGGAGCTTTCATCCTCTGTATTGAGGAACTTCGCAGTACAGGTATCGAAAACGTGGCAAACCTGTTCTTTCGAGGTCTGTGCTGACAAAATCCGCTCAGCGGTCGCGTCGCACAAGCGTAAACATCCAATGATTATCGCTCTTGGGGAACATCGGGAACTGTCATGGCAAAACATCCACTGGTCATGGCCCTGGCGAAAGTGATAATTGCAGCAGCGTGGGCCGATGGTGAACTCTCGCTTGATGAAATCAACGATCTCAAACGGTTGCTGGCCGAACTTGGTCAAACCGGCGGTCAATTCGCCTTGACCGCCGATGAGTGGGCCGAGTTGGAAATGTATCTCTCTTCACCAGTTGAAGCGGCTGAACGCACACGCCTCGTCGATGATCTGCGCGATCTGATCGCGACGTCGGAAGAGCGGCAGATGGTTTTACATGCGATTCAGCGGCTGGTGGCTGCGGATCGGGTAGTGACGCCAGTTGAACGTGAGGTGGTGCAAGCAATTCAGCAGGCTCTAGAGCGTGATAGCCAGAGTGTGCTGCATCAGCTTGGACGGGCTTTTCGGGTCGCGCTCGGAATTCGTGCTCCTGGCCCTAATCGCGAGGAACTGTTGCCGGAATTTCTCCGTAATCGTATTTACTATGCCTTACATATGCGATTGGGGCAGGACATCGACGCACTTGGGATAGACCGCGATGAATTGCACGTCTTAACGCTGGCCGGTGGTCTCCTTGCCCTGATTGCTCGTGTTGACGATCAGGTGACTCCCGCAGAGCACGACCGTATTGTGACCATCCTCAAAGAGTGGTGGCATCTGGATCATACTCGGGCAACGTTGGTCGCTGAAATAGCCTTGACTGAGAGCGCTTCCAATCTCGATTTTTTTCGTCTTACCAAGGCGTTTGCCGACGCAACAACTGTCGAGCAGCGTGAACGATTTCTCGACGCACTCTTTGCGGTTGCGCTTGCCGACGGTGAACTTTCTGGCGCTGAAAGCGCCGAAATTAGCCGGATCACGGCTGCAATCAATCTTCCTCATGATCGCTTTGTGGCAGCACGCTTGCGTCTGCCACGTCAGCCAGGAAAACGTCTATGACCATTTCGCTGTTTGCTCCCCTTGATATGCATCTACACCTACGCGAAGGAGCGATGCTCCGCCTGGTGGCGCCATTTTCTGCGGCTCAGTTTACCGGTGCGGTGATCATGCCGAATCTGGTGCCACCGGTCGATAATCTTGATCGGCTTGCGGCATACGAGGCCGAAATACGCTCTGCAGTGGCGTCGTATCCGTTTATGCCACTGATGACCCTCTTTTTCCGCGCTTACGATGCCGCTACCTTGCACGCATTACGTGGGCGAATCTTTGCGATCAAACTTTACCCTGAGGGTGTGACCACGAATAGTACCGGTGGGGTAAGTGATCTGGAAGCAATTGAGCCGACCCTGGCCGTTATGGAAGAGTTAGGGATTCCCCTGCTTGTACACGGTGAAAGCCACGGTTTTGTGCTGGATCGTGAAACTGAATTCTTACCGGTGTATGAGCGCTGGGCCCAGACCTTCCCCCGTCTACGAATTGTGATGGAACATATCACGACGGCTGCGGCGCTCGAATTACTTGACCGCTACCCGAACCTGTTTGCTACAGTAACGCTCCACCATCTCTTGATTACCCTTGATGATGTAGCTGGTGGTCTGCTACAACCTCATCTGTTCTGTAAACCAATTGCCAAACGACCGTCAGACCGCGATGCACTTTTGGCCGCAGCGTTGTCTGGTCATCCTAAATTGATGTTTGGCAGTGATTCGGCGCCGCATCCGATTGAGCGCAAAGAGGCTGCGTTTTGCGCTGCTGGTATCTTTTCGGCGCCGGTGCTGTTGCCAATGCTGGTCGAATTATTTGAGCGCCATCATGCGCTTGACCGCTTGCCCGATTTTGTGAGCGGTAATGCCTGCCGGATTCATGGGTTGAAGCCACCGCAGCGCGAGGTGCGATTGGTTGAAGACCCCTGGACGGTACCACCACGGTACGGTGATGTCGTGCCGTTCGCTGCCGGTCAAACATTACGCTGGCGCGTACTGACCGACTAGGTGATTACTTTTCCGGCTAAACCACCACCCCATACCTCTGGCGGTGGTGTTGGGGTGAACAGATCGGTAACATCGATTGCCTGCCGTAAACGGCCAAAGGTAGTCGCAATAAAGGTGATGCGGCGTAAACGTGCCGATGGTACCGGTCGTTCGAGTTCTTGTAACGGCCCTACGTCAATGCGGTAATAACGATCTCCGGCTCGTGGGTGGGTTGCCTCCGCTGGGAGAAGATCACGGCGGTGTACAAGCTGGTAACGTACAATAGCGGCATAGTACTGAATCTGCCAGCGCGCCTGACCAAATGAGGCCGGTTGATAAAAGGCCAGGTAATCGGCGGCGAGTTGCGGTGGCGTATGGGCCAGCGGTAGTCGGTACCAACCTGCGGTACGTACTAGTTCCAGGTCGTGCGGTTTTGGCACGATAACTACAAGGACACGGGCATCATCGTCAGGGTTCATTATACACTCCTTTGAAAACATAATGCTCTCATTCCTTGTGAATGCGGGCCTCTGGCCCGCACCTGCATGTGAGCGAGTGGCACGCTGTCTGAGTTGTCTGGCTATGCTCCACCGCATCTGGCTGCGGATCGTACCTGAGAGCCTGAACAAAAACCCGGATTTCTTATTGCGAACGTACCGTGCTCGTGCGACCATTGCGTGAGGGTATCAACATTCTTTCGCTCCAGCCACCCCACGTTCCCCCTTCCTCGCCCTGTGTGGGAAAGAAAGGGGGGCAGGGTGAAAGGTGGGGGGCGCCAGGCGTGTTCTGCAGTACCGGCGCTGAAACCGTTGCTACCCGTTTCCATCGCCTCGAAGAGCTGCATGCGTTGCTCGCCAACGTTTCCCGAACCATTCTGGAGATGCCATTGGTCGAGCCTCAGCAAAAGCCCAGGTTCTAATCACGCTCTAAGAACCCCTATCTCTCCCGATTGACAGCAAGCCACTGTTGGTAGCGGAGCGTACCGCTACCCACTCATTTCGCGACCAATCCCGAGTATCTGCATCAATCCGTGGTACACTACTAAAGAGACTTCCTATTTATATAACCGTTACAACGAGCGAAAAGTTATGCACTCTTTTGCAAAATGGATTTTGATCATCGCCGTAACATTCCTCACCGCTTGTAGCTCACCAGCTCGACCGGTCGTTCAGGCTACCATTGGCGCAATTGAGGCCGTGAATGCCGGTGACATCGCTGGCTTTGAGCGTGTTGTTGAACCACGACCTTTCATCTTTCCTGCCGATCACGGCCCGCATCAAACGTTTCAAACTGAGTGGTGGTACTATACCGGTAATCTGACAGCCGAAAACGGACGGCGCTTTGGTTTCCAACTGACCTTCTTCCGACGAGCGCTCAGCCCGTACCTGCCGGCCCGTGATTCGGCATGGGCGACCAATGAAGTCTACATGGCTCACTTTGCCATCAGTGATATTAATGGGGGACGCTTCTATGCCTTCGAGCGTTTTAGTCGGGCCGCAGTAGGGTTGGCGGGTGCCAGTGGTAATCCCTTCCACGTCTTTCTGAATGACTGGTCGGTAGAAGGCAGTGGACCTGAAGGTATGACGATGCGGCTCCGCGCTGCCCAAGATGATGTGGCCCTCGATCTGGTGGCGGTCAACAGTCGGCCACCGGTCTTACAGGGAAATGCCGGCGTGAGTCAGAAGGGTTCGCAAGTTGGCAACGCATCGGCTTACTATTCACTGACGCGCATGGTGAGCAGTGGTACCATTCGGATCGGCTCTGTGACATATACCGTGAATGGTCTAACCTGGATGGATCGCGAGTGGGGTACCAGCGCACTCGAAGAGGGTGTGATCGGTTGGGACTGGTTTGCCTTACAGCTTGAGAGTGGTCACGATCTAATGTATTACCAGCTTCGGGCGGCAGATGGCAAGCCATCACCGTTTGTCGGTGGAAGTCTGCTTCTTCCCGATGATACGGTGATTATTCTTGGCCCTGGTGATGTAGAGCTGGAAGTAACCGAAACCTGGCGTAGTCCACGTAGTGGGGCAGTGTACCCATCTGGTTGGTACATGCGCATTCCGCGTTATGGGATCGAGCTTAAGGTGACACCAGCGCTACGCGACCAAGAACTACCGACGTCTGTCGTCTACTGGGAGGGGGCAGTTGAGGTAAGTGGCAGGATGCGTGGTCGAGGGTATGTGGAATTGACCGGTTATGCCGATACAAAGTGAGCGGACAACTCCGGCGGTGACGTTGATCAGTGGATTTCTCGGTAGTGGCAAGACGACGCTGCTGCGCCGCTTGTTAGCACGTGCTGATCGTCGTATCGGTGTTATCGTCAATGAATTCGGTGCGCTGGGGATTGACGGTACGTTGTTGGCGCAGCATGGTGCTTCTCCGTTGATCGAGCTAACGGGTGGTTGTGTGTGTTGTGTGGCAGGGAGTGATCTCTTGCTTGCGCTTGAAACGTTGATCGATAGTGGCCCGCTGGCGGCAATCGCTATCGAGACCAGCGGCCTTGCTGAACCGGGTGCACTGATCCGCCAGTTGCGAGCCGCCGATGTTCCGCTCGATACGCTGGTCACCCTCGTCTCAGCAGCCGATTTTGACCGTGTTATGGCTGTTTCACCGCTAACAATGCGTCAGCTTCAACTTGCCGACCTGATCCTGGTGACGCATACCGATCTGGTGACTCCTCAGGCCCGGCAACATCTCGATGAACGGCTGCGCTCAATTAATCGGCGTGCGCCAATTGTTTCAGCCGTGTATGGCGATGTCGCACCTGAACTGATTTTCAGTCCGCGCTACGATGGCTCGGTGCCGGATTTCTTACCACATCAGCACAGTGAGTTTGCTGCTATTGATTGGTACGCCGATCTACCATTGTGTCGTTCGGCGCTAGAACAGACGTTACGCCAGCTTACCGAACAAGGCCTGTTTCGCGCCAAAGGTATTGTTTACTGTACCGATTCGCCGTGGGCTGATGAAGTGCATGTGGTTGCTGGGCGCGTGAATAGTAGGGCATTGCGTATCAAAGAGCGACCGGTTCCGCTTTGCCGGTTAGTTCTCATTGGCCGCGATAGTGCCCTGACCCACGCACGGATTGCGCTAGATGCGTGTATTGATAGTGACGAACGGATTAACCAATGGCGCGAGCGGCTAGTGTGGGAGTACTAACAGGTTCATGGTTGGTATCATCGGTCCGACATCTCGCTCTGAGCTAACCAGATCAATCAGTCGGGGAATGTACCCGGTGTAGGGTTGTAATACCTGCATTACATACTGACACAACGTTGCATGGATATGTACCACTTTCTGACGTAGCGTTGTATCAAGCAGCCAGCGTCCGGCGATACGTTGCCCTTCGATTGGCGTTGCTTTGCCCTCAGCCCGCCAGATTTCCTCGGCAATGAGTCGGATAAGCCAACCGGCTCGGCCTGCGCGAACATCATCGGCCAGATCAGAAACATCATCACCGAGCTGACGGGCCAGGATCAGTGCATCAAGTGCGTTGGTCAATGTCAGGGTCAGCGGGTGATCTGGCAGCACACCGGCCAGCATCAGATGAGCACGCTGCACAGCGTGCCAGCCCGCAGCTCGATCACAAACCCAACGTGCTGTTAACAGCCGTAGTTGTGCTGGTTGCCAGCAGCCGGTAGCCGTGCGGGCGGCAAGTTCTTTTCGATATGCAGCAACCATGCGCTGTTCTAACTCTAGCAGTAATCGCAGATCGATGCCCAGCGTCCCAAACATGTACCATGCTCTGCGCCACAATGCCCGACTCAGTGGTGCAGCCAGGTGGGTTAGCTCGCCATCGAGACACGCATCACGGATTGCTGCTGCCCAACCGCCGCATAAGGTTGCTAAAGCGAGCCGATCTCGGCTCGATGTTGGAAGAGGTATCAAAGACGACAACCAGACAGGCCAGAGAGTGAGAAGACGATGAATCGAGTTGTCGAGCACTTGAACGAGCGGCTGACGGAGTGTTGGGGGGAGCGGTTCAATCAACGTCATCAATTGCGCTGACACAGATTGCCAGTAGTCTTCTTCAGACGGTAGCAGTTGCAGCATACGTTTGTGGGAGCACCTGAATGATCAGTGCAGTCATATCATCACTTCGTTCAACTTGGTCACAAAACTGATTGATAGCCGCTAGGAGTTGTTCCAGTGCTCGTCTAGGATCATGTGGATCGATCTGATTAAGAAGAAGCTTCAGACGCTCAAAACCAAAAATTTCACGTTGAGCGTTGCGTACCTCGAAAAAGCCATCGGTTAAGAGAAATATCTGATCACCTGCTTGCAATTGCAACGTTGTTTCACGGTACTCCGTATTCAGCCGTGTTCCTAATGGTAGACTTCCGTGGCCGATCTCTTGGATCTGACCATTCCGACGGAGAAACGGAAAAGGATGTCCGGCGGTTGCAAACCGGATCGTGTTTGTTTGCGGATCGAGAATACCAAGGAAAACGGTTACGTACTGATTACCAAGACCATCGTTACAAAGGGCATTATTTGCTGCCTTCAGGATCGCCGTCGGCGTTTTTTGGCTGGTGATATAAGAGCGCAGAACCGATCGCGCCATAACCATGACCATCGCTGCCGCAATACTCTTACCGGTCACATCGGCCACAACGATGGCCCAACGTTGATCGGGCATCCGCACAAAATCGTAGAAATCTCCGCTCGTTTCACGGGCCGGCTCCGAATATGCCACGATCTGGATATGGTCTATCGATGGTGGAGCCGATGGGTAGAGGCGTTGCTGAAGCATACGAGCGATTTCCAGATCGTGGCGAAGTATCTGGTCTTGCAAGAGCTTTGTCCGGACCTGATTCAATTTATGACGTGAAGAGGTTAGATAATATTGGTAAAATGAAATTGCCGCCCAAACAAGAACTGAATAGAGCAGAACTGGTATAAACAGTCCAGTCGTTTCTTCAAACACACCTCGTGATGTTCCCGTTGTAGTAAAAAACCAAAAGTAGACAAAAAAGACTATGATGAGATTAGTTATCGTAAGAATACCTGCGAATCGCCAGCCTAACAACAGACCACCCAGGATAGTAAACAATGGTGTAGTTCCTGCAAACATTACCAAATTCAATATCTCTTGTTGAATGGCATTCGCAATCATAAAAGTAATGATGCCAAAATTTGTCCAAACAACAAAGATATATGCGCCAATTTTTGCGTGATTTCGCCAGATCAACCATTCGATCAAAATGTTAATTGCAATTGAAATGAAGACAATAACGTAAGAAACTATTAATGAAAATGGTGGAATAAGCATAATAAGGAGTGCTAGCAGGGTAAGGGTTAGAACGATCAGGTTGAGCATTCGTAAAGTCGAACGCAAGCGTGTTTCATCACCTTCATCATCAAGCTGTTTTAGTAATTCACTAAGTAATTGGGTGTCTTGCGACTTCATATTTCTTACAAATAAATACTCTTAGAACCTATCTCCCATAGTATGTTCCCAGGCGATCAAAGGTGTTATCTGTAACTGTGTGTACCATCAGGTTGAAGTAGCTGATACCTTTACTCTTAATCCCGTAATAGGTAACTCGTTTCAAGGTCCTTCTCATGAAAAGGCCATCGGCTCAACCTTCTCTTACTCTCCCACATCGAGAGAGGAAGGAGGTTGAGGAGGAGTGAGATCATTAGCTATGCTGCTTGCGAGCGTGCGCTAGCAGTTCAGCGAGACAACATCTCAGATGTGGTTCATCTCGTTAAGGTATAAGCCTACAGCCTACACATCTAGATGATAGGAGCTTTTTCAGAAAAGTTCTAATTCCAAACAGGCGCAGCAACCTGCCGATCAATATCTTCAAGCTGTTTCCGCTGAGCTGGATCGGTTAGGGCTTTGCGCAGGCGCTCCATCTCATCTGGATCGGGTTGCAGACCGGCTTCCTTCGCTGCTGCATCAGGATCATCAAGCAGCCGCTTGCGAAAGTCAGGATCAAGGACTGCCCGACCAATCAGTCGTTCAAAATCAGGACTCATACGTGGTCTCCTTGCTTTACGTGCTTATCTCCAGGGTTGTACCGGTTCTCGGTTGCTCCCGTGTGGCGCTAGTAAGATTGTGGTGAAACAAGCCTTTCTGCCCAATTTTCCTGCTAGAGCTAACCATGGAAAAGCTCACGTCTAATATACCACTTTTTTACTTCATCGATGCAACAGCCTGATCTACCGTTTTGGATACTGCTGGATGCAGGAATGGTCGCAATATGACATTCCTTTCATTGACAAGTCACGTTGCTTTTGATATTATTAAAATCAATAACGTTACATGATTTTGGAATGATAAGGAGATGCCATGCGAAAACTATTCTGGAGGGGGATCCTGTTCGCTCTGATCGTGATGTGGCTGCTGCCATCGGTTGCCTCATCGCGACCACTCCCGCCGCCAACCCTTAGTATTGTTGGCGGTGAACCGGTGCAACCGGGTGATTATCCGTGGCTGGTGGCGTTGCTCAATGCGTCGATTACCGATGAGGCGTTTGCATTCTGTGGTGGTGCGCTTATTGACGATGGCGGTGATTTCACGACGACTCAGTGGGTACTTACGGCAGCGCATTGTTTGGTTTCAGAGGAAGGCACGGTTGCACCAAATGCAGTGGAGGTGTTAGTTGGTCAGCAAGACCTGTCGCAGGCGACCGCAGCTCAGCGGAAGATCGTGGCAGCAATTATTACTCATCCGCTCTACCTTGCAGGAGCAACACTCGCTAACGATATCGCTTTGTTAGAGTTGAACGAGCCAGTGACTGGTATCACGCCGATTCGGGTTGCAACACCAGCCGATGCAGCTCGCTTTGCTGTGGGTACGACCGCCCAAATTGCCGGTTGGGGCAATCGCTTGCCACAGACAGGAGTTGATCTTCCTTACGTGGCTCATAAGGCCAGTGTCCCAATTGTTGATCTAGCGACGTGTAATGAGCGCTACAGTGGTGGGTTGAATGAATCGTTGCACCTTTGCGCTGGTCAGTATCCATCCGGCGGGATTGATACCTGCCAGGGTGACAGCGGTGGGCCACTGATGGTTCCCGATGGCTCTGGTGGCTTGCTTCATGCCGGTATCGTTAGTTTTGGAATCGGTTGTGCCTGGCCGAACTTCCCCGGTGTGTACGCTAAAACTGCCTCGTTCGCCGATTGGATTACTGCGCAGATCAACAACCAGCCTCATGTTGATGTTTGGAAGTTACAGATGTTTGATCCTGACCTATGGTATCTCTCAGCGGCAGCACCGGACGAGCCGTTTGAGTACGTGATCTTTGTTGCTAATAGTGGGCCAACGACGCTGAGTGATGTCGAGGTGTTCTCGACTGTTCCGACGGGTGCTACGCTGGTAACGGGCAGCATCAGTGATGGCGGTATTTACAACAGCGGCACTGGTGAGGTTACCTGGTCGGTTGGTAGTCTCGCTCCAGGAGATGTTATCGCTCTTACCTACCAGGTTCAGGCTTCTGCGAATGTTGTTGCCGATACGTATCGGGTCGAAGCCAATGGTGGATCGCTTATCCGCAACAATACCCGTGGTGCTACTGTAACGCGGATCGATCAGCCGTTGCCATTTGTACGCTCTGAAGCGCCACAATTTATTGAGGTCGGTGAGACGTTTCCAGTTGTGTTTACTGTTTCTAACTTTGGTCAGGGTGCAGGCGCCGATTTGACTAATCTTGAGTTAGTCGTGGATCTGCCTGATAGTGTTGAGGTAGTGGCAATCAGCGATGGTGGCACACAAAGCGGCGGACAGGTAAGCTGGAATATTGTCGATCTTCCTGCTAGCAATGAGGTGCAGGTAGCGATTCTGCTACGTGCTGGTGCAGTGGGTAATGTTGCACGGATCACGAATGTAGAGCTGCTTGAGAATAGCACGAGATTAGTCTACGGTGGAGCGACGCAAACCGTCTCTGTGCCAGCAGTACGTTATCTTCCGATCATTCAGAAGTAGCTCGCGGAGTGTGTCTGATGTGTCTGAAATGCGCTTCCTTTCCCTGGGTGCGCGGGCCTCTGGCCCGCGTCTTGATGGGAACGGGGAGAAACATCGAAACACTCAGCACACCATTGGGGGTAGGTTCCAAATCCGTCCCTCTCGTTCCCATTCCCTGGGTGCGCGGGCCTCTGGCCCGCGTGCTGACAATGATCAGGTATGTTGCGCGTATTTCATTTTTGAGTCCACTGCAAAAACTCACCACGGAGTACACAGAGCACGCAGAGCGTCTAAGATTTGTGAATAATTTTTGGCTATTGGGTGCATGTAAGAAAAAATTTCACAACCCTATGCTCAATGAAAGATAAAATTATCTTTAGTCTCTGCGATCTCCGCGGTCTCTGTGGTGAGAAGATCACCTTTTTGCAGTGAAGTCATTCTTTTTTCAGCACGATTGTCGGGTATAGCATAACTGATACCCCTGGTATAATGGGCTTTCCCGAATTGTGCAACTTCTGTATCTTTGATAATTTGTCGCTTCACTCAAACCCAGCGTATGTTTGGTCACTAGGTGCTGAGATAACGACTCTCACCTACGGCAATTGCCGAATCATCGCTACTTCATCGCAGCGATCCTGCTTAAAGCACGTGGCGCAATCTTGCCAGATTTTGTGCGGTAGCCGTAATTTGGGGATCTCGCGGAATCCCAGCGCGCTGAAAAAACCAACCTGTAAGGTAAGTGTAAAGAGTGTGGGAATACCTAGTTCCATTGCTTCGGTGAAGAGTGGTTCGATCAATTTTCGACCGATGCCACGACCCTGAAACGACGGATGGACTGCAACACTGACCACCTCGGCCAGATCGGCCCAGGTAATGTGCAAGGCAGCACAACCGATCACTTCACCATCGGCCTCGGCCACGTTAAAATTACGTACCCGATTGTAGAGCTGATCGAGCGTCTTGGGAAGCATATCGCCACGTGCTGCGTAGTAGTTGATAATTTCGTATAGCCGTGGGACATCGCTGACTCGCGCCCGGCGAATGGTAACCGCAGCGTCGGGTCGGATATGAAGGACCGGTAAACTTACCGGAGGTGCGTACAATGGGCTAGTCATGGCTGTTTTTGTAATCCTCCATCTGTTATCGGGGTACGACTCAGTCGTTCTGCATTAACAATTCGCGCCAGCGTGCGCATTGCTCACGTACTCGCTGGGGCGCGGTGCCGCCGTAACTCGATTTTTGGGCTACACTACGCGCCATGTCGAATACTGCGTAGATACTCGCATCGAGGGTAGGTTCGATGGCCTGATACTCAGAGAGTGGCAAGTGGCGCAAGCTTACGCCGAGCGCCAATGCCCGCTGCACCAATCGTCCTACCTTGCTATGCGCCAGACGAAAGGGAATGCCCCGGCGTACCAGTTCATCGGCCAGATCGGTAGCGAGCATCGCATCATCGAGGGCTGCTGCCATTCGTTCGGGCTTCACCTTCATTGTCGTAATGGCCGCTGCCGCTATTTGTAGCCCCAGATCGAGGGTGTCAAAGCTATCAAAGAGTGGTTCCTTATCTTCTTGCATGTCTTTATTGTAGGTCAGCGGCAATCCCTTCAATACCGTAAGCAATGCTACGAGGTTTCCCAGCAGGCGACCACTCTTACCGCGCAACAACTCCATACTATCAGGATTTTTCTTTTGTGGCATCAGACTTGAGCCTGTACTGTAGGCGTCGGCCAGTTCGAGAAACCCAAATTCAGCGCTGGTGTAGAGGATGATGTCTTCGGCCAACCGGCTGAGATGGACACCAATCAGGGCACAGTCGAAGAGAACTTCAGCGACGAAATCGCGATCACTGACCGCATCGAGCGAGTTCGCCGCTAATTCATCAAATTCATCGAGCAATTCGGTAAGCCGCTCACGTTCGATCACAAGCGAATTGCCGGCCAGCGCACCTGCGCCGAGTGGGAGCACACGCATGCGACGAATCGCGTCCTCAAGACGGCTCCGATCACGGGCAAACATCTCAACATAAGCTAAGCACCAATGCCCAAACGTAATCGGTTGGGCGCGCTGCAAATGGGTATAGCCTGGCATAACCGTCGCAGTATGTTGTTCGGCTTGCGACAAGAGCGCTAGTTGCAGATCACGCAAACGGAGGTTAAGCTGACGGGCAATCCCGATGGTGTAGAGACGCATATCGGTAGCGACCTGATCGTTACGCGAACGTCCGGTATGAAGCTTGAGCGCCGCATCGCCGATCAGTTCACGCAGCCGACGTTCGACAGCGGTGTGAATGTCTTCATCGCTTTCTACGGCCACGAACGTACCGTTTGCGAATTCAGCTCGCACTTGTTCCAAACCACGGATAAGATCGGCATGTTCGGTCTCATTGATCAGGCCAGCTTGTGCCAGCGCACCGGCCCAGGCAATACTACCGGCAATATCAACCTCGGCCAGACGCACATCAAAATGGAATGAGTCGTTGAAGCGGCGCATCTCTGCCGCCGTAGGTTCACTAAACCGTCCTCCCCAGAGCCGGTGTTCCATCGACAATCCTCCTCTTTCGTATCACAATGGTGCACTGGCGGTCGTTTGGTAGTTTTCGATCTGTAGGCTACAACGTACCAGGAGTTGCCAGTAATTCCCGATCAGCGTGCCGGCCAGCCGTCCGATCTCATCAAGCTCTTGCGCTGCGATCAGTGCAGGAGCCAGTTGCGGCCAATCACGCGGTTGTAACGGGAAAGAAAAACTCTCGTTCAGACCAGCATATCGCTGTTGTGTGGTCCAACAACGGTTGATCAAACAGAGTGCGCTGATCATTTCCATCAATAATTCAGACACCAGCAATCTTGCCACCGAAGCCTGACGCCGCACGGTAGCTGCCCGTAATTCACTGTAACGCTGGAATACCAATTGCGGCAGATACGGAATGATGCTCTGGTAAAAGACACGTTCTGGTAACGCCCTGGCTCGTGATAACCAGTCCTGTACCTGTTCAGCCGTACCGATCACAGGTTGTACCTGCACCAGCCAGCTCAACCATTGCGGCCAGCGTAGATCGGGTGCCTGCAAGACCGCTTCCAGATCAGGGACGGCGATAGGATGGATCGTTACCGGCACACCTCGCATCATGAAACTGTGCAGTGGACGTTGCCGTGCTTGCTCCGTGATGAGCAACAACTCAATCGGATCAAAATCGGTAAGCGGTGCTGCGGGCGTTATCATCCCTGCCACCACAATGGCAACGTCCGCTGCTGTGGCAAGGCGCTGACACAGTTCACGCGCAATCGATTGGCAGTCGGCGAGATCCATGATCTTTTCCCGGCATCAAGTACGGTATGCGGCGTTGATCCGCACGTAGTCGTAGCTCAAATCACACGTCCACACTGTTGCCTTGCCCTCGCCAAGGCCGAGATCGGCATCAATCGTGATCTCGGCGACATCGAGCAACTGATGGGCAGCCTGCTCGTCGAACGGTAACGGTAACCCATTTTCCAACACCCGCATACCACCAAACGAGAGCACGACTCGATCAGGATCAACAGTAGCCCCCGAATAACCAATTGCGCACAACACTCGCCCCCAATTGGGATCGGCGCCAAACAACGCCGTTTTCACCAATGGTGAACGGGCAATGGTCATTGCTGCCAGTTTAGCTTCGGTATCGTTGACTGCCCCACGCACTGTAATCGTAACAAAACGGGTTGCTCCTTCACCGTCACGGACAATGGCATGGGCAAGATGTTGACAAACCGCTGTCAGACCGGCACAAAAAGCAGCACCGTCAGGAGTGTCAAGATCGGTAATGGGCGGCGCAGCACTGGCCCCGTTAGCCATAACGAGCAACGTATCGTTTGTACTGGTATCACCGTCAATACTAATGCTGTTGAAACTCACTTCGAGCGCCTGCCGCATCGCCTGATCGAGGACTGGCCCTGGTACGGTCGCATCAGTGGTGACAACGGCCAGCATGGTTGCCATATTGGGATGGATCATCCCGGCACCTTTAGCCATGCCACCGATCGTAATAACCTGACCACCAGAGAGCGTTACAGTTACAGCGCAATGTTTGGGGCGGGTATCGGTGGTCATGATGGCACGTGCCGCAGCCGGTCCGTACTCAGGACTCAGTCGCCGGGCCGCCACTGCAATCCCGCGCACAATCTTCTCTATCGGCATAGGAACACCGATTGTTCCAGTTGACATAACAAATGTACTGCGCGGCGGCAAGTCTAACGCCTGCTCGACAGCCTGCGCCATCGCAACAGCCGCGGCATCACCGTCGGCGCCGGTACAGGCATTGGCGTTACCGGCGTTAATCACAACTGCCCGCAGATCAGTCCCTTGTGCCATAAGTGCCATATCGTAGCGTACCGGTGCGGCTTTCACTGCGTTAGTGGTAAACACCGCGGCTGCTGTTGCCGGATAATTACTAACCAGCAGAGCCAGGTCATCGCGATCGGCATATTTAATCCCGCATGCCGCTACTGCGGCGCGCCAGCCTCGTGGGCTGGTAGCGTGTCCGTCAGCAAGAAATGTTATCATGCGTTCCTACTCCTCGGTTGGTACCGGTGCAGCGGGATGGGTGTCTTCCCAGCGAACCGACTCAACTGCACCAATTCCTTGTAGATGAGCAATATCGTTGTACGTGTTGAGCCGCCAGAGTTGTTGATGACGCCGATTTACCCGTTCCCACCAGGTAATACTGGTGTTACGGGTATGAAAATCAATCGGTGGTACCACCAGGCTCGGCATCCGGAAAAAGTGGATGAACGAACAATCAATGACACCGCCGTGACAAACGATGACAATCGTCTTCCCTTCGTATTCACTGGTAATGCGGGTAAGTGCACGACTGACGCGCAGCGTAAAGTCGCCCCAACTTTCGCCACCGGGAGCAAGTGGTCGGAGCGGGTAACGGTCAAAATCGGGAACACCAAACCTGGCCCAGGCTTCCTGATTTGTCATGCCATCGGCTTCACCGACTTTCAATTCCTGCACTTCATCGTCGAAGATGATCGGAATTCCCAGGGCCGGTTGAATGATCTCGGCAGTTTGGCGGGCACGGGGTAATGTTGATGAAATCAGTACGTCAGCTTTGATCTCTCCACTGGTGGCCAGACGATCACGCAGACGTTTAGCCTGCTCGATACCGCGCTCGGTAAGACCGACGTCACCTTTCATTCCGGCTACGATTGGTTTCACATTGGCGACCGACTCGCCATGGCGGATCAAATACAAGTGGGTCATATGTTCCTTCGCTACTTACAGGTCACTACATAAAAGAGGCCAGCCTGCGCTGGCAAGCTGGCCTGAGAACAATCCTTACAAGAATGCAGGCGCCGCTAGCCAGATCGTGTGACTGGCTGACTACGACGACGGCGACGATGACTATGACGAGGAGCTAAATCGCTGTACATATTGCAGAGTTGGATAATCACAGACATCGTAACACCGCCTTCTCGCCTGACGAAAATTGACGAAAGTAGTATACCACAGGTCACAATAGTGTGTGCTGTGCAGTGTCAGATAGAAGGGCTTTTCAATGTTCTCAACACTGGACTCATGCATGTGCGGACGGGGATCCCCGATCTACCCGGTTTCTCGCAAGGCGCTGGCCGCCGTCCCATGCTGTGTGGTCTATGGTGGGAACTCATCGGTTGGCGCGTTAGCCGACCATCATGCTCTCAGAGCCTGATCAAAACCCAGATTACTCGTTGAGCACGTCCCGTACTCGTGCGACCATTGTGTGAGGGGAGCCAACATACTTTCACGCCAGCCACACTCTGCCCCTCCTTACTCGTTCCGTGTGGAAGAGGGACCAGGGGGGATGGTGAGGGCGCCAGTTGCCCGCCAATGTTCCCCGAACCATCTTGGAAATGCCATAGATCGCGCCTCATCAACAGCCCAAATTGTTGATGAGGCGCGTCGTTTCTCGCCACTTTAGCCGACGCCCCTGCTGAGTGCCTGATCAGAACCACGAGTTTCTGCTCTTCCCTCAGACCCTCACTCGCGGGAGGGTGAAACCCTCTCACCCCGCTACCTCTGTTCTCTTTTCTACACCACTGCCGGAAACGTAGAAAAGCCTTGATATACAACGCTATTACGATTTGCGCCGACCAAACCAACTCCGACGCGCAGATTTTGTGACCTTCTGGCGCAGCTCATCGAGATCGTCAGCGGGTGTTTTTGCCGGTGATGTCTCTGCCGGTGATAAGGTCATCTCCGACGGTGTTGGCCCTTGTTTCCGGCGTCCAAACCAGCTTCGTCGTTGCCTGGCGACAACTGGTGCAGGTGCTATCACTGATTCCGGTATCGGCATCTCCGGTAACGTGGTTACAGGTTCAGGGTACGGACTATCGCTGTGCTCAGCACCGACTGCCCGCAACCATGACCAGAGAAGCCGTCGGCGTTCCGTACCATCTTCTGGTAAGGCAAGCGGTCGTCCTCGTGCATCGACGACCAGGCCGAGCAGGCTGCCGTGCACTTCAGCCGGATCGCTCTCGACCGCCTCGCCAGGGGCACCCTTACCGACACGCACACCGGCTCGTGGTCGCACCTTTACCTGTGCATAACGACCAATCGGTAACGGCAGGCGGAGCAGATCGCCATTGCGGACCTGGATTTGTTCACTACCACCACCAACAGTGATCAGTTCAATCTCAGCGATCGGATCGCCGAACCGATTGCCACCCTGTAACACAATGCAGGTTGCTAATGGCGTATTCGTCAGCAAATCGTGATCAAAAACCGATACAGCTGCGTCGGCGCTGTGCGCTGCTATGCCACCACATACCGCCAGCAGCCCCAGACTGTCGAGATGGATCGGTAACAGGAGGCCTGGTAGTTCATAGGCTGGCTGCAAACCATCGAGGATCGCCAGCAGGGTCATGCCAGGATGAGGGGCGTGAACCAGCGCACCTCCACTAACAACAAGATAGCTGTAGGTCAGAGCTGGCTGTCCATCGCGCAACGTAGCCATTCCCAAAGCTAATGCTTCGCGCACAATCGCCAGATCAAGATAACAATCCTCGCGGGTTACGGGCATTGTTTGTGGGCGTAACGTTCGCTGCAATACTCGTTCGATCAGTTCTTGCTCTTCAATCGCAAATGGTAGCCAACGGGCAATTGCGGCAGGGCCAACTTCGCATAACAAATTGCTGACCCCGAATGCGGTGCCACAAACCCCGTGGATTGCAGCACTTACGTGATCTGGTGCGGCAGCGATCAGCGTGGTGGTTGTCGCACCAACATCTGTAAACAAGACCGGCTGTTGTCGTCGCTCGGCCAGGAAGCGCGTCATCACATATTGCGCTTCAATAATCGTGTGTAGCGTTCTCTTTTCAGAATCTGCCAACTGCTGTACGCCAGGCAAATCGGTAAGCTGTCGTGCATAGCGAGCCAGTAATGCCTGTCGTAATGGGGTGACGTTCTCTTGATCGAGCGTTGGTCGTACATTTGCTACGCTGATCAACTCACAACTGTGTCGGCTCAGGATCGTGTGAACGGTTGATGCTGCGGCTGTATTACCGGCATAAATAACTGTGGGCAACGGTTGTTTGATGGCTTCGGTGAAAGAGAGCTTGAGATTAACCAGATGCGCCAGCCGCTTCATCGACTCAATGGCGCTACCCTCAATACCACCAGTCAAGATGATCACGTCTGGTAAGAGTGGAAGTAGTTTTTCAAGTTGACGCTCAATCCATGACTGGACACTACTGGTTGGGTGATGTGAGACATCATCCAGAGTGATCACCTCTAACACGACATTCGGCACCCCACGAATAGCGTGCAACGCACTTCGTGCCGAGACATCAGTTGCAATTGCTGCTACAACCACGCGCAACGGTTCGAGTGCTGAGGTAACCACTACCACTTTATCAATACCGTCACCAGTAATGGTTCGTGGCATCAGCAAGTGCCCTTCGTGCAGTAACTGCCGACCGGTAAGTTCGGCGAGTTGTGCAGTTGCTTCCTGCACCGCAAAGAACACATTCTGATACGGTAATTCACGGCTGGTCAGAGTCTCGGTTTGACCGATCAGCCGACTTTCGCCATCGACCTGGTCAATGAGTGAAACTCTGGTCGTCAGACTACCGATTTCGATTGCCAGTATGGCCCGCACATTGTCTGCCATGCTATGCACCTTGTCCTCTGCGGTTGATTTGCAACAAGAGGTTGTGTAAGTATGCTTTGCCATCCCTGCACTGGACTGTTTTCGACAGACGTTTGCTCACCTTATGGCGAGAATGGTGCGTAGGGAATGTTCAACTGCTTCCTGAAACAGCGCGTACCCAGTCAATGATGAAGAGCAGTCGTTCATTGAGCGCAGTCAGATAGGAACTCACACTACCGGCCAGGAAGAAGCCAAATGCCAGCAGCAGCACCCAACGCCCTAGGCGAGTTACCAGATCGATCTGGCGTTGTCGCTGTGGATCAGATGGGCGTGTCAGTGAAAACGAGAGCAATGTGACAATTGAGCCAGTGACCAGCACAATACTGCCGAGAATGGTTACTGGCGACGAGAAATCTGCGCGAGTAAAATCAAGTACTTGTGGTAGTATCGTACCGGCTATCGCACCACCGACAACCAGTGCTGCGCCAACACCAAAGACCAGCGCTAACGGAATGTTTGCCAGCCAGGAACTGGTCTGTTGGCCGCTGACACGAGTAAGCAACAGAGCTGCCAACACAAATGGTATCAACTGCCAGGTAACCAGCGCTGGTTGACCACTGGCCGCAACCAGATCAACAACAGCCGGTCGCAGCACCTGGTGATAAACAACAACGAAAGCGTAACCGAGTGCAACGCCAACAAACAGATATTGCACCAGCCGAAAAGCCGGTGTATCACCGATCACACGGCTAAACACCAGCAGCGTCAGAACAACTGGAATGAAGGTTATTGCAATATCCATCGGTCTTTACCTCTTACCAGATGGAACAAACGACCAATCCCAACGATCAGCATTCCCAGCACCAGCACACCAATAAACACCAGTGTTGCCCATGTCTGATAGGAATAGGCATACGTTGCTTTTTCGTCAGCATTTCCTGCGGCCAGTAAATCGATAGCACCGCGCTGACCGGCTACCGCGTAGACATAAGGTAAACGCAGGTACGGTAGGACCTGTGGATAGACCTCTTGAGGGAGCAAGAATGCAATCGGCACGGTTGGGGCTGCACTGTGAATTTGTTCCATCCAGGCCTGTACATCCTGTACCTGATCGGCGAGAACCACGATCATTGCCAGATCGTTTAACGTCTCAATTCGAGGTGTGCCATCAGGTCGGGTCGCCAGTAAGCCTGCGGTTGCATCCTGACCAGTGTAATCACGGCGCAATTCAGCGCGTAGATCGAGGGCCAGGCTGCGCAAAGCCAGTTCACCACCTGGCCGATAACCGAGCAGCACATAATCACGTCCGCCGAAAGTCACACCGTTCTCGTTGTTGTAACCGGCGGCCCGCAATGGCCCAATCAGATCAAACGAGAGCAGAGTTCCTTGCAGGTCGGTACTAACGATAATGAGCTTCGTTCGCTCGTCAGTCAATTCGGCAAGCAATGCGGATTCGAGTGGTCGCAATTCGGCAACACGTTGTGCACTCCACTCGTATGCGATCAAGACCACATCTTCGCTCCCCAGGCTGGCGAGCTGATCATGGAGCGCAACTGCTGCTGGAGATGGTTGCACCTGATTCGTCAGTGTTCCGGTCAGACCTGGCAACAACAGACCAATGAGGATGGCAAGCAATAAAACTAGGGCAAGCCATTGTTCAAGAACCGGTAAACGACGACGGGCGACAGCCGGTTGCTCGGTGGGCATCGTTACCGGTAATGGTGATTGAAGCAGGTGTTCGAGTAATGTAACTGCCGCTATCTGATCAGAAGTACGCCGAGCAGGGGCTGGCAATGGCGGTTTCACAACAGTCACTTCAGCCCCGGCCAAAACCGCTTCACCCTCATCGGCCTCACGACTTCCTAAACGTTGTAACCAGCTTAATGAAGGTGTAACTGCCGGCTCAGCCACTCGTTCAGATGAAGCTCGCAACCAGGGTGGTAAGTCAGCTCCACTCAAGAATTCATCACTGGTTGAGCTTGTCGTTGGTGGTGGCTCGGTAACGGAACCAGACTGAGCTGACGCTGCTTCCAACCACGGTACCGCTTCTGTCGCTGCATCGGTTACTAACCAGTCAGGTGTATCAACCGTACTTGATGACGGTTCCTGCAACCAGGCAGGCACATCACTGGTCGGCGGTTCAGCCTCTTGCAGCCAGTCAGGCACATCACTGGTTTGCGGTTCAGCCGCTCGCAACCAAGCAGGCACGTCAGTGGCAGGGGCTTCAGCCTGTTGCTCTTGCAACCAGGCAGGCACGTCGGCGGCAGGGGCTTCAGCCTGTTGCTCTTGCAACCAGGCAGGCACATCACTGGTCGGCGGTTCAGCCTCTTTCAACCAGTCAGGCACGTCAGTGACAGGGGCTTCAGCCTGTTGCTCTTGCAACCAGTCAGGCACGTCAGTGGCAGGGGCTTCAGCCTGTTGCTCTTGCAACCAGGCGGGCACGTCAGTAGCAGAGGCTTCAGCCGCTTGCAGCCAGTCAGGCACATTAGTAGCAGGGGCTTCAGCCTGTTGCTCTTGCAACCAGGCGGGCACGTCAGTGGCAGGGGCTTCAGCCGGTTGCTCTTGCAACCAGGCAGGCACATCAGTAGCAGGGGCTTCAGCCTCTTGCAACCAGTCAGGCACGTCAGTGACAGGGGCTTCAGCCTCTTGCAACCAGTCAGGCACGTCAGTAGCAGGGGCTTCAGCCGGTTGCTCTTGCAACCAGGCAGGCACATCACTGGTTTGCGGTTCAGCCGCTCGCAACCAGTCAGGCACATCAGTAGCAGGGGCTTCAGCCGGTTGCTCTTGCAACCAGGCAGGCACATCAGTAGCAGGGGCTTCAGCCTGTTGCTCTTGCAACCAAGCAGGCACGTCAGTAGCAGGGGCTTCAGCCTGTTGCTCTTGCAACCAGTCAGGCACGTCAGTAGCAGGGGCTTCAGCCTGTTGCAACCAAGCAGGCACGTCAGTAGCAGGGGCTTCAGCCTGTTGCAACCAAGCAGGCACGTCAGTAGCAGGGGCTTCAGCCGGTTGCTCTTGCAACCAAGCAGGCACGTCAGTAGCA
Source organism: Chloroflexus sp. MS-CIW-1 (assembly GCF_030444705.1). Lineage (NCBI taxonomy): Bacteria > Bacillati > Chloroflexota > Chloroflexia > Chloroflexales > Chloroflexaceae > Chloroflexus > Chloroflexus sp. MS-CIW-1. The sequence goes on from NZ_JAUBWR010000001.1 coordinate 1,665,536, forward strand.
GGGGCTTCAGCCTGTTGCTCTTGCAACCAGGCAGGCACGTCAGTAGCAGGGGCTTCAGCCTGTTGCTCTTGCAACCAGGCAGGCACATCAGTAGCAGGGGCTTCAGCCTGTTGCTCTTGCAACCAGGCAGGCGCCTCGGCAGCAGGGGCTTCGGTCTCTTGTATCCAGGCTGGTGCCTCAGATTCTGTAGCCCCTTGTTCTGCCTGCTCAGTAGACTCTAATTCGCGTAGCCAGGTTGGAATGTCGGCTGATGATTCTGGTACGGATGCAGGAGGTTCCGTTTTCAACCAGCCTGGAATATCTTGATCAACAGCACCGCTCGGTGGGAGCATAACATTGCTGTCGGCCAATAATGTTGGGGCATCGGGTGCAACCGTTGGTGATGAAGGGACATCTTCTTCAAGTAACCAGGACGGTAGATCAAGACGTACTGAGCCGGGTGCAGCAGGTGGTTCATCGCCAGCAATGTTCTGTAGCCATGGTGGTAAATCGAGGGCAGATGGCGTGGGAGGTAACGGTTGATCTGGTGTTAACCATTCGGGCTCGTTGGTTGCCAGGATCGTCTCGTCATTTGCAGTCCCCTCTGTCAACCAATCGGGTGCCGGGGACTTAGTATCAGTGGCTAAGCGGTCTAGTTCACTCAGCCAATCAGCCATTTCCGGCTCGGAAGGAGTTTCTGCTTCAGCTACATTCAATGATGGTTCAGGCGTCGTAGTGGCTAATGCCTGCGTGATCTCCTCTTCACTCAATTCGCGTAGCCAATCTGGGACACCGCTATCGAGATCAAGGTAAGCCTCTTCTGCTGCCGGTTCTTGGGCTGCGGATTCGACCTCCTCTTCGTGCCCCATGCTGCGTAGCCAATCGGTTGGTCCAACCGGCATTCGCAAGCGCGAGGTCGTCGTTGGTGGTGGTTCAGAGGACAGGGATGACTCCGCTGGTGATCTACTCTCTAAACCTTGTAACCAATCGGCTGTACCAAAGGCTGATGGTCGTTCAGCAGTAGGTTCTGGTTTTACGTCACTGATCCAGGGGGGCGGCGTACCAGACCCGGCCAGTGGATCGGACACCTCAGCCTGTAGTTCAGCCAGCCAATCGGGAATACTGGCTGCCTCCGCCTGCTCTGCCGATTCAGTCAACCAATCGGGTGTATGCGCCGCAGTTGATGGTGGCGGCGTAAAACTATCAATACCACGCAACCAGTCCGGCGTCTCATCAGCGTCGGTTGGTGGTGGGGGCAATGGTACGTTGCGAAGCCATGGCGGTAAGTGTTCCATAAGGCATTAGCGTGCCGTGCCGATCGGCTCAACGGTCAGCATACGGCATATCAAAACCAATGAGCAGACGAATCCCGGCTACCAGTGCGCCAATTGCCGAACCCAGTAGAAGGCCGCGTGCGCCAGCCGCAACCAGATAGTCATTGAGCCATTGGACAGCCTGCCCAATCACCGGTATTACAGCTAATAGTGGCAATTGAAGAATCAATGCAAGCAGTGCCACCACAACAACAAAGATAGCTTCTGCCCGACCGCTACGAGCAGCGCGTAGCATGGCGCGAAGGGCAAAGAATGTCAGCAATGCCAGTAAACTGGCGGCAAGTGGTTCATAAATCAGGCGAAAGACAGTACGGATTGGGATTGCAGCCAGTGTTGCCGGTAATGCCAGACCTGTTGCTGTGCGCGTTGGGTAGAGAATACCGGCCACAATGACAATCATCATTCCGCCCAGCAGAACCAAACTATAGCCTGCTTCTGGTGCACGCATCTGAATGCGTTGCAGATGGGAACGGAAGACACTGAATATCCCTATCACCACTGCAATAGCCGTAATCAAAGCTGCCCAGCGCACCAGCACTGTTGCCAGAACACGAACTGCCGGACCGGCGCCCACAAAATCGAGCAACACAATGAGTCCGCTTACACCGGCAATCAACACCGTGATAAGTTGGCGAGGGTTACGCAGTGGCGAAGACATTGACTCACCATCCCGCTAAGGCAGGCCATCCGAAGGCAATACGGAAAAATCCATACCCAAAAGCGATCAGCATTAGCCAGACAACTACGGTGCGCAGTGCATCGTGGGTCAGTAGACGAGCCTGCGGTGTTGCAGTAGGAGTTAAGTATGCTTCAGCAGCGTAAATTTCTTCCCCAATCAACGTATGGGGGGTGGTGATCGCCATCAAGCTCAACGCTGATGGATGAGTACTCCCCAAAACCTGCGGTACCATACGCTCAGCACCGGTTTCAGCGGTTAACAACACCTCCTGAGCGAAAGCACCGGCCAGTAAACTGGCTTCTAGCGGAGTTCGAGCATAGATGGCAGCCACTGCAGCCGTATAAGCCATCGCATCGCCATGGGCCCACAGCTCGATCTGACGTGGATCAAACGACTGCTCCTGCCCAAACGATCGGTACGATTGGCGCACTACCCCACGTAGCGCCAAGTGAGCAACCGCATCAGCCGAACTAACGACAATAGAAGCCCCGCCAGCAGCAGCTTGTTCGGCGGCTCGTCCAATAATGTTCAAACCGGCCAGCAACTCAGCAGTACTGGCCCGTTGCCCTTCACCGGCTCCAATCGTACTGGCGCCTGGTGAGAGATGAACCGGTCGGCCGGTTTCTGCACTGCGGGCAAGTGCTGCGCGTAGTACCTCTAATGCAGGCAGCGGTCGTCGTTCGGGCACGCGACCAGCCTGGACACGGGCATAATGAAGCCAGATCAGTGCAACGACCAGAACGAGAATAATAATGAAGAAGATTGCTGGCAAGGTCATGAGTTGGTATTCCTTCCGCCGAAAAGCAATCTTTTACAGCCTGATGATTAATTTCCTATTGAGTTTAACCCACCAGATCGGCTTTGTCAATTGTTTGACGGTATTATTCAGAGCTTTTCAATCTTCTCTCCCTGGTCGGCAGAGAATGGATGAGTGTCCAACCTGTTCACTGTGCAGATGGAGGTGTGCTGCTTCCCCTTCTGACAAACGTCTGCAATCAGATGTTCGCTGCCTCATTGATCACGTTCATCACGGCAGCGGAAGGAGCGAATTCCATCCCCAGCACCCATAGGGCTGAAGAGGTAAGTGCCTGGCAGCCAGGCAAGAATCCTGTCATCGAAGGAAAGAAACTTTCCTTACCCCTGATGGATCATTCTTCCTTGCGCAACCGTGACTGTAACAGATCACGCAGCATCGGCCAATGGTCAGGAACAGTGAGCACATCGACTACTGAAGTCCAGCGTGTACCGTGCAGGAACGGTGCAATGGTTTGCACCGTCTGACTGCACACAACATCGAGCGGCGCAACGATGTGTAAGAGCATTGCTACAGGTACACAGAGACCAGTCCGCTCAATCTGATCGGCCAGTTGGTGGAGTGGATGTGACTGTTGCATGTGGTGTTTGTTCAACTTCACGGCGCAAAGCCTGAAGAAATTCTAGCGCTAGCTTTTCAAAACGTTTCCGTTGAGTTGCATCAATCAGATGGGCCACCAGATCGGGCAATTCTAACTGATCGAGCCGCTCGATCCGATACCTCCCATCCTCTAGTGGCACCAACCGACAGCGATTAATGCCCTGGAAAGGTGGAAAACTGATGCGAAAGCGCGTTGCCCGGCTGAGTGGTGTATAGTCAATCACTTCCATCTCGGCATGGACAAACATGCCATGCAATTTGAAGCGATAGCCGGTGCGCGGTCGTTCATTCGGTGGCAACTCGATCCGTACTCGTTCTAACGATGGCATCCAACGCGGCCAGTTATTGAAATCGTCGAGCACCGCCAGCACACGCTCTGGCGGTGCAGTGGTTACCGTCGTGGCAGCAATTTCGTAACGAATCATCTCGTATACCTTCGCTCTGTTGCCGACACCGTGGGCGACATCAGAGTTCATCACCAAACACGATCCCCAAACTACGTGCGCAGAGTACCAGATCGCTATGCGGACGTACCCGGTTTAAGTGGCCGCAGGCCTCATCTAACGGCACCGTCACGATGTCTTGACCACGGAGTGCTACCATTTCGCCGTAGATACCGCGTGCGGCTGCTTGCACAGCGGCGGCTCCGTAACGAGTGGAGAGAAGCCGGTCATACGGCGATGGCGAACCTCCACGTTGGAGGTGACCGAGCACGACGACCCGTACCTCTTTAGCCGTCAGCTTCTCGATCTGTTCCCCTACCCAATGTCCGATTCCGCCTAAACGACCTTCGGCGACGTACATTTCACTCCCACCGCGCGGTCGTGCACCCTCCGCAACCACAATAATACTGAATGCACTTCCCTGCTGATCACGCATCATTACCTTCTCGACGACACGCTCCATCGAGAATGGAATCTCCGGGATGAGAATGACATCGGCTCCACCAGCTAATCCAGCGTGAAGCGCAATCCAACCGGTATGGCGCCCCATGACTTCAAGGACCATCACGCGATTGTGGCTGGCAGCCGTCGTGTGCAGGCGATCAATCGCGTCGGTAGCGACTTGTAGCGCTGTGTCGAAGCCGAATGTACGATCGGTTCCGGCGAGGTCGTTGTCAATCGTTTTTGGAACCCCAATAACCGGAGCGCCCAATTTGTACAGTTCGAGGGCTATGCGTTGTGTTCCTTCGCCGCCAATGGTGATCAACGCTCGCAGTCCCAGTTCTTCGATGGCTCTGACGGCGCGCACATACGGGTCCGATTCAGAAAGTTCATCGCTCCGTCGTGGCCCAAAGTGCCCTTTGTTTGTGGTACGTAAAATGGTACCTCCGCGTGGCAATAGTCCTTGAACGTCTGCGTTGGTCAGAACACGATAGCTTTTTTGACCTAATAACCCCTCAAATCCGTCATTAATACCGATCACTTCCCAACCGAGACTAGACGCCGACTTGACGACTGCACGGATAACGGCATTTAGGCCTGGCGCATCGCCTCCGCTGGTGAGCACGCCGATCCGCTGCTTCTTATTCGCCATGGGCTTTACTCCCTCGGATCGATTATTCTTATTCCTGGTTTTTCCAGTCTGACAACCAGATTATACCACTTGCAACTATGTTGTGCTGGTAAAAGAGTGAAGGTTTTGCGTAATTGTGAGGCAACCATGAACAGTCGTTTAGGTGGAAATACCTGGGTGCGCGGGCCTCCGGCCCGCATACTGCCGTGAGAGGAAAAGTATGATGATGATCGGGAAGGGAATATTCACCCACTCTCTAACCAGGTATAGCGCTAGACAGTCTGACATCCAAGCCGGTGACACAGATCGGTGAGGAAAGCCATGACGGTAGGATGGTCAAGAATTCGTGCATCGTAGCATACACTAAGCTGGGCAACAGCACCGATCTGCAAACTGGTCTCGGTCAGGGCGACCGCTTGTAAACGCGCCTCGCTCAGCGTAATCGCTACGGCTGTTCCTGGTAGCGGTGGCATCAAACGCCACCAGTCGGTGGTTATGGCAACAGCGCATGTTGCCGGTTGCAGGTCGTGCTCTTCACGACTGAGTGCTCGTGCAATGCCACGTTCGGTAAGATCACCGGCATCACGAATCAATACCCACCGTCCGTCAGGGAGGCCAGCGGCAACGTGATACCGGTGGCGGATAACGATAGCTGTATCGCTCCAGGTTGCATTGATCAGAGGATGAAGCGGAAAGATGCTGGCGGCGGCGGCGATCAGTGCGCTCAGCGGGGTGGCTTGCAGACCATACGCCGCAAACACTGCCGACTGCCCGGCACAACGTTGCAGCAACGGTTGGAGATTAACGGCAACAGTCACACTGGCCACCGGGATCAGTTCTGAGAACGTAACTTTTGGTAAGATTACGGAAGTCGTGATCGCTGCTGTTTCTGCGCCATACGCAGCATCGGTCTCTGAAGCAATAGACGAGGGTACGGTAGCCGGTGTCGCTGGTTGTGGGGGCGCATGCGGAACAGGTGTAGTGGTAAATCGGTCGGCTGCTCTGATCACATCGGCACGCCCGATACGACCGGCCGGGCCACTGCCGGTCAGTTTCGTTAGATCAATGCCCAACATTGCTGCCATACGGCGGGCGAGCGGTGTAGCCCGGAGCCGCGGCGGTGCCGTACAGCGTGCTAGCGCCCTACCGGCCGCGATAGATTCACCCTCCCTGACTAGATGTTCAACCACCACCCCACTCCATCGAGCCGGTATCACCCATTCGGCATCGTCGGTCAGTAGACGCGCCAACGGAGTTGTTGGCGTGATTGTGTCGCCCACCTGCACCAGCCATTTCAGCAGGCGCGCTTCACCTAACGCTTTAGGCATATCGATAATCTGATCCTGCATGAAGTGACCTCGAATGTTTCCTATGTGTACTCTGGTCAATCTTACTAGGCTAACCAGCCTGCATCGCCGCCGCCCAAAACTCATTCACCTTGCGACGGAGCAGCTCGTGTTCAGGACGTTTCAGTTCTGGATCATCGGCGAGAATAGCGTCTGCCAGCGCACGCGCTTCGGTCAGCAAGCGGGTGTCACCCTGGCGCGCCATCTTCAAGTCGGGAGTCCCACTCTGACGGGTACCAAAAAACTCGCCTGGACCCCGTAATTGCAGGTCGATTTCGGCCAACTTGAAGCCATCGGTGGTCTGCTCCAGAGCAGCTAAACGTTCTCTTGACTGTTGATTGTTGCTATCACTGATCAGAAAGCAGTAACTCTGATGGTTGCCACGTCCAACGCGCCCCCGGAACTGGTGTAACTGGGCTAAACCGAATCGTTCAGCTCCTTCGATGACAATCGTGGTGGCATTGGGAACATCAATTCCAACTTCGATCACAGCAGTTGCCACCAGAATGTCGTACTGATGTGCGCGAAATGCCCGCATCACATCATCTTTCTCGCGCGCCGATAATTTTCCGTGCAAGAGCGCTACTTTTAGGTCGGGAAAGACCTCGTGCTGGAGTCGTTCATACATCTCTTCCGCCGAGGGGAGATCGAGTTTTTCGCTCTCCTCCACCAGTGGGCAGATGACATAAACCTGCCTTCCTTCCTCCACTTGCTTCCGAATATGACGATACACTTTTTCCCGTTCTGATCGGCTAACAACGCGGGTACGAATCTCCTGACGGCCAGGTGGTCGTTCATCAAGCACCGATACATCAAGGTCACCGTAGATCGTCAGTGTCAAGGTGCGTGGAATAGGAGTGGCGGTCATCACCAGCATATGCGGATTGTAGCCCTTGTTCTTCAGGCGCAACCGCTGTTCCACGCCGAAACGATGTTGTTCATCAACCACGACCAGGCCTAGATTGGCAAATTGTACTGTCTCGGTAATAAGGGCGTGGGTACCGATCACCAGGTCAATCTCGCCGCGTGCAATACCTTCGAGCACTTGCCGCCGCTCGCGCGCACTCAGACTACCGGTGAGCAAGGCTACCCGTGCACCTTCCGCATCCTCTTCGGGGGTTCTACCGAGGATTGCTATCATCTCGGCCAGCTTTGCCGACTCTTCCGCATCGAGTGCAGACTGCCACGAAGTTTGCTGATACGTAGGGGCTTTACGTGGTACCCGCACGCGACCGAGAAGCTGTTTCAAATTTTTGGCGTGTTGCTCAGCCAGGATTTCGGTTGGCGCCATAAGGGCGCCCTGAAAACCGTTGGCAATCGCTTGCAACAGTGCTGCTGCGGCAACTACCGTTTTTCCGCTCCCGACATCACCTTGCAAGAGGCGAGCCATTGGCGATGGCCGGCGCAAGTCGGCAAAGATTTCGCTGATTGCCTGTTGTTGGGCGGTTGTTAACTGGAATGGTAACAAGTGCAGAAGCTCAGCATGAACCTCTTCATTAATGGTAAAGGCATAACCCATCTCTTGTTGCCAGAGACGTTTACGCTGTAGAACACCGATCTGGATAAAGAGAAACTCGTCAAAACCGAGCCGCCGACGTGCCTCGTCGAGTTTTTTCTTATCTGATGGGAAGTGGATTTGAGCCAATGCCTCACCAAGAGGGAGCAGACGGGCTTGAGCACGACGAGCTGGAGGCAGATGATCAACGACTCGTGGGGTCATCGCATCGACGACCTGCTTGATAAAGCGGCGGGCCTGATTTTCATGCAACCCCTGAGTCAGCGGATAGATCGGCACCAGCCGTCCGGTGTGTAAGAGAGCATCAGGATCGGGAGTATAGCGTTCCCAGCGTGGACTGCTAAATTGTCGTTTGCCGCCGAACGTAGTGACTTTTCCGCTTAGGGCAATGGTCTGACCGACCCGAATCTGTTGGGCGATCCAGCGTTGATTAAAGAAGATCGCCTCGATAGAACCAGTCTCATCACTTATCTCAACTCGCACGCGCAACTTGGGTCCGGTACCGATAGTACGTACATCGGTGACCTCGCCGATCACGGTTTCCTCGGCGCCAATCTGCAACTCGCCGATCATCCGTCGATTACTAACATCATCGTAGCGGCGGGGAAAATGGTAAAGCAGATCGCGAATGGTGTTGACACCTAGCCGACGAAAGCTGGCAACCAGTCGCCATTGAACGCCGGCGATCTGTTCTAGTGGGGCGTCGAGTTCAAGTTCGACCAATGATCGTTGCTGTGTCTTTACAGTTTGTCGGCGCGGTTGCCGTGAGCCAAGAGAACGACTCACCTTTGAAACGTTCGTTGATTCTGGTATTGGCTCGTTTGACGGTGTTGCGATGGAGGTAACCGTTTCTGAACTGTTACCGGTACGAAAGAGTGATCGCAGGTCTTCGATGGCTTCTGCCAATGCCTGATCACGCTCGGCAACGGTCATACTATCGTAACCAACCAGCCGACCGATAGCACGTTGGACGGCAGGGAGACGAGCTGCACTCACTGCGGTTGCCGACCATTGCTTGAGATATGTCATCAGGCCATCGCTTGCCACGCGATTTGCGCACCCATCACGGCGCTCGGCGGCCAACAGCTTACCGAGCGCCGTTACTTGCTGTCGCTCAGCCTCGGTCATGCCTCATTGTAGCCTTCAAACGCAGTTACTGCCATTGCACCAGGGCCAAGGCAGGCTGCAATCGCCGGTCCCATGCGCGATACCTGTACCCGATCACGGGGGAAGATCGGGTCGAGCTTCTCTAACAGTTTCTCCACATCTTCAGGGGTGGTAGCGTAGTGAATGATCACCCCTTCAACGTGAGGAAAATCCTCGACGAAGGTAAACAGACCTTCAATTGCCTTTGCCCGGGTACGGGTGCGCTCATACGGAACGATTTCGCCTTCGTCAAGGATCATAAGAGGCTTAATGCGTTGCATCGAACCAATCAGTGAATTACTGAAGGTTAGTAATCCGCTCTGTTCCAGATATTCCATGGTATCGACAAAAAATGCCGTGTGGGTGTGGCGAATCGTTTGTCCGATCCGCTCCTTGACCTCAGCCGGCGACATGCCTTCGCGAATCGCTTTTGCTGCCGCAATCGCTACCGAACCGAGTGCCATACCGGCCAGTTTGCTATTGATCACCTCGATTCTGGTACTTGAAGCGGGTAAGCGCGCACGTCCGGCCATGGCTTCACTGAAAATAGAGCCGAGATGTTGGCTGAGATGGATCGAAAAGACGTAATCGTAGCGTCCGAGCAGGCTCCGGTAGAGTTGCTCAAAGGTCGTTGCTGTTGGCTTAACGATCTCGACCCGATCATGGCCGTTAAAAAGCTGATCGTAAACTTGATCTTCGCTAATATCGATTCCAATCCGGTAGAGGCGGTCGTCGATACGGACAAGGAGTGGCACTACCTCAATCTCGAGTTCACGTGCCACCTCAAATGGAATGTCACTTACACCGTCGGTAATTACCTTCATCGTTGCCATGGTCTACCCTGTCTCGTGGGTGTGGTTTGCCAAAGCGAATGCAATATGGTATAGTCTCACGGAGTATAACTACAAACAATCTTGTATCTTTTGGAGTGTGATACTATGGCAATATGTGAACTCTGCGGTAAAAAACCTTCATTTGGACACAATGTCAGTTTCTCAAAACGGCGGACGAACCGTATGTGGCGTCCCAATATTCAGAAGACGAAGCTGATGACGGCCAGTGGTCAACAAGTTCAGGTACGGATTTGCACTCGTTGTATGCGTACATTGGCGAAGACCCGCTAAGCTGATCGCTGATCCTCATTACGAGAGGCCAGTGTCCGGCAGGGACGCTGGCCTCTGCGCTTTTTTCATTATAGCCGATACGATGGTGACGTGCAAACAGAAACGTCGCCGTGTAAGTCAGCGACGTTCGCGACAGGGCAGGTTGAGCACGTGCGGTTCATCCGAACCGGCCCGAAATGTATTGCTCGGTACGCTCGTCTTTCGGATTCTGGAAGATTTGTGCGGTTGGGCCGTATTCGATCAATTGACCAGCCCGATCACTATCCATCAGGAAGAAAGCCGTATAATCAGAGGCCCGTGATGCTTGCTGCATATTATGGGTGACGATCACAATCGTATAGTTCCGACGCAGCTCGAACATTAGCTCCTCGATCTTCAAGGTCGAAATTGGATCAAGAGCCGAGCATGGCTCATCCATGAGAATCACTTCCGGCTCTATCGCGAGAGCCCGGGCGATGCAGAGGCGTTGCTGCTGACCGCCCGACAGTGACAAGCCGTTCTGATTCAGCTTATCTTTAACTTCATCCCACAACGCAGCACCACGCAGTGATCGTTCGACCAGTTCATCCATCTCACGTTTCGAGAGGCGCCAGCCATTGACGCGCGGGCCGTAGGCTACATTCTCGTAGATGCTCTTAGGGAACGGGTTGGGTTTCTGAAAAACCATTCCAATTCGCCGCCGTACATTGACCGGATCAACACCCGGTGCATAGATGTTTTCTCCGTGAAAGAGCACTTCACCTTCAACCCGTGCCGAGGGTACCAGATCGTTCATGCGATTAAAGGAGCGCAACACGGTGCTCTTACCACAGCCTGAAGGTCCGATCAACGCTGTGATGCGGTTCTTCTCAATTGCCAGATTAACGTTTTTGACGGCTCGAAATGAGCCATAGTAGACACTCATGTTTCGCGCTTCAAGCGCATTAGGGTTATTTTGTTCGAGATCGTGAACTGTCATCGCTAACCTTCACTTGTACTAATAACGTTTCTGGTAACGGATACGCAGGTAGATCGCCAGTGCGTTGATAGTCAGCAAAATTGCCAGCAATACCACAATACCGGCAGCCGCCAGTGCACGGAAATCATCCTGCGGTCGCGAGGTCCAGTTGAAAATCTGGATGGGTAACACTGTGAAAATGTCGAAGAGATTGCGTGGCAGGAACGGCACGAATGTCAGCGCCCCGATCGTGATCAGTGGTGCTGTTTCACCAATAGCCCGTGAAACGGCCAGAATACTGCCGGTGAGGATGCCGCCAATTGCTTGCGGGAGTACAACATACCAGGTTGTTTGCCAGCGAGTCGCGCCTAGGGCGTAACTGGCCTGACGCAGGCTTAGCGGAACAGCACGAATTGATTCGCGAGAGGCCACGATGATAATTGGCACGACTAGGAGGGCCAGGGTTAGCGCACCGGTTATGATACTACGACCGAGCATGAGCCAGCGGGCAAACACCTGCAATCCGAGCAAGCCGTAAATAATGGAGGGAACGGCTGCTAGATTACTAATATTAATCTCAACTAACCGGGTAAACCAGTTGTCGTTTGCATACTCTTCAAGATAAATTGCTGCTGCTACACCTAATGGAAATGCAAAAAGGATTGTGAGCGAAATTGTGTAGAGGGTACCAACAATAGCAGCTTTCGCCCCGGCCCGCTGCGCAAATCGCGAGTCGAAGTTATTGAAAAAATCCCAGGTTAACCAGTTCTGACCACCAGTAAAGATACCAGTTGCTCGGTTGATCACGTCAATGATGAGAATCGCCAGAACACCCAGGCCAAAAATGATACTGGCCCAGCCAAGGACAGATAAGATTGTCCCTTTGAAGTGACGCCATTTTAGATTGCCGCTTCCTCGATCTACCGTATCGGCGATGCTGGTGATCAGTTCAGCCGCCTCCTTGGCGTCATCCCGAAGTCGTTCCTGTGTAGACATTAATCGTAGACCTCCCGAAACTTGCGAACCATCCAGTAGCTGAAGATGTTGAGGATGAATGTAAAGAGAAATAGGGTAAAACCAACCGCGTAAAGCGTGTAATAACTCAATGAACCATACGGAGTATCACCAAGACTGACCTGTACGATGTATGAGGTCATCGTCATGACGGGGACTGTCGGATCAAATGTGAAGCGTGGATTCTGTCCGGCCGCGATTGCCACGATCATCGTTTCACCCACGGCTCGCGAGAAGGCCAATACTATCGAGGCTACTATGCCTGAAATGGCGGCTGGCGCTACGACACGGGTTGCCACTTCAAAGCGGGTAGAACCTAGACCATAAGCGGCTTCCCGTAACGAATTAGGTACCGCCGAGAGTGAATCTTCACTAAGCGACGCAACATATGGGATGAGCATAACACCCATAACAATGCCAGCGCTGAGTGAATTGAAAATGCTTAGGGTTGGAATAAAGTTTTTAAGAAACGGGGTAACTGTGGTTAAGGCAAAATAGCCGTATACGACGGTCGGAATACCGGCCAGAATCTCTAGCAATGGCTTAGTCGTTCGGCGGACATTGTCAGAAGCAAATTCACTGAGAAAAATAGCTGCTACCAACCCCAGGGGTACTGCTACCAAGAGGGCAATCGCCGAGGTTAACAATGTTGCCGATAATAGTGGCCAAATACCATACTTCTTTATTGAAAAGAGAGGCGTCCACTCAGTTTCGGTGAGAAATTCAATGATAGAAACTTCGCTAAAGAAGGCAATGGTTTCAAACAAGAGTGAGAAGACAATACCTATCGTTGTCAGAATAGAAACAGTAGCAGCGAGTAGCAATGCAATCTGGATCAGTTTTTCGCGAGTGTTACGCAAGAAGCTCGATTGTTTTTGGAGGTCAGTAACAGCCACGTAATCCTCCCTGAAAAGTGTTTCAACGTACCATCTCTAGCCTACCATAGAGATGCCGTATGAGCAAGGGAGAGAAACCCTTGCTCATACCGTGCCAACTGATTTACTTACCTAAATAACGGTCAAGCGTTAACCCAACCTCTTCACCGGGCTTCACCAGCGTGCCTACGACGCGGTCGTTAAAGCGCTTAGCAATGGCGGCGTAGAGTTGGTCTGACAGCTTGACATAGCCGACCTGGGGGGTCTGAATGATCGGTGTGAACTCTGAGCTGAGGTAGTAATTGACGAACGCCTGTACCTCTGGCCGCTCAGCCGCCTTCTTGTTCACGTAGATGAACAGCGGGCGTGACAGCGGGATATAGGTGCCGTTGGCAATCGTCTCGAAGCTCGGCTCGACACAGCCCTTGCCACCGTCGACACCAATCGGCTTGACCTTGCCTGGGTTCTCGACGACGTAGGCGTAGCCCAGATACCCGATGGCATTGACATCACCACTCACGCCGACAATCGTCACGTTGTCGTCTTCGGTGGCCTGGTAATCACCACGGCTTGCCTTGGCCTTGCCATTAATCGCCTCGGTGAAGTAGTCGAATGTCCCAGAGTCGGTACCCGCACCGAACAGCACGAGCGGTCGGTCGGGGAAGCTGTCACGAATTTGCTTCCAGTTCGTGATCACGCCTTGCGCCTCTGGTTCCCACATCTTCTTCAGCTCGGCCACGGTCAGACAGGTCACCCAGTTGTTCTGCGGGCTGACAATCACCGAGAGACCATCGAAAGCGACCGGTAGCTCAATGAACTCAATGCCATTCTTGGCGCAGGCCTCTTGTTCCTCCTGCCTGATTGGCCGTGACGCATTCGAGATGTCGGTCTCGCCGTTGCAGAACTTCTTGAACCCGCCACCGGTACCGGAAATTCCGACACTGACCCGCACATTCTGGGCGAGCTTCGAGAATTCTTCTGCGGCTGCCGCCGTCACAGGATATACCGTCGATGAACCATCGATGAGAATGTCGCCGCTCAGCTTGGTGTAATCGAAGGTTGGTACGCTCGATGGCAGTTCACCGGTCAAGTATCGATCAAGTGTGAGACCGACTTCCTCGCCGGGGCGCACCAGCGTGCCTACGACGCGGTCGTTAAAGCGCTTAGCAATGGCGGCGTAGAGTTGGTCTGACAGCTTGACATAGCCGACCTGGGGGGTCTGAATGATCGGTGTGAACTCTGAGCTGAGGTAGTAATTGACGAACGCCTGTACCTCTGGCCGCTCAGCCGCCTTCTTGTTCACGTAGATGAACAGCGGGCGTGACAGCGGGATATAGGTGCCGTTGGCAATCGTCTCGAAGCTCGGCTCGACACAGCCCTTGCCACCGTCGACACCAATCGGCTTGACCTTGCCTGGGTTCTCGACGACGTAGGCGTAGCCCAGATACCCGATGGCATTGACATCACCACTCACGCCGACAATCGTCACGTTGTCGTCTTCGGTGGCCTGGTAATCACCACGGCTTGCCTTGGCCTTGCCATTAATCGCCTCGGTGAAGTAGTCGAATGTCCCAGAGTCGGTACCCGCACCGAACAGCACGAGCGGTCGGTCGGGGAAGCTGTCACGAATTTGCTTCCAATTCGTCACCACGCCCTGCGCCTCCGGTGCCCACATCTTCTTCAATTCGGCTACGGTCAGACAGGTCACCCAGTCATTCTTCGGGTTGACGATCACCGACAGACCGTCGTAAGCAACCGGCAATTCGATAAACTCGATACCATTCTTAGCGCAGGCCTCTTGTTCCTCCTGCCTGATTGGCCGTGACGCATCTGAGATGTCGGTCTCGCCGTTGCAGAACTTCTTGAACCCACCGCCGGTACCGGAAATTCCGACGCTCACCCGCACATTAGGTGCTAACTTCGCGAACTCCTCGGCAGCCGCGGCTGTGATGGGATATACCGTTGATGAACCATCAACCAGAATATCACCCTGTAGTGAGGCATAGTCAGTAGTTGACGCAGCGGTCGGTGCTGGTGCAGCAGTTGGTGCTGGTGCTGTGGTCTGTGCTGGTGCAGCAGTTGGTGCTGGTGCCGTGGTCGGTGCTGGTGCGGCAGTTGGTTGTGCGGTTTGCTGTCCGCCACACGCTGCGATCACCGGCACGATTAGTGCCATCAACATGAGACCGTAGATCCATCGTTTTGCGTTTCGTACCATACCTGATTCTTCTCCTTTGGCTACTATCTGTAATGCTGCAAGCGTCCCTAAAGACCGGGGCAACTCGTTGCCCGGCTTACCACACTTCCTGGTGCGACACTCTAAGGGATGTCGTGAGTGACGCTTGCGACTATACGATACAAGGGTTGATTTAAGGAAGTATCATTGTATGATTAAGAAAATGTTAAATTGAGGTGAACATTCGCAGGATGAGCGTATTGGATACGACAACTCCGCATAACCGTCTCACGGTGTAACGGATGAAACCTGTCAATCATCAATCAATCGATGTACAATGGATGTAGGGGCATAGCAGCGCCATGCCCTGAAGCTCTTCGTGACCATTGTCGTGGATACCTGTAGGGGCGAAGCACCGCCTCGCCGTGAATCTCGTGAATCGCAGTGCATTCATCGCCGAGGTTCATCTGTTTGTGTGGTATGTGTTAGTTCGTGATAATCATCGGTAGATAGGCGCTATAAACTGTATCAACGACTAATACTTCTGCTTCACCAATTGCGCTGCCAGGACCACTTAGGGTAATTGTTAGCGAACCCAGATCAGCCACGTCGGTGATCGTCAATGTTACCCGTAATTGCTGGCTACTGAGCAATATAGTCGAACGTGGTTGTCCGTTGATGAAGGCCTGAGTTGAGCTGGTAAAATCCACCCCGTGCAAAAGCAGCGGTGGTGGTGGCTGATTACGAGCGATGAGCGGTGGATTGGCAATCAAGGGTACTTTTAATTCAAATGCCCCCAGATCACAGGCCTGAAGCTGTGGACGACTCATCCCACGTTGGTCGGTCGTTGGGCAGCCACTGCCGGCGTCACGTGCCGGACTGTTGGCAGGAATAGCCATTGTCAGGGTTGGGCCACCATTGTTGTTTAATGGTTGGAGGAATGGATCGCGAAATTGACTATCACCGGTTTGAGTGGGAGCACTCTTGCCCGCAAAACAGGTGACATCGTTCCAGAAATTAGCGCTGGTGAGACGAGGGGGATATTGTAGACTGCGACCATCATGCGTTAGTTCACGCGAACAATGCTGCTGAATCCTCCAGCCATTACCACCGTTGTCGGCAGTATTGTAGGCAAAGAGACTGTTGCTGACACTGCCGTTTCCCGAATGGCTGATCGCACCACCGACCCAACCGGCATAATTCTCGGCAAATGTACTGGACTCAATAACAAACGGCTCAGGACGGTTGTTCAGCACGTAAAGCGCACCACCGTTGGCATTGATACCGGTTCCTTCTGCGCGATTAGCAACGAAGGTTGAATTGACAATGCGCAGACGAACCTGCTGCGGAAAGGCAATTGCTCCACCTGAACCATCTTCACGCGGGTTTGCGTCGGCTCCTGGTGTACGCCGGGCTCGATTGGCGTGAAACAGACTGCCGCTGATCAATACCGAGGGATTGCCGGTACCGGTGCTAATCGCCGTACCACCGCCACCAATCGCCCCACCTTGCCCACGACTCCCGCCAACTACAGCGTTTGAAATAAATGAACTGTCAATGACCTCAAAACTACTACTGTCTTCATACAGATTCGCGTGAATGGCGCCACCGGAATTGTAAGCCTGGTTATCCTGGAAGCGACAGCGGACGATACGTAAGGTTCGGTTTGCTCCGCCGACCCCATCAGCCGAAATTGCACCGCCTAGACTGTCTTGGGGGCGGAAGCCGATTGCGGTGTTCCCCACGAATATACTATCTTCAACCAGCAGACTGCTTTGCAACAAATGGATTGCGCCACCGGCACCGTTGTTGGCGTGATTCCCCTCGAAGCGACTGTTAGTTACGATAACCGCCCCGCCCTGGCTGTAGATTGCACCACCGCCGTAATCGTAGGCGTCCTTTCCTGTCGGCACAGTCGTCAGTGTAGTTTGATTATCGCGAAAAATGACCCGATCAATAACGAGGGTGGGGGTGTAGGCGGGGTTAGCTGCTGCAAAATAGCTGCGGATTGCACCGCCGCTCCCTTTGAACGCCGATTGATCGGTGCCTCCTCCGCTGGCACGTCCACCGGTAATGGTAAGGTTACGTAACTCAAGTCGACTGGAACCGCTATTTCCGGTGGTGAAATGGTCGATAATCCGCCCGCCACCACCCTGAAGGGTAATCAGGCCCCCGCCATCAATAATCGTCTGGGCGGAGGTGATGATCAGGGGTGTCGGCAGCACAATGGTATGAGGTGCTGCACCACAGTTGAACGAAATCTCACCACCACCTGCGACTGCTGTGACGAGGGCTGTTGCCGTACAACTGGTTGGTGTGCCATCACCAACCACCTTTGTCTCTGCCCTGATAGGTGTTGCCGGCGCAAGGAACAAGGCAAAGATGAATAACAAACCCGTAAGACATCGCCAGCCTAGTTGATTCATAGCTTACCGTCATTTGCTGGTGAAACACGAATATGGTAGCGAAAGTACCGTTATCACTTCTGCGACCGATAACAGCCCTCTTTTCACTACTTCAACGCTTCGCGCAGGGTCGCCAGGGGTAATCCTATCAGTGCTTCATCATCACTACCGGCCAGACTCGTCCAGAGTACAATCGCATCGGGTGACAACTGGTAGCGCTCATCGAGCTGGCGCAGTAACCAGCAGAGTGCCCGTATCTGAGCGTCGGTATCACCTATGCTGCTCGCCGTTGGCCATCCAACCGGTCGTTCAAGCGCGATCCCAATGCTGATCCGGTTCAGGTTGTAACGTATTCCACTGCCGATGGCGAAACCGGCATGCCAGGCCGCCCTGGTTTCATCAACCAGACGATAAATTCGTCCATCGAGTCCAATCAGGTAATGAGTGGTGAAGCGCGCATGAAAATCGGTCATCGCGGCGATGGTGTCTGTTACGGCGCCGGGAATTGCGTGCAGAACGACCATACTTACACGCTCGCCACCACGCTCACTGAAAGCCAGTGCTGGCGGCGTTATCTGAATGATGGTCATTTCACCATCAATAGGTGGTTGAGCGGTTGTTGTCAATCGGGTACCGGTTGTGACCGGTTCTGTCGGTATCGCTGCTCCTAACACCGGCATTCCGTGTTGTCGAGCCAGATCACTCAGTCGCTTTACCTCGCTCCATTTCGGTACCACATTGTAGAGAACGTCGAGCGCAAATGGTTGCAGAGCGTAGGTTGTCTGTTCGAGCGTGATCTGATAGCTGTTTGCCAGCGGAACACCGATAGCCCACTGCCGGGCCAGTTGATGAAACGCCCAATCAGGCCGATAGGTCGTCCCGGCCTGCTTGTAGGTCTCCGCCAGTAGTGCATCACGGAGTTTCACCGTTGCCGCATCGGTAGCTGTACCAATCTGACTCAACCGACGCACGTCTTTCCAATTGGGTACCAGGTTGTAGAGGGTATCAACCGCAAATGCCTGGTACGCATACTGCTTCCCATCAACCGTGATCTGCGCACTTTTGCCAACCGGTGGCCCTAATCGTTGCGCAACAGCATATTGATGAAAAGCCCAATCGGGACGGAACGGCGAACCACCGGCCTGATAGGTTGCCTCCAGAAGTGCCCGTCCTAGACCACCTGCTGGAATACTCCCACCAAGCAACTCACTGAGCGTCTTCACGTCACCCCAGTTAGGCACTTCACAGTAGAGTGTGTCGCGGGCAAACGGTTGATAGTTGTATTCTTTGCCGTCTACTTTCAGGCGTGCGCTGGGTCCCATTGGCATCCCAAGCTGATGTTCGAGGGCATAGACATGGAAGGCCCAATCGGCGTTGTACCCCTGACCATTCGTCTTATGTTTGTATCCCTCTTCGAGCAGCACTTCGATCAATCGTTCATCATCGGGTGTTGGGGTGCCAATCTGACCGGGAGGTACGACAGGTGGTGCCGTGTTGTTGAGATATGCTTCTACCTGTGACCAAACCCACTCTTTCGTGACTGCCCAGCCAGGACAGCTCTTCTGGTTGGTATAGTCGCGGTGAAACGAGATCAACTGTCGCGGAGGTATCTTCAGACGGCGCGAGAGTTCTCCCATCACGGCCAGCGAATGCTCCCACACCTTTCCCGATGGTAAGACCTTATCGAAATAGCCGACCATCTCCAGTCCGATAGAATACCAGCCCTGGGCAAGCGATCCATTGCCGGTGCCTGCGTGAATCCCGATCTGTGACATTGGCGTGGCCAGCCAGATACCATCGGGACCGGCGAAAATATGGGGACCTGCTGTCCAGCCTTTTCCGGCGTAAAATCGCTGAATCCCGCGCATAGTCGTTAAACCGCGCCATGAAGCCTCATCTGGCCGGTAGGTGTGGTGTAAGACCAGGCGGCTCGGTGCAAGTTTACCAAAATCATAGTTAGCGACGTAGTCTCGCCATTCGGTGACGGTCAGCATCCGGTTGATGAACGGTGGTGAACCCTCAGTAGGAAAGTCGGGCATAAGACAGCTCCTTCATTGCAAGTCGGTTGCTTGCGACAAGCGGTGTGAACGGATAATTGATGCAATCACCGATACCAGCAGCGTCACGACGATCACCGATAGCGAGACGGTGGTGGGGATGTGCAGACCATGACCACCGGAGAACCAGCCGGTAATGAGCGGCGTTAGCATCTTGATCCCAATGAACGACAGAATAATGGCCAGCCCGAAGCGCAGGTAGTAGAACGACTCCATCACGCCAGCCAGCAGAAAATAGAGTGAACGGAGGCCCAGAATAGCGCAGATATTTGAGGTATAGACGATAAATGGATCGTGGGTGATGCCAAAAATTGCCGGAATAGAGTCAACGGCAAACAGAAGATCGGTACTTTCGACAATCAACAACACAAGGAAGAGCGGTGTTGCATTATAACGACCTTGCTCATGTACGAAGAAACGGTCGCCACGCATCTCAGTAGTTATTGGCAGGACTCGTCGTGCTAGTCGCACTAAAAGATTTCGTTGCGGGTCGACTTCAGGCTCATCATCCTGAAAAATTAAGCGAATGCCGGTAACCAACAAAAAGAGACCAAACAGGTAGAGAATCCACTCAAATCGTTCAACTAATGCCGCTCCGAGCAAGATCATTGTTCCACGCATGATCAGAGCGCCTAAAATGCCCCAAAAGAGGATTCGGTGTTGATATTGCGGTGGAACGCGGAAGTAGCTAAATAGAAGCACAAACACAAAAATATTATCAACACTTAACGAATACTCAACCAGATAGCCGGTAAGAAAATTCAAACCATCTTCGGGGCCACGCCACCACCAGATCAGAGCGTTGAATGCCAATGACAACGTGATCCAGACGACTGTCCATAAGCCTGCTTCCCGAAGAGAAACTTTGTGCGAATGACGGTGGAAGACACCCAGATCAAGCGCTAAAACAAGAAATACGACTGCGTGAAAGCCAATCCAGGCCCAGATTGTCGGTTCCACAATGCCTCCAAACGATATAACCCTACCTCATGCCAGGTATGTCTGTCCCGGTTACGTACTTGTTGCTATACCTGACCAGTAAAGGACAGCGGACTGGATTGCATAACTCGGGATTAGTCGCCCGTTCATCCCTCGATCCGCTCTTCATCAATGATGCGTTGCGGAAAACAGATCCGCGCTCGTGTCCAGCCCGCTTCGACATCACGAGTCAAACTAAACGAGCCGTTCAGATCACCCTTGACAAGCGTTTCAATGATTTGTAAGCCTAGCCCACTGCTCTGTCGTGATGGTGGTGGCGGATGCCTCGGCCCATCATCACGTACCTCAACCACTACCTGCCCATGCTTTAATACTGCTTCAACTTCAATTCGACCACCTTCAATACCTAACCCGTGCGTCAAGGCATTGTCAACCAGCTCATTAATGACCAGCGCCAACACCGTTGCATCGCGTGAACCAATGCGCACCTCATCACCAAGAAAGGCGAAGTCGACCCGAATATCTGTCTCGAACAGGGTGCTTTGCACGCTCTCGATGACTTGACGAGCCACCGCACTGACAGTAGTGACACCAATATCGTCACGCGAGAGAAGGTTATGAATAGCCGCAATTGCCTGAATACGTGCAGCACTCTCACGGAGGGCTTTCGCACCAGGACTGGCCGGATCAAGCCGACGCAACTGCATAGCAAGCAGGGCGGCAATCGTTTGCAGGTTGTTGCGCACCCGATGGTGCATCTCTTGCAACAGTGCCGATTTGATCCGTAACGCACGTAGACTCTCTTCGTACAGACGTGCATTCTCGATAGCTATCGCAGCCTCATCGGCGAAGGTATTTAAGAGGCGTACCTGTTCGTAATCAAACAGATGCGGCTCACGGCGATAGAGACAAATACCACCGATGGTGCGGCCTCTGGCCCGCAACGGCATACAGAAGAGTGAATAAAAATTCTCTTCACGAGCGACTGCCGGTAGTTGTGGAAACCGTGCATCCTGATAGGCGTTCATCACGGCCAGGGGTCGGCCATCGCGTACTGTCTGAATAATCAGATCGCGTACCCCATCGCCTTCACCACCATAACTGGCAACCAGTTTCAGCTTGCCGTCTTCACCTACCTGAAAGATAGATGCGCGGTCAACCTTTGAGAGATCAACAGCCTTTTCAACGATCAAATTGAGCACATCCTGTAGACCAATTTGCTCGGCAATCGACTTCGATACCTGTTGCAAAGTCGTCAACTCACGTAGCTTCTGGTGTAACCGTTCATCGGTTTGCTGATACAGTTTGGCATTCGCAATAAAAAACGCCAGTTCGCCGGCTGCTGTCTCAACAAACGATATTTCTTCTTGGGTAAAATCGCGTGGTACGATTGTCTGCACGTTAATCACGCCTTGCAATTTATCGGCGCTAAATTGAAACCGCTCGGCAGAGAAGAGCACAATCGGTACTGCCAGCATCGAACGGAACAGCTCTTCACCGAGTTGTGGTTCCCGTTGGTAACGTGAGTCTTTGTGCACGTCGTGTACAGCTACAGGATAACCCAACTGCGCAGCCCAGCCGGTCACTCCTTCGCCGAGTCGGGCCACGACCTGACCAACCGCCGCTCGATTTAAGCCGTGCGTTGCCCGTAAGACCAGTTCATCACGGTGTTTGTCGTAGAGGTAAATCGAACAGGCCTCGACATTCATCACCTGGGCTACCGTCTCGGCAACTGTTTGCAATGATGAATCGAGGTCGAGGGTTGAATTGGCTGCCGAGATGATGCGGTGTAAACCATCGAGCTGGGTTGCCCGCGCCACTAGCCGGGCTTCCCATTCGCGAGTGCGCTGCTCCTCTTGAGCGGCGCCGAAGGCCAGGAGTAACTCGCTCACGACGACCCCTTGTGCCATTGGGAGGTGGGCCGCAAGATGCAAACCCAACTCCGTTAGCACCTCAGCCGTTCCACCACAGATGTACCACTCTGTACCGATCTGACGGAGCAGGCTTAGCCGGATTGCAGGATCGGTGCGCTGCTCAAGGGCATCGATCAGCATACCAATCGATGGCATTGTCTCACGGATTGCCCCTATCAGATCGGGTGGTTGTGAGGTCAATACCTCATACATAGGCCGGGGCGTCACGTCCATAGATCACTCCCTATTGCAGGGTGGTGACGAGAGCAAGCGAATACCGTATTGCCAGTATCTTGGTCTCGGTTTCGTCGCTGCTCATTGCTTCCTTCTTCACTCAATTATATCCGCTCGCGCAAGTACATTTAGCGCCAACGAGTGAGAATTTCCTCACGCTGAAACACTCTCGCCGCTATCCAGATCAGACCAACAGTGAGGAGCAATAACAGTAGCGAGAAGTTCAGTCCCACGATGACATCAAGGACAAAAAGTCCCAACATCTGACCGAAAAAGAGCAACATAACCGGCACAATCAGCACACCAGCAATCTGCTGCGCACTGCGCGGATCGTTTACTCGGGAAGAGATCATAACCGTGAGCGCCACCGAAATTGCTGCCAGGAGTGGACTGGCGAAAATAAGCATAATCAACCAGCCAGGCTGGAAAACAAGCGTCGGCACCACCGGATCAACCACGACCAGCACCAGACCGATGGCGAAAATCGTGGCACAAAGCCATGTCAGTAGAATACCAGGAATGATTGCTGCCAGTACTTTTCCTACCAGTAACTCGCTCACCGTGATCGGTGCCGCTAACAATGGCTCAAGCGTTCGCCGATTCTTCTCGCCAACGATGCTGTATGAAGCCAGCACATTCGGAATAATCATCGGTAACAAGAGAAAGAGAACTGAAAACTGTCGTCCGAAGATGACCTGAGCCAGTGCTTCGAGCGACAGGTTTGCTAGCGTTGGATCAACCGCTGCCGCCGGAATGTCGGCTGTATCGGGATCACTGACGATCCCCATCGCAAAGATAAGCCCAAGCGTAAACAGCGGAAGGAGGAGTGGCGGCAACAACATTCCCGCCAGTAAACCGCGTGAACGTCGCAGTTCCAGCCACTCTTTGCCAATAATGACCTTGACCCGTTCCCAACGCACCATGCTGCACTCCTGCTCAGGTTTGTCGTCGTAAGCTCTCTGGTCGTAATGATCGTGGATGACGATTATTGTCATCGTTGACCCTTCGATTGTCCCCCTACTTGCCGATCGCTGACCCTTCTTGCATCAGCTCAAGATAGACGGTTTCAAGAGATGGTGTAAAGGGTTCAAGATAACGAATATCAGCGCCGGCGTTAACCAATGTTCGTACCAGCACCGGATTATCGTGTTCAGGATCGGTCAAACGAATAAATAACGTCTGTTCATCGGCGGTCACATCAATAACAAATGGTAATGCCTGCACAGTTGCCACCAGCGGCGCAGCCGGGCCGGCCAGCATGACTCGCACGCCAAGACCAAACAGGCGAGTGCGGAGATTAGCCGGTGTATCGAGCGAAATCAGCCGTGTGCGAAATACCGCGATCAGATCGCACAGCTCATCGGCTTCGGCCAGATTGTGGGTCGTTAGGAAGATGGTACGGCCGCTTGCCCGCAACGACTTGATCAGATCGCGCACGGCCCGTGCTGCTGCCGGATCAAGACCAGAAGTCGGTTCATCGAGAAAGAGCACTGCCGGATCGTGTAGTAAGGCGCGCGCAATTGCCAGTTTCTGGCGCATACCCTTTGAAAATCCGCCAACCGGTTCGTTGCGCCGCTCCCAAAGCTCAAACAGACGCAAATAAAAGGTTGCACGCTCGGTTGCCTGATCGCGCGAAAGCCCATAAAGACGAGCAAAAAAGACCAGATTCTCTATCGCGCTGAGTGCATCGTAAAGACCGGGTGTTTCGGTCAAAATACCGGTATTCGCCCGTACCGCCTCAGCTTCGGTTTGGATGTCAAAACCAGCTACACGGGCGCTACCGGCAGAAGGTGCTATCAGGGCACACAGCATCCGCACGGTGGTCGTCTTACCGGCGCCGTTAGGGCCAAGAAAGCCAAAAATGGTACCGATTGGAATGCAGAGATCGAGCTGGTCTACTGCGATCACTGATCGAAAACGCCGACTGAGTTGGTGGCATTCGATTGCATTCATACATTCATACCCGAATCGGAGATCTCATCATCTGCTCATTGTACTACGCCGGGCAATATACCACCAGATGCGAGAAAATGATGCTATGATGAAACAGGCATGATCAAACTTAAATAGTGAACAGAAGCACATACTATTGCACGTGCACGTCATCGAATTCTCTATAATAGCGTGTGGGCAGACGATCAGTAAAGATGGAGGGCGTATGACGCAGCAAGATTTGGCCAGTCTGATCAGAAACATTCCCGACTTCCCCATCCCCGGTATTCAATTTAAGGATATTACAACGCTTATCGGAAATGGCCCGGCGTTCAGTGAAGTGATTGACCGTCTGCACGAGCGTTACCGTGATCAGCATATTGATGCAGTAGTAGGAATTGAGTCGCGTGGCTTTATCTTCAGTGCCCCCCTTGCCTATCGGCTTGGTGTTGGCCTGGTGCCGATCCGAAAACCAGGAAAACTGCCAGCGGCAACGTATCAGATCGAATACCAGCTCGAGTACGGCACCAATCGACTTGAGATTCATCGCGATGCGTTTCAGCCAGGGGCACGGGTATTAGTTGTTGATGATCTGCTGGCAACCGGAGGTACCATTGCTGCGGCATGCGATTTAATCGAGATGGCTGGCGGGCGAGTTGCTGAACTGGCTTTCGTGATCGAGCTAACCTTCCTCAACGGCCGCGAGCGCTTGCGCGATCGCTCGGTCTTCTCGCTCATCCAGTTTTGAGGTTGATGGCGCTACGCCCGATGCAGGGGTAGGAGCAGACACATGCTCCTACCCGCTTTGGTTATCCAGTATGGTCAACATCTATCAGCACACGCCACGCACGAGGAGGGCTTTTCAGCGTCGTCGGCTTGTTCAACGACCGGTCAATACCGAAGAACACCATGCACTTAGCGCCTATCCGAATAATTGTCTCACAGTACAGCGGATGAAACCTGATAGATGTACGGCACAGCACCACTGCGCCCCAACCGAATCTTCTTCTGCGATAGGAATGTCGGTGAGGCGTTGCCTCGCCCCTCCTCGTGAATCGTATTACATCCATCGACGAGGTTCATCTGTCGTGAGGTGATGATAAATTCATTCGGATAGGTTTTTACTACCGAGGTGCCCTGGGTGCGCGGGCTTCCAGCCCGCAGGTGAGCTGCACTGGCTGCGCGGGCTTCCAGCCCGTAGTGGGGGCGGGTTTGAAACCCACCCCCACCATGGTGCTACTGATGCCCTGGGCGTGTAGGCTTCCAGCCCGCAGGTAAGCTGCGCTGGCTCGTGCGGATCGGTTTGTACTACCGAGGTGCCCTGGGCGTGCGGGCTTCCAGCCCGCAGGTGAGCTGCACTGGCTGTGTGCGGATCGGTTTGTACTACCGAGGTGCCCTGGCTGCGCGGGCTTCCAGCCCATAGTGGGGGCGGGTTTGACACCCGCCCCCACCATGGTGCCACCGAGGTACCCTGGGCGTGCGGGCTTCCAGCCCGCAGGTGAGCTGCACTGGCTGCGTGCGGATCGGTTTGTACTACCGAGGTGCCCTGGGTGCGCGGGCTTCCAGCCCATAGTGGGGGCGGGTTTGACACCCGCCCCCACTATGGTGCTACTGATGCCCTGGGCGTGCGGGCTTCCAGCCCGCAGGTGAGCTGCACTGGCTGTGTGCGGATCGGTTTGTACTACCGAGGTGCCCTGGGTGCGCGGGCTTCCAGCCCATAGTGGGGGCGGGTTTGACACCCGCCCCCACCTGTGTGGTGTGCAATTAGAACCAGGCCTTCCCAATGCAGAGACGATCTGCTTCGGTGCACCAATGAGCGTCTGGGTCTCTCACCTCGCTGTTCACCGAACTTCTCTCGGCTCGGGTGAAAACGTTGAAAACATCCTCCTTCCATCGACAGTTGCCTTGATCTTGACATTTGTGTTATACTATCGCTAAATCCCAAACGCAACATATGTGTCTCGTCCTGAGATGACAGCGCTGATGGCGCTACAGTGATTTCCCCAGTGTTACATTGCCGTTCCGGCACTATCAGGTATACATCTACGAATTCGAGTACAAATTACAGGTCTCATCATCAAGAACAAAGTCTGCTTTGCCATGCTGTCATTCTTTCATCTGCAATCTCACCATCTGACAGATTAGGTTGAGGTACTCTTCACTTTCGATACGTTTATCTGTTTCTGAATGTTTCCAAGGAGAATGTGTCGTGATGACGGTTGCTGAACTTGAAACGAAGACGCTCGCGGATCTGCGCGAAATGGCGCGTAAACTTGACATTTCAGGGATTAGCTCGCTGAAAAAACGTGAGTTGATCGACAAACTCATCGAAGCTCAGAATGCGAAGCAGATGATGAACACCGCACCAACGGTTGCGGTTGTCGATCCTCCTCCTGTTGTCGAGAGTAATGCCGTCGATAGTACCATTGTCGAGCGCGGTGCTATCGAGTTTGGCACGATTTATAGCGACGGTATCCTGGATATTATGCCGGAGGGTTTTGGCTTTCTGCGCGGCAACCGGATGCTTCCCAGTCCTGAGGATGTGTACGTCTCGCAATCTCAAATTCGACGCTTCGCTCTCCGCAGCGGCGACCGGATTTGGGGGCAGATTCGTCCGCCAAAAGAGAATGAACGCTACTATTCGCTCCTGCGCGTCGAGAAAATTAATGAACAAGATCCGGAAACTGCCCGTAAACGTCCATTCTTCGATCAGCTTACACCAATCTTTCCTAACGAACAGATTAAGTTAGAAACCGAGCCAAACCTCTTGCACACACGCCTGGTTGACCTGATTGCTCCTATCGGACGTGGGCAACGTGGTCTCATCGTCTCGCCACCCAAGGCAGGGAAGACGATGCTGCTCAAGGCGATTGCTAACGGTATTACAACCAATTACCCCGATATTACGCTCATGGTTTTGCTCATCGGTGAACGGCCAGAAGAGGTGACCGATATGCGGCGTTCGGTACGCGGTGAGGTGATCTCTTCGACGTTTGATGAGCCGGTCGAGAACCACACAAAAGTTGCCGAAATGACGCTTGAACGTGCAAAGCGGCTGGTGGAAATTGGGCATGATGTGGTGATCTTGATGGACTCGATCACACGTCTGGCGCGCGCCTACAACGTCGCGATGCCGCCGAGTGGTCGTACTCTGTCTGGTGGTATTGATCCGATTGCGCTGTATCCGCCGAAGCGATTCTTCGGTGCTGCCCGGAACATCGAAAACGGTGGATCGTTAACGATTATCGCCACCTGTCTTATTGATACAGGATCGCGGATGGACGATGTGATCTACGAGGAATTCAAGGGCACCGGGAATATGGAGCTGCACCTTGATCGGAAACTGGCCGAAAAGCGCATTTTCCCCGCTATCGATATTCAGCGTTCTGGGACACGACGTGAGGACCTCTTGCTCAGCCCTGAAACGTTACGCCAGGTGTGGACGTTACGCCGCATGGTGAGTATGCTTGGTGAAAATGAGGGCACGGAGCTGATGCTGACTCGGATGGCGAAAACAAAATCGAACGCAGAGTTTTTGCAGACATTGAGTAAGAGCTGACCCAATGCAACTTTGCCCATACGCGATACGTACAGAATGGTGCAGGGATGTGCTAGCCCGTCAAGAAGGAGGTTTCTGATGAATTGTCCACAGTGTGGCGCTCCGGTAGCCCCTAACACTCGTTTTTGTACCAACTGCGGCGCACGGTTAATGCCGGCGTCATCAACACCGACGCCACCGCCACTGGTGCCGCCTTCTGGTACATCTGCCAGTATGGCTGATGTCTATGATAACCGCCCTGGCGAGCGGATCGACCTACCGGATCCACCGATTGTTGGCACCGGCGTTGGGGCAAGTGGCTTACGCTACAAAATTATTGGGACGACGATGCAGGCAGTGGTCCTCGAAGTCCCCGCTGGACAGACGGTCTTTTCTGAACGTGGTGGAATGAGCTGGATGAGTGCCAATGTGCAGATGCAAACCAACATGGAGGGTGGTCTGGGAGGCGCTTTCAAGCGCATGTTCTCCGGTGAGTCGATCTTTATGGTCAACTTCACTCCACAAGGTGGACCGGGGATCATCGGCTTCTCAGCCGAATTCCCGGGGAAAATTGTCCCGCTCAACCTGGGGCCTGGTCAGACGATGATTTGCCAGAAAGATGCCTTTATGTGCGCCGAACGTAGTGTATCGCTTGATATTCACTTCCGCCGCAAACTCGGCGCCGGGTTATTCGGTGGGGAAGGGTTTATCATGCAAAAGATTACCGGCCCAGGCCTCGCATTTGTTGAACTTGACGGTGAGATTGTTGAGTACACGCTCGAAGCTAACCAGATGCTGAAGGTCGATACCGGCCATGTGGCAATGTACGAACCAACGGTCAACTTTGATGTAGAGATAGTCCGTGGTTTCAAGAACATCCTCTTTGGCGGCGAGGGCCTGTTCCTGACTACTCTCCGTGGGCCGGGGCGGGTTTGGCTCCAGACGATGCCAGCAATGAATCTTGCCAAGAAACTGGCCCAGTATATGCCGTCTACAAGTGGTTCAAGTGGTGGAGGGGGGATTAATTTTGGCAATCTGTTCACGAATGATTAGCATAGGCCTGAATATTCCTTATACCGACAGTTGCCCACTGCTATTCCTCCCTTCCTCGCCCAAAATGGCCGAGGAAGGGAGTAGAGGTGAGAGGGTTTTTCAACATTTCTGGTATGTTTGATATGTCATGCCATCCCTATCTCTCACGCTCTCTTCGCTCCGAGACGTCCTCACTGTTGGCTGAGCGCTGCTGCATTGGATAACAACTTCGGTTAGAATATTGCTGTACAGTCATTGAGGAGTGTGGTACGCTACATACACAACAGGTACTATTTAGTACGGAAGACGGATAGGGGCTGTCTGGCGTGGGGGAAGTGTACGACAAAGGAGTGAGTTTATGAATCAGCGGCAACTGATGCAAATGGCCCAACAAATGCAGCGCCAGATGCAAAAGGTACAGGAAGAATTGGCGGCCACGATTGTTGAAGGAACTGCTGGTGGCGGTGCAGTGACGGTCAAAATGAACGGTCACCGTGAAGTGCAATCGATCACTATCTCACCTGAAGTTGTTGACCCCAACGATGTTGATATGTTGCAAGACCTCTTGCTCGTTGCGATCAATGATGCCTCACGGAAAGCTCAGCAACTGGCCGAAGAGCGAATGCAGCCACTAACTGGTGGTCTCAAGGGGCTATTCTAGGCCAATATGGTATTCGGTGCGGAATACAGTGATGTCGGGGAATAACCCCTGGCATCAGTTTTATTCGCGTGGGAGCCTATGGTATGACTGCGCGTCCTGAACAATTGATAGCCCCACCGGTGGCGCGCCTGATCGAGGAGTTTGCCAAGCTACCCGGCATTGGCCCAAAAACTGCCTCGCGTCTTACCTTCTTTCTCTTGCGTGCCGAACCAAAGCAGGCTCAGGCTCTCGCGCAGGCCATCCTCGACGTGAAAGAACAGGTCGGCTACTGTCGGCGCTGTTTCAACATTACGGTGGGTGAGTTGTGCCCAATTTGTCTCGATCCATCACGTGATCAGACGAAAGTTTGTGTCGTTGAAGAACCGCTCGATGTCCTGGCCATCGAGCGCACCGGTGCGTACCGTGGGTTGTATCACGTGCTCCACGGCCACATTGCTCCGCTTGAAGGAATATACCGTGAGGATCTCAAGATCGATGAGTTGTTAACTCGTATTCGGAGTGAACCGATACAGGAAGTGATCCTCGCTACAAATCCCAATACTGAGGGTGAAGCAACTGCTTTTCTGCTGCTCCGTGATCTGGCGCCGTTGGGTGTGCGGGTGACGCGCCTGGCGCGCGGATTACCAACCGGGGGCGATCTCGAATGGGCCGACCCGGAGACTCTCGGTTCGGCATTTGAAGGACGCCGTGAGTTGTAAGGGAAACCGAGCTATCTCTCATTCAGACAGGTATGAATGTGAATACCATTCTCAACGAAGCCATTGCCAGCGTGAAAGGGGCACAGTTTGCCGGTATTGTCGGCACCGATGGGTTAAGCGTGGCAATGGCTTATCATCCGAATGCCGCAGAACTCGATGTTGATATTGAACTCGCTGAACTGGAATTGGCCGATCTAACCTCACGTGCCGCGGCAGCCGCTAATCGGATTGGCGCCGGTTATGTTCGTGATCTGGTGCTGGAAACCGATGCCATGCTTATGCTGGCAACGCAGATCATTCCCGGTTACTATGGCGTACTCGGCGTGTTAAGTGAAATTGCTAATTTGGGCAAGGCTCGCTTTGCGCTTCAGGCGATGGTAGAACGAGTGCGGGTTGAGTTATAACCTGCTGTTGGTTGCGCCAACCACGAGCTGCCCCGGCCATAAGACCATTTGCCGAAAGATGTGATCGAGCATCTTCTGCGGTGACTCGCATAGTCCACAATGAACTGCTGAAGGCTGGATCATGGTACTGCGTGTCGCTGTGAGCCAGCGGAATCGTTCGTAGAGCGGAAGTTCGCCAATCGGCCCGGCCTTGGTGCCACCAGTGCAGACGACCTCAAACGCATGTAATTGCTCACGCACCGGTACCAGATCGAGATCAGGCCAGAGTGCGGCAATGCGTGCCTCATCGAGGTGAATACGAATACCTAGAAACCGTTGTTGTCGGCAGAGCAGCACCACACCAATGTTGATCCGTTCACCTCGTTCGACCCGTGGTACCAGACGCAACAACGCATATTCAAAGGCGCTCGCGGGCATCGATAGCCTCCTGTACAAATGCACGTGGTGCAGTCAGCCGCAGACCGAGATATTCTACATAGGCCGCTCGATGAGCTTCGACGGAAGGGAAGCGGTGATCGACCAGCCATTCCTCAGGGACATTCGCCACAATGTTCCAGAGTAGCTCTGGCGTGATCCGGCTTGTCAGTTCGCGGTCGGCGGTTTCCAGCTCGGTAGCGATGGGTAACAAGACATGATCCCGAATCCGGCTGAAGGGGTTACGGGCACGCTGTTGATAATCTTGCCATGTGTAATGCATGTACAACGACGCACCGTGATCGATGAGAAAAAGCTGCCGATGCCACCAGAGCAGATTTGTATTGCGCGGTGTACGATCAACATTCGTGATAAACGCATCAAACCAGACAATGAGTGACGCAAGTCTCCTGTCGAGGGTGCGGGTTGCGACTGGATCGAACGCTAACGCACCGGGTAAGAAATCGACCGCCAGATTCAAGCCAGCACTAGCGGAAAGCAGGTCTTGTATCTCACGGTCGGGTTCGTTGCGGCCTAATGCCGGATCGATATCGATAAATACCAGTTCAGGGATCGGTAAGCCAAGCGCACGGGCCAGTTCACCACAAATCAGTTCAGCTACCAGTACTTTTGGCCCTTGTCCAGCGCCGCGAAATTTTACCACATACAGTCCATCATCGTCGGCTTCAACAATTGCTGGCAACGATCCACCCTCGCGTAAAGGTGTGACATAGCGAGTTGCAGTTACTCTCCGTACCATCAGCGCTCCAGCTTGAAGATATACCCGGTTTGAGCCGGAATTTCGGTAAATGGCTGATAATCAACAATGACACCATTATCAATCGTTAGTGTCGCTGCCGGTGCTGGTGGTGTGCCGAAGAGCGTGGTCAATTGGTAGGCACCACCTGGCAAATCGCTGCTGTCCAGCGTCAGACTGAATGGCCCGGCAGGAGTTTTGTCAAAATTAATCATCACTAATACTATATTATCACCGCTCCGTCGGATATAGGCGGCAATACCGGCGCCTTTAACGGTTAGTGGCCAGAAATCGCCGGTTGCCAGTGCGGGAGTACCAACATGGAGATGAATTAATTGCCGATACGTGTTCAGTAGCGAGTCGGGGTCTTGATCTTGTAGCATCACATTCTTTTCCGGATAGTCGCGCTGCGGAAGCTGCCAGGGAATACCGGACGAAAATCCACCAAACTCCTCCTTCGTCCACTGCATCGGAGTACGGATGCGTTCATCTGGTTTGACGCCTAGCATCCCAATCTCCTCACCATAGTAGATGAAGGGTAAACCCGGCATGGTCAAGAGTGCCAATGCGGCAAGTTTCGCTTTTGCGAAGTCGTTGCCCAGTACCGACATCACCCGATTCTGGTCGTGATTGGTCAGGAAAGGCGCCCAGCGTTGGTAAGGAAGTTTGGTGTAAGCCTCTTGTACTGCTTGCATAAACAGACGCGCTAAGCCGGTATTGGCCGCTCCGCGAATCTGGTTGGCTACTTCAAACTCAAAATAGTAGTCAAGTTGATCGGGATAATACGGCGCCAGGGTGCGGGGATTCCCGTTGAAGACTTCACCAATTGTGAAGGTGCCCGGCAGTTCGCGCTCGAGAAAGCGGCGAAACGCACGCAGCCACTCAAATGTTTCAGCAGTGTCTTCCTGAAGCGTATGGTATTCAACCAAATGCTTAATGGCGTCAAGGCGGAAGCCAGCAACTCCCATTTCTTCAACCCAGAAGCGTGCAATCTTATATGCTTCCGCAGTTACGGCTGGATTCCGGTAGTTGAGATCAGGCATGCCACCCCAGAAAACGCCGTAGTAGTATTCATCACGAACGGGCGATTTATGCCAGACCACATTATTGCCAAACGGGCCGCGATAGCCAGGATCGATGGCCGACCAGAGATACCAGTCACGGTAGGGTGAATTCGGATCGCGTAACGCTTCCTGAAACCAGGGATGCTGGGTGCTGGTATGGTTCAACACCAGATCAATAATAATCTTGATACCACGTCGTTCGGCTTCCGCTACCAGACGCTTGAAGTCATCATTAGTACCGTAGTCGCGTTCGACCGTGTAATAGTCGATGGTGTCATACCCATGGTAACTTGCAGCTTCGGCTACCGGCATCAACCAGATACAGTTAATCCCTAGATCGGTAGTTGTGGTCGGATCGCCATCGTTCAGATAATCCAGTTTGGCAATGATCCCGTTAATATCACCGATTCCGTCACCATCACTATCGTAAAACGAGCGCACGAAGATTTCGTAGCAGACCGCACCATCCCACCAACCGGCTGCAAGCGGAAATGGAGTAGCTGTCGGGCCAGGGGTTATCCGCGGTGGCAATGTCGGCAAACGCGGATCACGGGTCGGCGTTGGTGGCCGGTTACTCGTTGGCGTGTTGACCGTGATCGGAGTGGGTGATGAGTCGGTTGATGGCGCTGCTGGCATCTCACACGCTACAAGCAAGATGATCATCAGCAGGGTACATACTGTTCGGTGCATAAGCAATCGTTTCATTGTGAATTAATCGTTATTATCTGCATTATAGCTGATGTTCTGCCGTTAGCAACTTCCTGGTGCAGGCAAAGAGCTGACGTAACTCTTCGGCAAAGCGGCGTGCACCACCTTGGGCTGGATGACGAACCACTGCATGGGGAATACCGAGACGGCAGAGGGCCTGATCGGCAATTCGACCCATCGCCACAACCGGGCAGGCAGAAAAGAGACTGCACACGCGCTCTAGGAAGGGTAACCCAAGCCTCAGTTCGTGCTGGCGTGGAGTACGATTGCTCTGTGGTTGACCTGGTTGATGTGGATGTATCGGAAACGTATTCCAGCCAACGGCAAATCGCTTTAGTGCTGCCAACTCGCGATAGACAATCGTCGCAGTCGGTTCACGTGAAATTCGGCCATCAGTGGTTGCCAGGGCAAATCCCCGTTCAACCCCAAATTGATGTAGTGGTTCAATGCCGGACAGCAGAATCTGTTCACTGGTAAAGGGAACGCCAGTCCGTCGTGCGCCGTTGTAACCGGGAGCCTCGCCGACCAGCAGCAGATCGGGGCCTCGTTCTAGCGCCAGCGAGAGCGCCAGGGCCAGATTGTTTCGGCGAATGGCATTCCCCTGGGTTTGCAACTCATCAGCAGCACGCCAGGCATACATATTGACCGTATCAGGTGGCGCTTCAAGCGCAGCCAGATCACTGATCAGTTCGTTAATCATCGATGGTGACATACTGTTTAACATCAGCTCATACGACTGCCAACAAACTGTAACTGTTTGGGATTATAGTGGATCTCGGAATAGAGGAGGTTCTACCATGACAACATTGTCTACGCTTTGGGAAATCGAGAGTCCACTGGGGCCGGTTGCTTTCCGAGTTTCAGGGCAAGGACGTCCAGTGATCTTCTTACACGGCTGGGGGGCTTCAAGTCGTTACTGGCAGGCCGCACCGGCATTTTTGCCCGACTACCGACTGATTGCGATCGATCTCCCCGGTTGTGGTGCTTCACCCGCACCGCTTGAACCGATAACTCTAACTTCGTATGCCAGAACTGTGTTAGCAGTAGCCGACGCACTCGGTATTGACCGGTTTGCGTTAGCCGGTCATTCACTGGGTGCCGCAGTCGCTCTGGCAACCAGCGGATTGGCACAAGAGCGAGTCGAGCGTCTCGTCTTAATCAGTTTCGGTTTTAGTGCCAACCTTTATGAAGAAAGCCTGGTCACCATTGCCGGTGCTCAGTGGCAGGTAGCTGCTGCTTGGTGGCGACCGTGGTTGCTCTGTTGGCGACCGTGGTGGGAAGTCACACACAATTGGCGGAGAGCGTGGTGGACACTGCCACCAACACCAGAGTTACTGGCCCGCCCGATGGTACGACGCCCACTCGACAGTTCACTGCTGGCGCAGGGGATCGCCGATCTGGTTGTGATGGATCCGCTAGTAGCTATCGAATCGGCTGCTATTATAGGCCATCCACAGCTTAAACGGGTACTACAGCGCCCCTTGCCGCCAGTCTTGCTCATCAGTGGACGTAATGATCCGGTCTTTCCACTGGCAAACGTGATGGCGCTCAGTCGTTATTTGCGCGATGTACAGGTAGTGTTCATTCCTGACTGTGGTCATGTACCAATGGTTGAAGAACCGGCAACATGTTATCAAACAATTGCACAATTTCTTGACAGGGAAAACGACTATTTGTCGTAAGATGCTCTGTATTGTGAATAAGTATCGTTCTGGGCTAAGAAACCCTCTCCTATAAAGGTAGTAAAAGCACAGCGTCATCTACGAAAAACAACACTCTATTCGATGACCTGATACACATGAGTGGCTGTCTAAACCGCACCCGTTAAAGAAGGTGTAAGAATTCCTGTCACAGCTTGCTTGTGTATGCTATAATGGCAGCGCAATGCGCGAAGCCGACCGGCTTCGTTGAACAGGAAGGTTGCCTTCTATGCAGCGTGGTGCGTTACTCTTTCTACTGATCGGACTTATTGTCATTATCGGTGGACTGGCGGCTTTTTTGATCTTGCGTGGTAGTGAAACTGCTGTCACTACCTCCCAAACGCCTGAGGTTCCGCCCCCTCCTACCCAGGTACCCTTTGTTCCTGTTGTGCAGGCGCGTGTTGATCTTGAAGCAAACACCTTGCTCAATGATCCAACAGTGCTCGAAGTCGCTGAAGTACAGATTACCGAGTTTGATGAAGCGCAGGAGTTCAGCAAGATTAATGATGTGCTCGGCAAATTATTGATTAATCCGGTTCCTGCTGGTCAGCCGATCAGGCGTGCTGATCTGCGTGATCCCGGTCTGGCACAACGTATCCCAACCCCCGAACCTGGACAGCCACGAGTAAAGGCGTATCCACTCTTCGTGAATAATCTGTCCGGTGTCGCCGACCAGATTGGAGTAAATGATTTTGTTGATGTCGTGGCTACGTTTTCGGTTGAGCGTCAGATTGTTCGTCCTGGCCCGCGACAGGTAATAACCGTGAATGATAACGATCAGGTTATACGTGAATTTGAATTTGGAGAAACACAGACCTTCTTCACGACCAAGACGATCATTCAACGTGCACAGGTATTGCAGATCGTGCGACCGGCAGTACCAACTGCATCTGCCGAAGGGGCAGGTACCAGCCCGACCGAAACGATCCCACCGCCGCAATCGTCAAGCCTGCCGCAGGTTGATGCTTCCGGACAGCCTATCACCGGTGGTCAGGTGGTTGAGGGTGGGGCAGGCGGTGTCAGTACATTGACAGAAGGATTTTGGATGGTCGTGTTAGGGCTGACCGACCAGGAAATCGAGTTAATGGAGTTCGCACTGCAATCAAATGCCCGGATCGTCTTGGCGCTCCGTGGTGCTAATGATACTGCGATAGAGGAGACCACAGGTGTAACCCTTGATCTCCTGGTCCGCGAGTTTGGGGTTCCTCTGCCCCGTCCATTACCGCCACGGGTATACAGCGAGGACGAAGTTTTCCGACCGACGCCCTAGCCTATTCCATGGAAGGCAGCTATGAGGTACAATACTAACGTACCGTATAGTCTACACAATGCTTGCTCGTATTCGTGATGCTCACGTCCGTTACTAACGAGGCAAACTGAGGAGTTATCGCAATGAGTGAAGGTGACAAGATTCGAGTCATGATCGTTGATGACATCGTCGATACTCGCGATCAACTCGAAAAACTGCTCTTCTTTGAAAAGGATATTGAAGTCGTTGCCAAAGCCAGCAACGGACGTGAAGCGATTGCTCTTGCGCGTCAGCATCGCCCACAAGTCATTTTGATGGACATCAACATGCCTGATATGGATGGGATTGCTGCGACGGAAGCGATCCTGACCCAAGACCCGACCATTCAGGTGATCATTATGAGTGTCCAGGGTGAAACCGATTACATTCGGCGGGCGATGCTGGCAGGAGCGCGCGAGTTTCTCATTAAACCGATCAGCGCCGATGATCTCTATCGCTCGATTCGTCATGTCGCACGTCTGGCAGCAACCCGTCCGGTGGTGCCGGTTATGGGGATGAGCGGTCAGACGGCGAGCGGACCGTCTGGTGTTGATGGAGAAATCTTTGCCGTATTTAGCCCGAAAGGCGGTGTTGGTGTTTCGTCAATCGCGGCGAACCTGGCGGTAGCTATTCGTCAACAGACAAACAAGAAGGTGGCGCTGGTCGATGGGAATGTTCTCTTTGGTGACCTGAGCGTGCTCCTGAATCTGCGGCCGGATAAAACGATCCTTGATCTGGCCTCGCGTATCGAAGGACTTGATCGCGATCTCTTGAACGATGTGATGGCGACTCATCCGACACAAATCCGTGTTCTTCTGGCTCCGCCTGATCCACAGCGCGGTGAACTGGTTACCGCCGATCAGATTCGCACGATCCTCGAAGCTTTGCGTCAGGAGTTTCACTACGTCATTGTCGATACACCAGCATCATTTCAGGATCGCTCACTAGCTGCACTTGATCTGGCTCAGCGCGTGATTACCCTTATGACCCTCGAAATGCACTGTATCCGGAATGTTAAACTCTTCCTCGAAGTGGCCGATCTTCTCGGGTATCCTGCAGATAAAGTGATGTTGGTGCTGAATAAAGCAACAAACCGTACCGGTATTCGCGCTGAAGATGTCGAGAAGCATCTCCAGCGGAAGCTGGCGTTGCAGATCGGTGATGCTGCTCAGGAAATGACGCTGGCTATTAATCAGGGTACACCCCTGATACTGGCAAAACCTAACCATCAGGTGTCGAAAGACATTATGAACCTGGCTCGTGAGTTGGTGGCTAAGTCGAGCAAAGAGGCGGCAGCGAGCAAAGAGGCGGCAAAATCGCGCGGTCTGCTCGGTGGTTTGATCCCCCGCCGCTAGATAATTGCTGCTATAACCGACGGTTGTTTTACAAAGGGAGGTTAACGCAATGTCATTGCTTAAGCGAATTGGCGGAGGCGTTCCGACGCCTGCCGAACCGACTCTGTCGCGAGCGCCGATTCGGCCAGAGACAACCGGTCGACTGCCGTCGGTTGGGGTTCCCAGTACTGGTACTGATGAGACGTTTCGCGAACTTCGCTCGCGAGTGCAGGATCGCTTGATTAATGAACTAAACCCCCAGATCGATTTGAGTAACCCGGCAAAAGTGCGTAAACAGGTCGAAGAGATCTTTAACGCAATTCTTGATAGCGAAAGTATTGTTCTGTCGCGCAGTGAACGCCAGCGACTCTTTGAAAGTATTGCTGCCGACATCATTGGTCTTGGTCCGATTGAACCACTTTTGGCCGATGATGAGGTTAGTGAAATTATGGTCAACGGCCCCAAGCAAGTCTACATTGAAAAGAAAGGGAAGTTGATAAAAACTGATATTACATTTACCGATGATGAACACGTCATGCGGATCATTGACCGGATCGTGGCACCATTGGGGCGGCGGGTCGATGAATCATCGCCGATGGTTGATGCGCGCTTGAAAGACGGTTCGCGGGTAAACGTTGTCATTCGACCGCTGGCGCTTAATGGGCCGACGATCACTATTCGTAAGTTCCGCAAAGACAAGTTGACCGTCCAGGATCTGGTTCGATTCGGTTCTATGTCGCAAGACATGGCCGATTTTCTGGCTGCTTGTGTCCAGGCTCGTTTGAACATTGTCGTCGCTGGTGGAACTGGATCGGGGAAAACGACGTTGCTCAATGTGCTTTCGTCATTCATTCCCGAAGATGAGCGGATTATCACAGTTGAGAATGCAGCCGAATTGCAACTGCGTCAGGAGCACGTCGTAACGCTCGAATCGCGGCCACCGAATGTAGAAGGTAAGGGCGAAGTGACCATTCGTGATCTGGTCATTAACTGTCTGCGCATGCGCCCTGAACGTATTATTGTCGGTGAGTGTCGTGGTGGTGAGACTCTTGATATGTTGCAGGCGATGAACACGGGTCACGATGGTTCAATGACAACTATTCACGCCAATACGCCACGCGACGCAGTGAGCCGAATCGAAACAATGTGTCTCATGGCGGGCATGGATTTGCCGGCCCGTGCGATTCGTGAGCAGATTGCCTCGGCGATCCATGTGTTCGTGCAGCAGTCGCGTTTGAAGGATGGTTCACGGAAGGTTACTCAGATTACCGAAGTTGCCGGTATGGAAGGCGATGTGGTCGTGTTGCAAGACATCTTCGTCTTCGAGCAAACCGGAATTGATGAAAAGGGGAAGATTGTTGGTCAGTTGCGACCAACTGGTGTACGACCACGTTTTCTCGAGAAATTCGAGGCCCTCAATATCTTTCTACCGCCGACCATCTTTGGTTCGTCGGAACGTTTCAGCTTCTAATACTCCCGACGATTGTCGGCGTGAGAAGGAGGCATCACCGTTATGGAACGCTTGCTCGCACCGGATATGTTGCCAGTTACACTCGCTGGTCTAGGGGTGCTTCTAATCCTGCTGATAGGTGCAGTCGTGCTGTTGATGCGTCAATCGGCAACGGCTGATGTTTCCCAGCGGCTCGAGACATATACCGGTGGTGGTCGCGTGCAAGAACGTGCGAATGAGCCAATTGCTCGTCAGGCTATTGAGCGCATCGACTCGGTTGTGTCGCGGAGTAAGCAGGGCAGTTCGATCAAGCAAGAATTGGCGCGTGCTGATTTGAAGCTGACGGTCGCCGAGTTTATTGGGTTAAAACTTGGTGCTGCACTGCTTGGGGTAGTCTTTGGCTTTATTCTCGGTCGAGCTTCGCCTGCTGCTCAGATAGCCGCTGCAATCATTGGTGCGGTTGTTTTCTCATTTATACCTAACATCTATGTGAACATCCGGGCGGCGCAACGGTTGAAAGCGTTTAACAACCAACTAGGTGACGTGATCACCATGATGGCGAATGCACTCCGCGGCGGTTACAGCTTCTTGCAAACCCTCGATATGGTTGCGCGTGAAGCTCCAGAACCGGCGGCGACCGAATTTCGCCGTGTTGTCCAGGAAGTAGGGCTGGGTCGCTCGACTGAAGAAGCGCTGCAAAACTTGTTGCGGAGGGTACCCTCTGATGACCTTGACCTTCTGATCACTGCGGTCAGCATCCAGATGGAAGTAGGAGGTAATCTGGCGCAGATTCTTGATACTATTGGTCATACTATTCGCGAACGAGTACGTATTAAGGGTGAAATTTCAACCTTAACCGCACAGGGACGTATCTCTTCGTGGATTATTACTGGATTACCGATCGGTCTCGCGATGTTCATTACCGTGGTAAATCCCTCCTATATGGCACCCCTCTTCACCTTTGGCTTTCCACCTGAGGCCTGGTGTTGTATGCCGGTGACATCCCTCTTTATGATTGCGCTTGGTTACTTTGCGATTCAGAAGATTATTGATATTGAAGTGTGAGGTGCTGCGATGTCTGTGATTGATATAACTATCGTGGCCCTGATTTTGGTAGTAGGTATGGGGCTGATCATCTTTGCCGTCAGGCAAATGAACCAGTCGAAGGCGATCAGTGAACGGCTTGATCAATATACCGATGTCTCGCTCTCTCTCGAAGAGTTGGAGTTACAGCAACCGTTCAGTGAACGGGTGTTAAAGCCACTCTTTCGTTCACTGTTAACCACGCTGGGACGGTTTGGCCTGAAACAGAATCAAGAACGCTTGCGGGTGAACCTTCAATTGGCCGGTAACCCCGGTAATATCACCCCCAATATGTTCATCGGTCTGCGGATGGCGCTGGCGATTTCATTGTTGGTCGTCGTTGGCCTGTTGGTTATCGGGCGACTGCCGTTTATGCAGGCGTTGATGGGAACGTTGATCGCAGCAATGATCGGTTATATTCTGCCTGGTATCTGGCTCGACCGCAAGATCAAAGAACGGAAGAAGAATATTCTCAAAGCGCTGCCTGATGCGCTTGATCTGCTCTGTATCAGTGTTGAAGCAGGTCTAGCATTCGATCTGGCTCTCCAGCGGGTTGCCCAAAAGTGGGATAATGAGCTGTCACGTGAGTTTCAGCGCGTGCTTCAGGATATTCGTCTCGGACGTACCCGCCGTGAAGCGTTACGCGATCTGGTAACCCGCACTGGCGTCGAGGATGTGCAAACCTTCGTATCGGCAGTCATTCAAGCTGATCAATTAGGTGTGTCGATGTCGAAGATTCTGCGTATCCAGTCAGATCAGTTGCGCGTGCGCCGTCGCCAGCGGGCTGAGGAGGCAGCTCAGAAAGCGCCGGTGAAGATGCTGATACCGATGGTATTCTTGATCTTCCCAGCCCTGTTTGTTGTTATTCTGGGTCCGGCTGTGCCAAGGATTATGCAGGCACTTGGTGTTATGAATAGTAATATGGGGAACTAATAGCGGTATGGTTCAAGTTGTTAATCAGACGCGACGCGCCATCCTTGCCCGCAAGTGCGAGGTGGCGCGTTCGTTTGTGGCTCGTGGTCGTGGTCTGTTAGGGCGCGAGTCGTTGCCGGTTGATGGTGGATTGCTGATTGAACCATGCAGTAGCATTCATATGCTCTTTATGCGCTTCGCTATTGATGCGATCTTCGTAGATCGGCATGGGAAGGTTGTGGCGCTTTATCCAAATCTGCCACCCTGGCGTCTCTATGCCGGCCATCGTCAGGCTCGTTATGTGCTTGAATTGCCAGTTGGGGTGATTGCTGCGACGCAAACAACGATCGGTGATCAGATTGTTGTGCAACCGATAGGATAACGTGGCAAGAAGGTCGTTCAATCGGCGTTTTCTGTTGAGTCAGGGTAGAGAAAGTAAAAGGTAACTAAATGAGGAGAATAACCGACGGGAAGGGTTTTACCCTGTCGTGCTCTAATCTTGCTCTTCCGCAAGCGAGTGCTTGAGCATTCTCTACTCTGTAAGGGTGTGGAAGTTTCTACCCCCAGTGGAATGATGGGAGAGGGGTTCTGCTCGCTCTCGGCAGAATGCGGGCTGGTGGCTCGCTTTCCAGATAATAAAGAGCGTTTTTCAGGTGTTCTTTGCGGTGCTTAGTGTGAGGCGAGAAGATCAAGTTCTCGAACGAAGGTTTTGCATCAAGGTTTATCCCTGCGGTTCAGTATGCTGTGGTAGCATTGTAAGTTCTGTATGACAGTGTTTGATACTGTTTTGTCGCGGATTGGGTTGCGCTGGTTGGTTCTCATTCTCCTGCTGGCTTTTTCTACCCTCTACGGTGTAACGTTAACGAACGTGCATACCTTCGATGCACTTTCGTACATTCTCGATGTTGACCGGAAACCGTGGTCAGAGTTGTTTCATCCACATCACCTGTTATATGGCCCCCTTGGTGCAGTAATTCGGGCACTGGCAACCGTTATCGGATGGCATGGTAGTGTTGCTGTATGGCTTCAGGTTATCAATGCGATTGCCGGTGCGATCGGGGTGACAGTGCTTTTTGTTCTTTGCAGGTCAGTCACTCGGTCAACTGGCGCCGCATTGATAGCGAGTATCAGTATGGGTTTCAGCTATGCCTACTGGTACTACGCCGTCGAAGTTGAAGTGTATACCCTTGCAGTGGTGGCACTGGTCGCCGGACTCTGGTTGATGTTCAGAATTGTGCAAACCCCAACGTGGCAACTATCGGCGTGGTTAGGTCTGGTTCATGGTTTTGCCGTTCTAGGCCATCAAACGAATGTCTTATTTGCAGTACCTGCTCTGCTGACGATTGGCCTGAGCGCAAAGACACAACGGCTTCGTTACCAGCTTGGGGTTGCTTATGTGCTACCGCTGGTGGCGGTGGTCGGTAGTGCGTATCTCTGGGTTGCCTTTGGGGTAAGTGGGATGCGGAGTTGGTCCGAGGTGTGGATATGGCTGACCGGATATGCTCAGACCGGTTTTTGGGGTGGCGCTATCGATAAGGCTAAGTTGATCGGATTGCTGAAGGGCTGGCGTGAGACGCTAGCACTCCAAGGAGGGGCATTTATTGGCATAAGCGGGATAGTGCTCTTGCTGGCTGGTCGCAGCGCATTTTCGCGCCTGCCTCAT
Organism: Chloroflexus sp. MS-CIW-1; assembly: GCF_030444705.1. Taxonomy (NCBI): domain Bacteria; kingdom Bacillati; phylum Chloroflexota; class Chloroflexia; order Chloroflexales; family Chloroflexaceae; genus Chloroflexus; species Chloroflexus sp. MS-CIW-1. Next base: position 1,708,774 of record NZ_JAUBWR010000001.1, read on the forward strand.
CCGTTGTTGATCGGGGTCTTAAGCTGGTTGATAGTGTACGGTCTGTTCTTTCTCTGGTGGGAACCTGACAACATCGAATTCTGGATTGCCAGTCTGCCACCGTTGGTACTCTTGTTCAGTGCGGTATTGACGATACAGTGGATTTATCGGGCGGGTCTTGTGCTGGTGATAGCCATGTTGGTACTTAACTTGCCAACGATTATCGAACGGGGTGATGCTCATCGTGATTGGCAACGGCGAATTGCCGAGGCGGTAGCGGCGCTGACTCAAACTGGCGATCTGATTATCGTGCCCGACGGTGTGCTCGAACTGTATCTACCTTATTACTGGGGGCACGAAAATGTCTACGGTCTCAATCAAGCGATGACTGCCAGTAGTGGTGATTGGTCGGCAGCCTGTGCGCGCATTCAGCAGCGGATTGAAACTACCCTTACTGCGGGCTATGCCGTCTTGATTGCCGACGAGGCACAACGACCACTGCCGGCGCCACCCGATCAACCCCCAACACCTGCCGAGCGTTTCGGGCTAACTGCGGAGACGGTAGCTGCGTGCTATGCGCCGATTCAGTCGATGTTGCAGATAGCCCCGTTACCGGCCGATCTACCGGTTTACCGGTTTATTCCACGTGCCAATGTATTAGCCGGCGGCGAAGGATGGGATTTTCGTCGGGGGCATTGGGGGTGGCGCGCTGAGCAGGTAGAAGCAGAGCGTATAACGCCTTCGGGCTGGCATATCATTCCGGGAATTGATCCCAAGTTGATTAGCCCGCCGTTGCTTCTCTCGTCTGCTGATATTGTTGCGGTAGAGGTACGGTTGGCGGTAACAACAGATGTGCATGATGCGCAAATATTCTTTCTCGATCTGAATGGCCAGGCGCGTGAAGAACACTCAATCTCGTTTACCCTCATGCCGGGTACAGATATGACCACCTACCGTCTCCCGTTCAATAGCATAGCTGAACAGATGGAAAAGATTGGTGGTATCCGCTTTGATCCGGTTAGTGTAGGAGATGGGGGCACGGTGATCGTTGAGTCGATTCGTCTGATTTACCGCTGATCCGAGCCGGTGCTGCGGAGCACGCCTGGTGGCCCTCACCTTCCCCCCAGCCCCCTTCCTCTCCCACGCTGCGGGAGCGGAAGGGGGAGGGTGGCGGTGCTTACCTTCGTGCTGGCTCCGTTCCGCTTTCACACGGGGAGCGGAAGGGGGAGGGTGGCGGTGCTTACCTTTGAGCTGGCTCCGTTCCGCTTTCACACGGGGAGCGGAAGGGGGAGAATGGAGCGGGAGCGAAAGCATGTTGGAATACCTCACGCGATGGTTGCACAGGTATCGTGTTTCATGCTTCAGCGAAACGACACAGAATACATCAGGGCAGGTACCACTTTGGTTATTCGTTAGCTTCTTCATCTGATTGTTGACGGCGGGCGATCACCGCTGCGTAGATTGCTTCGATAGCAATCGCCGCTCGTTCCCACGAAAGTTCTGCTACTGCTCTTGCCCGTGCACCAGCCGCACGTTCGGCTGCCAGCTCGCGATTCGTTAGCGCTAATTCCAGTTGGGCTGCAAAATCGGCTACACTACCGAGTTTGGCGTAAAAACCGTATGGCCCCAGAATTTCGCGGTTCACCGGTGTATCGAAGGCAACAGTAGGTAAACCCATCGCCATATAGTTGCCGATTTTACCGTTACCCTCGGTTAAACTCATCTTCGGGGCGACGGCAACCTCACCGAGCGCCAGGTAACTGTGGAGATCACGGTACATAATCCGACCGGGAAGTGTAACGTGATCGGCAATTCCCAAACTGGCAGCCAGATTGCGGTAACTTTGTGGATCGGGGTGACCCATGATCAAGAAATGGAGGTCAGGATACCGCTGACACAGATGCCGGGCCACTTCGAGCAGCAGATTGGTGCCCTGATAAGGGGCCAGCAAGCCAATATAGACCACGATCCGCCGATCTGACGGAATACCGAGCTGAGCGCGCAACTCAGCGCGTTGGGCTGTCCATTCGGGTGAACCATCGAAGGGGCGAAACCGCTCGGTATCGACACCGTCGGCAATGGTGAAGAGGCGATCTTCCGCAACCGATCCATCACGACGGAGAAGATTGGCTGCGTTGTGAGTCGATGTCATTACCGCATCGGCGGTACGGTTCAGCATGCGTTCCAGACGGGTCAGAGGGACGAACAGCGGATTGCTGCGCCGAATGAAGCCATGGTCGAGCATCTCGCTGGTCATACTGCCCTGGTAATCGAGGATCAATGGCCGACGCAGCAGGCGTTGGAGTGGAAGCCCAATAGCAGCCGCCTCGTGAGTGTGAGCGTGAATAACATCTGGGTGCATCTGGAGAGCGGTGCGTAATACACGCCATCCCAAGCCAATATCGAGATAGAGTTTATGGCGTGATGATCCAACAACGGCGCGCTTGATCCAGGGAACGTCCCACGAACGGTAAATGGTGATCCCCGGAATATCATCACCATTATGGTACGTCACCAGTACAATACGATGACCACGGCGTTGTAGGGCACGAATCTCTTCTAAAATACGCACATGATTACCGTAGTCGGAAAAGAAACTCGTCGAGGCGATCATCAAAATGTTGTATGGCATAGCGGTACAGGGCATTAGCCACGTGTGCGTGTGGTGTTCATTGCAGGAACACCAATGCGACGCTGCACGACCAGGTGCAGCGGTGGCCCAGCCGATGGTTGAGCACCGGCTAGAATAGCTTCATAGTGCAAATCGGGATCGGGTAAATCGAGGTGAGCAATCCATTCGTCGGGTAAGGTATCGGGATCAAACGTTAAATGAACGATACCCCGTTCACCGTAGAAGGTGGTTTCAACCGCTTCAAACCGTTCTTCAAGAACAATTGCTCCTTCATACAGGCCACGCGCCCAACTCACACCATTCCCGCCCACTTCGATCCAGACACTGCGCGTTTGTAAGCGGCTGGCCAGTCCTTTGGCTAGTGTACGGTCGGCGAAGTAGCGGGGGTCTTCCCAAATTGCTACCCATCCCTGCGCCGATGGTGCAACGAAGAAATGGCGGTAGGGTTTATCAGGTATCATGATAATGCCGCTTATCTCGTGCGGGGCGCGCTCAACGGCAATGAACCCCTGCTCGATGAGCAGTCTGTGCAGCGCCTCTGCAACGATAGCGTGATTAGTGTGAGCAACATAAATGGCAGCGCTATTGTTCATCATCGGCGCTATTGTAGTTCAGTCAGCGTTCTTATGCAAATGGAGTACTGTGATGAATCTGGCCGATTTACGTAAGGAGTACACGCAACGCGGTTTATCGGAAGCTGACGCCGATCCAGATCCAATTGTGCAGTTTATGCGCTGGTTCGACGAAGCGGTAGCAGCAGGTTTAATTGAGCCGAATGCCATGACTCTGGCGACAATCGATCCTGATGGACGCCCCTCGGCCCGTATGGTCTTGTTAAAGGGGGTAGATGAACGTGGTTTCGTTTTTTTTACGAATTACGAGAGTCGGAAGGGACAAGCAATGGCCGTTCATCCTGCGGTAGCTCTCGTCTTTTACTGGCCTGAACTTGAACGGCAGGTGCGGATAGAGGGGTATGCAGAAAAAGTCAGTGATGAAGAGGCCGATGCCTATTACGCCACTCGGCCACGTGACAGTCGTATCGGAGCGTGGGCTTCGCCACAGAGCAGGCCAATTGCTGATCGGGCCGAACTGGAACAGCGGGTGGCCGAAATAGCCGCTCGTTTTGCCGATCAAGACCCGCCACGGCCGCCGTTTTGGGGTGGTTACCGCGTGATTCCAGATCGGATTGAGTTCTGGCAGGGAAGACCTTCGCGCTTGCATGATCGACTCTGCTACACTCGTCATGATGATGGTTGGCAGCGCGAACGACTCGCACCGTAATGAAGTGGTAAGAGTTCGTGAGGGTTCCTGAAGCGTTTCCACTGGCGTAGCGTTTCGTGTTGTAACGGCTTTCTCGCTGCGAACGAACAACGACACGAGTGATAAACGCCATCTAGCAACTCACGTCCTCCCCGCTCTTCTGGTGGGCGCGGAAGAGGATTGGGACGAAGGTGAGAGGGTTGGTGCTACTGCGACGTGCGCTGCTTTCCACATGATCCCATCAGTTAGCATGTCACAAGTAGGGGCAGGGGTAGAACCTGCCCCACCGAGACAGTGAGCGGTTCGTGTTCCGAGGCGCGGCACAGCAGGGAGGAATAGCCCTTACAAGACGCTGACGGACGAAATCGGTGCACCGACGAGGGGCATGGTGTCAGACCACTGGCAGAACAGAACGTTACCTCTTCTGTGCTCGTTGTTCTTTTCTCTTTTCACCACTGCGAGAGGGGAAAATGTTGAAACGGTGCGTGGTTCTTGCTGAACGTTGCCCCATCAGCGACTATCGTTTATAATGTCAACAACGATTACCCGAACGATTGGGTCGTCTCCCGGCCTCGTTAACGTCTTTTGATATAAGCAGGTGGCCGGTTATGTGGAGGAGGATCGCGCGCATGTTTGGTACAAACCGCAAGCCCGCTCAAACGCCGACGATTGTTAATGGGCGGACAGAAACGGTCATCGGTGCCAATACCCGGTTTATTGGCAACTTGAATGCCGAAGGGAATGTTCGCATCGATGGCGCGGTGGAAGGCGATATTGAGGTCGTTGGCAATCTGATTATCGGCGAGACGGGGCGGGTTATTGCCACGATTAAAGCGCGGAATGTTCATGTATCGGGTGCGGTGAAAGGACAAATTACGGCGCTCGAACAGTTGGAAATCTCACCGACCGGTAAGGTGTGGGGTGATATTACGACGGCTGCGCTGCATATCGAGCCAGGTGGCCTCTTCCGTGGTCAGAGTTCAATGACGACCAATATTGAAGAGCCGTTATTACTTGAGCCACCACGTCCAGCCGCAGAATCGTGATCATTGCATCGCGTAGGGCGATGGGTACTTGCACAAGTTGCTACATCACTACTTGATGCAAGTACATATTAGTCCGTAAACTAAGTTTCCTTGTATTTTTCATTCTCGGGATGGACTTTGGTGTAGTGGCTATTGAGCTTGGTTCGAGCGGCCTGGATGGAGAACTGCCAGTTGATCTTGATCGCCTTGGCGCTGCGCTCGTTGAACAAGGCCAACACCTCCCGGCCCAAGGTCTGGATCGATGGAATGCGCCTGTTGAGGCAGAGGCGCGAGATCACTGCGAACTCGCACTCGATCATATTGAGCCAGGAGGCCGACTTGGGTGTGTAGATGAACTCGAAACGCTCTGCTAAGGCAAACGCATCTTCAGCCGGTAAATGCTCATAGAAGGCACTGGCGTTGTGGGTGTTGAGATTGTCCTGTACCAGTCGGATCTTGATCGCGTTTGGATACTGGGCGGCAAGTGCTTGGCAAAACAGCGTGTACTCTCGTTTGGTGCGCTGTGGGTGTACCTGCGCCAGGCGCTTGCCAGTCAGCGGTTCGATTGCCGCCAGCAGCGCACACGAGCCAAGCTTTTCATACTCGTAGTGCTGTTTTCGTGGCTTGCCTGGCTGCATCGCTGCCGGAACGAGGGTGTCGCCGATCAGAACGCAGGGCCGTTCGTCATAGCAGATTACCGGATAGTGCGGGTCATACGGCAGCGCATAGAGTGCCAGAATGCGCTCCATCTGGGCCAGAAAGGCCGCAGTGAGGGCGCCAAAGCACCAGGTCTGCTGTACATGTGGCTTCAGCTCGTTTTTTTTAGAATTGTGCCAACCATAGTATGCGAGATCGTCTCACAGAAGCCAGCTTCGACGACTTTCTCAGCCAGGAGGCGCAAGGTCCAGCGGTCATGGCCTTCTGGTGCATCGCTACACGCCAATGCCGTGACTTTGGCGCGCTGAGCGCCATCAATGACAATCGGACGGCCAGAACGCGGCGCATCGTACAGACAGTCCAACCCTTTGGTGCGGTAGCCGTTGCGCCAAGCGGCGACCGTGGTGTAGGTCACATCGAGCGTTTCAGCCACCGCACGCAGGGTCTTGCCGCGATCGAGTTCGAGCAGCGCGGTCGCGCGCTTGAACGTCTTGACCGCGAGCGTACCTTTGGCAAGCAGTCCTTCAAGCGTGGTGCGGTCGTTCTCTGTCAGAGTCAGGTGATCTTTTTTCATACCACCAGTCTATCCGATATCACCTCGGAATGCAAGAGAACTTAGTTTACGGACTAATATTCTTATGCGTCGTTACCGTTCATCACCAAAACCCTCATATTCATTCACTGCCTGGCGACGGATCTGGGCCACATTTCGTGGCCGGATGCGACGCTGGTTAAAGACAACTTTTCCCGGTGGTAGTCGCACGCTGGCTTCACTGGCGATCATGGGAGTCTTGCTGGTGATGATCGGGAGCATTACCGTTACGCTGGTTAATCAGATTATCATTGCTCGTGCGCTTGAACGCGAATTGGCGACTGCGCAGGTAGAGATGCAGGCATTGCAGGCCACGATGCAGGCCTTAACGGCGCAACTTGAATATGAGCAGTCGGATGCCGCAACCGAAGCGTGGGCTCGTAATCTTGGCCTGGTACGAGAAGGCGACATTGTCATCGTCCCTGAACGAGTGCCAACGCCAGTACCATCACTAACATCGCCAGTTGTACCGACACCTGCGCCGCTTCCATCGCCAGCACCTAACTGGCAGCGCTGGTGGCAAGCGTTTTTTCCCTAATCTGGCTCTATATCAGTGTCTTGTCTTACCGGTTTGCGGTGGACTATAGTTATTCCCCGCGGTTGTCATTCACCATCTGAGAGCCTGATTGAAAACCTGGGCTTTCTCATTGAGCATGTACCGTGACGTACTATACTCGTGCGATCATTGTGTGAGGGGTTGACAGCATTCTTTCGCTCCAGCTACCCCACGTTCCCTCTGTCTCTCCCCGCGTAGGAGTGGAAGAGGGCGAGGGGGATGGTAAGGAAGCACCAATTTCCCCCTTCCGCTCCCCAGGTAGGAGAGGAAGGAGGTAAGCGGGGAGGTGAGGGGCGCCAGGCATGTTCCCAGGCGTGCTCCACAGCACAGGCGCTAAAACCGTTGAAACCCTGTTTAGATTGAGGAAACGCCTGGGTTGCCCGCCAACGTTTGCAGATACTATTGTCGAGTCTCATCAAAAGTCCAGGTTTTTGATCACGCTTTTAGATAACCTTACTGCATCGCCCGGGCTAGCTTTTCAAGCTGATTCAGCAGAACAATTTCAAGAACAGCTATTTGTGAACTATGGGCGAGGGCGATAGCTTGCCAGATAAGTTGACGGGCTGCGGTAATGTTGTGGCGGTTGAAGTGTAGAACTGCCTGAGTACGTAATCCAAGCACTTGACTATACCGATCACCGATTGACCGGGCCATGTGCAAAGCTTGCTGTAGTCGGTGATCGATACCATCGTATTGCCCAAGCATTATCATCGTATAATACAGACCGATCTGAGAGCGATTTTCGATGATCTGGTCATTGACCATTCGTGTCAGTCGTATTGCCTGCTGGAAGCGCTTTTGTGCTCGTTGGAAATTATCGGACTCAATGAGTATCCAACCTTGCAATTCATAACTTTGGGCAGAGAGACTTTCCATCGCTATCAGATCGATGAGCATAGGTTGTGGTGATGTGTGGCGGGGTACCGTTTTACCGATCCGGTTTATACGGTGAAGCGTTGCCATTGCCTGCTTGTATCGACCCTGGAGGGCCAAATATTGGGCGTTGACGAGCCAGAGACCGGCTTGCAAAAGGCGACCGGCACGTGCATCATTCTGGCTTAAGCGGTCGATTTGCCTCTGAGTGGAGATACGTTGCGTGGCGAAGTGATCGAACTGACCGCTAACGAGCATATGATGGAGATACAGCACCGAAGCCAGAGCATGCAAAACCGGCTGTTCTTGTTCGGGCAAGATGCCCTTAAACAGGTGGAAATCTTCTGCCTGATGTAGATGATCACCAATCCGATCATTAAGGATGATACGCAAAACGAGAAGTTCGGCGCGCCGAGAAGAGGTATAGTTCGGCGCAATTCCCTTTTCAATGTAGTGCAGCGCTGTTTGAAAGAGTGAACGTTGGACGCAGATCAATGCCGCTTGCCAGCAGTGTTCGACAGCGTTGGCCCACATTTCGGCGCGTAAGCTGTGGTGAATCATAACGTCGTATACGGCCAACGGTGCTTTCATCTGAGTGAGTTCGTTCTGATACTTTGTCAGATACCAGGTATAGGCTGCCTGATGCAAATCGCGACGTTGGGTGAAGAGCAGGCTGTGGTAAGCGGCCTCGTGTGCGATACCGAAGATAAACCGATAGATCGGCTCTGGTTCGTTCATCTCGAGTTCGATCAACTGGTCGCGAACCAATGCGGCAATATCTTGATGCAATTCATCTTCAGTAAGGTGAGCGGGGTGAATATGCTGTAACAAGCGCAGCGGGAAGCTCCGGCCAATGACAGCGGCTATCTTCAACGTGAGGCGGGTGCGTTCACCCATTTGATCGATTCGCGCCTGTACGATCCCCAATGCCTGGCTTGAGAGTTGTAGCGATGGGATGGGTTCATGTAAGCGGGCAGTATCTTGTTCAATGGTGATCAGACGTTTTTGCAATAATATATGCACATATTCTTTGATAAAGAATGGTTGTCCGGCAGCGTACCGTTCGAGGTATTGGAGCAGGGGCGTATCGATCTCCTTCACACCGATTAACTGACGAATGAGATGGATGCGTTCAGCCGCAGGCAATCGCTCAAGCAGATGATGGGTTGTAAACGGCTGCCGACGTATGCTCTCGATGATGGGGGTTACGTGATTGGCGAGTGGACGGTACGATACGACGATCAACAGCGGTAAGTGAGGGAGCACTGCTTCAATGATCGCGTTCAGGAGTTGCAGCGACGCTGGATCGGCCCAATGAATATCCTCTAATATGATCAAGAGGGGTTCTCGCTTTAGACGATTGATCAGTAGCTCAATCACAAGAGGGCTAATATCAGTTGAGCGTCTTGCGTGCACAAATCCGTCAATGTTAAGAAGGTGCGCCAGCGTTGCGATGTGGTTGGGGAGAGCTGAGGATAATTCGGTTGCCATCTGCTGTAACCGTTCATATCGAGCCTGCAATGGAGTGCTGTCATCAATGCCACACAACTCACCGAGAATGAACCGCCACGGATGCAGCGGCTGCTCTTGCATCCCGCTTTGACACTCGCCTCGGAAGCTATGATACCGACGCTCAAGCCATTTGATGCTCAGATGATGAATCAGGCTCGATTTCCCAATCCCAGCTTCACCCTCGATAAGTAAGACCTGACCCTGGCGCGGAGCATTGGCGATAAGCCGATCTATCATCTGACGTTCCTGTTCGCGCCCGATCAGCTCAGTGTACGCGGCCAGCGATGCCTGTAATGCTTGCTGAGTAGCAAGAGTTGGCTCACTGAGAACAAGCGCTGTGGGAATGGGTTGATTGTAACCCTTGATCGGCACGAGTTGCGGCTGAGTGGTGCGATACCGGCCCATAATATCTTGCCGTACCCTTCCAGAGACTACAATCGCGCCGGTTGGGGCTTGATCCATCAACAGGGCAGCCAGATTCATTTCTTCACCCTGCGCAGTGTACACTCGTCGCAGACGCCCCCCAACTTCACCGACGAAAAGAGTGCCCACAGTAATTCCTGCCTTGCGAATTACGCCGCGATTACGGAGTTCTATCGCACAACCAACCGCCCGGCTGGTGTCATCGCCATGAGCAACCGGTGCCCCAAACAAGAAGACCATAACCGCACCTTTGCTCCCCAGCTCGATCTCGTTGAGCCACCCTCCCCAGCGCATCGTGATGGCTTGTGCTTGGGTAACCAAGGCTTGCAGGTCAACCGGATATTCTGGTAAATCAAAGGCTGCGAACACCGGAACACATCGCCGATATTCAGCAACCAGAGTGTTGAGTTGGAGACGCCGAGCGAAACTCGGCGGGAGAAAATGTTCCCACCGCAGGATAGGGGCTTCTGAAGGGTAGTAATCGATGGTCGGAGTTGGCTGCGTATTGATCAGTAAGAACTGCACCTGCCCCGGATTGGCCTGTTGCTCGGCCAGACTGGCGGCATTGATCGGTGAACCGATCAATATCGGGTGGATACCTTGATTGGGTATCCCTACCAGGGTCAGATATACTGTCCCGACACTGATCCCTACCCGAAGTTCGAGCGTGAAAGGTCCTTCGGGAGTTGAGATAGGATTGAGGGTTGTTAGTGCATTATGGAGGACATAACCACAGCGCATCGCCAGCGCGGGATCGGTGATGTCTGGCCACCATGCGGTCAAAGCATCGCCAGCAATGTGGATGACGTCGCCGCCATTGGCAGTAATCGTAGCGATGATGACCTCGAAATAGCGGTTTAGAATATTGTGTAATTGCTCGGCTCCGTCGGGAAGTGTGGCAAATAATGCGGTGAGACGAGTGAACCCTTTCAGATCAGTGTGGAGGATGGTTGCCTGATACGTCTGAACCTGTCCTGCCCGTAATGCTCCAGCATCAAGTGCATCGCGTAAGGTGACAGGGACGTAAGGTCGGAATAACTGGTTAAGTGTTTGTTGTTCCATGTGCTGGCAATAAGCTGCTGTTGCCTTATCTTCTTATTGTACTCTAAATCGGGTTGTAAAACGTAGTATGGTATACTGTCAAGCGACGACGAGTTGTCATTCTACCGCATCTTCTCGGACGTAGAAAGGCTATCTGTGAGTCCTGAACGTTTGCAAAAGGTCTTGGCCAGTGCAGGTATTGCTTCACGACGTGATTGTGAAGCACTCATTGCTGCCGGACGAGTAACGGTCAATGGGCGTGTCGTGGTTGTGCCCGGCACACGGGTTGATTTAGAGCACGATGAGGTACGGGTTGATGGTCAGCCAATCCGTATGCCGGCCAAACGTACCTATATTATGCTTCATAAGCCGGCAGGTGTGGTGTCAACCGCTGAAGACACCCATGGTCGTCCAACTGTGCTCGATCTAGTGGATGTACCGGCACGGGTTTTTCCGGTCGGGCGCCTCGACATTGATAGTGAGGGTTTGATATTGCTGACCGACGACGGCGAATTGGCGTATGCCCTGACCCATCCTAGCTTTGAGGTTGAAAAAGAGTACCGTGTGCTTCTTGATCGGCCACTGACACCAGAGGCGTTGCGGAGTTGGCGTAATGGTGTTTTGCTCGATGGTGAGATGACAGCGCCTGCCTGGGTAGAAATGATCGGGACGGCACCGGAGGGGGTATGGGTTCGGATCGTCTTACGGGAAGGGCGTAAGCGTCAGATTCGGGCGGTTGCCAAACTGCTCGGTTATGAAGTGCGACGGTTGATACGGGTACGTGAGGGTAATCTGCTACTCGGCGACTTACCACCACGATCCTGGCGTTATTTGACCGATGAAGAAGTTGCCGCGCTGCGTGCTCACATCTCGGCCCGACGGCACCCGCCGACAAAATCAGACGAAACGACACCGGCTGTTCGACCACCAGCTGATCGTTCTACCATTGCTGTGGGTGGTGATGAGCGCACAGCAGGAAGGCGACCGGAGCGCGGCGAACGGGGTGCACTGCCACGCCAGGAGCGCGGCGAACGGGGTGCACTGCCACGCCAGGAGCGCGGTGAACGGGCAGTACCGCCACGTCAGGAGCGCGGCGAACGGGCAGTACCGCCACGTCAGGAGCGCGGCGAACGGGGTGCACTGTCACGCCAGGAGCGCAGCGAACGGGCAGTACCGCCACGTCAGGAGCGCGGCGAGCGGGCAGCACCGTCACGCCAGGAACGCAGCGAACGGGCAGTACCGCCACGTCAGGAACGCGGCGAACGGGGTGCACCGTCACAATGGCGAGAAGAACAGCGCAGTCGTGCAGGGAAGAGCACAGGGCGGACGTATCGAGACGAGCGTCAGCGTCCAGCAAACAGCAAATCATCATCTGCACGACCGAATCGTCAAGGCGAACCTGCTCAGAACAATCTCCAGCAACGCATCCGGCGCTCGCATCGTGATAAAGATCAGGAATAATTCCTATCAAAATGAACTATGGATAAGTAGCACTGATGAGCTTGACAAAGCACAAGATAGTGGTATAAATGTTTGGGTGTATGCTTGTGATAGATGCCACAAGAAAGGAAAAGAGTGATGAAGATGTGGTCACGGATGCTCACATTGGTGGTCTTAACGTTGATGGCTTTGGCACTGGCAGCCTGTGGTGGTGGTGGGAGCAGCAGTGGCGGTGCTACTGGTGGTTCTGGTAGTGGGCCGGTCACCTTAGAAATCGGTTCAAAGGGTGAAGAGCTGGCTTTTGATAAGACAGAGCTGAAGGTTGCGGCAGGTCAGACGGTCACAATCCGCTTCAAGAACACCTCGGCTGTGCAACAGCACAACTGGATTCTGATCAAGGGTGGCGATGCTGAAGCTGCTGCAATTGCTAATGCCGGTTTGACTGCTGGTCCGGCGGCAAACTACTTACCGGCCGACAAGAGCAATATTATTGCTGAGTCACCATTGGCCAACGGTAATGAGACGGTCGAGGTGACATTTACGGCACCGGCCCCCGGTACGTACCTCTACATTTGTACCGTGCCAGGTCATTACCCGCTGATGCAGGGTAAGTTGGTGGTAAACTAACATCTTAATCTGTGACACAAATAATCACGGAGCACGACAATACGTGCTCCGTGATTTTATGTTGTGTATGAATATGGTGGTCAAAGAGCGTGATCAGAAACTCGTGGTTTTGATCAAGCGCTCATCAGGAGAGTCGGCTGAAGTGGCGAGTAACTCAGCCGCCGCATCAACAACCTGGGCTGTTGATAGTCTGTTTTGTTCTTCCTTCAAAGGTCATTGTTGATTTTGCCAGAGACATCCCTCCGCCGTTCCTGTGCGTAACACAAGATGGTACATGATATACTGAATAACAAGTTGTAACGCTGAGGAACACTGATCATGCTTCGTCGTCTACCGCTTATTGGTCAACAAATTGTTCATCGCATCAATTGGCGGCGTGTGCCGACAAAACGTCGTGGGCAATGGCTCGTTGGGACATCACTGATGGTTATCGGCGCGAGTTTGCTTATCTATGTGTTGTTTGCAACCCTGCAAGTGGAATATTACCGTTGGGCTGCCCGTGGTGATTCACCTTTACCGGCGCCACGATTGACCACCAGTGGCTTTCGCCCGGCCGATGCACGTCCACTGTTGCCTTTAGCTGAGATCACGGTTGCCACCCCTGTACCGACTAACGCAACTGTTCCAGGAGGGGAGACCGCGTCCGACGCAGTGGTTGCCGCGCCGTTACCAGCTTCAACCGATGGTACGCTACCGCCAATACCGGCAACGAACAGGGCAACGACTCTTGCCGGGGTTGATAGCGGTTTACTTATTTCTGAACCGCCTGAGTCGACGCGAGCTGAATGGGTAGCAACAGTTGAACGTTTGGTAATACCGAAGATTAAGGTCGACTCGAAGGTGATCGAAGTGGGATGGGAGACAGTGGAAGAAAATGGTCAGTTGATCTCGGTCTGGCAGGTCGCTGAGTTTGCGGTTGGTCAGCATCGTGGATCGGCTAATCCCGGTGAAGGCGATAATATCGTACTGGCAGGACATGTCGGTGGGTATGGTCGGGTTTTCAAAGACCTCTTCTACCTGCAACCGGGCGATGAGGTGATTGTGTACAGTCGAGGTCAGCCCTACCGCTACATCGTACACGAGCGGATTATCGTTGATGAAGAAGGGGTGCCCGCTGAGCAGCGATTAGCCAATGCTCGCTATATTGCACCAACCGGTTATGAGGTGGTCACGATGATTACCTGCTGGCCACCCAGTGGACCCGATAAGTTCAAGCAACGTGTCATTGTGCGAGCGTTACCCGCTGCGAGTGTAGATAACTCTGATGAGCGTGCTCCTTAAAGCACATCTGTACAATACTCTTCTCCAGGATTTGCTTTCACGATAATGCCGTACCTCTCAGAGTGTGTCTGAAAAAATGTTGAGTTATGTACAACACTGAAACGTGACTTCAGCAAGCCAATCATTCCGTCAATCCCTGGTCGGCAAGGGCATATTCAGCTACACGCTCAGGGAATGGAAGAAGCGCCTGATGCAGCACCGCTGCACCTCCGGCCTCGTCTCCCATCTCGATATCTGTCCAATGCCTGAAATCGCTCTCCCCCCTTTTTAACCCCTTGTCTGGGGATCGTCCTGATCCTGCATACGTGCCTCATCGCCATTGTTGCATACGCCGTTGTTGCCAATCTCTCAGAGTGTGATCAAAAACCTAGGTTTTTGATGTGGCTCGACCCTGGCAATGGGCAGGGGAACGTAGGCAGGTAACGCATGCGTCTCCGCGACAGTTTCCGGGCCTGTGCTGCAAAGCACGCCTGGTGTCCCTCACCTTCCCCCTTACCCCCTTCCGCTCCTCCACAGGGCGAGGGAGGGGAAGGTACGGCGCGGGAGCGAACGAATGTGGGCGCCCCCTAACGCAATGGTCGCACCCGTATGGTATGCGCTCGATGAGCAATCCAGGTTTCTGATCACCCTCTCAGTGTTGTGAGGACCAGTGTTGGCGGGCAACGCCATCAATCATTAGCAGTATCTTCCCGGTATTATGTAAGTTTGCATAAGTATTTCAGCCGCGATGTTCTTCGTTGATGCGTGTCGTCTCGAGCATTTGCAAAATGCTGGTACCACGAATAAACACACGACGGAGGCCTGCCGGTCGGCTGGCTGCCAACTGACCGCTACTGATCAGCCGTTTTACGGTACTTAGACTTACCCCTAGCAGACGGGCAACCTCTTCGCGTGAATAGACTGCATCGGGGTTGATTCCTTCACGGCGTGCCATTGGCGCTCCTTCTGATGTTTACTCTTACCATCGTGAAGTGTAGCACAATGAAACAACTTGTAGTTGGCGACTGCATGTTGGGCTATCTAGCTACGCTGGCGTTTCGCTTATACCCCTCTTGCACCATCGCGCCATTTGACACACTACCACGAGGAGTGTAGATGAGACGGGAGGAGATTCCAACGTTACTCTTTCCTACAGCGGGGCGTAAATAATGTCAGATAGCCGTGCCACGAACCAGTAGCTGATAGACAAGAAGTGCTCTGGCAATGAAGCTAAATCAGTCCAAAGAGTCGATAGACAACTAATACACACACTACCGCCAGACTGATACCGGCAATGACCTGCATCAGGGTGTGGTTGCGGGTGCGTAATCGCGCCCATCCCAACACAATAGCTGCCGCCCAACACACGCCACCAAGCGCGGGCAGGTAAATGCTTGCCAGCGTAGCACACGAGCCGATACTGGCCGAGTGAATGCTAATTTTCCAGAAGAGGTTGATCAGAAACGAAAGGAAATTCATCACCGCAACTGATACAAGCATGGCTAGCAGCGGTAATGGGGCGTGCAGTGCCCAGAGAATGACTGTGCCAATCAAGACATTGACCATTCCAAACAGGTACAGTTCGTTGCGTTGAGTGCGCACTGAAATGTCATCGTCGCTATAAGCCCCCTGCTGCAAGCGAATATTGAAAAAGATGGTTGGCGGCACGACGTGGAGCAGGGCGCAGAGGAGTGACCACCACAGGCCATGGATACAGTTATCGTTACCAAGTACCCCAACGATGAAAATACTTACGATGCCGAGTGGTACTGGGTGTAATATCTGTGAAATCCGGCGGGCGATAGCGTATCCTCGCCCTGGTATTGCGCCTCGACTCAGTGCTTCGGCGGTCAGATCGTTCGATTGCATCATATACATAACCCTCAGCGAGCCTGCTTTATTGTTACAAGCTCACGATAAATAGCGACAAGCGTTTGGCCAGCTTGCTCCCAGCGGAACAATGCTGCCTGTTGTGGGCCGGCGGTGCGTAGTGGCATCGGGTTGCTCAGCGCAGTACGGATGCCAGCAGCAATATCCTCTGGATCGAGTGGATCGACGAATACGGCAGCCGATCCGGTCACTTCAGGTAAGCTCGAAACTTTCGTTGTCACTACCGGTGTTCCACAGGCAAGTGCTTCAAGAACCGGGAAGCCAAATCCTTCGTATAGCGATGGATATACGAAGGCTCTAGCTAAATTATACAATGCCGGTAAATCTTCATCAGCAACAAAGTCGAGGAAGTGAACACGGTCACGCAAATGGCATTGTTCAACGGTGGCAAAAATGTCGTCGTAGAGCCAGCCGCGCTTTCCGGCAATCAGCAGGTGCAGGTCGGGATGTTCTGATTGCAGCAGCGTAAAAGCTTGTAACAGTCGTACCAGGTTCTTGCGTGGTTCGAGCGTGCCGACGAAGAGCAAAAAATGTTCGGGTAAGCCCAGGCGTTGACGAACCGCCTGTGCCTCGGCTGTTGGTATGGGGCGAAAGCGCGTATCAACTGCCGGGTAGAGTAAGCGGATGCGCCGGTTGGGAATGCCGTACAGACGACCAAGATCGCTAGCCGTTGCTTTTGAGTCAACAACGATCAGATCGGCCCGTTGGAGTGATCGTGGGACGGCGGTACTCAGGTAGCGACGGAGCTTTGGCTCGGCGCAGCCTGGTTCGACCAGAAAGGTCAGATCGTGGATGGTAAGAAGGGTACGTGCCCGGGTCGGTGGTAATACGAAATCGGGGGCATGCACCACATCGAGCGGTCCGATCAGCCATTCAATCCGAAGTGGTAAACGTACACGTTGCCAGAGAATGGTCAGGAGTCGTGGAGTGATCGGGAGCGGTCGTAATCTGATATTGTGATACGTGGCTGCGAGTTGTTGCGCGTAGTGAACAAATGGTCCTTGCTGATCAAGACCGGTAGCCGCATAGAAGAGCTGAAATGAGAGTTCGGGATCAGACTGAGCGGCTGCACGGACCAATTCACGAGTATACCGCCCTATTCCGGCGCCCTGCCAGATGCCCGCTGTATAATCGACACCGATGCGCATGGCTTATTTTCGTCGGCTAAACAGGTAGAGGATGAAGCCAAAAATCACGATGCTCCAAAAGTTGATCAGTCGGTCTAGCAGCGTAACAGCACTGCCTAAACTAGCCGCGATCCCAAACAGTGTCAACACGACCGTAATCGTTCCTTCTACCACCCCCAATCCAGCCGGTGTAATGGGCAGTGCGGTCAGCAGCGATGAGGCCAGGGCGACAAAGATGATCGCAGCCAGGGTTAAGTTGAGGCCGGTATGATCGAGTGACTGAATGACAAACCAGAGCCGAAATCCTTCGAGGGTCCAGATTGCAGCGGTGAGCACAAACAGCCGCGGTAAGATGGCAGGGGTAAACGATGTCAGAGCCGAGTGCTCGAAGTTACCGTACACGCGGTGCAGACGACGCGGAATGAACCAACGGATTTGCGGGCCAAGCCAGCGCATACCGATCAGCCCGCCGATAATAATGACAACAAGCAAACCGCCGAATCCGAAGACGATCTGCGTGCCTTCAGGCATATGAGGGCCAAACGTGAGAAAGCCAGAAAGGACGAGTAAGCTGAACAGACCGATCATGTCGAGCAAGCGTTCGGCAAAAATCGTCCCAAACGTCGCCGAAAACGAAACATTGCCATTATGTTTCAATAAATAGCCGCGGTACGCATCACCTAATTTTGCCGGCACGATACAGTTCGCGAACCACGAAAGATAGATATATTCGATCAGCGCGGGCAATGACGCCCACGAATGGCGGCCACGCTCTACCAGTACGCCAGCATTGATCAAGAGCATGCGCCAACGGAGTGCACGTAGCGGGAAGGTGAGGTAAAAGACGATCAAACCAGTACCGAGCAGCCACGGATTGGCCGAGCGCATATACTGCCAGGTCGCTGCTAGGTCAATATCGAGGCTGCGCACCGCAAAGATAATGATAGCAATAGCGATGCCGAAGGAGATTAATGTTCGTGGCTGGCGCAGACGCTGACCAAGCGAAAACGTTTCTCGATCACCATCATGCTTTCTACTATCTTCAGGTGTTCCGGAGACCGGTGTTGGTTGATCGCTCATAGTCAGGTTAGCCTTCCCGAACCTGTCAGGCGTTTCGTTCACTTCTGACATAATCGTACTCGATGGTACCACACATGTGCAACCCGATCAGGCGTCCTGTGCGCATTCCATGCAATACCACTCCCAAAACCGGCTTAGCCCCTCTTCAATAGCGACGGTTGGCGAAAAGCCGAGAAGTTGGTGAGCTTTCGTTGTATCGGCATAGGTGATCGGTGGTTCGGTGGCCGGTAATGGCTTGATCTCGATCCGGGCCGGATAGCCGGTAATCTGTTCAAGCAGCGTGACAAAATGACACATTTCGACCGGTTGTGAGTGGCCAAGATTGAATATTTCGTAGGCATGCGGTCGGTCAAGTGCATGAATAACACCACTGATAATGTCATCGATGTAAGTGTAGTCACGGAAGAGCTTTTCGCCACCATTGAACAGCGTAATGGGCTGACCGCGCACCATGCGTTCGACAAACAGGTACGGGGTCATATCAGGGCGGCCTCGGGGTCCATAGACGGTAAAAAAGCGCACGACGCTGGTTGGCACCCCGTACAGGCTATGAAAGGTATAGGCCAGCACTTCGGCTGCTTTTTTCGTTGCAGCATACGGTGACAGAGGTCGGTCGGTCGTGTCATCTTCGCGAAACGGGACGCGATTGGTCTTACCGTACACCGATGACGTTGACGCCAGGATCAGATTTTCAACTCCAGCGCGCCAGGCCTGATCAAGAATGACCAGGCTCCCACCGATATTCACGGCTTCGTAGAGCTGTGGATTGGCGATTGAGGGGCGGGGGCCGGGCATTGCTGCCAGGTGAACGACAAACCGTGGTCGATAACGGGCAAAGATCATTGCTACCGTATCGGCGTCGCGGATGTCACCTTCGATGAGGGTAAATCCAGGTTGTTGCATCGCCCCCATGAGGTTGCGACGCTTACGGTGAGGGCTGTAGTAATCGGTGAAATTATCCAGACCGATTACCTGCTCACCACGTGCCAGTAAGCGATCAACCAGATGGCTTCCGATAAAACCGGCCGCACCGGTGATGAGATACGTCATAACTCCTCTTTGGGTTTTGGTAGTATGGTGTTGCCCGTATCAAGTGTTGCCAGCAAAGCGATCACAACACCGAATTGAATACCCATATTTAAGACGTGCAAATTCTCAAAGAGATTGTGACCGTTCAGTGCACCCACTACACCTGTTCCACCAAGGATGATTCCGCGGATCAATGCATGATGCGTTTGTTGTGCTGCTCGGATGATACAATACCAGATGCTGCCGATAAAGCCCCAATATGCGCTGAGACCGATAAAACCACTCTCGGCGGCGATGTGCAGGTAGTAGTTGTG
This sequence comes from Chloroflexus sp. MS-CIW-1, assembly GCF_030444705.1. Taxonomy (NCBI): domain Bacteria; kingdom Bacillati; phylum Chloroflexota; class Chloroflexia; order Chloroflexales; family Chloroflexaceae; genus Chloroflexus; species Chloroflexus sp. MS-CIW-1. Next base: position 1,728,091 of record NZ_JAUBWR010000001.1, read on the forward strand.
GGCATGACCTCGAGAATGATACCATGGCTTGATCCAGGTCGGGGTTGATCCACTGTAGGTCGGGCGCTCGTAGGCGATACTAAAATTGCCAGGCCCAATCCCCAAGAGTGGTCGTTCCTGGAGCATCCGCCATGCCGCATGCAGGTGAGCCATCCGTTCGACAATGGCGAAGTTTGAGGGTGTAATTTCAACATGACGGGGATCGAATAGGCGCAAATTATCGGTGATTGACGTAATGCGATTGCTCAATGCTGGTGGCAGAATCCCACTTTGCAGCAACAGAATGCTACTTATGCTTATCAGCAATACGGTTATTCCGGTGCGGATAACCATCGTGCGGCCGTAGCGTCCGGCAAAGACGATAGCCGTTATCAGCCCACCGATCAGGGCACCGAGCCATCCACCGCGTGAAAAACTCGTGAGTAGTCCGCCAAGCAGGCTGCCGGCGGCAATACCGAGTGCACAAAGGATAGGCCAAAATTGCGAAGGGCGGGGGCGGGTTTCAATCAGAGCCACGATCAGCCCGACCGCCAGTGGCCATGCCTGATTCATGTAGCCGGCAAACGAATTGGGTTGCCCGATAGTACCGTATGCCCGTACTCTGCCCCCAGCGATGGCAAAGCTTTCAGGCCCGATTCCGGTGAGAAACTGTCCAATACCAATCAGTGCCGTGATGCCAGGCGCGACCAGTAAACAGGTGATCAATACCTTCCGACGCCAGGATATGCGCGATGGGTCTTGAAGCACCCAAACAGTTGCCGTATAGATCAGCAGTACCGTTGTCCAACGCAGCGTCTCTTTTAAGGCTTCGCTCCGACTCAGTGGTGTTGTAGCCGCCGAGAGCGCCAGCATCCAGATAAAGATCACCAGCGCAATACCAGGAGGTTTCAGGGCAGGCCAGGGTTGGCTGAGCTGCCTGAACAGACTCAGCAGCACCACGATCAAACAGGCCTGCGTGACACTCAGCCCGCCAGGGAGCGTGACTAATTGCTGAAAGGGAACAGAGAGGACGGCCAGTGCAACAGGCCAGACCGGATCACAGATTGCTAATCCCAGAGCGGTAATACTCAGCAGCCAGCTCGCTGCCACCAGCGGCGGGGTGAAGGCGAGGAGCAGACCTGCTAACCCCGCGCCGATCAGCCATATCCATCGTTGATCTGCTCGATACGCTATCGAAAACAACTGCATTACCAGGCACCACGACCGGACAGAATCGCCGGAATGACCATCATCAAAATGCGGAAATCGAGACTTAATGACCAGTTCTCAGCATAGTAAATATCAAGCCGCACCTGCTCGTCAAAGGAGATTTCACTACGTCCCAGCGCCTGGGGAAGGCAGGCCAGCCCCGGAAGCACTGCCAGTCGGCGATGATGCCATGGTTCGTAGCGAGCCACCTCTTCCGGTAACGCAGGTCGTGGGCCGATCAGACTCATATCACCACGAAGAACATTATACAGTTGCGGTAGTTCATCAAGGCTGGTGCGCCGTAGCCAGCGCCCGATCCGCGTTACCCGTGGATCGGCGCGTATCTTGAACAAGGGGCCATCAGCTTCATTGTAGTGAAGCAATTCCTTGCGCCGCTGTTCAGCATCCGGCACCATCGTGCGAAACTTGTAGCAGGTAAATAGTTTACCGTGTTTGCCAACCCGTTGCTGGCGAAAGATAATTGGATGCCCAGAGTCAAACCAGATCAGAAACGCAATAATAATTGCTAGCGGAATCGTGATCGGTAAACTGATCAACACAGCTAACAGATCGAAGATTCGTTTTAGGGCCAGGTTCAGGCCTTGAAGTTGAACCGCTTTTGGTTGGAGCAGGGGGATACCGCTCAAGTGCATAATGTCAACGCGGTCGAAGCTGAGCTGGTATATGTCGGGGGCTATCTGATATTCAACGTCGAGTTGCTGGCAGCGGGCGGCCAATTCGGGTAATCGTTCGTATTCCCAAAATGGTAGGGCAATGATGACATGTTGAATGTCCTGTTGGAGGACGACGGTTTCAAAATCGTCGAGATCACCGAGGTATTGAAAGACACGTGCTCGATTACCGGCAATAATTGGCTGATCGCTTAGATAGCCAACAAGCGTATAACCGATACCCGGTGAAGCAGTCAGTGATTGCATGACCAACTGACCGAGACCAGTGCCCCCTACCACCAGTACTCGTTCACGGCCAAGACCACGAGACCAAAACCAGTGACGGATGCCAATGAGCAACAGACGCCAGCTCAACAACAAGCCGATGATGGTGATGGCAGCAAACGCAAAGATTAAGCGAGAGTAGAAGAAAGGCCGGTACAGAAAGACCACCACCATCAGCAGTGCGATCATTGTAATCACACTCCCGGCGATGGCAGTGGTCTCGTCGAGCAGGGTCATGCGACGGCTGGGACGATAAAATCCGCTGCCGATAAAGCGTAAACTCAGGATGGCCTGAAGAATGAAGACAATCGGTAGAAACGCACTGAAGGGAACCAGGTTCTCAGTAGCAACTTCGGCGATAATCCGATCAAATGGCACCGGCCAGCTTACCTGATAGCGCAGCAGGTATGCTATGCCGAAACCGGCAAAGATGAGCATCTGATCGATCAAAAACATACCGACGGCCGTCCAACGCTGCTTGCGGCGCAAACGTTGTCGGCTCGTTCGTGACGCACGCTCTGATGCTGGTGGATGTTCAATCATGCGCAAGTCTGTCTGCCTGTTTAACCATCAACAATGACATACCTGGTTCCCAGTGCAACTATTTACGGTGAGGTAATGTCATGATGATAGGGGTGAGAGTCTCGTGCCGGATCACGATGATTGGCGACTGACCGGCGATGTTCGATGTAGAGCATAATACCTGGCGAGGCTGCAATAAGTAGCATGAGAGCAATCAGGCTTATCCAGAGCATACGCGGCTCTTCTCCCTCTTCTGTTCTTTCCACACAATTGTGACTGCGCATCATGACGCAGCGCTCTATCTTACCATAATCTGCCGGTCTTGTAAGCTGATAAAAAGCTGATAGACGGGACAGCTTTTCTGTCCCGTCTATCGTTAGTGATGGTGGATTATGCCGCACGAGCAGCCGCAGGCTCTTCGGTACCTTCGGCAGCAGCCTCGATTTGAGCTACCGCGTCGCGTGGTTTGACCTTCAGGAAACAGGTACGGTAGTGATCCCAGCGGGCCAGAATTTCACTACCGCGTGGGCTTTTTGTCAGTGCAACATGGCGGCGGATCAACTCACGTACCCGTTTTTCATCCCGGTCGCTGAGCGGTCGAAGCTCGACCAGTTGTGGATTGTAGCGCTGGGCAAACGTACCTGCTTCATCGAGCACATAGGCTACACCGCCAGTCATACCAGCGCCGAAGTTGCGTCCGGTTGGGCCGAGCACAACAACGACCCCGCCGGTCATATACTCGCAGCTGTGGTCGCCAACGCCTTCGACGACGGCCGTTGCGCCGGAATTTCGCACGGCAAAGCGCTCTCCTACCCGACCAGCGGCATAGAATTCACCACCGGTAGCGCCGTAGAGCAGAGTATTCCCAGCGATCACGTTCTCGTGCCAGACGTATTGGGCCTCGGGCGATGGTGCGATAGTGATCAGTCCGCCTGCCATCCCCTTTCCGACATAGTCGTTGGCATCGCCGATGAGGTGGAGCGAGACGCCAGGAGCGTTGAATGCCCCAAAGCTCTGCCCAGCATGGCCGTAGAAGGTGATGGTGATGGTATCGGGTGGTAGTCCTTTATCGCCGTAGAGCTGCCCGATTGCACCGGCCAATCGTGCGCCGACCGAACGGTCACAATTGTTAATCGTGTAGCGGAGCCGTACCGGGCCACTAGCCGCTAATGCGTCGGCAGCGTCGATCATAATCTGATCGTTCAAACTCTGCTCAGGTGGAAGTGCGTTGGGTTTTCCGCCGTGGCGAATAGGACCTTTGCCAATCAACGCTGCTGCACCGAGAACAGGTGTCATATCGAGTGCATCAGCCGCTTCAATGTTAGTCTTGCGCTGACGGAGCAGGTCTGTCCGACCAACAGCCTCGTCAAGTGATCGCAGCCCAAGGCCGGCCAGAATCTCGCGAACTTCCTGAGCCAGGTATCGGAAGAAGGCCATCACCATCTCTGGTTTGCCGGGGAATTTTGCCCGCAGATCACTGCGCTGGGTGGCAATACCAACCGGACAAGTATTATTGTGACAGGCACGGGCCATAATACATCCCTCGGCGACCAGTGCTGCGGTACCGAAAGAGAACTCATCGGCGCCAAGGAGAGCTGCTACAACTACATCACGGCCTGTCTTCAACCCACCATCAGCCCGGAGCCGGACTCGCTCGCGGAGACCATTCATGATGAGTGTCTGTTGGGTTTCAGCCAGACCTAATTCCCATGGGATACCGGCATTCTTAATGCTGCTCAACGGTGATGCGCCGGTGCCTCCGGCATGACCACTGATCAGAATAGTGTCGGCATATCCTTTGGCTACACCGGCAGCAATGGTGCCGACGCCGGATGTCGCTACCAGCTTGACTGAAACGCGAGCGTTGGGATTGACCTGCTTGAGGTCATAGATCAGTTGTGCCAGGTCTTCGATACTGTAAATGTCGTGATGGGGTGGTGGGCTAATCAGCGCCACGCCGGGCACCGTATGGCGAATCCGGGCAATCTCTTCATTGACCTTATGGCCGGGCAACTGACCACCTTCACCTGGTTTGGCGCCCTGCGCCATCTTGATCTGCAACTCACTGGCACTGGCCAGATACGCCGGCGTTACCCCAAAACGACCCGATGCCACCTGCTTGATCCGCGAATTACGTTCATCGTGGTAGCGTTCTGGTGCTTCACCACCTTCACCGCTATTTGCCATTGCACCCAGGCGGTTCATCGCGATTGACAATGTCTCGTGGGCTTCAGAGCTAGTCGAGCCATGGCTCATCGCCGCCGTCGAAAATCGCTTTACAATTGACTCAATGGGTTCCACTTCATCAATCGGTACTGGTGGGCCAGCCGGTATAAACTCTAGCAGGTCACGCGGCTCGGTTGGGGGCCGGTTGTTAACCAGATCGGCATAAGCCCGGTATGTGGCGTAGCCTTCATTACTCAGCGATGGGCCAGTGCTATCACCATTGAGCGCATGGGGGTTGCGTACCGCCTTGTGAAGCGCGTGAACCACGGCTGGGCTAAAGGCGTGGTATTCGCCATCCTTCTTGAATTTGTAGAAGCCGGGATGTGGCAGACTGACCCGACCGGTCTGGAATGCACGGGCATGGCGGACGGCCAGATCACGAGCAATACGGCTAAACGAGACACCTCCCACTCGTGATGGAGTACCGGTGAAGCATCGTTCGACGACATCGTGAGCTAACCCTAACGCCTCGAAGATTTGAGCACCACAATAACTGTCGAGGGTTGAAATGCCCATTTTCGACATAATCTTGAGCAGGCCCTTTTCTAGAGCGTGAATGTAGTGGTGCTCGGCCTCTTCGGCGAGTGCAGAGGTGCGTAGATCATCGGTATAATGGCCGACACCATGCTCGGCCCGCTGCCGCACTGCATCCCGTTCAAGAGCAATCCGGCGCACACTGAGCAGTGCCAGGTAGGGATTGATCGCCTCGGCGCCATAGCCGATCAGGGTCGCCATATGATGTACTTCGCGGGCTTCACCGGTTTCGACCAGTAGACTGACCCGCGAGCGTAGACCGGTACGGATGAGATGATGGTGAACGGCACCGGTGGCCAATAGAATTGGTAGCGCTGCGTGATCAGCGTCAAGCCCGCGATCGCTCAGAATGATAATGGCTGCCCCCTCTTGAACGGCCGTCGCTGCGTCGGCGCACACTCGATCGAGAGCCTGCAACAGACTTTCTGCATTGATGTGCTGCGCAGAGAAGAGAAGACTGATCGTTACCGAACGCAGCAGTGGATCGCTGTGCGTGCGAATTGCCGCCAACTGCGCATCTGTCAGGATGGGAGAGGTCAGTTGTAACAGATGAGCGTGTTCTGGTGTTTCGAGCAGAATTGAGCGGCGACGACCAATGCCTACACTCAACGACATGACCAACTCTTCACGCAGTGGATCGATGGGAGGATTAGTTACTTCAGCAAAACGCTGCTTGAAAAAGTGGAAGAGCGGTCGTCCCAATTCCAACTGCGAGAGTGGTGGTATCGGTGTATCATCACCCATCGAGCCAACCGGTTCGTGACCGGTCATTCCCATTGGCTTAAGGATCACATTCAGCTCTTCAGAGGTGTAACCAAACGCCATCTGTAGTGGTTGCAAATCCTCTTCGTGTTCAGCCGCCGGTGTGGGGAGATTTGAAGGTAAATAACACAAATGATCTTTAAGCCATTCGGTGTAAGGGCGACGTTGCGCCAGTAGTGCCTTGACTTCACTATCGGTGTAAATCTTTCCTGAGCTGGTCTCAACTGCCAACATCTGCCCAGGGCCGAGTTTCCCTTTACAGACAATGCGGGTTTCGGCGATAGGTACAGCACCGACCTCTGAACCTGAGACAACCAATCCATCATCGGTGACGATGTAGCGGGCCGGTCGCAAACCGTTACGGTCAAGGGCGGTGCCGACAATAGTCCCGTCGGAAAATGCCAGGGCAGCTGGGCCGTCCCACGGTTCGATCAGACAAGAGTGATACTGATAAAATGCCCGCAGATCGGGATCGATGTCAGGTACCTTTTCCCAGGCTTCGGGTACCAGCATAGCCGTTGCATGCCGAATATCTCGCCCGGCCATCACCAGTAATTCGAGCGTGTTATCTAGCATAGCCGAGTCGGAACCATTCTCGTCGATAACCGGCAGCAGTTCACTCATCGATGGCGCACCGCTGGGTAAGAAATCGTCTGGGAGGGTAATGGCTTGTTCGCGGGCACGCATCCAATTGACGTTGCCCTGCAATGTATTAATCTCACCGTTATGGGCCAGCATACGGAACGGTTGTGCCCGATCCCAGGTTGGAAAGGTGTTGGTGCTGTAGCGCTGATGATAGACGGCAATGGCGGTCGTAAAATCAGGATCGCGCAGATCGATATAAAAGTCGGCCAAGTGCGATCCGAGAAGCAGACCTTTGTATACAACGGTACGTGATGAGAATGACGGGATGTATGCCGGTAAGCTGGCCTGGCGGAAAAGCCGTTCCATCATCTTCCGGGCCAGAAAGATGGTGCGTTCAAAGGCCTGGTCATCGAGTCCTTGTGGCCGACCAACAATAATCTGGCGGATTGTTGGCATGGCTCGGCGGGCGCGTTCACCCAATACGTCGGGATCAATTGGTACTTCACGCCAGCGGAGTAGTGGTAAGTGATGCGCTGCTAATGCCTGTTCGACAAGCGAACAGGCGTTGGTACACTGGTCGGGATCGGTGGGGAGAAAAAGCATCCCCAGCGCGAGATCGGTATCGGGTACAGATACCCCAACTGCGGCTAACTCTCGACGCAGCAAACGGTATGGAAGCTGCGTCAGGACTCCAGCACCATCACCAGTGCGGGCATCGTCGGCTACGGCTCCGCGATGTTCAAGCCGACTCAAAGCTGTGAGCGCCAGCTCAAGAATATCGTGGCTGTCCCGACCATTGACGCGGGCGACAAAACCGACACCGCATGCATCGTGCTCGAAGCGCGGGTCGTACAGTTGGGCAGGGTCTCGCGCAGGAAGGTACATTGCTCGTTCCTTGGTTACTACTAATACAGCGAATCCCAAAATACAGAAATACACAAAAAGGCGCTCACCGTTCCTCAACTGCGAGGAGAAGGGTGAGCGCACTCTCGTTCTTTACATTAGAGTAAGATGATACCATTCACCGGGTAACGGTGACGGAATAGTGGCTACAGAGCCGTGCTTAATTTACTTAATGATGTGATTCGGATACTCTTAGAAATGTGTCACACAACGCCGTTGGGTGTGATCACCATTTCGATGGATCGCGTCAAACATCACTGTTGTAGTGGAATTATTATCCAGCATTCTACAGCATCTTGGGCAAGTGTGTCAAGTAATTTTGTACGAAAGTACCAACTGTTTCGCAATACGTTAAGGCATGAATAGAGATCGAACTGATCTACTTGTTGCAGGCTGTAGTGTGGTGAGGTACCTACATTCCGGTAAGACGTTGTAATTCCTCGACAAGCTTACGGGCTTGTGGTGAGAGGTTCGTTGGTAAAACAGCACTCACGGTCACGTACAGATCACCGAAGTGAGAACTGTGCATTGACGGCATGCCCTGCCCTGAAATGCGGAACACTTGCCCATTCTGCGTTTGGGGTGGAATGGTCAACCTCAGAGTTTTACCCGATAGCAACGCAATCGTTGTTTGACCGCCGAGGAGCAAAGTGTACATACTTACCGGCACCGTCGTGTATAGATCGTTTCCTTTGCGTTCAAAGCGGTCGTGGGGTTTTACTGTTACCACCAGATACAGATCACCACGGCGACCACCGTTTAGGCCAGGGGCGCCTTCGCCAGGAACACGCACGCGCTTGCCGGTATCGATCCCGGCTGGGATTTTGACCGTAATCGTTCGCGGTGTGCCGTTAGGGTTAGAAAATTGCAATGTGCGTTGCGTACCGGTATACGCTTCTTCCAGGGTTAGCTCAACCGATTGTTCAACATCCTGGCCGTCGAGCTTGACCGAAAAGCCGCTACCGGCTGTTCGCCGTTGACCGAATAACGTTTCAAACAGATCGGCAAAATCTTGACTCCCATAATTGAAGCCGCCGAAGCCGGTTTGCTCGTACCGTCGAAAGTCGCTGCCAAAGCGGTCATATTTGGCGCGCTGCTCTTTGTCGGATAACACCTGATAGGCTTCGTTGATCTCCTTGAAGCGCGCTTCGGCCTTGGGATCGCCTGGATTGACGTCAGGGTGATACTTGCGGGCCAGTCGTCGGTAGGCCTGCTTTATCTCTTCATCGCTGGCGTTGCGATTTACCCCCAATACCTGGTAATAATCCTTCATAGATATGCCCCGCGTCGTGTAGAAGCAGAAGCGCAGGATACCGATGCCTCGCGAAAGAGGTTATTTTTGATTGTAGAGAGCGTTATCTGGATCGTCAAGGCTGACTGTGTTAGATATGTGTATGAACTTTCTTTGCCGGTTAGCGACTACGGTCGTGTGCCAGGTAGAGGGGAGAGAAGAGTGAGTGGAAGAGCTGAAACCATCCGCACCATGTGAAGAAGTGCGCTGCTTTTTTCTCAACAGTGGGGTGGCAACCAGAGCATTGTCGATACGCCGATGATGTTCATTCCGACATTGACCAGGATAGGGTAGAGGACGGTGCTGCTTTGTGGCGGATTCATCGCCTTATTCCTACAACTGGTGCGCAAATGTGGTCTAGGATAGTGGAATATGACACTTTTTTTCGGATGACTCACGATCTGGAAACGCAGCGATATTGAGTGAACTTCAGCTTCCCAACACAAGATTTTCTAGATAGGCTCTTGGTGTAAAGATGCAAAGCAAAGCAGTTGCATCATGCAACCGAGGGCAGCACCAGTTTACAGGAATTATTTGTTAAGTAGTGTTAAGTGAACATTAAGTATTCTTAGAAAGAAAAAATAGCTTCTTATTACTTGCAAGAATCGCCAACTTACGGTACTATGCGTATGCCCATTTTCGTTCACCATCGGCTTGCACCTTGAGGTTTGCACGTCCTGCTTGACCGACCTGACTATCGGTTGGGTCACAGGAGATCGTTGTGGTCGTTCACGCATTGAAATGGAGATGAAACCATTATGGAGAAGATCTCACGTCGGCGGTTTCTCAAAGGGACGATTGCGCTAGGAGCGGGTGCATTGCTGTCGATGTACAGCGATGGCAGCTTTCGGTTGGCGTTAGCGCAAGAGAATCCCGTCTTACGCATGCGGATTTTGCACACCAATGATCATCATGCCCGGATTGAACCGGTCTTCAGTGGCAACAATCCGGTTCATGGCGGAGTCTCGCGTCGCAAGGCGTTGATCGACAAGATTCGTCGTGAGACAGCGCTGCCAACCTTACTGGTCGATGCTGGCGATGTGTTTCAGGGGACGCTCTACTTCAATCAGTATAACGGGATGGCCGACCTCGAGTTCTACAACGCGATGGGTTACGAGGCCATGGCGATCGGGAATCATGAATTTGACAAGGGGCCACAGGCATTAGCAGATTTTATTACTCGGGCCAAATTTCCCGTGTTGAGTGCTAATATCACGGTTGCGGCTGGAAATCCGCTTGCCGGGCTTATTAAGCCACGCACAATTATCGAGAAAGACGGCAAGAAGATCGGTATCTTTAGTCTGACGCCTGAAGATACTGGGGTACTTTCAAATGCCGGTTCGGGCATAACCTTTACCTCTGCCATTGAAGCTGCACGTCAGCAAGTGGCGGCTTTAAAGGCAGAGGGTGCATTCACAATTATTGCCTTGACCCACGTAGGCATCAACGTTGATCGCCAGATCGCTCGCGAAGTCGGTGGTATGAGCATGATTATCGGTGGTCACTCACATACGCCTATGCGGCCGATGAATAAGGTAGACTTCCCGCCGTATCCTGAGTTGATTGCAGGCCCAGATGGAAAACCAGTCGTAGTCGTCACGGACTGGGAATGGGGCCGCTGGCTGGGTGATATTACGGTTGCCTTCAATGCTGCCGGTACAGTGATTGACCTTCAGGGTAATCCAACCGAGGTTCTACCATCATTACCAGCCGATCAGGGGTTCGAGAACCGGATTGCTGTGTTCCGTGGTCCAATCGATCAGCTTCGTGCCCGGGTCGTTGGGTCGACTGCGGTTGACCTCGATGGTAGTCGCACCAATATCCGATCGCGTGAGACCAATCTGGGTAATCTGGTCGCCGAGGCTATGCTGGCGAAAGCTCGCAATTCAGGCGCGACGATAGCGATTACTAACGGTGGTGGGATTCGAGCTTCGATTCCGGCTGGCCCGGTTACCGTTGGCCAGATATTGGAAGTATTGCCCTTCGGCAATACACTGGCACTGGTTACACTCACAGGCGCACAGGTTGTTGAAGCACTGAACAACGGCGTGAGCCAGGTTGAGAGTGGGGCTGGGCGGTTCCCGCAGGTGGCCGGTTTGCGTTTCACTTACGATCCGTCGCTACCAGCAAGTAGTCGAGTGACCAGTGTCACGGTAGGCGGGGCAGCTATTGATCCCAACGCCGATTATGTGGTGGTAACGAATAACTTTATGCTGACCGGTGGTGATGGCTACAGTGTCTTCACTCGTGGACGTAACCAGGTCGATACTGGCTTCATTCTATCTGATGTGGTAGAGGAATATATTGCTGCGAACTCGCCGGTCAATCCGGTGGTTGATGGCCGGATCGCGATTGGCGCTGCGCCAGCGACAACGCCGGCTCAGCCAAGTGTGCCAACACCGGCAACACTGCCTGCTACCGGTGGTGCCTTAACGCCGCTGGCCTGGCTGGCTGGGTTGGGTGCAGCAGCGCTGGCCGGTGGTGCAGCATTGCAACGCACGGCGCGTAATTCACCAGAGGAAGCAAGCAACCCGACAGAGGAGGTTGCTGAGGAAGCAGTACACTAAGGGTCTATCTGAAACTTCCTGGCCGGATGCGGCACTGCCGCGTCCGGCCATTGGGGTACGCTCGTGAGGAAAAGGCGTTGTCTTGCCCCACCAGGCTACTTCACCCGCATCAGGCTAATCGTCCATCATATTTCAGCTTTAGATACAGTACAGGGAATACGCACCCACAAGAAAAGAGCGGGTGTGGCACCCGCCCTGCCAGCATACGGTGGCGGGTAACGCAGGCGTCTCTTCGAGACAATAGAAATGGGTAGCGGGTTCAGCGCCGGTGCTGCGGAGCACGCCTGGCGCCCCTCACCTTCCCCCTGGCCCCCCTTCCCTCTCCCCTTGTGGGAGAGGGAAGGGGGAGGATGGTTGGCGCCTTCTCACGCAATGCTCGCACGGGTACGGTACGTGCCCAATGAGGAATCTGGATTTAGGCTCTTACAGATCAAGACCACCATCGACCGGTAATACTTCACCGGTAATGAAGCTGGACTCATCAGAGGCGAGGAAGAGATAAGCGTAAGCCATATCTTCAGCCGTGCCTAGGCGACGGAGCGGAGTGCGATTCTTGAACTCATCAAGCACCTTTTCAGGGACGTGAGCAATCATCTCGGTCTGGGTAAAACCAGGGGCAACCGCATTTACCCGAATCCCGCTCGGCCCAAATTCACGCGCCCATGTCTTGGTCATTCCGATCACACCGGCTTTTGATGCAACATAATTGGTCTGACCAAAATTACCGTTGAAGGCCACGATAGACGCCGCATTAATAATTGAACCACCGCCGTTCTCGATCATAATCGGTGCCACATACTTAGTGCAGAGCCAGACCCCCTTCAGATTAACATTGATCACCGCATCAAACTGTTCTTCAGTCATTTTAATCATGCGGGCGTCGCGTGTGATGCCGGCATTGTTCACTAAGACATCGATTTTACCGGCCCATTCAACCACCGCTTTCACCATAGCTTCAACCGATGCCGCTTGCCCGACATTCACGGTGAACGCTTTCGCATCGCCGCCGGCTGCCACAATATCATTGGCTGTTTTGGTGGCTGCTTCCTCATTAATATCGGCGACCGCAACCTTTGCCCCCTGCTGACCAAAAAGCAACGCGGTCGCCCGACCGATTCCCTGGCCGGCGCCGGTGATCAAAGCTACCTTTCCGCTGAGTCGCATGGGTTTCTCCTTTACTCAAACAACACACAGCCGATCCGACGACTTCCATCTGTCGGCTCACCAGAACATAAGACGATACAAAGCCGAGCATCGTCTCAAGAGAGGACATCGACGATGCTCACGGCTGTACCGGCAAATTGAAAAGGGGAATGTCAGTTGCTACGTTCGCTCAACCAGGCTTCAATCTGCGGCCAGGCGCGTTTGCTGGCGCCGCTACCGACCATAATCCCGATATGGCCACCTTTCAACTCGATCAGCTTCTTATCTTTGCTACCGACTCGATCCATAATCGAACGCGACTGACAGTTAGGCACAATGTGGTCTTTGTCGGCGATCACATTCAGGAGATTCGCCTTAATGTTTGACACATCAACCACACGGCCTTCCATCATTAACTTGTTTTCCATCAGCCGGTTTTCACGGAAAAACTCGATGACCCACTGACGGAATGCAGCGCCCGGGAAGTCAACATTGTCGGTGACCCATGTATTCATCGCCAGCCAGGCCTCGACCACTGCCGGATTATCGAGATTATCCCACAGCTTGAGGTAGGTACCGATGTAATTCTCGACCGGCTTCAACATCTTATTGCCATATTCGATAATGGCTGCCGGTACGTTGCCAAACTGGCGTACCAGTTCATCGACGTTATAGTACTCGGTGTTGAGCCAGCGGCTAAACGTGCTACCCTCTTTGTCACTGAAATCAAGTGGAGCAGTGAGCAAAACCAGGTTCCGCAGGCCGTCATCAGGGCGCATTGCAGCGTAGATCGTAACGATGGTAGCGCCGATACACCAGCCAAGCATCGAGAATTCACGTTTGCCGCTGTGGCGCTGCATCGCACGGACGGCGCGGGGTAAGAACTTCAGGGAAAAGTCTTCAAAGTCGTAGTGGGCATCCTCGGGGCCGGGTGTGCCCCAATCGAGGAGATAGACCTCGTAGCCATGCTGGAGCATGTACTCGACAAAGCTGTTCCCTGGGCGCAGATCGAAGATGTATGGTCGGTTGATTAAGGCAAAGACGAGCAAAAGAGGAACCGGCTTGCGTTGTTCGGGTGGTACCTGCGGATAATAGTGGTAGAGACGCATTTTATTCAGCGCCCAGATCTGCTCTTTTGGCGTTTGACCGACCGCAACCCGAATGCGGTTTGTTGCCAGACGGGCAGCCATATCGCTGCTTTTCGTAGTACGCTCAATCTCTTTCAGCAACTGCTCGGTCATCCGCTCGAGATCGATTGGCGCGGCATCAGAACTTGTCATGATTAGACACTCCTACTCTTTCTCTTCTGTCGTCGCCTTACGCGGCCGATTAGCAGCACGAACGGCAGAAAGGGACGTCAGTTGCTCTTCGATCACCTGGAGGCGCTCGCCGATCATAGTGAGATCAGGGGCCGGCTGCGTCTCGGAACTGGTCAGTTTGCGAACCAGGTCGGTCAACTCATCGAGTTGGGCCTGCATATCATCGAGGCGAAACTCGATGTTGGTCAGGCGGCTGGCTAAGGTCACGACCTCATTACGCGAGGGTAACTGGGCCTGGGCCAGATACCGCTCCATGTACTGCTGCACTGCCTGTTGTACCGGACCTGATACTGCCAACAGGGCATCGAGCTGCGCACCGATAGCCTGCGAAAACGTCTCGGTGTTCACCAGTGCAGTCATACTCTTTGCCCACGCATCGAGTGTGGCATCACGCCATGCCCGCCATGTTCCGATTGGATCATTCGGATCAAAGCCATTCGGAGGCTGAGTCATTGCCAATCTCCTTTGACGACACGCCATCAAGGCGCGTTAAAGCACGAAATTCTGCATTTAGCGTAGTGGATGTAGTTACAGCATGGTTACATATAGTATACAACCATCTTGACAAAGCACAGTAAAGCTCTCTATACTTGCAGTTGAGAAGATTTAGAAATTTGTCTAAATATCTATGGAACAGGCAATCACTCGTACCCTTCATGCCCTGTCGGATCCCACTCGGCGGGCGATTATTCGGATGCTTCAAGATCGTGATATGACTGCCGGAGAGATTGCGGCCCACTTTGCGATCTCGGCGCCGAGTGTCTCTCATCATCTGAACGTTCTGAAAGCCGCCGATCTGGTAACGGCTGAGCGGCATGGGCAGCGGATTGTATACCGCGTGAATGCTACCGTCTTACAAGAGGTGCTTCACGGTCTTATGGAAGTGTTGCGCATTGGCATCGAGCGAAAGGGGGACGGGCATGCGTAGTCTACGATTCATGATGGTCGTAGTGGTTCTGATGTGGGTGTTTGGCTTTGCTATGCTGCCACTCATTCCCGATCCGGCGCCTATTCATTGGAATGCAGCCGGTGAGGTGGATGGGTATGGAAGCCCGTGGATCGCTGCCCTGGCGCCAGCGCTAGGGGCGACCATTATTGCAGTGTTGGCACCACTCTTGCCACGGATCGACCCACGTGGACAGGGGTATGTTGCTTTTTCTCGCACCTACGCATTGATAATGAATAGCCTTGTCCTGTTTCTGGCGGCGCTACAGATAATTACGGTAGGAGCAGCGGTTGGTTGGTCGTTCAGCGTGCCACGTCTCCTCAGCATCGGGATGGCTCTCTTCATGGTGGTGTTAGGGAACGAGTTGGGAAGGGTGACTCCGAATTACTTTGTTGGTATTCGCACACCATGGACACTCGCTGATGATGAGGTCTGGCGCAAGACGCATCGAGTTGGCACCCGAATCATCGTTGGCAGCGGATTGCTGGCAATGCTGGTCAGTTTCTTCATCGCTGAGGACTGGCTGTTTATTACCGTTCTTCTACTGATCATCCTGCCAGTTTTGTCTACGATCCCTTATTCGTATATTGTCTGGCGGCAGGTGAAGCATCGGCAAGTTGGCTGAAGGATCAAGCTCGGTCAACCGAGGTGTTGTTTGCAGAAAGGTCTTGTGATACGAGAACATATCGGGTAAATCGTAGAGTGGTTTTCCACGTTTTCAGTGCTTGGGCTGCGTGCGAAGTCTACCCCAGAGCGGATACTGAGGGAGCGGGCGATGCCCCCTGTGCATCGCAAACTACGCTGGCCCCTGGCCCGTGCTTTCGGAAAACCGTAGGGCATTGGGAGTGCGGTCAGCAAATGTGCGATGTTCGTCGGGGTCTCTCTGTTGTTGAACTGTTCGGTTATCGAATGTGAATGCGATCCGCAGACGCAAGGTTGTTGCAAGAAAGGAGACATAATGAGCACACTCAATTGGCGCGGTGTAAGCTGGTTTGTTGGTTTGGCCGCAGGGTTGGGGTGGCTCTGTTGTGCACCGTTGTGGATCAGCGGCGCCGGTCTGCAACATCCACTGGCGCCTTTGCTTATGATCCTGATGATGTTTACGCCCGCGCTGGCAACCCTGATCGTCACTCGTTGGATCAGTCCACCGCCGGAGGGCATTATCAGAGCAACTGGGCTAGTGATCGGTAGAGGTCGTCGTTGGGGATGGTACTGGCTATTTGCATGGACAGTACCGGCACTGGTCATGCTCGTCTCACCGTTTGTCAGTGCGCTGCTAGGCGTGTACGATCTCGATCTGTCGTTGTCGCGCTTGCGGGAAGTGTTGAAGGCAGCAGGTATCGATACCCTGGACAACGGATCGTTATGGACGATTTTGGTCAGCCAACTTCTGATTGCCCTGATCATCGGTCCACTCTTGAATGCTATTCCCGTCTTCGGGGAAGAATGGGGCTGGCGTGGGTATCTGTTACCTAACCTGCTACCGCTTGGTCAATGGCCGGCACTGATCATCAGTGGCGTGATCTGGGGGCTATGGCACGCACCGATCATTTTGCTGGGATACAACTACCCGACAAATCCGGGATTGGGTGTCATTATGATGACGGTATTTTGCGTATTGGTTGGCATCTTGCTCGGCTGGACGCGATTGGCGACAGGGAGTGTCTGGCCGGCAGTGATCGGTCATGGCAGTTTGAACGCCTTTGGAGGTGTGATCGTGCTCTTTGCCCGTGCCAGTTCAACGGTTGATACCATCTGGGCGACTGCTCTTGGTCTTACCGGCTGGCCGCTGTGGTTGATCATCATTGCGCTACTGGTCCTGATGCGTCGCCTACCGGTTGCCGATTCACCTGACACCCATCAATCATTTGTAGCGCCGGAGGTGTTGATGGTCAAGCAGTAGGTTAAGAGCCGATCTGGAATACCCTGTTGCAGAAGAAGATCAGTTGGGGCGCAGCGCCGCTGCGTCCGTACATCTATTATCAGGTTTCATCCGTGCAAAACTCACCACTGCAAGAATAGACAAAATTCGCTGAATTCTCTGCACATGCTCTGTGGTGAAGGCCTTTTGCAGGGAACGTTAACTATTCCCCGATAACAACTTTACCCCCTCATCCAACCGTACACGTTGGGTTGGCGGAGCAATTCCTTCGGCCTGGAAGCGTGTGTGCAGCCGCTTGATCATTTCATGGCGCAACAGGAACTGATCGGTGAACGATTGAGCACGTAAGACAACGGTAAAGCGGATGCCGGACGCATCAATACCGTTGAAGCGAATCAGCGGCTCAAATGTGTTTATAGCACCGGTCGTTGCTGCCAGAACTTCACGGGCAACATCCAGCACAATGGTTTCAATACGATGTAGATCGGCATCGGGGCCAACCATACTGTCAACCAGGACTGCGAGTTCAGGTTCAGGACGACTGAAGTTGGTTACAATCTGTGAGATCATCTGGGCGTTGGGGATGATGATGATGTTATTCGCCAACTGCCGAAGATAGGTGTCAGACCAGCGAATATCAGTTACAAAGCCCTCTTCTCCCGACGCCAGTCGGATGTAGTCGCCGGGGCGAACGCGGTTTGATACGATGATCTGGACACCGGCAAAAAAGTTGGCCAGTGGTTCACGGAGGGCGAGCGTCAGGCCGAGACTCGAACCGGCGATCACGGTTAACACCGGACTGATGGGGAATCCATAGCTGATTAGCAGTGTTCCCCCAATAGCCAGTGCGCTCAAGCCGCGCAAGAGATTCTGGATCAACGAGACGTTTCCGATCTGTCGATGGCGAAAATAGCTATCGACAAGATTGGTCAGTAGCCGCACAATGAAGATAGCTATCGCGAGATTACCAGCTATGGTAAGGGTAGGTTGCCAGGCGGTGAGCAGATCAGGGCTGAACAGTGTACCACCGAACTGGTAGATGCAGAGTACGATTGCCCAGAAGGTAAATTGACCACTACTGGCAATAGCAATAGCTTCGCCGACGATAGCATTCCGGGCGTTAGCTCGGCGCCGAACCCACGGACGTAACAGCCAATCGAGGACGAGGCTTAGGGCCAGGATTGCGATGGTAAAGATGATAGTTTCGGTAAAATTGGTAGTATTGGTCATCATACGGAGATTATATCCTACTCTGAGAGGAGCAGAATCAACGTGGAAGACGAACAACAACGTATCATCAATTTACGGCGCATGCAACGCCTTGCGACCGGTTTACTGGTCGCAGCAGGCGTGCTCTTTGTCTTAACGAGTATCTTTCGCGATGTCGCGCCGTGGGTACCGTTTGTGCGGGCCTTTGCCGAAGCGGCAATGGTGGGTGCGTTTGCAGATTGGTTTGCGGTTACGGCCCTCTTTCGTCATCCGCTTGGTATACCGATTCCACATACTGCGATTATTCCAAACCGAAAATCGCAGATCGCCGTCGGTTTTGGTCGTTTCATTGAACATAATTTTCTCGATCCTGATCAGATCACCACGCGGATACGGAGCCAGAATCTGGTCAAGCGCCTAGCAAAGTGGCTCCGCAGCCCTGAACGGGCGAATCAGATCGCCGATGCGGTGACGGAGATCATTCGCGGCATCTTGAACGTGATCGATGACGATGAGGTGAGTCGGGCGTTGAGCCGCGGTCTCAATCAGCGTTTGGAGACAATACGGGCAGCGCCGCTGGTAGGACGGTTCCTTGGGATATTGCTGGCCGGTGATCGGCAGCGTGATGCTCTGGTGCAGTTGATCAATCTGCTGGCCGAGGTCATCGCCACAAACGAGAACGAAATTCGACGACGAATCGCCCGCGAATTGCCACCATGGGTACCACGGATTGTCGATCGGCGAATCTACGAGCGGTTATTGGAAGGAGTTCAGCGGTTATTAGACGAGTTACGCGGTAATCCTGACCATCCAGTTTACCATCAGTTTGCTGGTCTCATTGACCGTTGGATCGTCGATTTACAGTTTGATCCGCAGATGCAGCAGCAGATCAACGGATTGAAACACGAATTGATAAACCATCCGGTGGCACAGGAATTGGTGCGAATGAGCTGGCGCGATCTGAAGCTCACCCTCTTGGAACAAAGTGTTACTTCATCGTCATCACTGCACCGTTCAATCGTCGTTGCAGTTGAGCGTTTTGCCGACGTGATCGAAGATAACAACGAATGGTACGAAAAGATAGAAAACTGGATGACAGCGGTGGTTGTAGCGTTGGTCAGTCGCTACCGGCACGTCATTGGCGAGTTTGTGACCCAGGTTGTCAATAGTTGGGATACGCAGATGACGACGCGCAAAATCGAGTTGCAGTTCGGTCGCGATCTGCAATTTATCCGTATTAATGGTACCATTGTGGGTGGGTTAGTCGGTCTCATTATTCATAGTGTCTCTCTTCTCTTTACCTGAGTGAGCGACGCTGCTCAACACGCAAGGAGGCGAAGTATGACGAAGCAGAGCAAACAAACGATGATTGACGATCATCGGCTGCATCCCGAAAGTTTGATGATGAGCTACGGCTATGTGCCGGCGCTTTCGGAAGGTGCGATCAAGTGCCCGATCTTTCAAACCTCGACCTTTGTGTTTCAAACTGCGGAAGACGGGAAGGCTTTCTTTGAACTGGCGTATGGTCTGCGTCGTCCGCGTGAAGGGGAAGAGATCGGTTTGATCTACAGTCGGCTTAACAATCCCGATCTTGAGATTCTGGAAGATCGTCTGACATTGTGGGATCAGGCAGAAGCAGCGGCGGTCTTTGCCAGTGGGATGGCTGCTATCACAACAACTCTCCTAACTTTTTTGCGTCCGGGTGATGTGATTGTGCATAGCGAGCCGGTTTATGGTGGCACCGATTATCTCCTGAAGCACATCTTACCGGCCTTCGGTATCCGCCGCTATGGATTTGTGACAGGGGTTTCACCAGAACAGGTTGAGGTACAACTACGACGTGCCGGTTTGTTTGAAGCGGTTGGAATGATCTATTTGGAGACACCGGCTAATCCAACGAATGCACTGGTAGACATTGCAGGCTTTGCTGCGCTGGCAAAGCGCATGCCACGTCGAGTACTGGTGGCTGTTGATAATACCTTTCTGGGGCCACTCTGGCAACATCCGCTGGCCCATGGCGCCGATCTGGTGCTCTATTCGGCGACAAAGTATATCGGTGGGCATAGCGATGTGATTGCCGGTGTCTGTTTAGGGAGTCGTGAGCTAATATCTCAGGTGAAGGGGATGCGCACGATTATGGGGACTATGGCGGGCGCACATACCGGTTGGCTGCTCTTGCGTTCCCTGGAGACGCTCAAGGTACGGATGGAAGCACAACAGGCCAGCGCCCGGCGGGTTGCCGATTTTCTGGCAGAGCACCCTAAAGTTGCGCGGGTCTATTATCTTGGTCATCTGGAGAGTGATAATCCGCAGTACCACATCTATCGGCGGCAATGTTTGGGACCGGGGGCGATGATCTCGTTCGATCTCCACGGTGGCGAGGCGGAAGCGTTCCGCTTTCTCAATCATCTGCAATTGATCCATCTGGCTGTGAGTCTGGGTGGTACCGAGTCGTTAGCCGAGCATCCGGCAACCATGACGCACGCCGATGTCGATCCTGAAGAACGGCTTGAGTTTGGGATTGGGCCGGCAATGATCCGTCTTTCGGTAGGGGTTGAACATCCCGATGATCTGATCGCCGATCTGCGCCAGGCGTTGCGTGCTGTGTAGACGGGATGACGGTCCTTGCAGTAACAGACAGTTGTTGCGGGATACGGCGTTGCAGAGGGCGGGTTCTAAACCCGCCCCTACCGCTGCGGTGATGAACGTGATCGGCGCGGCCACCAAGCGGCGTCGGCGCAATCTTGGTCGTCGCCCCTACCGCTGCGGTGATGAGCGTGATCGACGCGGCAATAGGGGTTGGTCGCAGATCACTGTCGGAATGGGAAGATACGGTCTCCCTCTCAAATTTCTCTATTAACGTCAGGGGTGTATATCGCACGTAAAATGAAAACTACTCAATTGCATGCCTTCGCGTTCATAAAAGCGATGAGCATCTTTGCGCCAGGTGCCAGAATCGAGATGCAATTGGTGACAATGAGCTTTGGCTGCGAAATCTTTCAACCAGTTCAGCAGAATAGCACCATAGCCGTTGGAACGTCGTTCAGCACGAGTCACTAAATCGTCAACGTAGAGGAATCGTTCCCAGGCCAGATTTTCACCAATCCGAAAACCGGCGACGGCGACAATCTCATCGTGATCAACAAGTGCCACCAATTGATAACCTACCGCCATCAACTGGCGAATGCGTGGTACAAATGCTGTTGCAGTGAGATGCGGTCGCAACTCACGCATGACCGGATAGCAGGCAGCAATTTCCTCGTCTGTGGTAGCTATGAAGATGTTCAACTGTCAGCCTCCGTTAGTTACAGGAGGGTACCTCTCTCGACTGTCAATTACCGTTCACTGGCGCCGACATCCTCGCGATAGGTACGACCCGGAAAGCGAATACGTTCAGCGTTAATCAGTGCACGGCCGCGTGCACCGGCTAATGTTGCCCCCAATGCTACAACCGTCACAACGTGACCGCCGGTCAGGTACATGCCTCCGCTCCCGCCGCCTAATAAGCGTTCACGACGGGCTGGATCGTAGCGCAAGATCAATGGTGAATCGGTTTGATCATGGAAAACGAGGATACCTTCGTCTACATCGGTTAGGCCTTCTACCGTCGCATTGAGCGGATAATGATGAGGATAGCCCTGGGTTACCAGGGCTAAGGCTACACTAGCTTCATCGCGCCAGCGAATCGGTGGTAATCGGTGCAGATTACGGGCAATCGCCGCTTCAAAGTAGGGTACCAGATCATCGATCATTCGTGGTAAAACAGCCTGTGCTTCCATATCGCGGAGACTGCAACGCAAACCGATAATCCGCGGGCCTTGGGTGCCGATGATGCAATCAACACCGATGATGCCCCAGTAAGGCAACTGCTCGCGGGCGATGGCCGCAACTAATGGTTGCATCACGTGCCGCTCGAGGTAGGCTGTCAGGCGCTGTGCGTATGTCGAGTTACCGGTAATGGCGCCCATCCCCGGCGCCGGTGGACTGTCCGGCTGTGGTCCCAGACCTTCATAGATGCGGGCTGGAAGTAGCGATACCAGATGACTGCCGTCGGTGATGGCTGAAAAGCTTACCAGCGGCCCCTCAACAAATTCTTCGATGACGACGCCAGGGCTACTGTCTTCCACCGGTTGCGAAGTGAACAGCGCCTGCAATGCTTTGAGTGCTGTATAACGGTCGTGGTAGACCCCTTCGCCGGAGGCGGGATGATCACCGCGCAGCACAACCGGCAATGGCTGCGCGGCCAGGTATTTCTCGGCCATCGGTAGACTGGTGAAACAACGTCCGTGGGGGGTCGGTAACTGATAGCGTAACAGAAGGTCTTTCGTGAAACAACGACTCCACTCAAGCTGGCTGCTACGTTTTGATGCACCGCACACCCCGATGTGCATACTAATAACCTCATCAACCAGTCCGGCCCAGAGCGGTTCGCTTGCAGCAGGCACGATGAGATCGATCTGTTCGTAAAAAGCCCACTGTGCAATCTGAGCCGGTTGGAGCGGATCCAGGTCAACCTGCGGTGCGATCTGACAGGCGCCACCGTTACCCGGTGCTACCAGAACGTCAGCGGTTGGATTGGCGAAGAGTTTCCAAACTAACGCATGGGCGCGTCCGTCATTCCCAAGCACCAGAATTTTCATACTGGTAGTTTCCTTCGCTTGCTACACCATATTGCTGGTTACGCCAGGTCGAGCGCCGGTTCAGAGCGTGGACAATCCGCTTGTCTTGCAGGAATGTACCTGTTCAAATGCCTAGACGGGTTCGCGTTGCCGTGATCAAATTCCGCATTAGCATGACATTCGTAACCGGACCGGTACCGCCGGGAACTGGCGTAATTGCGCCAGCAACCTCAACCGCAGCGGCAAAATCAACATCGCCAACCATGCTGCCATCGGCGAGGACATTCGTACCAAAGT
The DNA here is from genome assembly GCF_030444705.1 of Chloroflexus sp. MS-CIW-1. Lineage (NCBI taxonomy): Bacteria > Bacillati > Chloroflexota > Chloroflexia > Chloroflexales > Chloroflexaceae > Chloroflexus > Chloroflexus sp. MS-CIW-1. The sequence goes on from NZ_JAUBWR010000001.1 coordinate 1,751,040, forward strand.
CGATGACGGTAGCACCAGGCTTGATCATGTCGGCAGTGATTAAACCGGGCCGTCCGGCCGCAGCAGCAATGATGTCACACTCACGTAAGACTGCGCCAAGATCGGGTGTACGTGAATGACAAATGGTCACCGTCGCATCGGCTTGCAACAAGAGCAAGGCCATTGGCCGCCCGACAATTGCCGAGCGTCCCACGACGGCTGCCCGTTTCCCACGCACCTCGATCTCAAAACGCCGGAGTAACTCCATGCCACCGGCGGGAGTATTCGGTATCAACGCGGCACGTCCCTGCGCAAGGAGACCGGCGTTGATCGGATGAATACCGTCGAGGTCTTTTTCAGGGGCAAGTCGGCTTAACACCCCATCGAGCGATAACCCTTGGGGGAGCGGTAGTTGCAGTAAGATACCATCGATGCGATCATCAGCACTCAGGTCGGCTACCGTTGCTTCAAGGTCAGTTTGGGTTGTTACGGTTGGTAACGCGATTGCGCGACAGGCAGCACCAAGCGATTGACATAACCGATCAATACTGCGCACATAGCGCGTAGCTGCCGCATCATCACCGACCTGAATGACCGCAATTGTAGGTGGACGATCAATCCGGTCACGCAACTCAGCGATCTGCTGAGCTAGTTCGGTGCGGAGCGCTTGTGCGACTGCACGACCATCAAGAATACGGGCGCTCATCCGACCATCCTTCCCCGAACAATGGTGACGATGCCATCAACCTCATCACCAAGCCCGATGAGTAGATCCTGCAATTGCGCACGAGTTTCGCGGACAAAGAGTTGATCCTCCAGTGTAGCGAGATTGATTTCAACGTTCAGTGCCGCGCTCTGCACTGTAGCCCGCACCAGGAGGGCAGCGACTCCTACATCACTGACAACCATGCGAGAACAATTGTTTGCCAGTGTTGTACAAAGTGGTAACAACGCAGCAGCAGCCTGTGCAGTGCGGAGTGGGACTTCCGCTGCGAGGCGGGTAATCTGCTGGATGGCAGCCTTGCGGGTTGCGGCATCGGCTTCAGTGGTACGTGGCAGTTTATAGGCAGCAGCTAGCCGGTTAAATACAGCAATATCTTCATCGGCAAGGCGCTGTAGCTCGTTGCGTAATTGCTCAGCCTGGGCATGAATCGTGCGTAATTCATCTTCCATTTCGGCAAACTGTGGTTTGCCGATGGTCAGTTCGCAAACCATGCTGACCAATCCAGCAGCCATGGCGCCGGTAAGAGCTGCCACACTACCACCACCCGGCGTTGGCGCACGTGAGGCCAAAGCGTCGAGGATGGCACCGAGTGGTTGTTGCATCAATGACTCTGACATATCGCCTCCCGGAGTAGAACGATCCCAATAAAACGCACGATGGCGTTTGATACCGATCATTATAGCCGATTGCTGCTACCAGCGATCTGCACCTAGATGCGGTAGGTTTCGACATCTGCGCTGGTTATGCAACTGATAACGAGCATCTTCCGCAACAGGGGTATAATGTGACCACGTGACAGGAGTGGTGGAGTATCATATGCAATACGCCACAAGGGCAAAGACCTTGGTTTGTGTCTCTGAAGTGAGTTTGTTTGTAGAAACAGCGCTTTCTCTACTCGCAATCCGGTGATCGTAGGGTATTTCCGGCAAGTGTGATGGAATAACCTATGTGGCCAGCACATTCGCACGTCATTATTTTTAGTGGTGAAGCCAGTGCTATCGCGGCGACCGCTACTGCTGTGGCCGCGTCAAATCAGGGGCAATCGACGCTGCTGGTTAGCCTCGCTCCGGCGCACCCTTGTGTTACCTTGCTTGGGGTTCCGCTTGCACCACAGCCGACGACGTTGACCGGGCATCTTGATCTGTGGACATTTCAAATCTTGAGTGAGTTGAACAGTGTCTGGAACGAGTTACAAGCCCAGCTCAATTTGCCAGGACCACCGATCAGTGGCGAAGATTTACCTTTGCTTCCCGGTATTGATCTGTTTTTAGCCGTCTACCGTCTGGCACAACATGCCCGTCGCGGTTATGCGCTGATCTGTGTTGATGCTGGTTCGGTCGACGGGTTGCTTCGTGCGCTGGCCGTCCCCGATACATTCCGTTGGCTGATGCGTCAACTCTTTGGGCTTGACCGTGGCCCTGGTCAATCGAGCGACTCGCTGGCACGAGCTGCGCTACCTGCTCATCTCCTGCCATTTGAGCAGATCGGTCGTATGCAGGATGCACGAGTGAAATTTGAGCAATTGCGCGATGCAGTACTCGATCCGACATGGGTTCGGGCAAGGCTGGTCATTCGCCCCGATCAGGCCGGTCTTCGGCAGGCAATCATCTCTGTACCGGCATTTCACCTCTTCGGACTGAATCTCGATGCGCTGATTGTCGGTCCGTTGTTACCGACCGGTAAAGAAGACTCTGCGCTGGCCGATGCACGCCATGAGCAGAACGCAGTGGTAGCGGCAGTGGCTACGCGCTGGTCAGGCTTACGCCAGGTACCTCTCTTTTTCAGGGCCACACCGGGGGCGATTGCACCATTTGTCACGCTGGGGCGTGAGTTGATGCTACCGCTAGCTCCACTCCAACCTCCTATCACCGTGAATTCGGCCAACGCTCCGTATCTGAGTCTGTTTTTACCGGGTGTCAATCGTGATGATCTCAGTATCAGCGTCAGTGGTGACGAACTCATCGTGTCACTTGGGCCGTATCGACGCCATTTGCTCTTACCGCCAGCGCTGCGCGGGGTTCCGATCCGTGCCATCCGGGAAGGTGACCGATTGACCATCCAACGCCGTTAACCAATTGCGACCGCCTGTTGTATGTGAGAGAGGACGTTATGGCTCGTACTCATACCGACTTAAGCCATCTGAAAGCTGTCGTTACCGGTGGTAGCCGTGGCATTGGTCGTGCTATTGCTGAAGCGCTAGCCCGTGCCGGTGCGCAGGTCATTATCTCATCGGTTAATACCAGCAACCTTGCCGAAGCTGAGCGGGCCTTGCAGGCTGCCGGATTAAACGTCAGCGGTATCCGCTGTGATGTCTCCCATCGTACAGAAGTCGAAGCTCTGGCGGCAGCGGCAGCCGAACGGATGGGTCGCATCGATCTGTGGGTCAATAATGCCGGTATTTCTGGGCCGTTTGGCTATGCCCTCGATGTGCCACCTGAGGCCTGGGAACAGGTGATCCGGGTGAATCTACTTGGTACCTACTACGGTTGTCGTGCTGCATTACCCTACATGATCGGGCAGCGGAATGGTCAGATCATCAATCTGTCTGGTGGTGGGGCAAAACGTGCCCAGCGTTTTCTCTCGGCCTACAGCACCTCTAAAGCCGCTATTGTCCGTCTCACCGAAGCCTTTGCCCGTGATTACCAGGATCACCCTTATTTACGCTTCAACGTCCTCACTCCTGGTATGGTACCGACCGATATGATCAACCATTTTGAGACAGTTGGTCCTGGCGGAGAAGCGATCAAACAATTACCACGAGTGCTCCGCATCTTTGGCACGACTGCCGAAGAGACAGCAGCCCTGGCGTTGCGCATTGTCCGTGAAGGGAAGAATGGGCAGGTCTTTGAGGTGATGCCGCGCCATCGTGCGATCTGGCGTTTGCTGAAAGCGGCGGTGCAGCGTAACCGATAGCATACACGTTACTGGCAGGGCGCAGCACCGCTGCGCCCTTTTTTCAGCCAGTCTACCACATCTGCAACCGATAGTGGACGGGCGATATAATACCCCTGGAACGTATCACAACCGGCTGCTTCCAGTATCCGGTATTGCTCAGCGGTCTCGACCCCTTCAGCCACCACCTGCATCCCAAGACGATGGCCTAATGTGATAATGGTTTCCACCAGGCTTCGTTCAACAGTAGCATCAGCATCATCAAGACAAGCTACAAATGAACGGTCAATCTTAAGCACGTTGATCGGTAGCCGGTGGAGGTAGGCAAGTGACGAATAACCGGTGCCGAAATCATCAACCGCTAGCGTCACGCCGAGCTGACGGAGTCGGTTAAGCTGCTGACGGAGATTCTCGATGTGCCCCATGAGCATACTCTCGGTCAGTTCCAGTTCGAGCCAGGACAACGGCAGATTAACCGTGTTAAGAATATCCTCTACCTGCTCAACAAAATCGGTTTGGGCAAATTGAATGGCCGAGATATTCGCGGCGACCGGTACAACGGGCAGTCCTGCCTCCAACCAGTATTTGATCTGACGGGCAATTTCGTGCAATACCCATTGTCCGATAAGCACGATCAGTCCAGTCTCTTCAGCGACAGAGATAAACTTCGCTGGCGAGACCATTCCCAGCTCAGCACTTTGCCAGCGTAACAACGCTTCCAAACCGACCAGGGTACCGGTTCGATCAACCAGAGGCTGGTAGAAGAGAAGCAATTCATTACGTTCAATGGCACGCCGGAGGAGCGTCTCGATCCGTAAGCGCTCGGATGAGATGGCCGCAATCGTTGCATCGAAAAACTGAAAGCTACTATGGGTCTGTTTCGCCCGATACATCGCAATATCGGCGGCCCGTTGCAACGCAACGACATCCTTTCCATCAATAGGATAGAGACTTGCGCCGATACTGGCATTGACAAAGATTTCGTGCCCATTGACGAAAAAAGGATGCATGAGCGATTCATGCAGACGCTGCGCTACGACGGCTACTTGCTGTGGCGCAGTAATATCAGGCAGTACCAGTAAAAACTCATCACCACCGTGGCGGGCTAAGGTGTCGGTTGCGCGAATGCACAATTCAAACCGGCGCGCCACTTGAATTAACAGGAGATCACCTATCGTATGGCCTAGCGTATCATTGATCTGTTTGAAACGATCCAGATCGATGAAGAGCACTGCCACTAACGTATCTGTACGCCGAGCGTGTTCGATCGCCTGCTGCAACCGATCTTCAAACAACAAGCGATTTGGCAACCCGGTGAGGGTATCATGATGAGCCTGATACGCCAGTTTTTCCAGTGTCGTCTGCTGTTCAATCGTGATAGTCGTCAATTGTTCAATCTGTTCAAGCAGATTTCGTTCATCGCCACTTAACGGCGTATCGTCCCGCCGACATAGCAATAGACACCCATCGGCTGCATCGCGGTTTGTTCGTATCCCGATAATCCAACCTCGTTTGATGGTGTACTTGCGGACAAGCGGCTCAACCGAAGACCACCAATATGGTGTATCAGAAGCTAGCTCGGTGATGCGTTGATACCGGCACGGCACCAATGAAAGAACCTCGTGTGCCCATGCATCAAATTGTTGCAGGTCGGCTGTTTCGAGTACAGCGCTGCAGCTGACAAATAAACCATGCGAGTGGAGTGTAAAGGCACTGTATATCAGATCGACGATCTGCTGCCCAATCAACACGAGTAACTCGCGCATAATCGTCTTCAAATTGTACTGGCAGGCAATCATCTCTAGAACACGACGACGAGCCACCGCAATTTGCTCGGCTTGATGACGAGTAGAAACATCTTCTAGCGTGATCACCACCCGTACCCGCTCATCGTTCCCAAACCGCACTGCTCGCACTGCTAGCCACCGATGCCCATCTCCTACGGCCGCAAATTCACCTTCAAAACGTTCGTCGGCCCCTTGCAACAACCGTTCAATTGTATCGGCAAGCAACCCTGCCGGGGGTTGACCCAGGTGGCAGGCAGCCAGAAATGACGCCCCCACTGCACAGTCAGCACTTTCAACACCCAATAAAGGTCCCAATTGCAGCCAGACAATGTTAGCTGCCAGAACTTGCCCATAGCGATTCAGGATTGCAATGGCGGATGGCAATGCGTCAAGTGCTGAATGGAGTAACTGTTGCGTTTCGATAAGAAACTGTTCGGTTTGTTTACGCTCGGTAATATCGTGCAGCACTGCGAGGAGAGCCGATGAACCCTGCCATTCTATTGGCTCGACTCGCAGATCAACAATCACAACTGACTGATCGGGACGGATAATCTCGGCATCAACGGTTAAACCGGGTTGCAGGGGAAAACCAAACGGGCTGCCCTCCAACTGATCGGGCCGACGACCGAACAATCGCTGGGTGGCCCGATTCGCGAAGAGAACATACCCGTTCTGATCGAGCACAAGCAGGGCATTCGTGCTGTTAGCAACAATCGTTTCGAGCGTCCGCTGATCCAGATTCGACCACGCACGATCATCAGCACGTGATGGTTGATCGACTTCACTATCGTTGTGCTGCACGAAAAGCCTCCTCGTACCTTACAGAACGGCGGTTTAGTTCGTTTCTGCTGTTTCCGTCCCTTCCTCGTCGCGGAACATTGCGCTTAACCGTTCAATTTCGCTCGGTGCGATATGCGTAAACTGGCCCGACAGAATACCAGAGATATTGCGGAATGGTCGTCCGATGTGCATTCCACGACTATCAATTGTAAACTCGCGAATATCTTTGTCGTGGCTCGAGCCACGCATTTTCAAGACCGTTAATCCGCGACGCATCTCCCCGAATAGCTCAACATAACGCAATAGAATAATCGAGTCGGTAATTGTCGAAATATGGGCCTCGGTGATAGATGAACCGCCGAGCAGCGTAGGGGTCGTTGAGGTATAGAGGCCTGCCATCTCTTGATGCTTGATAAAAGATGTCAGCCCAATCACAAACTCACGGAATCCCTTCACTGTCGAAACACGTTCAAGCGCCGATAGACTATCGACGGCCACTCGTTGTGGGCGAAAGCGCTCGATTTCCGCTTTCATAAAGATCAACTGGTCTTCGAGACTGGTCACTTCGGGGTAATTACAAACGACCCGCAAGAGACCATCGCGTTCCATCTGCTCAAAATCGATTCCCCAGCCGATGGCATTACGGAAGAGTTGATCACGGCTCTCCTCAAACGCAAACAACAGTGAGCGTTCTTTCTGACGGACACCGGCTGCCATAAAGGTGGTTGCCATGAGGGTCTTGCCGGTACCGGTTGCGCCACTCACCAGTACAATAGAGTCGCGGAAGAAACCACCGCCACACATTCGGTCTAGCTCGGCATTCCCGGAAGTGGTACGGACATTTGAGGAGCGTTGCTTCAGTTCAATTGCCGACAGGGGGATCACATGAATACCTTCACCGGGGATCACGGTGAAGGGAAAGCTCCCTTTCTGGTGCGATGTACCACGGAACTTGAGAATCTCAACGGTGCGCCGCCGTTTTTCATCTTCGAGCAAGTTACGCAGAATTACCACGTCGTCAGAGACGAATTCTTCCACCCCGTAGCGCGCAATCTCACCATACTCTTGCGTTCGTTCGGCGGTTAACACCGCCGTTACACCGAGACGACGGAGGGTACTGACAATCCGAAGCAACTCGTTGCGTACCACTCGGGTATCGTTCAGACGAGTAAAGATCGCGCCTAGCGAGTCGAGCGAGAGGCGAACGGCGCCGATACTGCGTACTGCATGCTCGATTCGCGCCAGCAACGCACCCAGATCGTACGTGCCCAGTTCAACGATCTCCTCTTCAGGTTGTGGCGAAACATCGACAAACGCCCATTTCCCCTCTGCCTCCCAGCGGGCAATATCCCAGCCAAAGCCGAGCATATTGCGACGCAATGCTTCGGGTGTCTCTTCAAAGGTGACAAACACACCTGGCTCGCCCCGCTTAATACCGGCAGCCAGAAACTGGGCAGCAAAGACGGTCTTGGCGCTACCAGCAGTACCCGAAACAAGAGTGGTACGCCCTTTCGGCAAACCACCGTTGGCAATATGATCAAAACCGGTAATTCCGGTTGGCAGACGTTCGATGTGATCAGCGCACACCTGATTACTCCTTGTTTATCATTGATGAACCTGTCTTTGGTGGCAAATTCAGTACATTTAGGAGATCGGCAACACTCGATAGATCGCCAATAATTCGTCGATATGGCGGAGGCGAACTCTTTATCAGAGTCGGTGTTGCCAGGATTTTTTGATCTTCTGCCTGCTGTGGATCGGCCAACACATCAATAATTGTCAGTTCACATTCATAGCCGGCCAGATCATATTCCAGCATCTGGCGTAGAGTGTTAATCGCTCGTTCAGCGCGTGGTGTCTGACCCGCAATGTAGAGATGCAAAACAATTTTACTCACAGTCCCTTCATCCCAGCAGTCAGCGTATGAGCCTCTGCTATTGTTCTGGAGGACGAGAAGCTAATTCACCAATTGCAAGTGATCGATAAAACGATGCTAAGTGACCCATTAATTCTAGCAAAAGTAAACGGCCCTCTTCAACATAGGCTTGTAGTTTTTTCGGTGGACTCTGTGCGCTCCGCTGCCGGATGGCTTGCAAATGAATATCGATCAGATCGCGCGGAGTAGCCCATCCTGAACCGAGAAATTCACCCAATTCACGTAACGCGCGCGGTGGCAACTGGGTACGGTGAATCCGACTTTGCAGTGCTTCATCTAACAATGATCCATAGCGATGCAACGCATACTCGAAGACCTCGGGCAGCCGCTGGCGTAGTGAACTCAAACGCGAACGTGCTGTGTCTTCGGGTCGCGAGAGCGCATCAACATTGGTCAGCTCGCGCTCCATCTGTCGTACCTGTTCGCGTAGCATTTCAGCTTCGGCAGCGAGTTGCGCTGCTCGCCGTTGTTCGGTAATGTCTGTATGAGAAATGACAATACCGCGCCGTTTTCCACGTAACGGCACTGCACGTAGGGCGAACCAGCGGGTTCCGGCTGAGGTAGGGAGTTCATACTCGCAGGAAAATTCTTCTTTATTCCCTGCTAATACATCCCGCAACCCTTGCAGTACATCTATGCCACCGGTTAACGTTTTGTCTACCGCACAGGCTGCAAAGTAATCAGCACCTACACTGATCGCAGCCAGATCGGTAATCCCGTTCTCGCGCCCAAACCGCAGCCAGGCCTCATTCACTGCCACGATCTTACCCTGCTCATCAAGGACAACAATTTCATTCGTCAACGAATTGAGAATAGTAATGCTAAACTCTTCCGCCTCGCGTAAGGCTGTCTCGGCCTGACGCTCGAAGGTGACATCGCGCAGAGTGATAAGCAGCGCATCCTGCCCTTCCCAAACAATCGACACGACCCTCATTTCGGCAACGGCAAATTCGCCGTTTGGGCGCAACACTTCAACCTCCGCTCGTTCACCAACGACCAGCGGAAAACCAAAAACTTGCCCATGAAGTTCAGCGCCATGTCGATCAAGCAGCCGTTCAGCGGCACTGTTCAAGAACCGCACCACGCCACTGTTGTCAACAATAATGGCACCATCGGCGTCATGACTGACAATGGCTCGCAGATTTTCTTCGGCTGTTGAGCGGGTCGGCGGTTCGATAATGATCCTCCTCGTCGGACCGTGTTTGCCAACGCAGCGTGTAATAATGCCCGGATTGCTGCGCTTCATTCCATCCGAAAGCAAACGGCTAAGACGAACCTGTGTGATAACAGCATATTACAATATAATACTCACAGTTATGCATGATGTACCGGCTTTAACTGACTGTCAAGTAGTAAACAGGTTCGTGAGCAGTTTTCAACATTTTCAACCGACCTGGCAGAGGTGATATGCAAAGATGAGGAATGAAGCGTTTCCTGACCTGTCGGCAGAGCATCATGTTCAGGAGACGTGCCGCTTCCCATTCCAACGAATAGCGACGGTCAGACTCTGTTTCCTCGTTGCTCGTGACCATCTCCATTGGTAGAGGTGGGTTTCCTTCATTGTACCCTTTCCTCATTATGAAATGAGGGGGCTACGCACGCTACCCGGTACAGCCACTTGCAATAATTCCCATAGCAATTTGATATACATAGGAGCGTTGACTTTCATGACGCAGCGTGTTATACTTGGACGTGTAACGCAGCGCGTTATACGTCTACCGAAATCGCATAGACTGTGCTATGATACAGATGACCTGAACGTGATCCATATAAAGCAGGAGGCAAGTATGACAACTGTAGAAGAGATCGAAGTCAATGTTCGCCAAATCGACGAGAAGCCACCGGTCAATCCGAGTGTCCAGGTGTTTGAGATCGTTCGGAAGCTCATACTGGCCGGTATCGGCGCCTTTGCGCTCAGCCGTGAAGAAGCGGAAGCCTTCCTGAATCGGCTGGTTGAGCGTGGCGAGCTGGCCCAAAAAGATGCCCAGAAGCTGTTTGAGGAGGCTATGGAGAACCTCCGTAAGACGGCTGTGCCTCAGTCGGATCAGGTTCAGACCAATCTGAACAATCTGGCAGCCCAGTTTGAGACTAGCTTTGAGCAGTTCCTCAATCGGCTCAATATTCCTTCCAAGCGCGACATTGATGAGCTGAGCGCCAAGATCGCCCAGCTAGCCTTGCGTGTAGAAGAGCTGCGCCGGACACAAGAGACTCCCACGCGCAATCGCACGCGGGGTGAGGCCAAGGAAGAGAGTGCCGGAGAGTAGGAATACTCTGCCTGCCATGGCAAGACGCACGGTACCGTAAATGGAAAGGGCGAAGGCGTGTTTTTTCCTTCGCCCGTATCATGTTTCTTTCGCTGAACATGGTGTTCACCGCTGTGCATCGCTCCACAGTGAACAGTGCGTATTCGCCATCCGGGCTATTCAGCGTTCTTTTCGTCCCTGGCAATGTGAAGGATGGTAAATCGTCGTTGTCGGCATTTTGGCGCAGCGTGTTATAATTGCCGCTAAGACTGTTTGCATCTCGTGTTCGTACCAGTTGTGTTAGTGGGCACACTACGCATACCAGCATCCGGTACAAGGCGGCAATTCCTATGCACCTGATTAAGAAATACGCAAATCGTAAACTTTACCATACCAATCAGAAACGTTACATCACGCTTGACGGTATTGCTCGCCTCATCCAAGAGGGTGAAACCGTCCAGGTGCTTGATAACGAAACAGGTGATGATATTACCGCGAATATTCTGGCGCAGGTTGTGTTGCAGGCTCGTGGACGCCGGTCACCGTTGCCAACTAATTTATTGACCGACCTGATCCAGGTTGGGGGAGATACGATCTCTAACTTGCGTCGGGTGCTGTTTAGTTCGCTCGGTGGTGACGACTTGATCGAAGCTGAAATTGGGCGGCGTATCGATATCCTGGTTGACAAAGGTGAACTTTCCCCCGAAGAGGCTGATCGCTGGCGCAAACTGTTACTACGCAAAGAGTTTGCCGACGATGCCCGGCATCAACTTGCCGACCGGATTGCCAATGTGCCGACGCGCAACGATGTCGAGCGTCTCCATGCCCAGATTGATGCCCTGGCCAGTACAGTTGAACAATTGCTACGTCGTCGTTGAACATCGACAGCCAGCTTGACAATGACCTGGTTCTCAGTTGGTGTATCCAACGTGATCGTTGGGTGATGCTGAATCGCTTCTGTCAGGCTGTTAACTATCACCGTATCGCCCTGGCAGGGCAAACAGTTCGTTGGCGCTGACCAAAACATCGCACGATCCCTGGCTCGCTGGTATACGTTATCGCAAAGAGGCTGGTTATGCAGCGTAGCAAGACAGCTCTGGTTCTTGCCGGTGGAGGTGTCGCCGGTGCCGCTTATGAAATTGGCGCCCTCTGTGCCATTGACCAGGTGCTTGAAGGTTTGTCAGTCAACGAGTTTGATATTTACGTGGGGACAAGCGCTGGGGCTTTGGTGAACGCCTGCCTGGCCAACAATATGTCACCGCGTACATTGATCAGTGTCCTTGAAAGCTCGTTGCTCGGTATTGATCAGCTTGAACCACATCACTTGTACCAGTTAAATGTGGTTGATATGCTGCGTCGGGTGATGCACTTACCTGGGGCGCTGGCTCAAACGTTACGGCGCTGGCTTCGTGAAGGTGGGGAAGCATCGCTTCTTGATTTGATTGAGACGCTGGCTGTTGGCTTACCTACCGGTATCTACGATTCGCGAGCGCTCGAGCGGTATCTGCGGCTGGCTTTTGAACAGCCCGGTCGCTCAAACCGTTTTGCCGATCTGGATCGCGAGTTGTTGATCATAGCGACCGATCTCGATTCTGGAGAACGGGCCGTTTTTGGCTTACCACCGCTCGAGCATGTGCCGATCTCGCTGGCAGTTTGCGCGTCAGCCGCTATTCCGATCTTTTATCAGCCAGTACGAATCGGCGAGCGTGATTATATCGATGGTGGCTTACGCGGTACGGCCAGTCTTGATGTAGCAATCGAGCGTGGTGCTGACCTGATCGTCTGTATTAATCCAATGGTGCCGTTTGATAATCGCCGCCATGCGCCGGGACAATCTATCAGCGAACAGGGTATTCAGCGGATTGGTAATCAGGTCTTCCGCACGTTCATTCACGCCGGTTTGCACTATCATATCAAGCAGGTGCGTCGTCGCCATCCTGAGGTGGATATTATTCTGATCGAACCGTCGCGCCGTGACCGAATCATGTTTGCCGAAAATACGATGCGTTTCCAGACCCGGATGACGATTGCGCGTCATGGTTTTGAAAGTGTGGCCCAGCAGTTGTGCGAACACTATCCCTATTACCGGGCAATGATGGCTCGTCATGGCATTCCCATCAGTGATGAACGGATCAGACAAGACCTCCGTAATTTGGAGGTGGCCGGTGATGATCCTCAGCTTGTACGCGCTGCGTTGGTGACCGGCGGTTTATTGCATCCTGCGCCGGCCGGTCTGGCATCGACGTTAGCCGAGCTTGATCGTTTGTTGTCGCGGCTTGAGGTTGCGCGCTAAGATGATCGTCTATATTGCATACCCCACTAGTTTGAATTTGCAGTCAGCTAATGCCCTGCAAACGTTTACCACGCTCCGCGAGCTGATAGCTCGCCGACCGGATACGCTGGCCCTGATTCCACGTTGGGGGTTTGAACCGAGTCGCTTCAGTGAATTGAATGTCGTGCATCTGCCACGACCGGCCATTGGCAAGCTCTCACGCTTCTACAAGAGTACACTGTTGTACTACCTTGAGCACTCAGTCTTTGCAGCGATGACCGCGATGCGGGTTGCGCCTCAACGTCATCAGGTTGAAGCTGTCTATATTCGTCAGCCGATCATTGCGGCCTGGTGGGCCGGTATCTTCGGCCCAAAGCTCGGAATACCGGTGATTTACGAAGTCCACGATTTTGAGTCACGGAATCCTTCGCGGGCGAAAGAGCGTTGGGCGCGTGGATTACTCGATCTGATTGATCGTACCGCACTATGTCGGGCAACTGCCGTCGTATCACTGACAAATGATTTCCGGTCCCTGTTGGCCCAGCTCGGATGGCGTGATCCGGCAGATGTTGCGGTTATTCCAGATGCTTACGATGAACGAATATTTACATCGCAAGATCGTGCTCAGTGTCGTGCCGAACTTGGTTTGTTACCCACCGTACCGGTCATCGCATACGCAGGCATGACCTTTGCTCATCGCTGGCTTGAGGGTCTTCTCGGTGCTTTACGGGCACTCAAGGCTACCCATCCGACGTTGTGCGGTCTGATACTCGGTGGGCGACCTGGTGAGCGAGCAGCCCTGATTGCACACGCAGTCAGTGAAGGATTACGGGTTGCTGAGACAACAGCGACGCCAGCCGATCTCTACGTGTTGCCGCCACGACCGCAGGCCGAGGTAGTGCGCTGTTTAGGCGCTGCCGATGTTCTTGTCATTCCCGATACCGTTACCGATGTAACAGCCTCGCCGTTGAAGTTGTTTGAATATCTGGCATTGGGTCTGCCGATTGTCATACCGGCGATTCCGGCGTTACACGAGATTGTACCACCACAGCTTGCCTATAGTTTCCCACGACGTGACCTGTCTGGTTTGCAGGCGGCACTCACCGCGGCTCTGAACGAAGGCGACCCGGCGCTGATAGCCGCACGGCGAGCAGTGGCTGCTGAACACACGTATGGCCGACGTGCAGAGCGGATCATCGCGCTGGTTGAGCGGGTGCGGTGAGGTGTGAGAGCTTGCGCAAAAATCCCGATGTCGCTCAGGTTCATACGTAACCCGAAGACCAGGGCAGGGCAACGTAAGGGTTATTCCTTACCCCACGAGCGCATCCTGATGTACAGGCGTAGCGGTGCTGCGCCCCGACCGATCTTCTGCTGCGACAGGATATGTCGGATAGGTTCTAAACCTGACTCTCGACCGGCGCTTGCCAGAGGTAAATACGGCCATCGTGGGTACCGGTAGCCAGGAGTTGACCATCGGGGCTGAAGCTCAGGCAACTGACGCCAGAGCTGTGTTCGAGGATAAGGGGGAGTGGCTGCGATTGATCTATCAACCAAAAACGAGCGCTCCGATCTTCACTTCCTGAAGCCAGCAATGGGATACGCGGGCTACACGCCAGACCGCGCACCGGTGCAGTGTGGCCTTGTAAGGTGTCAAGAGGCAGAAAATCTCGCACGCGCCAGAGGCGAATAGCGGTACCACTACAGGCGGCAATGATGGTACCGGCAGTATTAAAAGTGACGCTGTAAATGAATGTATTAAACCCCTCAATCGGTTTTAACCGCTGATGTGTCGCTGTTTGCCAGAGGTAGATAGCGCCATCGTAACAACCGGCAGCCAGCAATGAACTATCTGGTGAAAAACTCAGTGAATGAACAAAAGGACTGTTAAACAGGCCAATCGGCTCGATCTTCCCTTTTCGGATCTCGTACAGTGTAATCGCCATGCCCCAACCGCCAACCGCCAGATAACGACCGTCGGGACTGAAGCAGAGACTCTCGATAGAAGTGCCGGTTTGACGGATGATCTGTACAGACTGCCAGTCGGTAGTTGTCCAGATACGGACTGTCTCGTCGTCGCTTCCGCTGGCAACCAGTGTTCCATCAGGACTGACAGCAACCGCACGCACAGTGCTCTCGTGGCCGCGCAGAGTTTGCGTTTGTTCACCGTGCGTTACATCCCAGACACTGATCGTATAATCATCGTGGCCGGCGATGATCGATTTGCCATCGGACGTAAATGCCAGGCTACGAACCTGGCTACCGGTTACCAGGCGGCGATACTGTGTTCCTACCGGCGTCGGTGATGTCGCACGTGACGGTGTTACTGGTGGGGTGATCGGTGACGCCTGCGATGGAGTTGGCACTGGTTCGGTTGGTGTTTCGGTCGTATCGGGAGGTACTGGCAATGGTTCTGAAGCGATAGGACGTACTGTTACCGGTGTTGCTGGTGTTACCGGTTTTCCGCGCAGTCGGTGCAAGGCTTCACGCATTTCACGGGCCGATTGCGGACGTTGATCGATCAGGGTAGCCATCCCTTGCTCGATCAACCGGGCTAATCCTTCTGGCACATGGGGCGCCAGACTGCGAATCGGCTGAAGGGGATCGGGCTGACCATGGATCAGCTTTGCCATCCGAGTCATCGCATCAGGTGGCAAAACGCCGGTTAGCAGATGGTACAATGTTGCCGAGAGCGAATAAATGTCGCTGCGCGGGTCTGGTTCGCCGTCGCGCATCTGTTCGTAAGGTGCATATGGTGGGGTAAAGCCGTAGACCTTTCGCGACCCTGAGCCGTCAATTCCGGCTACAACCGTCATTCCGCCGCGCGCTAGCCCAAAATCGAGCAAGATAATATCGTGGTTTGGGGTTAATTTCAGATTTTTTGGTTTAATATCTCGATGAATGACCGGTACCGGTCGTGTGTGCAAGTAGTGTAGCACGTCGAGGAGTTGATCGGCCCATTTTACTACCAAGGGTAAGACTTGCGGCGAGGCGAAACGACGACCGAGACGGGCCAGTTGATTGCCCAGGTCTTCGCCATGGATAAACTCCATAACTAAGAATTGACCTTGTGGTTCGATGAAATGATCAATGACCCGTGGTAATGCTTGATGGCGCAAGCGGGCCAGGATTTGAGCTTCGCGTTCAAATGCTTGTCGATATGCCTCATCGTTAAACAAGGTTTGTTTGATGGCAACATCGATGCGCAAGCGGAGGTCGCGCGCTCGATAGACCGCCCCCATACCTCCCTTGGCAATTTGGGATATGATGCGATAACGACCTTGTAAGACTGTTTCTGGTTCAATCATCGACAAATAGTTCCTACGCACATATAGTACAAGACTAGCACGTATTATAACAAAATGTAGGAGCAGCAGTGGGATACTACGCTGCTCCGAATAAAAGTTGAAAATACATTGAGATATACTACAGAACTCCGTATGCTTCGGCCAGGATTTCAATCGGGTGACGGGTTTCTACCCCGGTAGCACCACTGATTTGCCAGCGACAGGTTTCACTATCGCACAAAGCGAGGTTTTGACCACTGGCTTGTACAAAGTCAAAAAGTGGCTTCCCAACGTCCATTGCAATCTGATACTTTTCACGCTTCAAGCCGTATGTACCGGCGATACCGCAACAATCAGCCCGACTCTCATCAAGGTGCAAGCCTGGTACTAAACCTAATACATCGAGTACCGGACGGCCAATGCGATGGGCGCGTAACTGACATGGCGGGTGATACGGGAGGCGACGTTCAATCGAGCGGAAGTCGGTGCGTAATTCACCGCGCTCGTGAAGGTTACGCAAGAACTCGAAGATGTCATACGTACCGGCAGCCACTGCGCGAACATCATCACCGTGGAGACCGAGGAGTTCCGGAGCTTCCTCTTTCAGAGTGAGCGTACAACTGGTGCTGGTACCGACGATGGGTATACCGGCGCGAACGAATGGTAACAGTTGCGCAACGTTGTACTGGTGGTGCTTCTGCGCAGCCGGAAAATCGCCGTTGGAGAGTAAGGGCAGGCCACAGCAGCGCTGTGGTGGAATGATCACCTCAAACCCAAGATGTTCGAGCACGGCCACTGCCGCTTTACCAACGTGTGGTTCGTAGTAGTTTGTGCTGCAACCGTGGAAGTAGACCACTTTAGGGCGTCGACCGGCCACCGTTGATTTCCGACGTCGGAACCAGTGTTGGAACGTGTAGGTGCTTGCTTTTGGCAGTGGAGCGTGGCGGTGAATTCCCAGCACTTGTTCGATGAGCCAGCGTGCGGGCGCAAAGCTCAGCGTCAGATTGACGAGAGGCGCCTGTGGTCCACAACTCAGGCGCCCAACCAATCCAGAACGCGCAATGATTCGGTTACGAAGAGGCATCCCACGCTCGGCGACCATCTGCGCTCGAGCACGGGCATTAAGTTCAGCGATTCGCACACCGGTCGGACAGACCTGATTGCAAACCCGACATCCCGAACAGTAATCAACGGAGGCATCAGGAACCGGCTGCGCGGCATGACGAAAGCGTTGGGCTTGCGGCCCGACATATTTTGGGCCGGGGAAGGCGTCGGTTACGGCGGCCACGGGGCAGGCCGCAGTGCAGATGTTGCACTTAATACAGTGATCGAGCGATTGCGTGAGCGATAGCTCAATATGATCCATGGTGATTGTCCCTCTCGCAAATGGGCTGCTACTGCTGTCCGGCTGCCCAGCCGGTGGCAATTGCAACTCCTTCAAGGCATCCTTCGCGAACCGGATCAAAACCGGCGAGTGCGCTGCCAGCCACCATCACGTTTTCATATACTAAGCGACCGCTGGCATCGAGGGGGCGTAGTGACCGATCAACGCGCACACCACTCTGAAAGACAGGGTGACCTTGCTCAGCCAGAAAACGTGCTGCAAACCAGCCGGATCGGCTGTCGGGTGTCTGAAGGGGTAGGTCAAGAGCGGTTTCACGCAGGTGACCTTCCGGCGTGGCGCGAATGCCACCACCAAGAATGCCACCGGTTGCCAATACCCAGCGTCGGGCCGTATGACGTTGTTCACGGGCTGCCGCTTCACTGAACACAGCCACCAGCGTTTCCTTGAGGGGTTCTCCGCGTTGGACAAATCCACCCAACTGCATTCTACCACCAAGACTGAGCAATGCGTTTTCCAGAATGTGATATAACCGCATACCGGCGACAGAGGTTGGTAGTGTGGGAATCTCGAAGATCAGGGCACCCGCCCGATTCTGGAGGTCGCGTACCACCTCGGTAGGATGCTTCAAGCCTAGAATTGCTGGCATACCAATACGAGCATAGCCGCCCTTGCGCACGAATGCAGCAAGTTGTTCACCAACTCTGGCCCGAAAGTCTGGTTGGTCGAACATGCGTGCCAGGATGACCGGGCTGAAATCGTGTTGGCGACCAGTTGGTGGCAGGGCTAACAATGCTGCTTCGGCAGCAATCCCCTGAGCACGGAGATTGGCGGCAATAAGCGGTGGAAAAAAGTCACGGAGTACGCCAAAACTGGCGATCAGCGTTGGCCGACCATCGCGCAACTGACGGGCATCACCGTTTATCATTGTTGCAGGTGCAAAAGCAGTGGGGCGCAACGCGCCTAAAGCAGTAGGGAGCAGCAGATTTCGGTTGAAGTTGCCAACCATCGGGTAGCCAGCCGCTTCGCAGATAGCCCGGAATCGGGCAACGCCCTGCTCGATCATTGTCAGGCCAACCAGGGCATAGGGGTGGTGTGGACGCTGGTCGGTAAGTTGAATGATACCGGCGATAGGATCATCAACCTCGGCAAAGAGGTCGAGACAGCCGGTCGTCCAGTGCGTTGTCCCATGACCCTTGGCAAGCACCATCACCTTTTCACCGCGTTCGGCACGCCCGATTGCTGCCATCAAACCAGCCAGGCCAGCGCCGATGACGATCGTATCATACATAGCAGCTCTCCTGGTGCCTTACGCCTGTACATATTCGGTTGCGATAGCCGGATGTTGGGTTACCAGACCACCCCCCGGTTCGGCCAGTGCCCGCAGACGTTGAATACCCAGGACACCGTAGTAGATCAATTCGTCGAGGCGGGCCTGGCGTAACTGATCACCCCACAGGACTGGGGTAAGACCTTTCCAGCGTTCCTGGAGAAAATGCAGTATCGCTTCATTGGTATGAACGTGGCTCAGACCATCGGCACAGCGCCGTTCATACAAAATATTTGCCGTGCGATAGATACACCAGCCACCCTGACACGGCCCCATGCCCATCCGCACATCGCGTCGAATATCGTCGAGATTATGAGCGCCAGCATCGATTGCGGCCTGAATCCGATCACGGGTAACCAGTTCACATTCACAAATCAGATCACCGGCGGCGTGTTGGCTCTCGACCAGTGCCAGTGGTTTTCCGAGCCAGTAGTGGGGAGTCTGCGCTGCCGGATCAGGTGAAACGGTTACAGTAGCGTGACGAGTGTGCTCAAACTTCGGGATCGGCAGCACTTCACTAGCAGTGCGACAGGGTTGGGTATTGCCTAACCGTCGTGCAATCTCATTCACCGTCTGCTCGGCCATCAGGCGATATGTTGTCCATTTACCACCAACAATCGAAAAGATACCGCTCACGCCGTCACGCTCTTCGTGATCGAGTAACTTGAACGTGCGAGGAATATCACGGTCGCTGGCGACATCTTTGTCTTTGTAAAGCGGACGGACACCAGCCCAGGCACGTAGCGCACGATATTGACGGAAGCCGGGAACGAGCTTCTCACCTTCATCGAGCATAAATTGAATCTCTTCTGGTTCAATCCCGAAGACATCAGGATCGGGAACGTGGACATCGGTCGTACCAATGACGGCTACTGTGTGAATGGGTACAATAATGTCACCATCGGATGGGAGTTTACAGCGGTTCACCACCGTGTTTACCATGCGGTGATTCATCGCCACCATTGTACCCTTGCCCGGTACGACCGTTACCGTTACGCCTGCCAGTGCTGCAATTTTGCCAGCCCAGGCCCCAGCCGCATTTAAGACATAAGCACAGTCGATTCGAATCCGTTCACCGCTACGCAGGTCTTCAACGACTGCTCCTACAACCCGGTCGCCAACCCGGATCAATTCGATCACATTGTGATAGGTACGAATGTCGGCGCCGTACTCACGTGCGGCCAGCGCTACGGAATGGGTAGCGAGAAACGAATCGGCGGAAGCGTCGGGAACCTCAAAGACCCGTGAAATACGGGGATTGAGGAGTGGTTCACGACGCAGCATTTCGGCGACACTGATCTCTTGCACCGGCACACCGGTACGGTGGCAATTGGCGACGAAGACATCACCATAGCTTTCATCGTCCCACGGTGTGATGACAAAGAACCCAGATGTCTGCTCGATACAATGCGGCATAATGCGGCGCAAGATTGCATTTTCCTGCGCACATTCACGCGCCGATTGCGGGTCTTTGGTCACATAGCGCCCGCCCGAATGCAGAAGACCGTGATACCGGCCAGTTGTGCCATGGGTCAAATCTCCCTTTTCGACCAGCACGCAACGGATTCCACGCATTGCGAGGTCGAGCGCGCAGCCTGTGCCGGTTGCGCCGCCGCCAATCACTAATACATCGGTAGAGATGGTTTGCATCATAAGCTCCTAATCGTCAGCAAGACCGGCAGGGTACAGATTCCCGCCGGTCTTGCTACCATTGTATGCGTACAGGAAAGCGGGTTACTCTACCCAATCGAAGGTGCGGGTGACCGCCTTCTTCCAACCTCGGTAGAGTCGCTCGCGGGTTGCCTCGTCCATCTGCGGCGTCCACGTATGATCGACACCCCAGTTAGCGCGCATCTCATCGGTATTCGACCAGAAGCCAACTGCCAGGCCAGCGGCATACGCAGCACCAAGCGACGTTGTTTCGGCAACCTTCGGCCGAATAACCGGCACTCCCAGGATGTCAGCCTGGAACTGCATTAGGGTATTATTGTACACCATACCACCATCGACCTTCAATGCGGTCAGTTTCACACCCGAATCCTGTTCCATCGCGTCGAGAACTTCGCGGGTTTGGTACGCAGTCGCTTCAAGTACCGCACGGGCAATGTGACCTTTATTGACATACCGCGTCAGGCCGACGATTACCCCACGTGCATCGGAACGCCAGTACGGGGCGAAGAGACCAGAGAAGGCCGGGACGAAATAGATGCCACCGTTGTCCTCAACCAGATTAGCAAGCGACTCGACCTCAGCCGACGAGGTGATCAGGCCGAGATTGTCGCGCAGCCACTGTACCAATGCACCGGTGATAGCGATAGAGCCTTCAAGAGCATAAACGGCAGGCTGATCACCGAACTTATAGCAAACAGTTGTCAACAGACCGCTCTTCGAGGGAACGAGTTTGGTACCGGTATTGAGCAGCATAAACGATCCGGTGCCGTAGGTGTTCTTCGCCTCACCGACATCAAAGCAGGTCTGACCAACCATTGCTGCTTGTTGGTCGCCCAGAATACCGGCTACCGGTACCCCGGCCAGCTCGCCGGTAGCAGTGCCGTAGACCATACTTGACGGCATAATCTTGGGCAGCATCTGCCGTGGAATACCCATAATGCCGAGTATCTCATCGTCCCAATCAAGGGTTTCGAGATTCATCAGCATCGTGCGCGAAGCGTTCGTGACATCGGTGACATGAACGCCACCATTGGGGCCACCGGTCAGCCACCAGGTCAAGAAGGTATCGATATTACCAAAGATCACATCACCAGCTTCAGCGGCTTCGCGTGCACCGGGAACATTGTCGAGAATCCAGCGGATCTTAGGACCAGAGAAGTAGGTTGCCAGCGGGAGACCAACCTTGGGCCGGAAGCGATCCTGTCCACCGTCGGCTGCCAATTCATTACAAATCTGATCGGTGCGCGTATCTTGCCAGACAATCGCATTGTAGACTGGTCGTCCGGTGTTGCGGTTCCAGACCACCGTCGTCTCACGTTGATTGGTAATCCCAACAGCGACGATGTCGTTCGCGCTGAGGCCACCTTTGCTCAATGCACTGCGGATCACACTTTGAGTACGTTCCCAAATCTCATCAGGGCTATGCTCTACCCAGCCGGGTCGGGGATAGATCTGTTCGTGTTCTTTCTGGTCGTAGCAAATGACATTGCCACTGTGGTCAAAAATCATACAGCGGGTGCTAGTTGTTCCCTGATCGATTGCGGCGGCATACTTTGCCATAATTCATGACTCCTTTGTCTACCTGTGCGGCATACGGGACACATTAACCTTGTGCTGCACGCTCAATGGTCTCGAGCAGCGCCTGGGCCATCAGATAAGCCGAGGCAGCACCAGGATCACGATGACCAATTGAACGTTCACCGAGGTACGATGCACGTCCTTTGGTTGCTAGCATTGGTTCAGTCGCAATCATACCCTGTTCGCATGCAGCGACAGCGGCACGCATTGCAACCAACAGATCACCGCTCGCTGCATACTGCTCTTTCAGCGTATCGATTGCTGGTGCAATCGCATCGATCATCGTCTTTTCACCGCGAGTCGCTTTCCCACGAGTTTGAATGCCATCAAGCGCAGCGCTCAGTGCAGCAATCAGTTCTTCAGCGCCAATCGTCGCTCGATCCCCAATAGCTGTTCCTGCGCGCAGGAAGGCTGTGCCATACAGTGGCCCACTGGCGCCACCAACGGTGGAAATCAGTGTCATGCCGGTCAGTTTCAGTAGACCACTAATGCTCCGGTCGGTTGCAGTTGGCAGCTTGCTCATCACTGTACTGAAACCACGATCAAGATTGACACCGTGGTCGGCATCACCGATTGCGGCATCGAGCTTGGTTAAATAGTCACGCTGCTCTTTAACCCGTTCAGCGACCAATTGGAGAAAACGTATCACATGATCGGCGGTGATCTGCATAGTTCCTCTGCGTGCGATCTGGTAGCGGGGCAATTTGCCCCGCTATACATACTGATACCTTACATTCCCCAGCGTAGCGCCGGCGTATGGACCGGAGCGTCCCAGAGTTTAATCATCTCATCGTCAAGACGGAGCAGGGTAAAGCTCACACCTGCCATTTCGAGTGACGTGATGTAGCTGCCGACGAGCGAGCGAGCAATGGTAATGTTCCGATCCTTCAAGATACGGGCAAGTTCATTATACATCACGTACAACTCGATCAGTGGTGTACCACCCATGCCATTGACGAAGGCCAGTACAGCATCACCACTCTTGAAGGGCAGGTCTTCAAGAATAGGACCAGCAAGCATCTCGGCAATATCACGCGCCGGCGCCAACTTCTCGCGGCGTCGGCCGGGTTCGCCATGGATGCCGATACCAACCTCCATCTCGTCTTCGGCTAGCTCAAAGCCCGGTTTACCAGCCTGGGGTACGGTGCAGGGGGTCAGAGCCATCCCCATGCTGCGACCGTTCGCGTTGACTCGCTCGGCAATTGCTTTGCACGTCGCCAGATCAGCACCAGCTTCTGCCGCAGCACCGACGATCTTCTCGAGCAGCACGGTCACTCCTACCCCGCGCCGACCGGCTGTCCAGGTGCTGTTTTCAACTGCCACATCGTCGTTGGTGATCACACTGGCGACCTCAATACCTTCGGCGGCAGCCAGTTCTGCTGCCATCTCGAAATTCATCACGTCACCAGTATAATTCTTGACGACGTGTAACACGCCCTTTCCAGCATTGACAGCCTTGGTTGCGGCAAGCATCTGATCCGGTACCGGTGAGGTAAAGACGGCACCCGGACAGGCAGCGTCGAGCATGCCGTAGCCGACAAAGCCACCGTGCATCGGTTCGTGACCAGAGCCACCTCCAGAGATAACGCCGACCTTGTTATGTGGTGCACCGACGCGCACGATGTAGTCAGGATCGAAGTGCACCTGGATCAGATCGGCATGGGCAATTGCCATTCCGGCCAGTGCCTCCTTGACGACATTCTCTGGAGCGTTAATCAACTTCTTCACAGGCTTCCTCCCTTGAAGTGATAATTGCTAACCGTTCGTAGGCGATGCGCAACAGTATCTAGTATCTCACATACCCAGCGCATTCGCCAATAAGGCGGCAATTGAGCCACCGATGAGCGGGCCAACGACCGGTATCCACGAATACCCCCAGTTGCTGTCGCCCTTCCCGGCGATGGGTAGCACAAAGTGTGCAATTCGCGGACCAAGATCGCGTGCCGGATTGATCGCGTAGCCAGTTGGACCACCGAGTGAAAGACCAATACCCCAAACCAGTGCTGCAACGAGATATGGACCCAGACCGCTCGCCGGATTTCCGCCTGTGGCACCGTTGGCGCTAAAGATAGCGAAGATGATGAATACCAGCGCGAAGGTACCGATCACTTCAGTAATGATGTTGTTGACCGGATTGCTAATCGCCGGGCCGGTGCTGAAACAAGCCAGTTTGAGGCCAGGGTCTTTCGTTACTTCCCAGTGTGAGAGGTAGGCAAGCCAGACCAGAGTGGCGCCAATAAAGGCACCGATAAATTGCGCCACAATGTGCATCACGGCAGTTCCGAAGTCGTAGCCCCCGCGAATCAGGACAGCCACGGTGACGGCTGGATTAAGATCAGCCCCAGGGCTACCCAAGGCTGCTGCTGTAAAGACACCACACATCACTGCAAATGCCCAACCTGTGGTAATCACGATCCAGCCACCACCGTTGCCCTTCGATTGCGTCAGCAATACGTTCGCCACGACACCGTTGCCAAACAGGATCAGTACCATGGTACCAAAAACTTCGCCCAGAAAGGACGCAGGCATAGAGGGTCTCCTCCTTGCAATACAAAACAGCCAGAACCAGTTCCCAACGAATCACCTTTGATCCAGCGTTCAAGCAGAGAACGTGATGCGCGCCAATTGCCGTGCGACCGTGTCCCGTCGCGTTGTACGCTGCTCGTGGCGTACCGGCGCATCTGAACTGGGCGTACACGCCGTCTAACGGGTAGCAATCGGCGACCCGCCCTGCGCACCTCCTTTCCTGTCACAATTTATGACAACACGATGCATTGCACCGTGCAATGCGCGGTCCGGATGGGTTTGCTGGCTAAAAATATATTTTGTAAGGTTTTGTGGGGCATACACGAGTGTTGGGAAATCGCCCCTCTTCATTGAGTTGCTGCACAAATATGGTAACAAATGTGGAACAGGAGCGTCAAGCTATGGCTATGCCAGGTACTGAACAAAAGTGTTTCAATATTGCAACATTGGTTGATGAGGTTTACCAGTCCTAGCAGTGGTTAAGTGAGGAGAGGGACGAGAAGAGAAGAAGAGCGAGTGGGAGGGGCATCTTCATCAGCAGGGGCGAGTTCTTCGCTTTTCTTATGGCGAGCCACGGGGCGATGGTGTGCGGCTGAGATGGGCACGGTGCAGGCTGCGCGCCGGAGGCTCGCACTCCCAGGCGACTGTAGGCTGCGCGCCGGAGGCTCGCGCTCCCAGGCGACGGTGGTTATGACACCAAACGATGAAAATTCAGAAAATCTCTAGTGATGCATCCGTCCGGTATCAGTTCGTTGGCGCCGTCGTGATGATGATCGTATCTTTTTCCCTCACAAACAGTTCAGGCAACCCACTCCCCGGCGTGGCAATAATTGCTGGCGGTGTCTGA
This sequence comes from Chloroflexus sp. MS-CIW-1, assembly GCF_030444705.1. Taxonomy (NCBI): domain Bacteria; kingdom Bacillati; phylum Chloroflexota; class Chloroflexia; order Chloroflexales; family Chloroflexaceae; genus Chloroflexus; species Chloroflexus sp. MS-CIW-1. Next base: position 1,776,231 of record NZ_JAUBWR010000001.1, read on the forward strand.
AAGTGACCGGCGGTTGTTGTTCTGGCAGTAACGGTCAACCGATATACACCGGGGGTTAGATTGACGCCACCGAATCGAACCGTGCGCCGTTCACGCTCAATTCGAGAATAAGCGAGCGTTGCGCCGCTATCTACCTGGATTGGGGTTAACCCCGCTGGTAGCGGAATGGTGACATCGAGGCGAAGAAAAGGTTCTTTGACGATCAGAATGAGATCGACCTGAACAGGTTGATCGATGGTCAGTGGATTGATACTCTGGTGATACCTGAGCTGTGCCTGTATTGCTTCGATTTGGGGATGCTCAGCGGTTGCACGGCGAATAGCGATGAGTGCTGGCCCATTGGTTGGCTCAATGCGCAATGTTCCCCCTCGTAATCGCCAGCGTTCTACATTAGTCAGGGTTTGGGCTTCGGTCAGCCGGTCGTTGTTATGCCATACCGTAACCTCTGCACCATTTGCTGAGAGCATTGGACCCAGTGCCAGCGCTACACGCGCCGCTTCGTATGGTGTCGGCCAGCCCTCACCTTGCCAGCGTCGCAAGAGAGCAGTACGCCAGGTCGTGAGTTTGGGAGCGGTTGGTTGTTCTTCGGCTAATGCCTGAATGATACTTGCACTTACGGCCAGCGCGCTGGCAGGCATTCCTTCGGCTCCTGCCCACGGTAGGCCACTGCCGGCGGTGGTCCAGAATTGAGCCAGGAGTTGGTTTCTGTATTGGCGGAGCCGTAATGCGGTAAAAGCACGTGCGGTTGGTGTCAGATTGTCGGATGCCGGTTCCTGATGGTCGTTGATACCGTGTTTTGCCAGCACATAATCGATGTATGATTGCACATCGAGGGGAAGGGCTGATCGTTCGCGTTGCAGATAACGTATCGCAGATTCGCCTGGCAGTGGGTTCTGTCCATCGCGGCGGTCAATCTTGGCAATTGCTTCGAGCACAAAAGCGGTGATAAACGGATCAGATGGATGATCTGGCCACCATCCCCAACCACCATCAGGATTGCGAAGGGTACGTAATTGACGCAATGAACCATCAATGGCTGTCTGCCAATACTCGACTTCAGTTGTTGTTGAAGCAGTACGTTGTAGTTCGTTACCAATAATGATTGCCGCAGCCAGACTTTCGGCAGTGGGCGCCGTGGTCTGAAACAGGCGTTGTGCCTGGTCGGCCAGCGCAGATCGGGCATTAGCGGCGATGATAATCTCGTGCTCGTCATCTGCCAGACTCAGTTCGAGCGAATCGTTAACCAAACGGGTTTGGGTCGTTTGAGGCAAAAATGACTCGCGGATGACCGGTATCGCGTATTCAATCGGTGGTAAGGGTGCAGTGTCTATCACCTCGTAACGCAGACCGATAAGCGCGACATCGGGTTGTGGTCGTATGTTCCAATGGATAGGCATGACAGTATGCTCCGGTATCGTAACGATTTGTTCGATTGGATCAAGCAGGATGCCGCCACTTACCCAGAGACGAGTGCGTACCGTACGCGCCTCGCGGTCGATATTGCGCAAGATAAGCGTGGCAACGGCAGTGTCATTTGTACGGAGCGGCGGTAAAGGAGTAGCAATTGCTTCAACTGACTGAATGGTATCAATCAGGGTACTGGTTGCTGTCGCAAAACCACGATCATCGATCGCAATCACATTAAGGTACCAGCGTCCCGGTTGCTGCGGGAGACGAACCGAGATTCGGTGTTGCTGATCGGTCGACTCAGGAGTTGCTGGCAGGATAATGCCAGAGAGTCCTTGCCGGAATGATGAGGAACTGGTGAGCGGGCGATTCCAATCATCGAGATTAATCGTCGGTGCATGAATGGGTGTCAGCACCACAAACAGATTTGCCGTTGATGCGGTAGTGGTCAGGGTAAGAGTTGAGCCTGGCAGTACTTCTCGTTGCGACAATGCGATCTGTGGTGGTGATGGTGGATTAATGTACAGGCTCACCGTACTTGTCCACAGATTCACCCCGTCGTCAATCAGTGCGGTAATGGTTGTTAGCGGTGGGAGATCATCGGTGATCGGAAGCAACATCATGTTACCGGCTTGTGCTCTGGTCAGCGCGATACGGGCTGTTTCACCCTGGCCGACAATAAGCAGAAGGGTACCACTGGTCGGTCCGTTTACAAGCAGACGAGCCGTATCACCAACTGAATAGGCGGTGCGGTCGGGAATCAGCCAGGGTTCACTACTGGCAATTCCAGAACCTGCTACCCACAACTGCCGACGACTCACACTCGATCCAGAACGGGCGCTCAGCTCGTAGCGTCCGGGGAGGAGCGGGACCAGTGCGGTCGTTGCCTGACCATTCTGGTCGGTACGTACCCGTCGCATAATTAGTGGTGGATCACCAATCTGACGCCGAACTTCCAGCTCTATCAGCGTATTGGACAGAGGTTGACCTTCAGCGTTCTGCAAAGTAAACGTAATTGTTGCCCGTTCGTTTTGCGCAATGACGGTTGGTGCATCAATAGACAACCGCGGGCTGCGCGGATGAATGATTCCACTTGTGTTTTGCTGGAGTTGCTCGCCGTCGGGCAACTGTGCAGTCAGGTGGAGCTCGTACCGGAGTGGACGGATCAGGTTTTCATCTGCTGGCAGATTAATTTGGACTCGGCCACTCTGATCGGTCGTTGCACTTGATGAGGTTTCACTCGCTGATCCCAGCACTTCACCAGCTATGCCATCAAGTTCAACGATGGATAGGGTTTCGAGTCGCAGGTTCCAGCTTATCACCGCACCACTGATTGGCAGGTTGGCACGGGTGACATCAACCGCGAGACCGGTGGGACGGGTTGGCGTTACGTGGATGGTGGCACCGGTAGTCGGGATAGTAACTCTGATCGGTATCTGATAGATGGTGTCACTGATGGCGACCTGTACGATGTATGTTCCCGGTGCGGTGCGCGCATCGAGCCGCAGACTACCGTTGAGGATACCTTTATCGGATATTGTGCAGGTAACGGCAGTGGCATCGCTAATCAAGGTTGTACTATTGAGGGTAAGGCGACACGTTCTCGGAGCGGGTAGGGTTAATCGGCCATTTGCCTGTTGTTCGCGAACAAGACCATTGACGCGCACGATGCTCCCTGGTCGGTAACTCAATCGATCAACAGCGACTAATGCTTTAACCGGAGGGGTAAATGTGTCGAGAAGCTGAATGCTACTCAGGGCAATACCGTCGTCTTCAGCTACTGCTACCAGAGTACGACCGGCACTGCCACCGGTAAATGTACGCAAATTGGCAAGTGGAACACGCCAGAGACCCTGTTCGTTGCTTTTGCCGCTGGCAAGCATTGTTTCGTCGAGATAGATGCTCAATGGGATGTCGCTTAAGGGTGCGCCGCTCCCACTCTTTGTCACCCATACCAGGAGTTCATCGCTGTTTGGTATCACTGTCAGACGCATTGATGAAATAAGTAAAAGTCGATCAACCCGTAATCCACTATCGGTCGTGAGGCGCAAGTAGTAGGCACCGGCGGGTAATAATTCGCCGCTACTGTTCGCAGTAATGGCAAAGACACTGCGTACCAGACTGTCGGGTGGATCGTTCAAGGTTTCACGCCAGACGCGCACTGGCGTTTGCACGTACCGTTCTGGGACAAAACGTGACCATTCGTCTGGGTGCAGAGAAAGCGCACGGATCAGGGTCGTAGTATCAAGCTGGTAGAGATGGGCCTGAAACGCACGCAGATTTGTGCGTTCAACGACAATTGCCGGCGAAGCGTTGACCGGAAAGTGTTGCAAGACATCCCCAGGAACTCGGAATAGTGGTGGACGGCTAGCTGTTCGTACTGTTAACGATACTGGCATGCGTAACGGGACTCCGCTGTGGTCACGAACACCGGCCGCAATTGTCATGGTATAGGTTGTTGCTGCCTGGATCACCGGTTGCACAATGACCCGATTTTCCTCAACAGTTAGTTTAAACTCGTCTACCGGTGGCTCAAAGCTGAGCCCGGCCCGCAGTTCCGATTCGTCCATCGGTGTGCTAAACAGCAGACGAATCTCTTGATCGGGCATCAGAACCTGACCTTGACCTGGAAATGAGGCCAGTAATGTTGGTTCTGGCTCGACATAAAAGCGCCAACTCTGGAGCAGACGGGTTGTATTCGGGATGCGAAGCTGAACCTGGTAGGTCTGCCCGGGCACCCAGCCGGTGTACGGTGTAAAGGTAACCGTGTATCGGTTATTCGTTGTGGCGCTGGTGAAACTACCACTGATTGATGGCGTAATATCGAGCGCCGTGCTGAGCAGACGAGTATCAACAGGGGCATCAAATACCAACACCAACGGTTGCTGCGGGTTTACCCAGCGCTTTTCTGGCGGAGGTGTCTGTTCAATCAGGTTCGGCCAGGGTGTAGTGAATTGCCAGCGGAACGGCTGCCCTAATTCGATACCCTGGGCATCGCTGAAGGTACTGTCTACTGTGAGAGTATATGTTGAAGCTGCGGTAAATGCGATGGTAGGCTGAAGCAGGAGCGTTCGTTGATCAAGCCATTGACCGCGTAGTGGCCATGGTGGTGAGAGTCGTACCCCTTGGAGCAAAGCCGGTTGATCGATAACATCTGCAGGAATCATTGGTTGACTAAAGATGAGTACGATTGGAGCGTCGAGTCGGCGCGGGGCGAGGGCAGTTTGAACTGTTGGTTGAGCTGCGGTAACAAATGACACATCGAGCGCCTGGGCCAACGGTCGCCACCACCGGCTTTGAGCAGTCGTGAAAACCTGTATGCGGTACGTCGTAGCCGGTTGAAGCGCTTGATTAGGAATAATGCGCAACACGCGCATATCTTCCGACCATTGATATGAGCTATCTAGTGGCGGATCAATACGGAGTGAGCGCACGACCGTGAACGGATTCATCGGTGTGCTGAACACGAGTGTTATCGTACTGCGCGGATGTACCGCACTGCTCTGCGGCAACGGATCGCGCAGTTGAACTGTTGGTGTTTCAACCCATGGGGACAACGGCGCTAGCCAGCGTATGACCAGGCCACCTAGTAATGTGATCACCACCCCACTTAGGAGGATCATCCAGAGATGGGCTAGCGCACGTATCCTTCGCTGAATGCTTGCTCTCATGCGAAGTAGAACCTGGATAAAATATGCTCACTCGTGATGCTGCATAGTGCTCAGTATACCATTGCCGCTTCCAGAATGCGGTCGCGATGGCGATCCATCCACTCAGCCAGCCACTGTCCCTGTCCTAGTAATTCAAGGTGATATTCAGGTTCGGCGTCTGGCGTGCTGAGCGTTCGGCGCAAATTTCCCTGTAGCCAGATGACTTCGAGTATCGCCGGTAGTGCCTGAGCTTCGGTGCGCGATAGCGGAACAACTGCATTATAGGCTTTGAGAAAGAGCCGTACTCGTTCGAGATCGAGTGGCGCCCGGTACACTCCCCACATTGGCCAGTTGGGGGGCGGCGAACCGATCGCCATATCGACCAGTGCATCGGCAATATCGACCAGGCGTGCATCAATACCAATCTGGTCATAATCGATTAAGGCCGCTACTGCATCACCGCGAAAGATGATATTATCGCGATGCATGTCGCCGTGGATCAGCAGATGTGGTAAAGATTCGTAGGTCTCATCGCTCAACTGATGGCATAACTCGGCAATGCGTCGCTCGTACCAGTGCAGTGGGAGCGTTAAATCACCGAGTATGTCACGAGTGATCAAGCGTTCGGTCAGTCCACGTAAGCTGGATGGTAAATAACGCGGTGCTGATGGTGGTGGTGGTTCGGGAAAATCGGTAACAGCCCGATGATAACTACTCAGGACCCGACCAACATCGCTCAGTTGTCGTGGACGAGCGGGATCGAACTCATCGCCGACGATGAATATGCTAAGCTCGTAGACTTGTTCATCGATGATCACCATTGTTTCGCCATTCCTGGTTGGCAGGACTCGTGGTGCAGGAAAGCCTCGTTGTCGGAGCCATTCGAGTAGGCGGTGACGTAGTTTGATGGTTTGTAAGCCACTAAAGCGCCGGTTACGGCGAAGCACAAAGCGTCCGAAGCTGGTCTCAACAATCGCTGTTTCATTGATCATACCGTGGCCGGCGGCGCGGCTCGACCGTAGCTCGCCGACATCGTAGTGTGCCAGTACGCGGGCAATATCTTCATGAGTCAGCATCTAGCTCCCTCATCGTCAGCTTCCTCCTGTATTGTACCATCGCGAGGATCAGTGACAATACAGATGCAGGTATCGACGAATGAGGGTCGGTTCGCGAACCGTCCCTCTCTATGGGCAACATCGGGTACCGTCCGGCAGTACCACCCACCGCCTGTTGCGATGCGTCGGTCAGGGAACAGCGCGCTGCGCCCGTTTATCAGGATGCGCTTGCGGGGTAAGGCATTATCCCCTCCCCACGCTATGCGATTGCAAAAGATGAAACCGGTCGTGGTATACTATAGGTATGGCAACAGGGCAAGGATCAGGACAACACACCATCGTTCGGGTGCCGCTCTCAACCGGTGCACCGTTGGTTGAAGCCAACTTTGCAGCACGATCCGGTCAATTCTTGGTTGAGGCGCAGATGGGTGGACGAATGGTACGTGCCCATCTCGCCGACAGAGGGCGTTTGATCGATCTCCTCGTTCCAGGGGCTCGCCTGTTACTCGCGCCACGTGAGGAAGTGGGCCGGAAGACTGCGTTTCAGGTTGTGGCTGTCTATCAAGATGGTGATCTCGTTTCACTTGATAGCCAGTTGCCCAATCGGTTGGTTGCCGCGGCTTTGTCACTCGGTGCGCTCCCACAGTTTGCCCGTTATTCACGTGTGCAGCGTGATGTGCAACTGGGTCCCCATCGCATCGATTTTCGCCTGAGTGAAGGGCTAGATACCTGTCTCTTAGAGGTGAAGTCAGTTACTCACCTTGTCGAAGGCATTGCCGTCTTCCCCGATGCACCGACCGAGCGTGGTCATCGTCATCTCGAGCTGTTGATCAATGCGGCCCGTAACGGTCAACGGGCAGCCGTGGTGTTTATCATTCAACGTTCTAAAGGCTGTGCGTTTGCTCCTGATGAAACGATCGATATTGATTTCAGTCGTGCACTACGGCTTGCACGCTCGGTAGGAGTGGAGGTGTACGCCTACAGTTGTCCTGTCTCGATCACCGGTATCACGCTTGGTCGCGAAGTACCGGTTTTTAACTCACTTGCGGCGGTACCACTTGATGTGCGGCGTGGCTGTTGACGATCTGTGAGGAAATTTTCCGCGGGTAGGTGGCGCCATCTGTTTTGCGTTATGCCGCGTCAGTATTTCGTTGTGAAATTGGGGACGGTTGTTCATCTGACGTTCCATTGCGTTCCTCGGTTCTTTGTCGTACAAAGACTCACTGAGTATCGGTTAACAGCATCGACAACGCCTCATTCAGCACCTGATAACCTTTTGGATTAATGTGAAGCAGATCAGCGCGGTATGCCTCAGCTACGTAACCACTTGCGTCGGCCAGGAGCGCTGCACTATCAAATATGATTACATCTGGCGCACTCATTGCACGTATAGCAGCATTCACCTGCTCAATCGCGGTCTGAATCTGACCCGTTCCCGGATCGAGGTGCGAGAACAGATCAGGACCGAGCGGAAAGATCGTGGTGAGAATCACCCGACTGCCATCGACTCTGGCTAGGTCTACCATCTCGCCGATATTCGCAATGGTCGTCTGAACGATCGATTCAGCATCGTTGGCTAACAATGGCAGCGCAACCAGATCATTCACTCCCACCTGAATGATAACCAGTGCTGGCTGCAAGGGACTGACGTGCATACGATACCGAAGCAGCGATTGGGTACTGGTATGCCCAGGAACACCCCGGTTCGTGATGAAAAATCCTGTCGGTGCTGGCCAGGCGGCTGCTCGTGAGTCGCCGAACATCACAATCGGCGCCGTTGATGATGGTTCATTCCGGATCATATTCAATCCAATCGGATCGAGACGGGTAAGGTAGAAGAGTCGTTCAAAGTGACGGGCCCGCTGCCAGACGACGAATCCGCCAATGCAGGTCATACCTAACAGAACGAGGCCGAGAAGACAAAAACGATGGCTCAAACGCACACCTCCGATCTGGTCGTTGTCCTACCTTCTTTTTACCACAATGGATGCCAGATGTCGTCACCGGAGTCGGTATGAATATGCTCTTTCCGCTCTCGTTTCGAGAGCGGAAGTGGGCGAAGGGCACGTTAGAGGTTTTCGGAGTTCTCAGCTTTGGTTACTGATAACCGAGTGATACCGACGAAGATCACACACTTGCTGGCAATGCCACCCGATGTACACAGTCGCCTTGGGGCCGCGGGTGTTGGCCCATACTCCCAGTTCAAGCGAACATAACGTAGTCATTTGGTCGTCGCAACCAGCGCTGGGAGGCGTGCAGCACTCATCGCGATCACCAAACAGGCCATGCCGCTGACCAAAAAGACACTTCCCAACCCAAGAGCACCTACCACTATGGTACCGATCAGTGGCGCAACTGCACGCGCAGCAGAGACAATCGAGCTATCCAACCCATAAACGGTGCCTTCATTACCGGCTGCTGTGTAACGACCAAGCAGTGCGCTTAATGAAGGTGTGATACCGCCTATCGCTGCCCCACTGAGCGCTTGCAGGATGAGCAGTTGCCAAACATTTGTAACCAGTCCTTGCGGCAAAAAGGCGATTCCGGCCAATATCGCACTCATCATCAATACCTGTTGATGACCGATCCGATCACCGAGCCGACCAAGCCAGATCGCTGTTGCTGTTCCTGCTGCCGAAGATACTCCAACGATTAGACCAGTGTACGCACTGACCGGATCATTTGGATGAAGCAAACTGGCAATAAACAATGGCGCAAAGGGGAGCAAGATGGTTTGGGAAAGGCTGCTGAGGAAGCGCATACCGTAGGCCGGACTGATGCCCGGAGTGCGGATGATCGTCAACCAGCCTTGCCATATAGCCAACGGTTGCTGTTTGCGAGGCGTGGAAGGCCTCCTATTCCCACGCACGCCAATCGTTACCAGAATACCCGATATGAACAGGAGTGCGGCAGTGGTGATGAACGTTGCGCGAAAGCCAAGGGTTTCGGCCATTACACCACCGATCAGTGGGCCGGCTGCCGTTCCGCTCCACAAACCCATTTGCAGTGTTCCCATCGCAAAACCCATACGTTCGCGTGGGGTGACCGTTGCAACCAGCGCATTAGCCGCCGAAATGGTACCGGTAATCAAGCCCTGAATGGTGCGCAACAACGTTAATTCTTCAGCCGAGCGTGCAAATCCCATCAACAGCAAGATCACAGCACCACCGTACATTGCCCGTTCAACCATCAGTTTGTATCCGAACCGGTCGGCCAGTGATCCCCAGATCGGCGCTGCAATCGCCATTGTCAAGGCCTGAAGCGAGAAGACTAATCCTGACCATAGGGCCACCGTGCCAACCGTAGCCACACCGAGGTACGCGACATAGAGTGGAAGAAACGGAAAGATGATGGAAAAACCGATTGCGGAAAGAAACTGGGCGGCAAACATGATCCAGAGAATGGTTTGCCAGCGGTTGGGCATCTGTTGCGCAGTATTCATCTTGAACATCGCTCCACACCAGGCGCTCTCCATACCCTCTCATCTGTCACAGGGAGGGAAAATACTGCCTGGTTCAACACAACGTTTGACGAGAGATTCCATGCGGTACCGGAATCAAAACCAGTATGGAAGTATTGACAATATCTTCTTCGTCGGTAGGGGCATGCACTCACGCAAGTTGGGGCAAGACCCTATTGGCGAAGGCTGCTAAGCGGTCGAGGTCGTCGAGATCAAGCCACTGCACCATGATGCGCTCGACACCAACAGCGGCAAAAGCCGCAATCTGCTCAACAATTTCGTCGGCCACGCCGACCAGAATCCCGCGATCTCGCAATTGTGCACGGCTGCGGCCGGCCAGCAACCGTTCAACTTCGCGCTCATCACGTCCGAACACCGACCCTATCATGAGCGAACGCCGTACCGCGTTGCGTGGGCGGCCCGCCGCGTCCAGCAGCGTGTCGAGTCTGGCATTGAGTTCGACGAAACGGGCTGGCGGAACGAACACGGCATTCCATTCATCGGCATAACGAGCAGCAAGTGGCAGAGTACGCTGCTCGCCATTGCCACCGATAACAATCGGCGGCCCGTCCGGTCGTACAGGACGCGGCAACAGGATTGCTTCGCGCAGTTGGTAATACTCACCGATCCAGGTGACCGGTTCATCACTGCGTAAAAGGCGGGTGATGACTTCCAGTCCTTCGCGAAACCGTTGAAATCGGGGGCCAACTGCCAGCAACTTAAAGCCAAACATGGAATGTTCACGTTCCTGCCAGCCGGCCCCCAATCCGAGCTGTAGTCGTCCACCTGAGAGGTCGTCAACGGCGGCTGCCATTTTTGCCGTCAATGCCGGATGTCGAAATGAAACTGGCGAGACCAATGGCCCGAATTCAATCCGCTTTGTCTGTGAGGCGAGCCAGGTGAGTGAAACCCACAACTCCAGCGATTCTTTTTCAGGGGGATTCGCATTGGTAAAGTGGTCGGAGCGGTACAGCCCCACAAAACCCAAATCCTCTGCTGCCTGCACCAGTCGTTGCCAGCGCGGCCAGGTTAGCCCATTCTGGCCTTCAACCATCAATGCTACTTCAATCGTCATCGTGCCTCTCCTGAGGATGTTTCCGCCCTTGCAGTTCTGTGCGGTTTGGTCAGCCAGCTTGCAGTGGCAGGCTGTGCTTATCACTGATCTGGCGAAACCTGCTATAGTATGTATGAGCCGCGTTGCGGCGTGTTGATAGTATACCGCGAAAAATAATTGATGCGTCCATTTTTTGTCTACGGAACATTGAAACGAGGTCAAACGAACTATGCCCGTTTCCTGGCAGGGCACACTGTAAGCGAAACACGTGCCTGGTTGTCGGCTGCTGCTCTTTACACGGCCGGACCGTATCCCTTTCTCGTGCGGGCTGCTGATCTCGTCCCACAAAACGCAACCGTCTTCGGTGAGCTGATTGATGTTCATCCGGCACGCTATCAGCATATTCTGGCATTGCTCGATGAACTGGAGGATTACGTTCCCGGTCGTGCTGACAATTTGTACGAGCGGGTGGAATTACCGGTACAGACGGTTGATGGTACGCGATCCGCCTGGGTGTATGTAGCCGGTGCTGCGGTTGAAGCCGCTATTCGACGCGGCGAGTTACGCTTGATCGAGCGTGGCGAATGGTAGTCATCTTTATGATGAATGGAGTGCAAGAATGACCCGACGAATCGTGCAGGTCGGTCTGGTGCAGATGCGTTGTACTGCCGATCCCGAAACCAATATGGCAGCCGCAGAGGCAGGTATTCGCGCTGCGGCTGAGCAAGGAGCGCAGATTGTATGTCTGCCTGAACTCTTTCGTTCCCTCTACTTTTGCCAGAGCGAGAACCACGATTTCTTTGCGCTGGCCGAACCGGTACCTGGCCCTAGTACTGAGCGACTTGCTGGCCTGGCTGCTGAGTTGCAGGTGGTGATCATTGCCAGTCTCTTTGAGAAGCGGGCCGAAGGTCTTTACCATAACACGGCTGCTGTCATTGATGCGGATGGTCGTTATCTGGGGAAATATCGCAAGATGCACATTCCCGATGACCCGCTGTTTTACGAAAAGTTTTACTTTACACCGGGTGATCTGGGCTTTAAGGTGTTCAAGACCCGCTACGCCCGCATTGGTGTGCTTATTTGCTGGGATCAGTGGTATCCAGAGGCTGCCCGGCTGACTGCGCTGCGGGGCGCCGATATTTTGTGCTATCCGACAGCAATTGGCTGGCATCCCGCCGAGAAGGCTGAATATGGCGTGGCCCAACATCAAAGCTGGGAGATCATCCAGCGCTCACATGGAATTGCCAACGGTTGTTATGTGGTCAGCATCAATCGTACCGGTCACGAAGGCGATCCTGCGGGTGGCATCGAGTTCTGGGGGCAGAGTTTTATCGCCGATCCGGCAGGCGTAGTTATTGCTCGCGCACCGGTTGATAAACCGGCAGTACTAGTCGCACCCGTTGATCTATCCCGGATCGATGTGCAGCGTACTCATTGGCCATTCCTGCGAGATCGGCGAATTGACGCCTACGGTGAGATAACGCGCCGTTATATCGATGAGGAGTAAACACGATGGCAACCCCCGCTGAATTGGGTTACCGGATGCCCGCTGAATGGGAGCCACATCAGGCCACCTGGTTGTCGTGGCCTCACAAAGAGGCGAGCTGGCCCGGGATCATCGACCGCATCTGGCCAGTGTACGCTCGCTTCGTGGCTGAACTGGCTCGTGGCGAGACAGTTCATATCAATGTAAACGATGCTGCGATGGCCGAGCAGGCGCGGGCTTTCCTCGCTGAAGCCGGCGCTACCGGTGATATTCGATTGCACGAGTTTCCAACCAACGACGCCTGGTGTCGTGATCACGGTGCGATCTTTGTGGTGCGCGATACTCCCAAGGGGCGACAACTGGCGGCTACCGATTGGGAATTTAACGCCTGGGGAAACAAATACCCACCTTACGACCTCGACAATCAGATCCCGGCCCGCATGGCCGAGTACCTCGGTGTACCCCGTTTCTGTGGAGGGATGGTGTTAGAGGGTGGTTCAATTGACGTCGATGGAAATGGCTTACTGCTGACGTCCGAACAATGTTTGCTCAACCCTAACCGCAATCCACACCTCGACCGGCAGGCAATCGAGCAGCGTCTGCGCGATATGCTTGGTGTGCATACTATTCTCTGGTTGGGCGAAGGGATTGTTGGCGATGACACTGACGGTCATATTGACGATCTGGCCCGGTTTGTGGCGCCTGGAGTCGTGGTTACGGTCGTCGAGGAAGACCCTAGCGATGAAAACTACCACGTGCTGCAAGACAATCTACGGCGGTTGCAACTGATGCGTGATGCCGCCGGGAAGCCACTCACTATTCTGACCATTCCAATGCCGCCGCCAATCGTATTCCAGGGTCAGCGCCTGCCCGCGTCGTATGCTAATTTCTACATTGCTAACCATGCCGTTATTGTGCCGACCTTCAACCACCCCAACGATGTGCGGGCTTGTGAAGTGTTGCAGCGCTGCTTCCCTACCCGTCGGGTAGTGGGTATTGATGCGACCAATGTGGTCTGGGGGCTTGGATCGTGGCACTGTCTCAGTCAACAGGTACCGGCAGCAGCGATCAATTAATTAATGGCTCATGGCGATGGGAAGGGCGAGCGTAAACCTCGCCCGTCTCATGCGGTGACAGGTATGACCGCAGATGACGAGGGCAGGTCGTAACCGCCGCCGGTACAGGAAGTTGCACGTCTCTGCATACTAACGACCGGTTACGCACTTTCCCTCGCTGTCTACTCTTCTTTCTCTTCTCTCAATGAGAGTGCGACTACTGCCCAAGAATCTCGCGTATTCGGTTGTGCGGTTCGATAACCAGCATACCCGCTGAGCGGGCCACCGGCATCAATTCTGCCGGTTCCAACACACACAGAAACGGGTTATCACCCCCTAGTGCACTATGATCGGCAGCAGTGAGGCAGAAGAGATCAAACGACCCCATAATGTAGCGGGGCAATTCGAGTACACTATCAGCGCCCGGCGCTACTTCGACCCAGCGATCCATGGTGGGGATGCTCACGACCATTGCATCAGCAGTTGTGTTGCGGATAGTCAGTATTGGCTCACGTTCGGGCGGGATGATGACCGTCGCCGGAATACAGCCGTTGCTACGAATGGTAAGATCAACGGCTGCTGTGGGGGTAGCACAGGCGCCGAGCAGAAATGTCAAGAGTACCAGCAGCCATCTGATAGACATCATAATCATTCAAGAACGGTAGGGGCAGGTTTAGAACCTGCCCCTTTGCATGCAATAGCGTACAAGACATACCGGCATTTAACCGGCTAACGACACTGTTGAATCACCGGTACAAATACCTGATAGCCGGTATCTGCCAGCGTAGTCGTGTTTGCCGAAAGATCGGGTGGCAGATCGGGACCTCTTACAATACCTAGTGGATTGTACGCTGCCAATCCGGGGAAGACTACACCAAGCTTTGGGTTGCCAAGTCGGCGTACCAGAATCTCACTCAGCACTTGCCGATAGTCGGTCGTAATCTGGAGGTCCTGCCGCTTATCGAGCTGATCGGGATGAAGCCCTGGCCAGGTACCGTAGATACGACGACCATTCACATTTCCACCCAGCACCATCATCACATTGCCGTGCCCGTGATCGGTTCCATTCGACTGATTACGGCCAAGCCGACGACCAAACTCACTCAGCACGACAATGGTCAACCGGCTATGATAAGCACTGAGATCGTTGTAAAAAGCCCCCAAGCCCTGCGAGAGGATACCGAGCCGGTCAGGTAAATACCCGCTTCCATCACTATTCGCCTGCGCTTCGTGCGTATCCCAACCGCCAAAATCAATCGTTGCCACTTGAAGCCCCAGATCGGCCTTGATCAACTGTGCAACTGTCTTAAGGGCATTACCGAATGAATTGTCAGGGTACGTAATACCACTGGCTGGCGTATAATCCCCCAAGGCACGCATCAGATCGATCACCTGCGTGACACGCCGTCCGGCCTGAGCGAGTGGGTTAATCGAGCTGCGGTTGTACATCTCGCGCAGAACATTGAGGAACGGATAATTTTCTTGAGGTCGATTGTAACGCCAGCCGGTATCTACTTTGAATGCCTTGGGTGACGTAACGGCTACTGCGCCATTGTAACTCAGAAGTGAAGCCGGTGTTGCACTGCTGGCAGCCACTGCCGGTAAGAGGGTCGTTGCACCACCCTGAGTTTGCAAGTGGCGTGTGAGCCAGCCACTGTTAGTCGTCTTATTCCCAGGTGTGCCACGCTCGATGTAATCCATTGCGTCAAAATGACTGCGTGTGTCATCGACCAGCCCGCAAGCATGGATGAATGCGAGATGTCCACTGTTGTACAGATCACGTAGGTGTGGCATTCGGCTATTAAGGCCAAAGGCTGTCATGCTGAAAGAGGGATTGTATGGTTCAATTCGCAGCGGAGCATGTGCTCCGCTTGTCGGTAATGCCAGCGAACCACGCGCCGTCCGATAATAGTTGTCTTCATACGGGCAGAGCAGGCTCAACCCATCACACCCTCCGCGCAGAAAAATCTGGATGAAAATCTCGTTGGTAGCCTGCGGTTGAGCCGGTTCGGCAAATGCCAATTGGCCGATGCGGGCAGCAGCCATAGCCGCAATTGCGGCGCTACATCCCATCAAAAATTCACGGCGTGTCCATTGCATAGGTAAGGTTCTCCTCTGGTTCGGTGCTTGTTAACGGAGCCAGAATTCGGGGCTCATTGCCAGTAACTGGACCATCGCCACAATGCGATCACGTACCGCTTCAGGTGATCGCCAGTCAGGTGCACCTGGAAGCGGCTGTGGTGGTTGATTCGGGTCGAAGCCCTGAGCCAGGAAGTCGATCAACAACGTTCGTAAATCGCCAGTCGGCGTGTAAGTCAGCATCCGCTGCAACCAGAAATCGACAATACCCACGCAAGACAGACCAGCCGGCGTCTGACCAACGATATCGATCCCAACATTCCCACCCCATGATTGGGCTAAGGTGTAGAAACTGTTCCATGTCCTGAGCAAGGCATTCGTATTTGCCCAGTATTCAGCGCGGTCAGGATGGCCGGTTGGTGTGTCCCATCCAAACAGCCGGTGACCGGTCTGATCAACACTCCAGAACAGACTCTCCCAGTAGTTACCTTTGGTTGCATCACCGTTAACTTCTGCCACGTCGTTAGGGAGCGAAGCATTGGTTGCCCGCAGAAAGGCCCAAATTGCTTCTAATGGCCGCCGTATTTTAGCGCCGAACGTGCTCTTCGCTTCTGGTGCAAGTAGAATGGCCTCAACCACGCGCCGAATCTGATCTGGCGATTCACGGTGTTGCATCCAGACGTTGTACGCGGTATTAATGAGCGATTCCGGTGGATTATCAGCAACAAGCCTTCGACACAACTTGGTGCAGAGGTGTCTGGCCGTACCGGGATGATAAGCCACCAGACGCAAGAGTTTGGTTCCATCTTGCTCGGCGCCGTTGTTGAAGGGGAAGTTGGGCGCCGGTTCGATGCCAGGGAGGGGAGGTGGCGCCAGCACGGTTTTGGGATAGTTGTCGTGCCAGGAATCCATCAAGTAGAACGCTCCCGTGTTGGGTCGACCGTCACGTCCGTTTGCAATAGTCCATCCGGTCAGACAACGCGAGGCTTCATAGACATCATAGTCGATGTAGGATGCGGCGTAGCGTTCGCTCCCATATTCAACCACCGGGATATTTCCCCGTTGATCGTAGAACTTGAGGTAGTTATCACTACCCAGTGTGTGTAGTTCGAAGAGTTCACGGGCAAAATTTTCGTTACCGCCCTCACCACCGCCGGCCTTGTTGCTAACATTGTTGAGGTAGTACATCATCGCCACACTTTTGGTAACCTCGGTCAGCATCGCGTGGAAATTCCCCAGTGCGTGAGTACGGATGATGCGGTCGTAGTCTGGCCAGGTGGCAGCAATGCGTTGATTGGCCGTGGCATTCACGTTGAAATGGTTGTGCCAGAAATCAACCATCACCTCGAAGAGCTGTCGGCGACTGCACACAGCGCGAATCCATGTGGCGACACGCACTTCGTTGTAGGGACGTATCCGTTCGGCCGAGGGTAAATCAGGAATAACTCGCTGTTGCCAGAGCGTTTCACGTGAGGCAGACAGCCAACTGAGTGGACGGACTTCGTTGATCGTTTGCCCGTTGTGGGTGTAGCGAATCTTGAGTTGGGCCGAGGCAATCCGATTCGCACAGGGCGTGTTGTCGATGGCTGTATAGTTGAGTTGCTGACGAACCCAGTTGTCAAATCGCTCCTCATCACTGGCACCCGGTGTGGCATCATACATTGCCATCAATTCAGGGCTGGGACCGAACGCCAGTCGGCGCATTGCGATGGTACGGAGCGATGCAGGTTGTGTGTATGAACACGCAGCCACCGGCGCGGGTGGTGTTCCAGTAGCGGCCACTCCCGCAGTGACCACACCAGCAACGAGAGCTACACTTCCTTCCAGAAAGTTGCGGCGCGTAATTTCCATAGCTTACCTTTCAGATACTTGAGTCATTGCTCAACGATCTGAAAAAATTGTAATCTTGACTGGAAGAATTGAAAATCGCCTGAAGGTACTGTCTTTTGCTATCAATTACTACTACCGCTCAATTGAGACTTTTCCAGATTCTTTCCCAGCCGTGCAATTGGCGAGAGGCGTGAAGAGTGAGCAAGATCGGCGGCTGGAAGCCATCGGTTGGCGTATCAGCGCACATCATCCTCGCAAGCTGGGTCGTTTGGCGCCTGCCATTGCCGTGCGCCGACGGACATCCGTCGTTGCACCACACCCCTCTCCCGCAGCGCGGGAGAGGGGCCGGGGGTGAGGGGTTGAAAAAGCCTACGAGCAACATCCGTCGTTGCACCACACCTCTCTTCCGCAGCGCGGGAGAGGGGCCGGGGGTGAGGGGTTGAAAAAGCCTACGAGCAACATCCGTCGTTGCACTACACCCCTCTCCCGCAGCGCGGGAGAGGGGCCGGGGGTGAGGGGTTGAAAAAGCCTACGAGCAACATCCGTCGTTGCAACGTTGCTCCTGAATAGTGGTATAATAAGAGGCCAGGAATGTCTTTTCAGAAAGCCGGAGTGGCGAAAAGGCAAACGCTGCGGTCTTAAAAACCGCTGGGGGAAACCCCTTACGGGTTCGAGTCCCGTCTCCGGCACCATACGAACAATGCAGAGCGACCATGATGGTCGCTCTACTGATTTGAAACACTGGAAGTGTGTTGATATGTCCAGAAAGGAAATATTACTTGAAAGGTGGGGATGAACTATACCTCAAAATCCTCCTTGACCCGATTAAAACCTGTGCGGAATATAAGCCTCGGTTTGGTCAGGGCGCTCCGAGCGGAGGCTTAACATTACAACAGTTTCAAAACCTTTACAAAGCTGACTCGTTGTATAGCTGGTTTGGACTGGATAATCCAATGATGTATACCGCGCATAGAGCCGCAGGTGGAATGACGAGTCTCTATCGACAGATCGGAATCGGATGCGAACGACTTTTTAGAACAATACTGAAAGACACTTTAGACCTCTCAGACGAAGATGTGATATGGTCTTATGATGTCCTCTTGGTATCGGGGAAGAAACGAACCCTGTACCTCGATGGTCGTATTCCTCTTGATCGAATTGCTGATAAGGGGAAACGAGAGAAAATTTTGCATGGATGCAAGAATCAACCAAGAAAATCGGTGTAGATCCAGGAGTCGCTGCTACGTTAAAAGGAACGGTCTTTGAGGTTCGACAGGGTTATAAGAGTAAGGACGCAAAGCGCCAAAATGCTGATATTGCGAATGCAGCAACAGCATATACACAAGCTTACTTGCCATGTGCTGCTATTCTTTCAACACAAATTGATACAGATATTTCGGATCGATATAGACGTGAGAAATGGATGCTGCTCACAGGTGTTGTTGGTGCAAATGATCCACTTATTTCAGTTTACGATTTTATGCGAGACGTGATTGGCTATGACCTTGCGAGTTTCTTCGAGCGAAATAGCCCGACTCTCCGTAAGGCAGTAGAAGATATTTTAAGAGTTTTGTTGACATAACAAGGTAGTGTATGAGTATATGTGCAAGAAGAGAACACCTTCAGCAACGAGCCGAGTATACGCAAAAATTGAACGCTAACAGTGGGAGACATGGATGGATCAGATTGACCCCAGCTTACTCTCTCAGACTTGTTGAAGAGATTATTACAGGCTGCTCCGGTTTCCAACGGATTTTAGACCCATTCTGTGGAACAGGAACAACAGCACTCTCCGCCGCATATCATGGCCATGTCTGTGTGACTACAGACATCAATCCATTCCTGGTATGGCTGGCGCAAGTCAAAAGTGCCCGGTACTCGATGAAACAGATCGAGGAGACACGTGCAGCCTGCCATGAGGTGTTACACCTTGTGGAACGTCGTGCTGTTGAACCAATACCGGCACCACCACTGTTTCATATCGAGCGCTGGTGGAGTCCAGAGACTTGTGAATTTCTCTGCTATCTCCGTGCGGCTATTGAGCATGTGACCCAACCAAATACTTCAGTACGTCACCTCTTATTAGTGGCCTTCTGTCGCACATTGATGGAGGAGTCGAATGCCTCTTTCCACCATCAATCGTTGTCGTTCCGGAGAGAACAAAACACCAGACGCCTTTTGCTCTTCAACACAGGAGATGTGTTTGCCAATCATGTTCAGTTTGTTCTTAGCAGTGCTGCCGATAATCCGACCGGTGAAGCCGTTGTCTCTCTGGCTGATGCACGTCACCTTGCAGAACGTGTCGCTGGGCCATTCGATCTGGTGATCACGTCCCCTCCCTATGCCAATCGGATGTCATACATTCGTGAATTACGTCCATATATGTACTGGCTGGGGTTTCTGAGCAATGGGCGGGAGGCAGGTGAACTGGATTGGACAGCGATTGGAGGGACTTGGGGGATCGCTACGAGTCGGCTTGCTGACTGGGAACGGCCAGAACAACACTTCAAAAGTTCCTATCTTGAGAGTGTCTTACAAACAATTGCAAGTTCACGGCAAAAAAGTGGAGCGTTACTTGCAAAGTATATCGCTAGGTATGTTGAGGATATGTGGAAACATTTTTGTGAGTTGCCAAAGCTATTAGCGTCTGGCGCAGAAATACACTATATCGTCGGCAACTCAACATTTTATGGGACATTAGTTTCAACGGAACAATTGTATGTTGAGATGTTGTCAGAACTCGGATTTTCTCGAGTCGAATGCCGTCCTATTCGGAAACGAAACTCGAATAAGCACCTCCTTGAGTTTGATGTCGTTGCTTACTGGAAATGAAGATAACAATGGGTTGGTTTCGCTAATGTCAAAATGGTGCCTTTCTTCTCCAATTCCAGCTCTCAATTAGCAAGGTAAGGCCAACGAGTAAGAACAACCCCGGTAGTAAAAGCTTCGGTATTAAAAAAAGCACACCTAACCCGAACAACCAGATGGCATTGCGGATACCGGGGAAAAGAGTACCCCGGCGCAGGTGGATCAATAGTTGGGCGATACCAAGCACCATCAAGATGTTGGGCCAGATCATTGGCGGCAGTCTGAAGATCATCGGAATCAAGAAAGCTGCACCGATGAGAAGGAGGGTAATGCCAGCCTCAAACCCACTATCACGTGTCTGTTGTGGCTGCGGTAATGAAGTGCTGCGCGGCAGGCTCACTGCCGGTCGCACGGTACCATGGTGTATCGCAGCACCACAGAAGACGCAAAAGCGAGCATGAGACGGATTGATGCTATGACAAGCTGTGCAAGCAATCGTTGTGTCCGGTGATGACGGTAGTTGGACGGTTTCGCCAGTTGTCACGCGCACCGCCATACCGCATTCGATGCAGAAGCGGGCATCATCGGGTAATTCAGTCTGACAATGCGGGCAATGCATAGCATTCCCTTTCTGCATTCAACATTGTACGTCTTTCGATATGACGCAGACAATCGAGTTAAGGTTGCATATACTGACGTAGACATGCCAGTGCTGCTTGCTGCATCTTTGCCGGTATATCGTTGAGCGGTAGGTCTCCGGTTGTTGCACTGTACAGATACGATTCAATGCCGAACACTGCGCAACGGGCAGCCGGTGTTGGCGGTAGACCTGGCGCCGTAGCCGCGTGCGCAGCGGCTACAGCCCGACGTGGGTTGGATTGAATACTCGGATCGGATAGCAGGCTTCCAAGCGCTGGCAGACGTCCTAGGGCCGCGCTCAGCCGTAATTGAACTTCAGGTTGATAAAGCACAGCAAGGAGTGCTGTGATGTCGTCGGTTGTGGCTTTGCCATCACGGTGGCGCATCAGCAGACTACCGCCAATCAGCGGACGTGCCGGCGCACCGGCGAAGGTAGGGAGTGGCGCAATCCCGATCTGAAACGTATCACTGATCGTCTGATACGTTGACCAGGCCCAATCGCCATCAATAGCGTAGGCAGCCATTCCCTGTACCAGCAAGCGCTGACCATGGGCATAGCTATCACCGTTACGGGGTGCTGCCCGGTAGAGATCTCGCAACAGGGTTAGCGTCGCAGTCATAGCCGGTGTGTCAAGGGTTGGTTGTGTACCATCAGGGGTCGTAAAGGCGCCGCCAGCAGCATACAACCACGGCGCCAGCCAGCGTGCTGCTCCCCAACCCTGTACGAAGCCGGCTCGCTCTGGTGTGCGGGCGGCCTGGGTGAGCGTTACGAGTTCGGTTGTTGTTGCCGGTGGTATACGGTCGGGCTGGTAAAGTAATAAGAGCATGTCTTGGGCCGTGATTGGCGCCCCCCACAATGTTGTGTCCGTTTGCGCAATCGCTTGCAGACCGGGCAGGACATCAAGTGGTAGATCAACGTTGAGTGGTGCTAGTGCGTTATCGGCAAGCAAGCCCACTAATGCTTCTTGATTGGCCCAGATCAAGTCTGGTGGTGGTAGACCGAGCATCTGATCGGTTGCCAGGCTTAACAACAAACCATCAGGATTGCGTGGAACGATAGTTATATCAAGTGTGGCGATCTGAGCTGCCTGTTGTAGCTCGGCAGCAATTGCTGGTTGTGCATCATCTGGTTCTGCAACCAAGATGGTTAATCGACGAGCGACTGGTGTGGCTGTTGGGGGTGGCGGGGGAGTAGGTGATGGCGTTGGTGTCGGTACTGGAGTGGCAGCAACGATAGGGGAGACAGGTGTTGGTGTTGGTGTTGGTGCGGCACACGCTGTACACAGAAGTGCCACGACGCCAATGAGCGCCGCGGCACGAATCACACAACGGTACACCGTGTTATCCCTGTAAGTGCGCTTCAAGGAACCACAAATCCTTATCGACAGCACGGGCAATCTCGGTCATCAAATCAGCCGTTGCCTGATCGTTCAGGCTGGTAGCGAGATCGATCCCCTGACGGGTAGTTTGGGCATACGCCGCAAAGCGGTCGGCAAGCGCGGTGACGTGGCTCATACCGTCGGTAATATCAGTCGGATATTCCGGCAGGCGGGAGGCAGCGGCGGCCATACGGGCTGTACCAAGAGCAGTGCCGCCTAGCGCCGTGACACGCTCGGCTAGCAGGTCAACAAAGCCAGCCAGCCGACCGGCAAGTTCATCAAATAACTCGTGTAGCTCTAAAAACTGTGGCCCTTTAACGTTCCAATGGGCCTGCTTGGCCTGACTCATCAGATCGAACGTATCGGCCAATTGCTGATTCAGCATCGCAATCAGCGTGCGCCGATGCTCGGCCGGAATATCAATGCGCGTTGCGAATTCGGTTGTCTGTGTCATACTGTCCCTCCTTATGTCGCTTTGTCCTTGCCAGACCGTAACGATTACGGTTGACAGCGGCGATGACAGCAGTCGAGGGTGTCATCACTAGTACTATCATCATACCAAAGTAAGGCTGGTTTTGCCAGACACAGTTTGATATGTTGATGGGTGTGATAGCTATGTACCGCTTATTCGGTGACAACAAGATAGGCCGGTTAGTACTGATGTACAAAGCATAATCAGGACTGCATCCCTATGATTTTCCGCATGACAAATCTCTTTTTACTCGTCATCATGTTGGTGTCTGTCGCTCAAGCGCAGCAGTCAGGGCCGGTGACACTCTGGATTCCCATCGTGCAAAGTTCGCCACCGACCGTTGCCGGTTATCTTGTGAGTGAGCAGAACGATGCACTTGTTGCCGTTGGTATAACCTCTACCGGCAATGTAATCATTGCCGGAAATGTGCCGGTACTGGCCGGTGTACCAGAGACTGTTTTACCGAACGGTGGATCGGGTGCACTGGTGCAGATTGCTGCTGATGGCCGAACGATCAGTCGGATTGTTCGTGTCGCATCTACGCTGAGTCATGCGGCGTTAGCCAGTGATGGTAGCGTGGTTGTATGTGGTCCAGATGGATTGAGTGTGGTTGCTCCGGATTTGACGACAATCCAGTGGACGGCAACGCCAGGGAATGTAGTCCGTTGTGCTATTGCCCACGATGGCCGGGTAGCGGCGCTCATGGCTGCCGACCGGATGTTGCTGGTGTATCCGGCCAACGGTGGGATACCGCGTTCAATCAACGTACTTGGTACGGCAGTACACGATATTGCCATTGACGCTACCAGTGGATTGGTGTTTGCTACCGGCTATACGCAGGCCGCTTCTGATTTGAAAGTTGCCTTCCTTCGTGCGTATCGGCTGAACGATGGTGAGCTGGCATGGCAACGCTACGGCTTTAGTGCGAGTGTTGTTAAAGGGGCCGGTCTTACCGCTGATAGCGAAGGTCGGCGTCTGGTAATGGGGGCTGATGGAATGCTCTACATGGCCGGATTTACCGATGGCGGGAATTCTATCTTTACGCACGACCCGGCTGACATTCATCGCGTATTGAGCGCGAGTGAATTGATCAAATTTGACTCCTACAACAATCCGTTTAATCTCAGCGGCGCTAAATCGCTGGCCTGGTATGGACGTTTTGATCCTGCAACCGGCACGCTGCTACGGGGGCAGTGGTTGCTAACCCGCTTGAGCGATGGTAAAGGAAATTCCATCTCGATTCGTGGGCTGGCGGTTGCAGCAGATGGAACGCTGCTCATTGTGGGTGATACCGCATGTTGCTTGCAAGGCCGTAGTGGGATGCAGTTATTTGCGCAAACGCTGGGGGGTTATGAAAGTGGTGAACCGTTTGTGCTGGTTGTCAAATCTGATTTCTCACAGCGCCTGTTGTGGGCTGCGCTGGCGGCACCGGGGGCAACGGCTGGAAGTTCGCCGGCGGTTGCCGCAGCCGTTACCTCAGATCGGCTGGCGGTTGTCGTTAATTTGAACCCCAACTCGGTGAATTCGCGGGCATTGATTACGACCGGGAATCCGCCGTTCGCTACTCGACCTGGTGGCACTGATGGATACTACGTTACAATGCCGCTGAACCGTTAGCCGGTAGCAGGAACGGACATTGCAGGGTTTGTTATAATGCCATTGTTTGTCACCATTCTGTTTTCTCGGGAGTAGGGTGTTTATCGTGTCAACAGTTTCTGCAACTGCTATCGCCGAAATACATCGCATCACGACAGCCATTCGTGAGCAGATTGGTCGAATTATTGTTGGTAAAGAAGCGATCATTGATCTGTTGCTTGCTGCTTTATTGTGTGAAGGTCACGTGCTTCTCGAAGATGTGCCCGGTACGGGTAAGACAACACTTGCTCGTGCCCTGGCCGGTGCTCTGGGTTGTACGTTTCAGCGCATTCAGTTTACCCCTGATCTGTTACCGTCTGATGTGACCGGCCTTTCGTTCTTTAATCAAAAGATCGGTGAGTTTCAGTTTCGTCCCGGTCCTATCTTTGCCCAGATCGTGCTCACCGATGAAATCAATCGGGCAACGCCACGCACGCAAAGCGCCCTCCTCGAAGCTATGCAAGAGCGCACAGTCTCGATTGATGGTGAAACACGTCCCCTCCCACGTCCCTTTATGGTCATCGCGACCCAAAATCCGATTGAGCTAGAAGGTACTTTCCCGTTACCCGAAGCACAGCTTGACCGCTTTTTGATCAAAGTTGCGATGGGTTATCCAAATGCTGATGAAGAAGAAGAGATCGTGCAGCGATCACTCACAGCGGCAACAGGATCACTGCCATCACCAGTTGTGGATGCAGGTGAAGTACGCGCTCTACAGGCAGCCGTTCGTGGGGTATCTATTAGTCCGCCAGTACGTCGGTATCTGGTGACGATCACACGCGCTACTCGTGAGCGCCCTGACATCGAGTTGGGCTCGAGTCCGCGTGGTTCACTGGCGCTTGCCTATTTGGCTCAGGCGCGCGCAGCAATGGCCGGTCGCAGCTTTGTGCTTCCCGATGACGTAAAGGCCATGGTGATACCAGCGCTCAACCATCGTCTCATTCTAACGGCTGAGGCACGTTTGCGCGGCCAGACAACCATCGGTATTCTCCAACAGATGTTGACGCAGATTCCGGTACCGGTAGAGGGTGAAGAGGAGCTTCGGTGAGTAAGTTCTCCGGTTGCGACGGTGTCTTTCAGGCAGGTATGTTAAGTGCTAGCAATTGGCGTGTATGCCGCATGAGCATACTACGGTGTAGGGGCGCAAATCGCCCCTACGTATCATCCCCTTGCAGACGTAAAATAGTCGGCCAGACCTCCGCTGCCGGTAATGGCGGAGCGAACAAGTAACCCTGTAGAATGTCACATCCCATACTGGCCAGCGCGATGCGTTGTTCAGGTGTTTCTACACCTTCGGCGATAACAGCCAGACCAAGGCTATGGGCCAGATTGATAATTGCTCGCAGTAAAGCTCGGCTGTTCGTTACCATCTGGTTCTGCTCATCGATAGCCCGTACAAAGGCCTGATCAATCTTAAGTGCATCGAGTGGTAACTGACGCAAATACGCAAGCGATGAATAACCGGTACCGAAATCATCGAGCACCACCCGCACACCTATCTGGTGTAGTTGATCGATCTGGTGCGCAGCATACATTGGGTCATCAAGCATCACCCCTTCGGTAATCTCCAGCTCAAGGCAGTTTGCCGGTAAGCCAGTCGTGTGGATGATCGCTGCTACTTCAGCGATGAACTCGGGTCGTAACAATTGACGAGCAGAAATGTTAACACTCATACGCAACAGGGGGTAGCCAGCCTGATGCCATTCCATTGTCTGACGGCAAGCTTCGCGCAGCACCCATGACCCGATGTCTACGATCAGATCACTTTGCTCGGCAATAGGGATAAATTCACCAGGCGAGATAGGGCCGCGTTGGGGATGATGCCAGCGCACCAAAGCCTCGACACTGACGATCCGTTCACTGACCAGGTCGTATTGAGGCTGATAGTAGACCTTGAGTTCGTGACGTTCGATAGCACGTCGCAACTGTACTTCTAACGCGAGTCGGTTATGAGCACGGCGGCTATGTTCAGGACGATAATGCAGAAAACCGTTCCGCTTTGTTTCCTTTGCCCGATGCATAGCGCTTTCGGCATTCTTGAGCAGTGTCATGCTATCAACCCCATCGCGTGGGAAAAGACTAATGCCGATACTGGCAGTCAGCCGTAGTTCCTGTCCTTCCTGGAGATATGGCGTTTGCAGAGCCTCAAGGAGGCGGTAAGCAGCCATATCGGCCAGGCGTGCATCCGGCAGATCGGGCATTAGCAGCAGAAACTCGTCGCCGCCCATACGGCCCAGCGTATCTTGAGGACGCACACACGTCGCAAAGACCTGACTGACATGCTTCAGGAATCGATCACCTGTTGGATGACCCAACGAGTCATTGATCTGCTTGAAGCCATCGAGATCGATAAAGAGGAGTGCGACTGTACGCCGATGTTCACGCGCATCATGCAGGGCCAGATCAATTCGTTCCTGCAACAGGTGGCGATTAGGTAAGCCGGTCAGTGTGTCGTACCTTTCTTGATAACGCAGTTGGGTGTTCAGCCGGTTATGATCGGCAATCAAGCTTAGCAGGTCAGTGACAACTCGTAAAAGGACCTGATCACGTTCGGACATCCATTCAGTTTGGGTATGGAAGATAGCCAGTGCGCCTTTTGTACCGGCAAGGGGCCAGAGCCAGCAGCCAGTCACACCGTAATGGCACAAATCGGTCCAGTGAGTACGCAAATCAATCGGTATTGGTCGCGAATGGTGGGCATGGGCAAGTAATTGGCGAATGCGTAATTCAATCTGTTCAGCCGCCTCACTTAATCGCTTACTGAACACCGACGTATGCCCATCGATTCCCGTCCATACCAGCCAATGCGGGCGTTGTCGTTCGATCAATTCAACTAGCTTCGTCAGAACCGTGTTCACCGGACTGTGCTGAAGCAAGAGTGCCAGAATCTCTGAACGATCATGCTCAAGGAAAGAGGCTAACTTTTGCGCACTAATATCACGGTGCAGGGCGATGAAGTGGGTTGTCTGATGGCGCTCATTTGTAACCGGTGACAGGCTCATATCGACCCAGATCGGTTCGCCGGCACGGCTGTAGTAGAGTATTTCAAGGCGGATCGTTTGTTGCCGTTCCATTGCCTGCCAGAGCATCGTCAGCGTAGTTGGATCGGTCGCCGGGCCATGCAAAATTCGCAGGCTGCGGCCAATCAGCTCTTGGGTTGCGTAGCCGGTCAGATGGGTACAGGCAGCGTTGGCATAACGGATAAAAGGCCCTGGCGCCTGGAGTGGCTCGGCATCAAGGATGAGAACAGCATCGTTGGTATTGACAATCACCGACTCAAGAAGGCGCAATCGTTCTTCAGCTTGCTTACGGCTGGTAATATCGCGCACAACGATTAATGCGCCGCCGCTCGCTAGTTCATCGTCATACAGTGGATCGATACTGACATCAACAATCATCGTGCGCCCGTTGGGCAAACGATGCAGTAATTCGCCACGCCAACCTCGATGCAGAGTAGTATTCCAGGAAGGATGTTCGTATGACTGGTAGGGTAATGGCTCGGCAGTAAAGAGACGTGAGAGGGGTTGATCGATCACCTCTTCCGGTCGTACTCCATAGAGATTGGCGGCCATTTCATTCAGGTAGATAATCGCGCCACTGCGGTCGGTCACAATCACCGCTTCGTTGATCTGGGCCAGTACCTTTGCCCGCAGGTTAAGCTGACGTTCGGCCTCGATGCGATCACTGACATCGAACCCGAAGCTGAGCACCTGTAGCTCTCCAGAATTTTCGATAATGATACCCTGCACTTCCACCACTCGTACCACCTGATCACGTGCATAAATGTGGTAACGAGCGGGTTTGAGAGTCTCGCCATTTTGCAGCTCTTGCCGCCGACGCCACATACGGGTATGCTCTTCCGCCGAAAGGAATTCGGTGAGTGGGCAATTCAACACCTCTGCCGGATCAGAGACACCGAACATGCGGGCACCGGCTGGATTGCAGTAACGGATTAATCCCTCGGAATAACTGCTGATCACGATCAGCATTGGCATCAGTTCGAGGAGTTGGCGATACCGAATCTCGTTATTGCTCAACGCATAATCGGCAGCAAGCAACGCAGTAATGTCGTATCCGCTCAGTACAATACCGTTAATCGGCGCCTGGTTTTGGTGATGACAGATGTGCAGTTCAAAGATACGCCAGCTTCCATCGTCATGGCGCAGGCGCACCCGTAACGGTTGTGCGCCACACTGACCAACTGCTAGTTGATCCAGGTATTGCCGGACAATCACGTAGTCATCTGGATGAATGAGTTGGCAGAAGGAGCGGTTGAGGAGCGCTGCCGATTCGTAGCCAAGCAAGGTACTGACTGCGGTGTTGATGAATTGAATAGTGTAATCAGGTGCGAGAATAATAACGATTTCAGTAAGACATTCTGCAAATGTTCGTAAAGCTTCTGACACTGAGCTATTATTGAGGAACGTGCTTTGTGGCAATGATTCGTGATGGTTCATACCATTAGCATATCGTTGTATTGGTCTTCATAGATGGTAGTATACCGCTTTTGCTGCATAGCGTTGCAATGATGTTTACAGTAATAGATGCCTGACTGTATCTGAGCATCAATTCAGGCTTACAGCAGGCATCCGTAGAGTGGGGACGTATCCTGTTTTATTTTAGTGCAATAGTTGCCAAATATCGAATCCCAGTGCAAAGAGAATAATGAAAAGAATGACACTTGAAAGGGGGAGCATATCAAACCGACGTGGATGGCGTGTTTGCCAGAAGTAGCGCAAACTGCGCACCAGCATGGCGATTGCCAGCAGATCGAGGAGAATGACCAGGGGAAGCGAGATGTCGGTTGTTAGTCCAATCAATGGCAAGACAATCGGCAAAAGTACATATTGCAGGGTACAACGGGTTGCCGAGATAAAGAGTGAGATGCTGAAAGCTCGCTCGCCGGGTGTGGCCGGTACGACCTCTTCTTCACCGACCTCTTCGGCGATATTGACTTCTGGTGCAGGTGGTTGCGGTGGCAGGAAGAGTAAGCGATCAAACACTCGATCAAGGGTGTCAGTTATGGCAGACATAGGAATTGTTTCTCCATTGTACTGCTTATGATAAAGGTGTACTTTATCTCATTATACCAGGAATTTATCCCCGAGACGGAATGAAGGCACGTGACCAACCTGGCAGGGGATTCCATTGTACGCTTTGTAGCGACATGGCGGTACTGACCCTGTGCCGGCATAAGCGGGTTGCTCGACTTTGGCTTGATTCGATGACCGACCCCGCAGCGCCGCCATCAGGCGCATCCCATCGCCGCCGTCCCAGTGGGTAGCAGTGCAATTCCTTATCCCGAACTCACGTTAAGTATGATGAACATACCTGGAAGACTTTAAAAATCCTTGATCGACGAGAATGCTGTATACTGTAAAAGGATGTTCTGTATTGCTATGACGTTTTCTCTCTATACCTATGCTGCATCTCAAATGTGCATTGGCAGTTGTGTTTCTCCCACTGGCCGGCTGGTGGTGGTTTGAGCGCAGTGTCTGGATCACCGAATGGCTTCTTGGCCACAACGAAGGATTCCAGCGATTCGTGATCTGGCTCATTTCCACCTTACAGAGCAGCGGGTACGTAACGATCATTATTCTCGGCGCCGGGTATGTTCTGAGCAGTCTGTTCAAATTACTCTTCTGGCCAACCGGCATGCTTTCTCGCAAGTGGGGTTTCGCTGCGCTTGTTTTCTGGCTGACAGTCGTGGGTCTGGAGATCGGCGGGATTTTCAACGGTTACAGCATTCGCTACGTTGGTATGTTATCGATTGATGGTCAACCACCGCCAGAATGGGGACGCTGGTTGAGCGGTATTCCGCTGGCATTCCTCTTTGCTATCGGCCCTGAAGGTCTTGTCCGCTGGTCGTTTGGGTCAATCGCTGTGTGGTGGCGGCAAATGGTTGGGCAACGGATGGTGACCGGTAAAGGGTAATGGCTCGATGTGCTCGGCCCAGGTGTAAACCGGTCGCCCTCCCACAAAGACCTGTTGCACCACTGGATCGGGCATGCGGCGCACGACGATCAAGTCGGCAATACGACCAGGCTGAATGCTGCCGATAAGGTGATCGAGACCAACTGCTCGTGCTGGATTGTAGCTTATCAGCGCTACGGCAGCCGGTAAGCTGAGCGTTCCACGGTCGGCGAGACGAAAGATTACCGATAAGAGAGAGGCGGGATAGTAGTCGGCGCAGAGCCAATCGACAACACCGGCTTCAATCGCGGTCAGTGCGCTCACATTGCCGCTGCTCGATTTTCCGCGTAACACATTGGGCGCTCCCATGCCCACTGCCATTCCTGCGGCATGCGCAGCCTGTGCAGCGCGCAATGTAGTGGGAAATTCGGCAATCCGCACGCCATACTGAACCCACTGGGCTACCTTTTCTGGGGTATCGTCATCGTGGCTGGCGACCGGTAAGCCGTGTCGAGTAGCCCATTCGATAACTTGTTTAATTCGCTCAGGGATGTCTTTTTGGGAAGCCCGTTTGCGGTTCAGGATTTCATCGATCTCTGTTGTACTGCGGCCGGTCGTCTGGGCAACATACGCTCGAAACGCCGCTTCGGTCGTGTATTGTCCTTGCCCCGGACTATGATCCATAATCGAGACCAGCCGTACGAGGGGATGCCCTAACATCAATTTCAGCGCTTCAAGGCCACGTTGACTGCTCATTTCGACGCGCGCATGAATGAAATGACGTGCCCCGCAGTGGTGCTCTGTTGCCAGATGGTGGAGAAAATCATGGACAAAACGTTCACTGCGTACTCCAAATTCAGCATCATCCAGCGAAAGGGCATGAAACTGACAGGTGACACCACAGCCGAGCAAGAGACGGTCGGCGGCGTGTAGTGCAACACCGATTTCAATTTCGACACCGGGGCGCGGTTGTACCAGCTTTTCAATGGCATCACAGTGCAGGTCGATCAGGCCAGGGAGCAAATATGCACCGGCCAGATCGAGTTGGGGTATCGTTGCACTTAGCGGATGTGAACCGCGTCCGATGGCACTGATGTGCCCGCGTTCAATCGCAACCCAGCCCTCTTCAATGACTCGATCAGGTAATACTACAGTAGCATTAGTGAGTAAGAATTGCACAGCTTTCCTCGTGTTCCAGCAAGTAGATCACTGATCGAAGAACGTCTCAACATTTACCTTGATGGGAATGTCCACTGCCGATCTGCATACACTCCTAAACCCGTCAGGTCATGAGAGACGCTAATGATAGCCGTTCCTTCGCGTTGTGCAGCCCGGATCATGTTGATTACAACCTGTTTGGTGGTCTCATCGAGGCTGGCGGTTGGTTCATCGAGGAGCAGCAGGCGCGGACGGGCAATAAATGCCCGGCCCAAGTTGATCCGTTGTTGTTCACCGCCGCTAAAGGTCATCGGACTGGCCTGCCACAATTCGGCAGCAATCCCTAATCGCCGTAACCATTCACGCCCAATCTCCTGGGCCGCTGTACGATCCAGGCCCTGGCGGTAGAGGGGTTCGCAGATTGTGTCAAGGGCAGAGACTCGTGGTAGGACGCGCAAAAACTGAGAACAGAAGCCAATTTCACTTTCGCGGAGGTCGATGATGATCCGTTCATCGGCACGGCTCAGATCGATTCGCCCAAACTGGTGCGATTGAAACCAGATTGTACCCGACGTCGGCACATAGGTGCGATAAATACATTTGAGAATACTGGTTTTCCCCATTCCACTGCGCCCGTGGATCAGGAGATGCTCGCCGGCAGCAACGCTAAAACTTACGTCACACACCGGAGTAATAGTGCGTCCATCGATTAGATGCAGTGTAAATGATTTATAAAGGTTTTTGACTTCAAGAAGATAATTCATACGTGTTAAATGGTTTACAATGCCGACGAGACCAGGAGCTGGGTATACGGATGCTGAGGGTCTTCCAAGATTTGGTCGGTAAGGCCGGCTTCGACAATATGGCCGTTTTTCATCACGATAGTGCGGCGTGCAAGTTGACGTACTACACCTAGATCGTGTGAAACCAGCAACATTGTGATCCGATCCGTCCATTGGATACGACGGAGCAAATCGAGTACTCTGGCCTGAACTGAAACATCGAGGCCGCTGGTGACCTCGTCGAGTAACAGGATGGTTGGATGGCTGGCTAATGCTCGGGCAATCTGGACGCGCTGGAGCATCCCGCCACTAAAGGTTGTCGGTTCATCGTCGATCCGTTCGGGTAGTAATTCGGTCTTGTTCATCAATTCGCTGGTACGAACGCGAATGCGCCCAAAGTGCCGCCACTCGGCTAGCAACAATTTTTCGGCGACATTTCCACCAACTGAAAAGCGCATATTTAGGCCAAGCTCTGGCCGTTGATAAACAATGCCGAGGTGTGTGTTCTGGAACAGACGTGCTTCGTAGCGGTTAAGGGTGGTCAGATCACGCAGTTGACCGTCGCTCTCGCGATACCAGATATGACCACTGTCGGGGCGCAAGGCAAGATAGATCATTTGGAGCAGGGTGCTCTTGCCGCTGCCACTCTCACCGACGATGCCCAGGACTTCACCTGCGTGAAGTTGCAAATTCACATCGACGCAAGCCCAGACGGTGCCACACCGTGGACAGCGTGATCGACCGGTGGTCGGGCCGGTAAGCTGACGACACACCGGGCAGCCAGGGCCAAAGTGCTTCTCAAGCTGCTCGACTCGTAAAAGCCACTGTTCGCTCATGCAGTTGTCTCCGTTGCTGCACATCGTTTTGTACAATACGATACATCCGAGCAGGTAGTTTCCCACCGACCGCCATGCGCGTCGGCTACAAAATGACTGGTGAGAAAGGTGTTCTCGGCACCACAACGGGCACAACGTTGACCTGGACGATATTCCGTGCGAAAGGGATAGTCCTCGAACTGAAGTGGCTCGACCGCGGTGTAAGGTGGGACAGCATAGATCCGTTTTTCACGACCGGCACCGAAGAGATAGAGCGTCTCGGCCATGTGCAGCTTTGGTACATCCCAGCGTGGAATGGGTGTGGTGTCCATCATATAGCGACGATTGACTATGACCGGATATTGAC
The DNA here is from genome assembly GCF_030444705.1 of Chloroflexus sp. MS-CIW-1. Taxonomy (NCBI): domain Bacteria; kingdom Bacillati; phylum Chloroflexota; class Chloroflexia; order Chloroflexales; family Chloroflexaceae; genus Chloroflexus; species Chloroflexus sp. MS-CIW-1. The sequence goes on from NZ_JAUBWR010000001.1 coordinate 1,809,275, forward strand.
TGGCGATACGAAGATCGCCTGCGCGCACAATACTCTCGTACATGTACACCCACATCTTGCCGTAATCGGCTTCACTGTGCATTATTGTTGCGCGCTCGATGTTTGGTTCCACCCAGCGGAGTGGATCGGCCATTGGTACCTGCAATACCAGAATTTGATCGGCCCGCATCGGCTCTTCGGGTATTCGGTGGCGGGTTTGAATGATGGTTGCTGCAGTAGTATCAGTCGTCGTCGCAACACCGGTGGTACGGGTAATGAGGCGACGCAGATTGACTGCGTTTACACTTTCGTCGTCACCCTGATCGATCACTTTGAGCGTATCTTCCGGCGTAATCAGCGAAAGCGTAATTTGTAGTCCACCAGTGCCCCATCCACGCGCGATAGGCATATCGCGGCTAGCAAAAGGAACGAGGTGACCGGGAATGGCAACGGCTTTCAACAGCTTGCGTCGGATTTCCCGCTGTGCATCTTCATCAAGAAGCGCAAAATGGTACAACTGGTCTGTCAGTTCAGTCATTATTGTTCCTTGATCGCCTGATCAACGAGCTGGTTGAGACGTGTTTGGCGCTGGGCGTGATGATCACGGGCACGGCCAAGGACGCTAAGGTCGGCTGCAAATGTGACATAGTGGGGTAATTTGAAGTGAGAGACAAACCCACTCGCCTCAATACCGTCGGTATGGAGCAGCACAAATTCTTCCTGTGCGGCTGGCCCTGACTCTCCTGCCAGGCTGCCGGCACGGGCCTGGGTTAAGACACTATCAAGAATGGCCATGCTCATGACCTTTAGCTCACTCTGACCAAACGCAAAGCCATATCCGACATTAAAGCGTGGCGGCTCGTTAGTATTGGTGACACTATGCGCTTTTGAAGCAACCTCAGCCTCAGTAGCCTCAATCTCACCGATGACGACCGGCTCACCTGTGAGGGGGTGAGCAACTTGCACCGCGATATACCCATACCGTAGTTCGATCAGAGTCGGGTGCGCATCGCCATAGCCACGCACACTGCTATACGCCAGACTCATCAAACTGCCGGTATCGGCCTGCGCCAGCGCCTGTAAACGGGCACTGCGTGGGCAGGGAAAGATGAGCGGTTCGCGAGTAATATCGTAAGGTTCTTCAGCAGACGGTTCTGGGGGGATGTCAACGATCATTTGCTCTTGACGCATATAGTCGATGACTTTCGGAAACTGACCTACTTCACCCGGCTGATGATGAGCACTGGCGATAAGCTCTCGATACCGTTCGGCAGCCTTAATCACTGCCCGCACATCTTCGTGCATCAGGGCCGGTTGCAATAGCCGAATCAAATAGTCGGTCGTTGGCCCCAATATCTGGCCGCCGGGTATGTCTTTGAACGAAGCAGAGATACGACGCAGGCAGCGCATATCACGTCCACTGAGCGGTAACGATGTCATCACACGCGGCAGCGTTGTACGATATGCGCGGAGTAGAAAAGCGGCCTCGATGCTATCACCCTCGGCCTGTTTAATTGCCAGTGCAGCCAGGAGCGGGGCGTAGAGTGCGCCCTCGTGCATTGCTCGGCTGACTGCATGACGTAGCTGATCCCGTATTTGTGGCAGTTGAAGTGGAGTATTGCCGCCAAGGAGGCGCAGGCAATCAACCAGTTCTTCGGCACGTGCTACAGCTTCACTCCCACCTCGTACAGCAACGTATCCCATAATTGCTCCTTGATCGGTGTTGTCCTGTTCAGAATACGACCGATGTGTGTCTCAGTACCGGCATAACGTAATCTCGGTCGTGCGTGGTAAGCCCAAACAGCAGCTTTGCCGATCAATCAGAAAGAGATCGATCCCTAATGGAAACTGTCCACGTCGCACGGTTAATACTGCTAGCTCGTTTGGTGTAGCCTCAGGTAACCCAACGGTCACCGTCGTGGCGATTCCCGGTCCTGCCAGACGCAGAGTGCTGCCACCGGCGACAAGGGTTGGTACGCAGAGAAAGACGGTACAACTCTGTTCGGGGTAGAGCATTGTTCCCACAGGCAATTCGGGCAGGAGTGCAATACTGGCCAAATCGTGCAACAATGCGAAGTCAGCCATTGATGGCGTGAGCATGCGGACATTGCTACGCACCGTGATCCATCGCGATAGTGGATGATTGATTGGTAGCCAGGTCTGATTGATGGCATGCACAAAACCCACCGTTTGATCAAGCAGACTCATACAGGCAGCAATGGCCGTAAGCTGAGGCGGTGTTCCATCAGCAGGTGAGGGGACATTTGTAAATGGAGGTGGCGGTAACTGCCCGATCTTGCCAGGACGAGCCAGACAATCGAGCAGAACACGAAAGGTCTGACCGTTGAATCGCTCAAGTGGTGTTTGCGGTGCAGCAACGAGGCTCATAGAGATTACTCTTGCTCATCAAAAGGTCTCAAACGCGACTCTGGTGGCAGCGGCAGCGGCAAAACGTTGTTCGCAGGCGGCTCGTAGGGTGCGCTCCAATTCAGCAATGCGCGGGTACAGGTCAGCGTGTGGATTGCCCGGCATGCGTAGGGCTGCATCGAGCACAGCTAGCGCAGTTGCGTGATCGGCATCACGTCCGATAACCATGCCAAAGCCAAATTGCCCATTAAGTTCTAATCTGGTTTCGGTAGCCAGGATTTCGCCCGCATGAAAAACCGTCTCGGCTACTCCATCAACGACCCGCAATTGCACCAGCACATACCTTGGCCCGCTGATGAATGTTATTGCCTCACGGTCGTATCTGGTCAGCACCTGTTCGGCCAATTCACAAACCAGATGCGGTGGACTACAACTGAGAATATGAGAGGTACTAAGCATGCGAACTCCTGATCGATACTATACCGGACGCTTAATCCCGACCGTTTCTTTCAGACGAGTTGCGGTCCATTCCAGCAGAATGGCGAAGATCAGTACTGCATACGTGAACACACCCAGCTCGCGTAAGTCAAGGTAGAAGGCGCTTGCCATAAACATATCAAATCCGATACCGCCGGCACCGGCAGTTGCACCCATCGCAATCGCAACCGAGAAGTTAATCTCGAAGCGCACAAACGTCCACGAAAGAAGAGCAGAGGCAGTAGACGGCACAACTGCCTGGAACACCGTCTGCCACCAGTTAGCTCCACTCGCACGCAGTGCTTCCAGAATACCGGAATCAAGCTCTTCAAATGTCTCGGCGTATGCCTTCACCAGATAGCTGATCGAATGGAAGGTCATACCGAGAATAGCAGCGACACTTCCCAGACCGGTTGTGACAGCAAAGAAGAGTACCCAGAGCACGGTCGGAACAGCACGGATGAATGCCATTAGGGCTTTCACAGTGTCGGTAACCTGCCGCGGCGTCAGATTCTGGGCAGCAAATAAGGAGAGGAAAAAAGCAATGATCCCACCAGTAACGGTTGTTAGTAGCCCCATACCGACAGTAGTTATCAACTCCCGAAACAATTCAAACCAACTTAATCGTTCTAATCGTGCTTCGAGAAACACGATCCGAAAGTCGTTGAACATATTGCCCAAAGCGGCAAACACATCGATGTTGCGAGTGTCGAGTGTCACCAGGCCATACGCAGTCAGCAACACCAAGGTGATCAAAGTGACTTGTAATACGGTGTTGGCGCGATTGCGTGGGCGTAAACGGATTCGGCGTGAGGGTAGAGATGCTTCCATCACAGAATTATCCTTCGGATAGCGTTCGATACCGTTTCGATGAGTAAAACGGCGGCAACTGTCACCAATACCACTAGGCTGGCCGACCCGTAGTTGAAGTTCTTAAAGTAGAGATCAAACAAAAATCCAATACCGGTTCCGGTCAGAATCCCGACTAACGTGGCACTGCGGATATTGGTTTCGATCATGTACAGGAGCCAACTGATCAGTTGCGGCAAACAAGATGGAATAACGCTCTGACTGATAATCGCACCATAACTTGCTCCGGTGGCGCGTAGTGCTTCAATCGGTTCCACTCCCACTTCGTCGATAGTCTCAATCATCACGCGCGTGATGAAGCCAAGTGTAACGAAGAAAAGAGCGAAAAAGCCGGTAAACCCACTTTGCCCAAACGAGAAGAGCAAGATTAACGCCCAAACCGATACATCTATATTCCGAAACACACTGGCAATCGCACGGGCCGGCAGGCTAAACCACGGATGGGGACGGGTAGTGTTTGCACCAAAGAGGGCTAATCCCAGGCCAAGCACGGCGGCGATAGTCGACGATGCGATCGCAACCAGTACCGTCTCTTGCAGCTTGCTCAGAATATTTGGTAGCCGCGACCAGGCCCGTTCGTCTGGGATGAAGTTTACTACCGCCCATGCAAACGCTTGTGGTACGGCAAGGAGTCCTCGTACCACATCGAACTGCGTGAGTACAATGCTGCCGTAGGTAACACTAAGAATAACGACGAAAAAGAGCAGTGATTGGAGACGGCGACGGCGAAAAAAAGTATCAGGCTGCATAGCGCTCCTTTAGATCAAGGATCAGTTCGCCAGCCTCTGAGCCGTAAATCTGGTAGATTTGCGCATTGCTCAGTGCATGTGGCGGGCCGTCGTAGATGACTTGGCCGCGATTGATACCGATGATTCGTTCGGCATAGTGCAATGCCACGTCAACCTGATGAAGATTAACCAAGACTGTAATCCCCATTGTGCGGTTGATTTCGCGCAGAGTATCCATAATGACCTTGGCTGAACTCGGATCGAGTGAGGCAATTGGCTCATCACAGAGCAGCATCTTTGGCTGTTGCACCAGTGCCCGGGCAATGCCGACACGTTGCTTCTGACCACCACTAAGCTGATCGCAGCGCTTGTACATCTGCTCGTACAGACCGAGTGTTTCGAGAATACGTACTGCCTCGCGCTTTTCTTCCTCACTGTAGAGGCCAAGAATGCCCTGGAATGTATTTTTGTATCCCAATCGCCCGTGTAACACATTTTCGAGCACACTGAGACGGTTTACCAGGTTGTAGTGCTGGAAGATCATGCCGATTTGAGTGCGGTGATGGCGGAGTTCCTTGCCTCGTAATTTTGGTACGCTTACGCCATTGAATAGAATATCTCCCTCTGAAACATCGATCAGGCGATTGATACAGCGCAGTAGGGTCGATTTACCAGCACCAGAAGGGCCGATAATCGCAACGAACTCGCCGGATTGAACCGAAAAAGTAATCGAGTTAAGAGCAAGGGTTTCGGCACCGTAGCGCTTTGTCACCGAATGCAGTTCAAGCAGGCTCATAGAACCTCACCTCTTTTCACAGATGAAGCACTGGCGCCAATCGATCAACTGGCGCCAGTGCTATACGTTGTGTTTCCGTCAGCGCAGCTCTCGGATCGGGTTGAAGAACGAGTCATCAACAGCCAGGAACCGTTCGTCCTTTGTCTTGCGGAACAATGGCTTGAAGCCTGCATCAATCTCTGCTTTCGTCGCAAAGATGCGAGGATTATTGGCAACAGTATCGGAAGTTAGCACATCCTGAAGACGTTTGATCTCATCGGCAGTCAACATACTGCTGTTCGCAACAAATGGAGCATTAATGACCAGTGTCGATGAGATAATCACAAACTCGGCACCGGGGAACTTATCAAACGGTTCGGGAGCGTTATTCAGAACACGATACACCGCACCGGGCTTGTTTTCCTCACCGGATACTAACTCGATATAGTTGGCAACACAGGCATCGCAGAACGAGGCAATATCCACTTTACCCGAAAGGAGGTTAATGGCGGCTCCCTGGTGCGATTGGCCGAATAGAACTTCGCTGAAGAACTTATTCGGGCCGCCTTCAATCAGCTCTTCAGAGGTCAAATTCTTCCACTTTTCCTGCTGACTGAAGTATTTGACGATATTCGCAGATGGTACGCGGAAGCCTGAGGCTGAGCTAGGCGATACGAATGAGAAGCGCTTACCCTGAATGTTGTCGATTTTGAAGACGCCGTTTTCCTGGTAATTCCCTTCTTGACCACGTACTACTGCTAACCAACTGTAGTAGACAGCCGTTTCGAGCCGACCGTCAGAACCGCTTGGAATGACCAACGGTATCACTTTGCTGTTCTTGTCGTGCGCCTGCACGTATGCTTCAGCGCCGAAGAAACCGAGATGGGCAGTGTTGTTAGCCAGTGCTTCTACTGCGATCAGGTAGTCAGTGGTTGTTCGATGCTCAACCGGACGACCTAGCGTTTCACTAATGACTGTACCGATAGCGTCACGTGCATCTTTAAGTTCGGCGCCAGACTCGTTGGGTAACCAGGCAATGATAATCGGTGAATTTGGATTTGCTGCCGTACCACCACCGCTGGCACCACATGCAGACAGTGCCAGTGTCACCATCAACAAAACGATCAGGAATCGTATCGACTGCATAACCGGGCATCCTCCTTTGCAGGCATCGCTGACGAGGCTTTTGCATCGCCTTGTGCAATATAGCCGGTTATTGTTATGAGAAGATTATGTTAAAGTTGTGAATTGAATAAGCTAGTATAAAGTCTGTGCAAAAGGTGTACATCACTCTTGAGAAGGAAGAGTTGAGAAGCGTGCGGCGCAACCATGTAGTCGTTTCGTGTGGGTCTGGAAAAATGTTCTTGATTGTCGGGGTATGCAGGCGGGTCAGTAACGTGCACTCTCGGACGAACGGCGCAGGGTGGAGATTGCTATTAGTGGCGACATGACGTTCATGCGTGTATCAAGCACGACTAACCATTGAAACATTGCGAAGCCTTCACCTTCCCCTCTAGCCCTCTTCCTCTCTCGCTTTGAGAAAGGAAGAGGGTTGATGCAGGGATAGGAAATCTGCCTTCTTACCGCTCCTTACTATTCTGAATATCGACTACCACGCGACCACGGGTCTGCGCATTAGTAATCTGTTCGGCATAAGCGGGCAATTCGGCGAATGGAATGACGGTTGTCATCCGATCCAGCAATACTGGCGACAAATCGCGGGCCAGTCGTTCCCAGGCAACGAGTCGTTCTTCGCGCGGTACCATGACCGATTCGATCCCGATCATTGTCACACCGCGCAAAATAAATGGATACACGCTGGTCGTAAACTCGGCGCCACCGGCATTGCCGCAGATCGCAACTGCGCTGCGCATTGCCATTGCCCGTAATACGCCCGACAACACTGCCCCGCCAACCGTATCGATAGCGCCGCCCCAGCGTTCACTTTCGAGTGGGCGACCGGGACTGCTCAGTACATTTCGATCAAGAATGCCGCTGGCGCCGAGGTCACGCAAATAAGCTTCTTCATGAGGACGACCGGTTGCCGCAATCACCTTATGGCCAGCCTTTGCCAGCAAAGCTACTGCAACGCTCCCCACACCACCGGCGGCGCCGGTGACAAGCACTTCGCGTCCGGGAATAAACCCATGCCGCTCAAGGGCCAGCACGCAGAGCATCGCCGTGAATCCGGCGGTACCGATGGTCATCGCATGTTTCAGACTCATTCCCTCTGGGAGTGGTACTAACCATTCACCTTTTACTCGTGTGTACTGGCTGTACCCGCCCCAGTGCCGTTCACCGACGCCCCAGCCGGTAAGAACGACATTGTCGCCGGGCCGGTAGCGCGGATCTGCCGACTCGACAACGGTACCGGCAAAATCGATCCCCGGCGCCAGCGGGCTGCTGCGCAGGATCTTTCCCTTGCCGGTAATCGCCAGACCATCTTTATAATTGAGAGTAGAATAGGCAACTTTTACTAACACCTCACCTTCTGGTAAGGCGCTTAAAGGCAATTCGCGAAACTCAACCTTCCGACCGTCAGCCCCCTCCTCCACCACCAGGGCCGTAAAGCGTTCTTCACTCATCGCCGCTTCTCCTTTTGTGCTATCAGGTGTGATTTCTGTATTGTCGATTATAATGAGGATAGGAGTCTTTGCCAACAGGAACCGCCACTATACCTTCTGTAATGGAGTTTGCATGATTCACGCACTTGATCACGTCGTCATTTTGGTAGAGCAATTGTCGTCGGCAGTAGCGGCCTATACCGCAGCCGGATTTGTGGTGGCGCCAGGCGGTGAGCATGCTGATGGCGCGACCCATAATGCGCTGATTAGCTTTCCTGATGGAACGTACCTTGAGTTGCTGGCGTTTCGACGGCCGGCTCCTGAACATCGCTGGTGGCGACACGTAGCTGTCGGTCCTGGTCTGATCGATTTTGCCCTGTTGCCGGTCAATACGACGATTGCTGTTGCCGCAGCAGCCGACCGTGGCTTAATGATGAATGGACCAGTTCCCGGTGGTCGCATCCGACCTGATGGTCTCAGCCTGGCCTGGGAGACGGCATGGCCGCCCAGTCCCGATCTCCCATTTTTGTGCGGTGATGTAACCGATCGTTCGTTGCGGGTGCCTGATGCTGATTTTTGGGGGCACAGTAATGGTGCGCGGGGTATTGCCGAAGTGATTGTAGCAGTAACCAATCCCATAGCAAGTGCTGGCCGCTATGCGATGTTGTTGGGGATCACACCCCAGGCAGCTCCCGCTGAGGTGCGCATTCCGTTGGGTGAAAGTACCATTGTGCTACGTGGTCCAGATTCAGGTGATCAGCGCGTGATTGATCGGCTAATGCGCCGGGGCGAAGGGATCTGTGCCGTTACCCTGAAGGGGTTGCATTTTCCCGACCTTACCGCAACGCTTGGTGCGGCGATTGTGGCTGAACATGTAGCATAGGACCCTGCTTGTGGCTATTGAATTTGAGCGTTTTTTGCAACGTGTGCGTGCCGAGCGGGGTGGTTTTTTCGACCGTGACCGCTCTATAACCGTGGTACGTGCACCGGGTTGGGTTGATCTGTGTGGTGGGGTAGTTGCCGAAACCGGAATCCATACGCTACTCTGGCCAACCGGTGGCGGGGTGTTGGTAGCACTTCAGCCTGATCCTGAACCGGTTATTCGGATTCGGGTGTGGCAACGGACTGAATCCATTCCTTGCACTGCCTTGTTTCTGTCATCGGGGCCGCACGAATATGCAGATGCCGTCAGCGAGATTGATCGTCATCGTCCACCGCGCAGTTCGTGGTGGGGGCCAGCACTAATGGCTTGGGTTGCCCTGATGCGCGAAGAGTTTGTGCGGTTTGGTGGGGGTGCACGGCTGCTTTTACATCCACTCGCCGGTGAAGCAAGTGCTGCTACGGTTATCGCTGCGGTCGCGCAGGCTCTGGTGACCGCCTACAATGTTCACCTTGCGCCACGCGAGCTGGCGATTACCTGCGCCGAGGGTTTGTATCATCTCGACAGTCGCGGGTTGGAATTGATCGGCACGCTAACGACTGTTTGCGCACCGGCCAATGAAGTACTGGTTGTTCAGCCACATCAGGCCCTGATCGGCGGGAATGTTCATCTGCCGCCAGGTTGTGCCATCTGGACGATTCGCGTCGGTGATGAACCTCGTCAACCACCATTTCGCCTGCGTTCCGCATTAACGCTCGCGGAACGCCTTGTCGCTGAGCTAGTAACAGCGGTTGACCTTCCGCAGGGTCAAGAGGGAGCAATCCTGGCTTCACTGCGTCTCACGGATTTTATACGCTACCTACGTGACCGACTCCCTGCGCACACGAGCGTTACAACCGGCGCGACGACCGAGCAGATGACACCTTCCGCATTAACCAGCTTTGTCCTTGCTGAACAGCAGCGATCGCGGCTTATCCTGGCCCTGTTGCGTGCTGCGGCAAGCCGACTACAACGCGAGGAGGATGTGCATCTGATTGGGGAATTACTCACCCAAAGCCACTGGGAACAAGCAGCACTTGGGTTGATCGACCCGCACGCACAAGCCTTAGCCGAACGTCTGGTCGCATCAACCATTCTGGGAGTACGCCAGCCGGTAGCTGCAACGCAGGCGACACTCGTAGTATTGGGGCGCAATGACGCCGAAGGCGATATCCAACGGATCACGGCTGAATACCAGTCTCTGATCGGGTTGCCGGTGCGGATCGTTGGCGGGAGTCTGGCCGGAGTGAGTCTTGCCGGTGCACGACAGGTTTAAGAATTGAACAGCGTGAGGCGCAAAAGCTATGTCTTCAGAACGATCTTGCCCACAATGTGGTTCGCCAGTCGCGTCTACCGGGCGTTTTTGCCCCAATTGTGGTAACCGTTTGTCGGAACCACCACAAATACCGCTACCATCGGAAACTCCACCCGCACCATCTTCCAGCATCGCCTCCGCTCAGACAGGCAGATGGCGCTGGATCATTATGGCTGTTGCTCTACTAGCTCTAGTTGTCATTGGGAGTCGTGCGTTTCTTATCCAATTATTTCGCTCACCTGAAGCAGCGCCGCCATCGGTGGCGACAGTGCTGACGCCTTCTCCTGCTCGCACTACCACTTTCGTACTCCAGAAAGCATCGGCGACCGCTATCGGTGGAATCATCGGTCAGCCGACACCTCTTGGTGCTGCTGCACTGGCACAAATAGCACAGGCACAGACGGCCCAGGCATTGACAGAGATTGCCCCTACGCAAACGGCAGCAGCACTCGACGCTGAAGTCAGTACACTCTTCGCTCATGCGCGACAAGTCTTTTACGATGAATTTGTTGATAACAGGAATGCCTGGTTTACCGGAGAATTTCAAGAGATTGAACTTGACCTGATCGAAGATGGTGTATTTAAGGTATTGTGGACTGGACGTGGCACATCGTATGAACTGTACGAACTCAGCTCATTCACTGATTTTATGAGCGAAGTCGATTGTCAAATCTTCCGTGGTGGAGAGAATGGTAGTTGCGGTTTGATTTTTGCCGAGCAACGGAATGTTGGCTTCTACAAGTTTGAATTTTTCATTGACTATTACCGCCTCTCGGCGATCACAACCGAAGGCGAACCGGTTGTGTTAGCCGAAGGTGATCCACGTCGCTTGGCCCGCATCAGTGAGCAGAATCGGCTACGTGTCATCAGACAAGGTGATCGGATTCGGCTGTTCGTGAACGGCGCACTGGCTGCCGATCTCCGTGATACCACCTTTGGCGCCGGACGGGTTGGCGTTTCAACGGCCTGCTACCGCGAAGAAGGTGGGGTTGAGGTTCACTTCGACAATTTTGGTATCTGGTCGCTACCGACCGGCTCGTGAAAGGATACGACGATGGAAGCTGCTTTTCCACATCTGCTCGAAGAATTTGTGGTGGTTCATGCCGCGATGGATCGTGTCGAGACAGTTATGACCGATGAGGCATTGATGAAACGCTGGATGTCGCCAGCCGTGCAATTTATACCGCTCGACGGCTGGAACTTCGCGACCGGTGCGCGCTGGCGGTTACGGCTAACCGGTGTAGGGCCATTGCTAGAAGCCGGTTATCTCGTCGTTGAACGACGACCGGGCCTGATTCTCTGGGCATTCGACGGCTTCTGGGAAGGGTTTGATGCCTGGCAGTGGTTCCCGTCGCAGGAAAATCCTGATCAAACGCTTATCCACAATCGCATTGAGTACCGCTTGCGTGTGCCTGGTCTTGATCTCATTTGGCCGCTCACGATTGCCCCGCTGATGAAACTGGACGCCCAGGCCCAAATGATACGCCTGCGTCAGGTGTGTGAAGAGGTGACACCTTCACGGTGATTGGACTGCTTGCATACGATAACCGAGATCCTGCAGCGGAACGATAAAGGTATGAGCACAGCTCCCGTTTCTGAACCAAAAGTTTTGGCCAATGAGTTAGCCGAATACCTCGATCAACGACAACAGCGACGACGATTACTCCCGCTAGCGATGGTAGTAGGACTGCTGGCTGGTGGTTATACTACTCTTTTCTGCTGGCTTATTGGTGTTGCTGATGGATTACGCACGGTAATGATAGAGTCTTTCCAGCAGGTGCCCTTTGGATGGTTGCTAACAATACTATGGGTGGTCAGTAGTGCGACTCTAGCTGTCTGGCTCACGCAGCGCTATGCACCAGAGGCTGCCGGCAGTGGGATTCCTCACATTGAAGCTGTACTACACCGTCTACGTGATCTACGATGGCAGCGTATCATTTCGGTAAAGTTGATCGGGGGTGTTTTGGCCCTTGGAAGCGGATTAGTGTTAGGTCGTGAGGGGCCGAGCGTTCAGATCGGTGGTGCTGTTGGCCGGTGTTGCTGCAATGCTTCACAGCGGGCCACGCGAGCGTCTGACCTTAATTGCGGCTGGAGCAGGAGCCGGTCTTGCGTCCGCTTTTAACGCGCCGCTGGCCGGTCTGATTTTTGTGTTAGAAGAACTACAACGAGATTTCCGTCCGACGGTCTTTAGTGCTGCATTTGTAGCGGCTGTGGTTGGGAATGTGGTTAGTCGCCTGTTTACCGGGCAATTACCAGTATTTATTGTCCCCGATCATTCAATTCAGCCGTTGCACACCCTAGCGATGTTTGCTGCGTTAGGGGTTGTCTGTGGCCTGGTTGGTGTTCTCTTCAATAAAGCTTTGGTCGGAGGGCTGAGCCTGGTTGATCGTTTAAACCAACGCCAGAAACTTTTCTACACGGCTGTCATCGGGGCAATCGTAGATCTGGCTGGTTTCTGGTATCCAGAATTTATTGGGGGTGGTCATCGCTTTACCGAGCATATTTTGTTAGGACAAATCGGCATGCAGTCTGTTCTGGGTTTTCTCACAATGCGCATGCTCCTTACCCTTGCCAGTTACAGCACTGGTGCACCTGGTAGTATATTCGCTCCACTTCTGGTATTGGGGGCATTGATTGGGTATGGGGCTTGTGTTATTGTCTGGATATAATCAGGACGTTTGAACTGCTGAAGCATGGCTTCAGTAGTTCATAGCACCCTTCCTCAACCTTGTCTGGGTAACCCGTGTACAACCATCCCATCAAACTCATACGTCAACACGAGGAAGGCGGTGAACAGATGGGAGTGACACGATCCGTGTCAATGATCCAGAGGTTTGCTTAGCAACATTTGGTATGGCATGAGACGTTATCAATACAATTGGCGCACAGTGCATATCCCACTGTCACAGTCAGGTTCTCACCTGTCCCAGGCAGTTTGGATCACCGTGCGTTCGTCACGTTCATTAGTAGATCAATCGCTATCGAACATCGGAGACCTGCTGACCACCACCAGAAACCTATCCTGCTGCGAAACGTGGTACCATCATCCACAGGTTTATTGCCAGTCAAGACACAAAGGTCGCAGATGAAGACTTCGGTCATTGTCCTCAGCTACAACACCCGTGAGTTAACACTTAACTGTCTGAGACAGTTTGCGACAGAAGCGGATCGGGCCGGTTGGCAAATCATTCTGGTTGACAACGCCTCACACGACGAGACGGTACCGGCAGTCAGGCGGGAGTTTCCACAGGTAGAGGTTATCTGTAGTGAAGAGAATCTGGGTTTTGCTGCCGGTAATAATCTCGGCCTCCGCCTGGCATCCGGTCAGGCAGTAATCCTTCTGAATAGTGACGTACTGGCTCCTTTTACGACATTGGTCCGTTTGCCGGCGCTGCTTGAAGCATATCCCCAGGCTGCTATCTTATCGCCGCAGTTGTTAACGGCTAGCGGGGCACCCCAAGCCTTCGCATATGGTAACGATCCGACATTACCTTACCTCTCCAAACGTGGTCTTTACCGGCTGTTCAGGCGTGGTGATCTGCACGATTGGGGTGTCCGGTCACCTCTGGAAGTGGATTGGGTTTCAGGGGCGTGTATGTGTGTGCGGCGGGCCGCATTCGAGCAGGTCGGTCTGCTCGATGAACACTTCTTCCTCTATTTTGAAGATAACGACTGGTGTCTGCGAATGCGGAAAGCTGGTTGGAAAGTGATGTATATCCCTACCTTCGCTGTCGTTCATCTTGGCGGGCAAAGCTGGTCTGCTGCCCGTGTTGCCAGTCATCATTACCGCAACAGTTTACGTTATTTTTATCAAAAGCATTATGGGCTACTCGCAACCTGGTTACTCACAATTGGTCTGACTGTGTATCACACGCTCTTGAGAGACCACAGAGAGCACGGAGACGAAAAGTAGATGGATCGTACTCTGTGTGCTCTGTGGTGAGTGTCGGCAAAGGTAATGTTCTCACCACAGAGAGCACGGAGACGAACAGGAGATTGATGCTGATGTCGCGTATTGCCTGGTTACTGATCCTGGCCGGTGTCGTGCGTTTATGCGCAAGTTTATCTGCACGTGATATTATCGATATCCATAATTATCAACACGTAGCGGAGATTATTCATCAACGGGGGATGTTTGGTCTATACACGCATACGCCGGGCATATATCCGTACCCGCCGGTGTGGGTCGGCTTTGAAATGACTGCATTGTGGCTTCACTGGCAAGGTGTCTTGCCGTTTTCACTGGCAATTCGCCTCCCCATCATCATTGCCGATGTTGCGATGGTGGCTATTATCTGGAGGTACGTCCGGCGTCACACGCAATTCCCCCAGCGTGCGTTGTTAGCCGCCGCACTCTACGCCCTGAATCCGGTATCGATCATCATCTCGTGCTGGCACGGTCAGTTCGATGCTCTCCCTGTCTGTGGGGTAGCACTGGCGATGCTTTTCACCGAACACCACTGGCGACGGGCAGCCGGTGCGCTCGGCATTGGCATTGCGCTAAAGTCATTTCCGGTCTTACTGCTACCCATGTTTGCCCGTCAGCAACCATCATTGTCTCGCCAGATTCACTTCATCCTCTACGCCATACTACCGGTGCTCTTCCTGCTCATCCCATTTCTGCTCGCCGATGCCGCAGCCGTGATTCGCGAGTTGTTTGGTTATCGTGGACATGCCCTGCTCGGTGTGATGGTCCCGGTCCGCACAATCTATGTCCCGCTTACCGGTGAACGTTTTCCGGTTGATATGACTCTGCAAGTGATTTCGCTGTCGGCTTACGGTTTTCTTGGTCTGTACGGATGGGCGGTGTGGTATATGAGTCGGTTTCACATTACCTTGCCAATGCAGGCAACGATCGTGTTCCTGTTGTTTTATGTGGTATATGCAGGTATCTCACCGCAATATGTGTTGTGGGTGTTGCCGTTTATGATCATGGCAACTGCAAACCAACACTGGCCCGTCCTCCTTTACTCGGCTGTTTCAACACCGGCCTTGATTGGGCTGTATCTGTACGCAGTAGCCGATATATTTCCTTTTACCGTTGATTTGTTACCAGAATATACCCGCCTGGCTTATGGAGTGTTTGGCTCATCGTGGTGGGGGTGTTGTCTGCTGTTGTTGGTTGCCTTGACCAGACAGGCTGTCACATCATTGCCGCCCGGCGCACCTGTTGTACGGCAGTTTGCGCAACTGTCTGAATGAATTCAGTCGCTTCACGACTAATGAAGCTTTGAGTAGGATCGGCTCGCTGCGAACCGACATGCTCTTGAGCGTGATAGCGGATGGTAATCGAACCCTGGCCGGTTATGCTATATTTGATCGCTCGTTGACCTACGCCAAAACCAAACGTGGGCAAAGAGCTACATCGCTCTGCCCACGTTTGCTGCTGGCGCCCCCGGTGCGACTCGAACGCACGACACGCAGTTTAGGAAACTGCTGCTCTATCCCCTGAGCTACGAGGGCGTATCCTTCCCGAGTGTACCATACTCGTTCTTTACGTGCAAGTATGAGTGATGCGACAGCACGACCATCTTTTACGCGCACCAATACCAGACTCTTGCGCCAGGAACCTCTCGCCAGCCACGTGCGCCAGCAATTGGTGAGCACGGTACCGCTGCCACCTTTTTTCAAACTAGTACCAGACTCACGATGACAGTCAAGATGGTTACCGGCAGACCGACCTTCAGATACGCGCTAAAGGTTACCCGTACTCCCCAGCGTGCGGCTAGTTCGGCCATGATCAGGTTGGCGACCGAACCGAGCAACGTCAGGTTGCCGGCCAGGGTTGCTGTTGCCGCTAACGTTAGCCAGGCTCGCTGTTGATCGGCAAACGCCGGTACTAATCCCTGTAACAAGAGCACGGCCGGTACATTACTGATCAGATTCGAGAGAATGACCGATACGATACCGAACGGTACCATCCCAGCCTGAGCCAGTGGGCGCAGCGTAATAAAGAGACGTTCCGTCCAACCTTGAACATCGAGTGCGTGTGTAACCACAAAAAGTCCGGCAAAGAAGGTGAGAAGGTTCCAGTCGATGATTTTGAACACGCGCTCAGGACGTAAGCGCCGTGTGGTAAGCAGGATGGCCGCCGCTAAAAATGCCGCCAGCGGTACCGGTACACCGATGAGAAATGCGATCAGCATGAAGCTGATGACCAGCGCTGCTTTGCGAAGGAGCGGACGGTAGATCCGTGTGCGTAGAATATCAGGAGCAGTGAGGGTACCGCCCTGGAATTCGTCACGATAGACGAGCATGACAATCACCCAACAGATCACCAGCCCAATGAGGGCAGTTGGGGTCAGAGCGATGGCGAAATCGAGGTAGGGGATTTTAGAAGCGTTACCGATGATGATGTTTTGTGGATTACCGGTAATGGTAGCAGTTGAACCGATATTCGCCGCTACCGCCAGACCGATCAGGTAGGGTAGCGGGTTGCGACGTAACGAGCGAGTTACCTCGAGGACGATTGGCGTCATCATGATCACGATGGTGTCGTTGAGGAAGAGCGCCGATAATACGCCGCTCGCCCCAATGACCAGGGCTAATAATGAGCGTGGACCACGGGCGAATTGTACGACTCGTTGCGTAATAAAGCCGAAGAAGCCGGAGAGAAAGAGACTGCCGTTGATGACCATCATGCCGAAAAGTAAGAGGATGGTATCCAGATCGAGCGCAGCGTAGGCTTCTTCGAGCGAGATGGCGCCAATGCCAAGCAGAAGTGCCGACCCGATCAGCGCAATTGTGGTACGGTCGGCGCGAATTAGCGGCCAGCGACCAACGGCAATACCAATGATTGTCGCTGCAACGATGAGCAGCGTAAGAACGGGGATCACCATAAATGATACAGGTTTCTAAGAACAAGAATGATGACTGTACAGCGGTATTGTATGAGCAAATGCGATGCATGTCCAGGAGACGTATTGCCATACTGTCCTGTTGCCAGCGATTCAGCGGGTTTCAGAGCCTGATCCGCTCGTTTGTGTGGGCAGGGTGAAGGCCTGCATTCTGCGGTGAAGGGATGGCAAGCGCCCATCTCGGAGCACGCCATTACCCCTTGCACGCAGGAGAACATGTTCCAAGGCCTTGTAGCGGGTACGCCGGTCTACCAGACTCAGGGAGTCACGAAGATCGGATTAGTAAAGAGCCAGGGTTTCCCACCCCAGTAAGCTTCCACGCGATAGACACCATCGTCGGTAACTGTTTGGCGTATCCGTCGCACGCCACTGGTCATGACCTCGCCATTCACGATCAGACGAACATAGGCATCGGCGCCGACATCAACTTCAACCAGAAGAGGGCTATCGGTCAGACTGAGCGTATCCCCCAGTTCGGCCAGGGCATTCGGTCGGCTTAACCGAAAAACTATTGATGGCGCATCACCGTCGAGCCGGTTGACGAAATAGCAACGACCGGCTGTTAACGCAGCATAGACCTGATTGGTGGCAATTGTCGCATCGTGACTGAGCGGCTCAGGCAGCAAGAGGTAATTGGTCAGCGTGCGAAACATCCACGGGTAGGGGAAGACTTCAATCTCACCCCACGGCGCCTGACGTTTGAAGCCATGAGCATCGACTCCGCCAATCCCAAAGGTACGTCGGCCAACCATATTGAGCCGATCCCACCAGGCCAGCGTCGCTAGCGTTGGACCACTCAGACCAAGACGCGGGTTTAGTATAAGTGCCAGCTTGTTGCGGTCGGTGAGATGTTCACTCCAGTCGCTCATGAGATTCCACAGCTCTAACCCAACCACTCGCCCTTCACGCTGACTCGGCCCATCAATCGTCCAGTCATCCCAGCGATAAATGTCTTTGAACGAATTACGAACTCGCTCATCGGGGTGAGCAATGATGCCGAAGCCTCCGCGATGGTACACTTCATCGATGAACTGCTGCGGCGGCAATTCATTGCTGATCACGGTATCCACATTGAGGGCCAGGAAGTGATTATGATCGGGTGTGATCTCGTGACCGACGATCACCAGGACATCGTCGTGCCATCCGGCAAACGGCAGACCGGCCAGTGTGTCGTGATCGGTCACGATGATCCAGCGTAGCCCTGCTTCATGGGCAGCCGCTATCAGTTGCGGAAAGGTCGCCGAGCCATCAGAATAGGTCGTGTGCATGTGTATTGCACCAGGATAGACGAACGGATAATTCATGGTACACTCCAGATGACAAATGTTGCCCTCTGCATGCTACCACAGAGCAGTATGAAGATCATCGATATTGATGCCAGTCGGGTGACGATGAAGCAACGTACCGGTACTGAACGGTACAGTTATGAAGTGATTGCGGCTCTTGATCGGATCGCACCTGCTGATGTTAGCTTCCGCTTGTATACCAATGGTGGATGTGAACGACTCCCGCCTTTGCGTCCACGCACAACAGTACGCGATATTCGTCTCCCGCGTCTCTGGACACACCTCCGGCTTGGTCCGACAAGCTGGCTCGCTCGCCCTGATGTGCTCTTTGTACCAGCCCATGTGATCCCTCTCATCCACCCACCGACGGTCGTTACCATTCACGACGTAGGGTTCCGCGTATTCCCGGAAGCCCATACCGCCCGCCGTCGCCTCGAACTCGAACTGACGACCCGCTGGAACGTCCGTGCGGCCCGTCACGTACTCACCGTCTCGCAAGCAACGAAACACGATCTGGTGACGTGGTACGGTGTTGATCCAGGGCGGATTACAGTTACCTATCACGGTTTGAGTGAGACATTCAGGCCACCTGCCGATTCCCATCTGATCAGCGACGTGCAGGCTCGTTATGGCTTACAGCAACGTCCCTATCTCATCTACATCGGCACCGTGCAACCACGCAAAAATCTGACCCGGGTTATCGAGGCACTGGCAATAACCCTAGCCGCCGGATATGAGATCGATCTGGTGATCGTCGGCAAACGTGGTTGGCTAAGTGCTCCAATTGAACGTCGGGCGCAGGAGTTAGGAATCACGCATTACGTCCATTTTATCGGATACGTTGCCGACAGCGAACTGCCTGCGCTTTTGGCTGGTGCGCTGTGTTTTATCTTTCCATCGCTCTACGAAGGCTTTGGCATGCCGGTGATCGAGGCAATGGCGTGCGGCACCCCGGTCATTACCAGTACCAGTTCGTCACTGCCTGAAGTGGCCGGTGAAGCGGCGTTGCTGGTTGATCCCCTCGATACCAATGCGATTGCTGCCGCAATCATGCAGATGATCGACAATGCAACGCTGCGCGAAACGTTGCGTCAGCGTGGTCTGGCTCGTGCCCGTTTGTTTACGTGGGAAGCCTGTGCCCGGCAAACGCTTGAGGTGCTGCTGACCGTGTCGTGAGCAGATAACAACCAATGTATCGCCTGGGGCAGGTTCTACCCCTCTAACAACAGGGAGCGTGCGCCGGTTTCACCAATGCTTTCCTGGCACACAAGGCTGGTGGCGCGTGCTTTTGGGCTAACGTTGCAGGTGAACGATATGTATTGGCGAATATGACCAACATCCGAACATGTTGAAGCGACCTACGTTCAGATGAAGACACCTGTCGAGGCTCATTATGACCATTCACGACGAACAACCTTCCGTAGCAGAAGATCCGTTCAGCGTCGGGATTCAGCTTTTCAATCAAGGGGCATACTGGCACGCCCACGAACAGTGGGAAATATGCTGGCGAGCGGCGCAGGGCACAGACGCCGAGTTTTACAAGACGTTGATCCAGACCGCAGCCGCGCTGGTGAAGTGGCAACAGGGGAACTATCGTGGTCTTCGTCTCAACTGGGCCAAAGCCCAACGTCGGCTGCACCGGTTGCCATTGCACTATCGCGGGATCGATCTGAATGCGCTGGCAACCGCGGTAACAGCCGTGCTGGATAATCCGGAACAGGCACCGGCTCCAAAGCTAACGATAGTGAGCCACGAATGAGAACGCTGCGCGCAAAGCAGATGGCTTGCATTACTCCTCATCGCGATCACGGCGCGGAATAACCCGTGGCGCTCGCCGCGGCTCTTTCGGCGGTGGCGGCCCCAACACCAGATCAAGCGCTTGTTCAATCCGCTCGATCAGGTGAATCTTCAGGTGTCGCCGCAATGTTTGGGGAATCTCGACCAAATCGTGTTCATTGCGCTTCGGTAAGATGATCTCGCGGATACCGGCCCGGTACGCGCCCAGGACTTTCTCTTTAACCCCGCCAATCGGCAAGATGCGACCTCGCAATGTAATTTCACCAGTCATGGCTATGTCATGGCGCACGCTCCGCCCGGTCAATGCCGAAACGAGGGCCGTGGCAATTGTTACTCCAGCCGATGGGCCATCTTTAGGTGTCGCACCTTCGGGAACGTGAACGTGAATATCAATTTTGTCGAAATGACGAATCTCAATCCCCAGCCGACTGGCGTTCGCCCGTGCAAACGAGAGCGCAGCCTGCGCCGATTCCTGCATCACTTCGCCGAGCTGCCCGGTGAGAAGCAGATTGCCCTTGCCGTCCATCAATACCACTTCAACCGGCATAATGTCGCCACCGGCGCTGGTGTAGACCATACCAATCGCCACCCCTACCTGATCGACCGGATCAACTTTGCCGATTTCAAAGCGCGGCGGGCCGAGCAGTTTGGTCAGTGCCCGTGGCGTAATCTGACGCGGATAGCGCTTCCCTTCGGCAATCCGGCGAGCGATTTTGCGACAGATAGCACCAATCTCGCGTTCGAGGTTGCGTACCCCGGCTTCGTATGTGTAGTGGCGAATAATGGTGGAGATGGTCTGGTTACCAAACCGAATAGTCGCTGGCGGCAAGCCACTATCGGTCATCTGACGCGGAATGAGAAAACGACGAGCGATATGGAGCTTTTCGTCTTCGGTGTAGCCGGGGAGTTCCACCAGCTCCATTCGGTCGAGGAGTGGGTCGGGAATATCCTCGGCGACATTCGCCGTTGTAATGAAGAGGGTCTGACTGAGATCGTAGGGAAGATCGAGGTAGTGATCGCTGAACGTGCTGTTTTGTTCAGGATCAAGCACCTCTAGTAGCGCTGCTGCCGGATCACCCCGAAAATCGCTTCCCAGTTTGTCTACTTCGTCGAGCATAAAGACTGGGTTGATCGTACCGGCGACCTTCATCCGCTGCAAAATCCGACCGGGTAGCGCACCGATGTAGGTGCGTCGGTGACCACGAATTTCGGCTTCGTCGTGAACACCACCCAGACTCAAACGGACAAAGCGCCGTCCAAGGGCTTCGGCAATACTCTGACCAAGGCTGGTTTTGCCTACGCCCGGCGGACCAACGAAACAGAGAATGGGCGCTCGTTTTGACGGACCGGCCAATTGGCGCACTGCGATGTATTCCAGGATACGATCTTTGACTTTCCGCAACCCGTAGTGGTTCCGTTCAAGGACTGCTGCCGCTGCCCGCAGATCGCGATTCTCTGGACTGGCATTACTCCACGGTAGTGAAAGCAACCAATCAAGATAGGTGCGCAGCATCCCGTGTTCGGGAGACATCGGCGAAATCAATTCAAGCCGTGCCAACTCTTCTTCAAAGCGCGCCATCGCATGGGCTGGTAAACCGGCAGCCGCTGCCCGTTCACGCAAGAGGAAAAGTTCCCGACGCGACGGGTCTTCTTGGCCGAGTTCGCGTTGGATCGCCCGCAACTGCTCTCGCAGGAAGAGTTCGCGTTGGCTGCGATCAACCTCTTGTTGCACCTGACTGTGAATGCGATTTTCTAGTTCGAGGAGATCCAGCTCTTTCGCCAGCAGAATCTCAAGCTGACGTAACCGCTGCTCAATATCAACTAGCTCGAGAATACGCTGCCGGTCTTCAATAGAAATCGGGAGCAGCGAAGCAATAATATCGGCTAATTCGCCTGGTTCGGCACTGTTAAGCGCGGAAAGATACGCATCATCGGGCAGGTTCCGCGATAGACGCACGATCTTCTCGAAGGTGGTCAGAATAGTACGACTCAGCGCCTCGACCATCAGCGCGTCATCTTCATCGAGCGGCGGCGTAGCGAGTGGTGTTGCCAGTACACGCAGCGCCGGGTATTCGGCTACCGCACTGACAATCTGCATGCGCTGGCGCCCCTCGAGCACAATGCTGAGTGTGCCATCGGGCAAGCGGCGTAGGCGCTGCACAACTGCCTCAACCCCGACCGTGTAAAGGTCTTCAAGTCCAACGTTTGTATCAGCCGCCGGGCCACGCACGGCCACCGCCAGTACCAGCCTATCACTGGCGGCAGCCTGTTCAACTGCATTGATCGCCCGCTCATCACTTACCAAGAGCGGAGCCAGCATCTGTGGAAACAAGACACTATCAAGCAGCGGAAGTACCGGTCGTTCGTACACAACCGTACCGGCGGTAGGTGATGCCGATTGTTCATTAGCCGGAGTCGTGGTCATATCTTTGCTCCTGCGCAGGCTAATTCAGAAATTCAGGCGATCAAAAGCCTGCGCATTATGGTCTTTGTACATCCAGTGTAACATATGCCGCCAGTATTCGGGTGAGAGCAAATATGTATCCCTCCCCTCACCTTCCCCCCTGCCCCCTTCCTCTCCCACGCTGCGGGAGAGGAAGGGGGGGCGCCTTCACCTTCCCCCCTGCCGCTCTCACACAGAGAGGGGAAGGGGGAATTCGCTCTCGCAGTGATGAAAACGACTGCTCACCCTGTACTGTTCTCTGCCAGACGGCGCGAGGAAGGAGAAAAGGGGGGACAGGTTGACGACCTGCCCCTCTCGTTCAATCCTCTCACCTCTCACCTCTCACCTCTGTCACTATTGCCCAACAGAAAGGACTTTGCAACGCATTCCCTCTCACCCCAGCATCATAGCAACGGTCGCCAGTATGATAAGATAATGACTATCGTATCAGGTTACAGGAGAACAATGAAGATCACACTTAACGACATCTATTTGTCCTTCGAAATAGCCGGTAACGGCCCGGCGCTGCTCTTGATCCATGGCTTCACCGGCAGCAGTCAGACATGGCAGGCACTGGTACCGGCGCTGAGCCAGCACCGCACGTTGATAATGATCGATCTGGTCGGACATGGTGCCAGTGCCGTGCCGTCTGATCCGCAACGCTACGCTATCGAACAGTGTGTTAGCGATCTCCTCGCTTTACTCGACCAGCTCGGTGTTGCGCGTACCGATCTGCTGGGCTATTCGATGGGGGGACGGATTGGGTTACTGCTCACGGCCAGCGCACCAGAGCGAGTCGGCAGGCAGGTCTTGATTGGCGCTTCACCAGGATTGGCTGACCCAGCCGAACGAGCTTCACGTTTGGCGAGTGATGAAGAACTGGCCGAGCGTATTGAGCGCGGAGGTCTGGAATGGTTCGTTGAGTTTTGGGAATCGCAGTCGCTGTTTGCCAGCCAACAGCGACTGCCAGCCGCTGTTCGTGAAGCGCAACGCAAACAACGCCTGGCCGGTAGTGCAATCGGCTACGCCAACGCTTTACGCGGGATGAGTGTTGGGCGGCAACCATCGCTGTGGGAGATATTACCAACCATCACTACCCCTACCCTCTTGATCACAGGCGCACTCGATCCCAAGTTCTGTGCAATTGCCACTCGTATGGCCGAACTGATGCCTCATGCCCGTCACGCCATTGTACCCGATGCCGGACATGCCGTTCATCTGGAACAACCAGCAGCGGTTGCCGAACTGGTTAGCGCATTTCTGGCATGACTGATTCTAGAGCCAGATGGAACGTTTCCCTGTGAAGGAAATGAACCGATACGCCCGCAGGATTGCGCAGGTAAGGACATAGTACACGCACAGTCGAACAGGCAGACCAGGCACTCTTTTGATCGGGCACTGATCAGTATTGTAGTGGTGGTCATCAGCAGCTTCATCAGTACAAAACTGTCCGGTATGCAACACAACAGTGCGGAAGTGTGATTTTCGCACGCTGCACAACGAACCTCTTGTATCACTGAGTGTAGATATATCCACGTAGAGAGATGGATGAAGTAGCTTCTGTCTGAAAGCCTATGTGGTTTGTGTATCCTTTGTATCCTTATTGAGAGACACCAGAAATTGCACGATCCGAACAATGAGTAGAATGAAGATAATCACATAGCAAATAAAAGTAGCCGCGGCCATTATTAAAAACAGAGTTCCACCCCATTCATTTAGAAATGGCTCCAAACCACCGGTGAAAGGCAAAAGTTGAATTACCCACCATATGCGTAGATCGTCAGCATCGTATTGAAATAACCACGCCAGCATGTAAAACAAATGGACGGCGCCATAGAGCACCCAATCTATGATCCTTGATCTTAAACTTAGAATAAATGCAGTCATCAAGACTATATGAAAACCCATCCATGCCACAATCAGAAAAATTCCAAAAATCAAAGCCAGCCAGCCCAAAATTAAAAGGCGCATGAGGCCAAGGATGCTAACAAACAGCGCCTCTGCACCGATCAGCAAAAACTTAATCCGAATGTCCAGTTTTTTGTCTGACACTGTTGTTTCTTTCTGTGATCATGATGTTGCTTGTAATCGATGGCCGCTAGCCTACATCAGTGGGAATGAAGGGAGATAAAAAGCCAGGATCAGGGTTCCGTTCAAACGGAGGATGTTCGACACACAACTGCACGATTCCCATGGCTGGCTTGCAATATCTCAACCCCAGAACAGGAGGTAAACCGCAGCCAGATCATTCAGCACATAGCATACCTTAACAGGAGCAGATGAACAAGTGGTATTCTTCGCTTTAGCATCTATATATAATAAACTTTCACAGCTTTCACTACTAGATTCTTTTCCGCACCTATTTACGAAAAGACAAGGGGCCGCGTTGACCACTATACTATTGACCGCTTGCCCGCCATCTTCGATATGTGGATAGGAGCTCTCAATTCATCTTATTCATCCACACCCGGATGGCAACATAGATTGCTCGTCCTTCAGCCTGAACCAGCCGTAAACATAGCTTAGATGCGTTTCGGAGGAGCTTATCCCCGACCCAACCTGTGCTATTTGTGACTCGGCGATGGTATAATAGAGCAACTATTTTGTTTCCCTCAAAATACGATTGCAAACTCGCAGAGGAGGATCGCCGTGGGCTACGAAGCCGTCTATCGCCGATCGATTGAAGAGCCAGAAGCGTATTGGGCAGAGTTCGCCGCTGAACTACACTGGTTTAAACCATGGGAGAAGGTACTTGACAACAGTAATCCGCCGTTCACGCGCTGGTTTGTTGGCGGTGAAACAAACCTGTGCTACAACGCGGTTGACCGTCACGCCCTTGGCAAACGACGTGGGCAGGCGGCTCTCATTTGGGAGAGCGCGGAAACCGGTCAATCACGCACGCTGACCTTCTTCGAGCTATACCGCGAAGTCAATCGACTGGCCGGCCTGTTCCGCAATCTAGGTGTACGGAAGGGTGATCGGATCATCATTTACATGCCGATGGTGCCCGAAGCCATCTTTGCAATGCTGGCATGTGTCCGAATTGGGGCCATTCATTCGGTGGTGTTTGGCGGTTTCTCGGTTACTTCACTTGCATCGCGGATCGACGACGCCGAACCGGTGCTGATCGTAACTGCGGATGCAGGTATGCGCAAAGGTCAACCAGTACCGCTGAAAGAAATTGTCGATAAGGCGCTTGCCGAGGCTAATACCGATAGTGTACGCGATGTACTGGTTCTAAATCGCGGTTTGGTGCCGGTTGAATTGCAAAAAGGACGCGATCTTGACTGGTATGAGCAACTGGCGAAACGTGGTGAACGGTATGTCGAACCGGTACCGGTCGCTAGCACCGATCCCTCGTACATTCTTTACACTTCAGGCACAACCGGCAAACCCAAAGGAGTGGTACGTGATACAGGCGGCTACATGGTAGCCCTTTACGCCAGTATGAGTACCATCTACAACTGCGGTGACGGTGATGTCTTCTGGAGCACCAGCGATATTGGTTGGGTCGTCGGCCATTCTTACATCGTCTATGCCCCCCTCCTCAAGGGTGTACCGACGGTAGTTTACGAAGGGCGTCCGGATCATCCTGATCCCGGTGTCTGGTGGCGCGTAATCGAGAAGTACGGGGTCACGCATGTCTTTACTGCGCCGACTGCCTTGCGCGCACTGCGCAAATTCCCCGAACACTGGATGCGTGACGCTGACATTAGTTCGCTAAAACTCCTTTTCGCTGCCGGCGAGCCGCTCGATGCGCCAACTTACGAGTGGGCAACGAACACACTTGGGGTACCGGTCATCGATCACTACTGGCAGACCGAAAGTGGCTGGCCGATGGTCACCAATCCGGTTGGCGTCGAGTTGCTCCCGATTAAGCCAGGTTCCCCAACCAAACCGGCATTCGGTCATCGGCTTGAGGTGGTTGATGCCGATGGGAATCCGGTACCGGCGGGCGAGAAAGGTTTTCTGGTCGAGCATGGCCCCCTTCCACCCGGTACATTACTCACGCTGTGGAACGATGATGACCGCTTCGTAAAAGGCTACTGGGGACACTTCAAAGACAAACTCCTCTATATGACCGGTGATTATGCCATCAAAGATGAAGACGGTTATCTGTTCATGCTTGGGCGAGCCGATGAAGTGCTCAATGTAAGCGGTCATCGTTTAGGAACGCGCGAGATTGAAGAGGTGATTTCGGCCCACCCGGCAGTGGCCGAGGCCAGCGTGATCGGCGTGCGTGATGAGCTGAAGGGCGAAGATGTGCTGGTGGTGGCGGTGCTCAAACAGCACATTACACCGCAGATGCAAGACGACATCGCCAACGAAATCCGGCAACTGGTTCGTGAACGGATCGGTCCCATCGCCACACCAAAAGCGGTGCACTTTGTGAGTATGCTGCCCAAGACACGGTCGGGGAAGATCATGCGTCGTGTCATTCGCGCCGTCTATCAAGGTGATAACTTGGGTGATTTGAGCACAATTGAAGACGACGCTACCGTTGATATGGTGCGTGAAGCGATTGAGTTACTGCGCAGCGATCTCTCGTAGTGTCTGATCAAAAAACCAGCTCTCTCATCAGGCACGTCCCGTGCCTGCACGACCATCACCCTCACCCCCAGCCCCTCTCCCGCACTGCGGGAGAGGGGTGTGTAAACGCGGTATCGGTGACAGGCGCAGGATCGCCCCCGCTCCGCTCGTCCCCCCCGTCCTCTCCCGCAGCGTGGGAGAGGACGGGGGCCAGGGGGGAAGGTGAGGGCATGAATGATTTGGCAAAACTTTACCGTATCTTTAATCTCCGATCACAATCATTCGCTATCGTGAAAATATCCACAGAAGACTGGTTGACATGAGTGCGCGGCACAGCCTATAATCGGCATATCCACAACGATATGTAGACTGCCGTGCAAACACGTAACAAGGAGGTTCGACTCATGACCGAGACTCGCGAAGTGGCGCTGCCCGACACAAGTGAAATGTATTACCCTGACCCGGCGCTGGTTGAGCAATCGAATGTAATGGCTTATGCCCGCAAAAAAGGCTTCAACTCCTACGACGAACTCTACCAATGGACGATCACCCACCGCGAAGAGTTTTGGGCCGATATGGCTGGTGAACTGGAGTGGTATCAACCCTGGGAAAAGGTGATTGACGACAGTAACAAACCTTTCTACAAATGGTTTGTCGGCGGTAAAACCAATATCGTCGCCAATGCCATTGACCGCCACCTCAAGACGTGGCGCAAGAACAAGCTGGCCCTGATTTGGGAGGGCGAAGACGGGAGTCAGCGCACCTACTCTTACTACCAGCTCAATTATGAAGTATCGCGGATTGCTAACGTCTTGAAGAGCATGGGGGTCAAGAAGGGTGATATTGTAACCATCTACATGCCCCGCATCCCAGAGTTGATGTTTAGCATGCTGGCCTGCGCCAAGATTGGCGCTGCTCACAGTGTGGTCTACGGTGGGTTCTCAGAAGCGGCGCTGGCCGACCGCCTGGCTGACGCTAAAAGCAAGGTCCTGATTACCGCCGACGGTGGCTACATGCGCGGCAAGATCGTTGAGCTGAAGAAGATCGTCAACGAGGCGTTGTCGCGTACCCCCACCGTACAAACCTGCCTTGTCTTCCGGCACACAAACCACGGCGTACCCATGGAGCAGGGGCGTGACTTCTGGATGCATGATCTACTCGGCTTGCCAATCGCGAACGGTCATTGCCCAACCGAGGAGATGGACGCTGAGGATATGCTCTTTATCCTCTATACGTCAGGAACGACGGGCAAGCCCAAAGGGGGCGTCCATACGCACGGCGGTTACATGGTCGGGACGTACACGACCCTGAAGTTTGTCTTTGACATCAAAGACGAAGATCGGTACTGGTGTGCTGCTGATCCGGGATGGATTACCGGTCACTCGTACATCGTGTATGCGCCATTGATTAACGGTGCAACCTCATTTATGTACGAGGGCGCGCCGAACTATCCCTATCCCGACCGCTGGTGGAGCATGGTTGATAAGCACGGTATTACTATTCTTTACACCGCACCCACTGCAATTCGTGGTCTGATGCGGTTTGGCGAACTCTGGCCGTCTCGCCACAACTTGAGTACGCTCCGCCTGCTCGGTTCGGTTGGTGAACCAATTAACCCCGAAGCGTGGAAGTGGTTCTACGAAAAGATCGGTCACAACCGTTGCCCGATCATGGATACCTGGTGGCAAACCGAAACCGGACATTTCATGATTACGCCAACACCAGTGGTACCGCTGAAACCAGGCTCGGCGACACGGCCATTCCTTGGGATTGAAGTGGATGTCGTGCACGAAGATGGCACACCATGCGCGCCAGATGAGGATGGTCTGCTCGTTATTAAGTCTCCATGGCCCGGCATGATGCGGACGATTCTCAACGATCCGCAGCGTTACGTCGAAGGATACTGGCAAAAGGTGCCGCCGTATTACGCCGCAGGCGATAGTGCACGCAAAGATAAAGATGGCTACGTCTGGGTCATCGGTCGGCTTGACGACGTCATTAAAGTATCGGGCTACCGACTCGGTACTGCCGAAGTTGAAAGTGCATTGGTCAGCCATCCAGCAGTGGCCGAGGCTGCGGCCATTGGTCTGCCTCACGAGGTAAAGGGCAATGCGATTCACGCATTCGTCATCCTGCGTGCCGGTTACGAGCCAAGCCACGAGCTGGAAGAAAAGCTGCGTGCACACGTTGGGCACGAATTAGGCCCCATCGCCCGGCCTGACTCGATCACGTTTGTAACTTCACTACCGAAGACTCGGTCGGGTAAGATTATGCGCCGTGTCTTGCGAGCACGGGCTTTGGGTCTGCCCGAAGGTGATATTTCAACGCTTGAAGAGTAGTCGTTCAACAACGAACACGAAGCAGGGGCGCACTGCGGTGCGCCCCTGTCATTGTTACAGAGCGTGGCTGTGCAGCAGTACGGCGGCCTCCCTCCTCACTTACCCCCCGCCAGGTCAGGGTATGGCTGGCTCCTCACCTTTCCCCTTTCACCCCCACATACGGAGAGAAGGGGAAGCACGCCATTCTGACCACTCCTCGTTGCTGTCGGGTCGGCTGAGAATGTTGATCCGTCCTCGCTGGCGACAGCATAGCCGCTTCAGCGCAAATGGGAAGTTAGCGCAGAGACAACCGTGGCATACAGCCTGTCTCAACCATCACTTCCTGACCCAGATTGTACCGATCAAACGTGCTCGATAGGTAATCTGGTCATTACTCTCTTCTATCTGCTCTGGTTTTCCAAAGTAGCTAATGGGGATATTTTGGTTGATCTGCGCCCGTCCACTGTACTCTTGCTGAACTCGTGCACGAAAAGCCTCTCGGAAAGCGGCAAGAATTTCTTCGTCAGTAGCATGAGACGGAACGGTTATCTCTAGCTCATACGTAACTTGGAGAGGTTCACCGAAGCTCGAATTGGTATTGTCACCTGATACCGGATCGATGATTAGTGTCAGCCAATCTGGCCGGGTCACCGTCGCGAATGTAGCCAACAGGATCAACCCAATCAACCCTAGCACGAAAAACCAACCGATAAACCGTGCCGGTGATCGACGCGGTGGTACCTTCGGCGATTGAATTGTCGTGCCGCTTGCCGATGCTGGTGGTGATTGAGGTATAGCAGGAGAGACTGTTGTCGCCGGTGCAGCTTGCGATGGAGAGACTGCCGGACGAGCGGCTGATGCAGCCGGTGCCGGTTTGGGGACAACGCGCACCTGTACCGGTTGTGGTTTCGTAGAGGGGATCAGTGCTGCTCGAAACTCATCCATCGTAGCAAAGCGATCGGTGGGCGCCTTCTGTAGTGCCCGTTCTAACGCAGCACTCGTTCGTTCCGAGATGGTTGGAACCAGTGTCCGGGCCGGTGGAAACGAAAACGGTAACTCTTGGGTTGGATCACGCCCTGTAAGCAGGTGGTGCAACGTGGCCGCTAACGCATAGACATCAGATTGTGGGGTGGCCAGACCCTGATACTGTTCGGGTGGAGCATAGCCCGGTGTCCCGATTTGCGTCCCGCGCTCGGTGGGCTTAAAGAGTTTTGCGATGCCAAAGTCGATTAACTTCACATCGCCGCTTGGCTCAATCATCACGTTAGAAGGCTTCATATCGCGATAGATAAAGCCCTTCCCGTGCAGATAACTGAGCACATCGCAAATCTCATCAGCCCAGCGCAAGACCCGCTGCTCGTCAATTCGCCCCTCTCGTTCGAGGATTTGTTCGAGGTCCTCACCACGAATAAAATCCATGGTCAGGTAATGCCGGCCTTCGTCGGTGAAGTGACTGTAAACACGTGGAATACGCGGGTGGCGCAATTGTTGTAACAGCTCGGCTTCGGCGTTAAAACGCGCAACCGCCTCGGCCCGCTCTTTCGGATCGGCGAAACGGTCAAGCATTTCTTTGATCGCATATACTCGACCGTGCTGATCGATCCCTTCATACACCGCACCCTGACCACCGCGTTTGATGATCCGCGTAATGACGTAACGACGATCATCACTCGGCTGATCGTTATTCAGCACAACGTCATGACCGCAATGCTGACAAAATTTCGCTCGCCGTAAATTCGGCCTATGACAAATCGGGCAGAGGATCTCGGTTACCTCAGCCATAGTGTTTCCTGTTGTAGAGATTGGCGAGCGTTGCACGTTTCCCTCAACCTTATGCAGAGCAACTGTATCATTTCGTTGGTCACCACACCACATTCGGCTAGAAAGGAAGATGAATACTCATCCTGCCCGATTATCGGTGGCAAGTCATGATACGTTCATCTGCCACCAATAGAGAGCCCTTTCTAGCCCTGGGCACGTGATGATCTATCGAATAATACGCAAGCAGCGGCGGGGAAGTTGCAACTAAAGAAAATTCTTTGCCCGATACCCCAACCAACTGAGCGCACTCGGATCATCTCGCCAATCAGGACGTACCTTCACCCACAGATCAAGATACACCGGACGGCCTAGCATCCGCTCAATTGAAGCGCGGGCCGCACTGCCGATCTTCTTCAGCATACTCCCACCGGCGCCGATCAAGATACCTTTTTGGCTCTCTTTTTCGACATTAATCGTCATACGGATGTACGTAATCTTCTCTTTTTCCTGCCACTCTTCTACTTCAACGGCAATCGCGTGGGGTACCTCTTGTTGCAGGTAAAAGAGGGCTTTTTCGCGCACAAATTCGGCTGCCAGTTGTTGCTCGCTCTGATCGGTAATCTGATCGAGCGGATAGAGCGGTGGTCCCTCTGGTAAGCGCGCACTAATTTCGGTAAGTAACGCAGCCAAACCCAATTGGCGCTGAGCGGAGATCGCAATCTCCATCTCCCACGGTCCCAATTCGCGATAGGCAGCGAGGTAACTCTCGCCAGGACGCTTTGGTTTCTTGTCTACCTTGTTTAAGACCAACAACTTATGACCACGCGCACGCTGTACCTGTTGCGCAATCATACGATCCAGGCGAGTAGGTGGCTGACTTATATCGACCATAAAGCAGATGACATCGGCGTTGGGCAGAGTACGTTCGGCCAGTTCAACCATCAACTGCCCCAACCGATGATTAGGCTGGTGAATACCGGGTGTGTCGATGAAAATGATCTGCTCACCCGGTCGCGAGAGGATTCCGCGCACCGGCACTCGAGTTGTCTGCGGCCGAGGCGATACGATCGCCACTTTTTCACCCAACAACGCATTGAGCAAAGTGCTCTTGCCAACATTCGGCTTTCCTACCAGCGCAACGAACCCCACACGCCACCGATCTAACGGGATGCTCTCCCCTGTGGTTGAATCAGATGCGGTCGATGGTTCAACAGCGATCGCATTCGGTGGTGGCGTCAACACCACCGGTCCTTCACCGGCAACCGGTTCATCGTCGAATGACACCATAAGCGGCATCAGACGCTGTAACCGTTCGGGAGTACGCCACTCTGGAGGTAGCGCTAGCTCGATCCCCAGTACCAGATCATCATCATCGAGATCGAGGATCGCCGTCTCGCTGAGTGGAACCACTTCAGTCGGGTCTTCATCAGCCAGGCGAATATAAAGATGACCGTATTCGCCGTCGAGCCAATTGTACGGCGCGTCGAGGATCAATTCCAGTTGACTGAGAATTACCTCATCATCAAGATCAATCCGACAACCGAAGATGGCCCCTTGCGCATCGAGGAGCAGGCTTACCGGATATTCCATTGTTGCCGTCGCCTGACCTTCCTCAAGATCGGTAAAGTAGAGGTAGAGCGTACCGGCATTCGTATCAAGCGAACAATATTTCATAACTATCCTTGTGAACCGAGCGCCATCTCACCGGTCACCGTCTCGGTAGTAGCATCGACTTGCGGTTGGTCGGTATCAGATGGCATTTCGGGCTGATCGGTCAACTTACGGTAGAGATAACTGAGTACAATCCGGATCACGGCTGCAATGGGGATTGAGATAAAGAGACCGAAAGCGCCTGCTAGTGCGCCACCGGCCAGAATTGCAAAGATGACCACACCCGGATGCAACCGTACCAGCGGCCCCATCACATTGGGAATAATAAAATGGTCTTCAATCTGGCGCAACACAAAGTAGATGATCCCCAGTAATATTGCCACCGCTACATTAGAGAGACCAAACGGCGTCACCGGCTGAAAAAGCGCTACCGTCATCGCAATGCCGGCAGCCGACCATGGACCAATAATTGGTAAAATTTCGAGCACGCCGGAGGCTACTGCAATAACCAGCGCATAAGGCACTTGTAGAATAGAAAGCGGAATGTAGAGCAACACCGACATAATCACAATCAGAATCAATTGACCGCGAATATACGCACTGAACACCTGATCAATCTGTGAACCGAGGTGACCAATCTCACGTCGGTACGGAGCCGGTATGAGATGACGGATCCATGCTTTCAACTGCGGCGCCTGTAATAGTAGATAAAAAGTGATAATCAAATAGACTAAGAGATAGATCACGCTTTCCAGGGCTGAGAATACGATCTTTGGAACATTACCACTGAGCCAACCGGCTCCATCTCGAATCAGCCCAATAACTTGCGCTTCGAGAGGGGCAAGACTAATTACAAACTCCCCAATCTCAATCGTCTGGTTTTGCTCAAAAAAGATGGTCAGCTCTCGGATAATGATTGGCGCATTCGCAGCTAAATCCCGACTTTGTTGGACAATTCGCGGCCAAAGAGCGGTAAAAAGACTGTATAGTACAATAAAGGCGACAATGTAGAGTATGACAATCCATACCGCCCGACCAACATGGGTACGACGGTGCAACCAACCGATCAAAGGGTTAAACAGGTAAGCGGTAATAATAGCCGCAATAAACGGTGGCAAAATATGCGTCACCGCAAACAAAAACCAGATCGTCAACACTATTACCAGACCACTAACGATCCACCTGGCCTGATATGAAAACCGAATAGGCCGATCACTACTCTCCATGGCTTTTTTCCTTACCACCACCAACGTTGAAACGGGCGCCGAATCACATGGGACCGTGATTCGGTCGCCCTTCATTATAGCGGCAACTGCGAATGGCGGAGCTACCGCTTCGACGGCGGTTCTGCTGCCCGTCGTAGTGGCACATCAGCTTTTAGCAAATCGTGTGCCTCACCCCGACTGAGCGTTACTTCGATTTGCTCGGCATCAATGGCCGGAAGGTAGCGCTGAAGCACCTCAGCCAGATCAGCCTTCAGCTGTGCCATCATTTCTGGCGTTAGTTTGTAACGGTCGTCGATCAGCACCGTTAACAGCCGTTGCTTGGCCAGTTCGGCACTTGAGTCGCGTTTCCGACCGAAGAGGCCATTGAAAAACGACACAGGCACTCCTTTCGTCTATGTCCGTCGCCGCCCAAACAGACTGAGCAAGCGGTCAAGCACGCCTTGCTGATCAGGGATTGCCATCACCGGTACATCTTCGCCTGCCAATCGCTGCGCAATATTGATATACGCACGACCGGCCAAGGAATTCGGATCATAGACAGCCGCTTCACCCCGATTGGTAGCAATCACAATCGTCTCGTCTTCGGGCACGATGCCGAGTAGCGAAATGGCCAGCAATTCAAGCACATCTTCTACCGACAGCATCTCCCCACGGCTCACTAGACGCGGCTTAATACGGTTGATAATCAGCGAGGCTGGCCCCTTCTCTGCCGCTTCGATTAAGCCAACGATCCGATCAGCATCACGCACCGCTGACACTTCCGGCGTCGTTACGATGATCACCTCATCAGCGCCGGCTATCGCATTGCGAAAACCAGCTTCGATACCGGCAGGACTGTCGATCAACACATAATCAAACTCAGCCCGCAATTGTTGTGTCAGATCGATCATCTGCTGCGCATTCACCGCATCTTTATCGCGTGTTTGGGCAGCCGGGAGCAGACACAGCTCTGGCAAGCGCTTATCCTTAATCAAGGCCTGCCGCAAGCGGGCACGGCCTTCCACGACATCCACCAAATCGTACACAATGCGGTTTTCAAGCCCCATGACCACATCGAGGTTGCGCAAGCCAATATCGGCATCAACCACAGCGACCCGTGCGCCACGCATCGCCAGCGCTGTTCCCAGGTTAGCGGTGGTTGTCGTCTTACCAACGCCCCCTTTCCCCGATGTAACGGTAATGACTCGCCCCATTATAACCCCACTAACGCTTAAACGTTTCCCATCCATCAACAATTATCTCACCGGCAACAACACGTGCAAACTCAGGTCGATTGATCGGATGCTGATCCGGTGGGCGTGCGATCAGATCGGCAATGCGCAATTGCGTCGGACGTAACTCGAGCGCACAGATGATCGCACTGCTATCGCCTAATGCCCCGGCGTGCACCAAACCGCGTAATCGCCCCCAAACGACAACGCTCCCACCGGCGATGATCTCGGCGCCTGGATTCACATCACCGATCAGCGTAATGTGCCCGGTGTGACGCAAGACCTGCCCTGACCGCAATGTACGCATCACGAGGAGCGCCTCTGCGTCGGGCATGGGTGTCGGTTCAGAGTAACGCGCTACCGGACGGGTGGCTAGCCCAACTGCTCGTGCCGCCATACGGGTAGCCCGCTCTGATGAGTCAATGGCTGTAGCCTGTACTCCATGCTGCCGAATCAGGGCCAGCATCTCGGCTAATTGGGCCGATGAGACTTCACGATCACCTAGATCGATCACAACACTGGCACCGTGAAAGAAACTACGTCGTTCGCCCAAGTGATGATCGAGTCGGCTCAACAGTTCCGACCATGCAGCGTTGGCATCTAAGCGAAGCCGTAGTCCATCGCGGCTACCCTTTATACTGATCAGATCGCTCATGGTCATACTACCATATAGAACGTATGATTGTCTGCAATTATAGCATAGTGAACCCTTTTTTGTGAGAATGACCGGCTCTAGCCCAGGTTTTCAACATTGTCGGTCTTGGATGATATTCAAACCCCCCGCTGCTTACCAACCGGTGTCGTTGCGCAGGAAACGTGAGTCTCCGGCCCGTGGTGGAGACGATGCTCAACCGGCTGGCAGCCGCCGGCGTACTCAGACATCAGCGGCGGTCGGTTGAGAACCCATCCGCTTTCCTTTTCTATTACCTTACACCAGCTTGTAGAATGCCCAACAATCGAGTACAATTATATCAATCTCGAATGATATAATTTGGGAGGCAAACGTATGGTCGCACGGGTAGGGATCAACGGCTTTGGACGGATCGGACGGCTCGCCCTCCGCGCGGCGTGGGGATGGCCAGAGCTGGAATTTGTACATATCAATGAGATTGGTGGCGATGCAGCAACGGCGGCCCACCTACTTAGTTTCGATTCCACACAGGGGCGTTGGCCGCACGATGTGCAGCATGAAGGTGATCGGTTATCCATTGACGGCGAGGAAATTAGCTACAGTCAAGAAAAAGACCCCGGCGCCGTTCCGTGGGCGACGATGGGGGTTGACATCGTACTCGAAGCAACGGGCAAGTTCCGCACTGCTGCCCAACTGACAAGCTACTTCACCGCTGGCGTGAAAAAAGTAATCGTTGCGGCGCCGGTGAAGGGTGACG
Organism: Chloroflexus sp. MS-CIW-1; assembly: GCF_030444705.1. Classification (NCBI taxonomy): domain Bacteria; kingdom Bacillati; phylum Chloroflexota; class Chloroflexia; order Chloroflexales; family Chloroflexaceae; genus Chloroflexus; species Chloroflexus sp. MS-CIW-1. The sequence goes on from NZ_JAUBWR010000001.1 coordinate 1,845,697, forward strand.
CACTGAATATCGTGATGGGTGTCAACGATCACTGGTACGAACCGGCCCGACATCATCTGCTGACCGCAGCCTCGTGCACAACCAACTGTCTGGCCCCGATTGTGAAGGTTATCCATGAAAGTATCGGTATTTCCCATGGCATGATTACTACCATTCACAGTTCAACCAACACCCAAAGCGTGCATGATCGTCCGGCAAAGGATTTACGGCGCGCTCGGGCAGCCAGCCTGTCTCTCATACCCACAACCACTGGCTCAGCTACCGCGATTGGGATGATCTTCCCCGAATTGCAGGGGAAACTTGACGGCCAGGCAATACGTGTTCCGCTGCTCAACGCCTCGCTGACCGACTGTGTTTTTGAGGTACGCCGACCAACGACGGTAACTGAAGTGAACGAACTGTTGCGAACGGCAGCCGAAAGCTCTCTGCGGGGGATACTTGCGTATGAAACACGTCCCCTCGTCTCAATTGATTTTCTCGGTAATCCCCATTCGGCGATTGTCGATTCGTTGTGCACGATGGTCACCAACGACACGCAGGTCAAGATATATGCGTGGTACGACAATGAATGGGGTTACGCGAACCGGTATGTCGAATTAGCGCGAAAGGTAGCACAACTCTTATGAATACAGCACCTTCAACGCATGAAACATCGGCTGCGCTGGCACAACGCCAGGCTGACCGCCGTAATTACACCCTGGTAACCCTGGCTTACTGGGCCGATACGCTCACCGATGGCGCGATCCGGATGCTGGTCTTGTTCTACTTTGCGCAACTTGGTTACTCGCCATTTGCCGTTGCCTCACTCTTTCTGTTTTACGAAGTTTTTGGGATTCTTACCAACCTGTTTGGCGGTTACCTCGGTGCCCGTTTTGGCCTCAAGACAACCCTCTTCGCCGGCTTGATCACACAACTCATTGCCCTCAGTATGCTTGCCTTTGCACCACCTTCTTTGCTGGTAGTTCCCTACGTCATGGCAGCACAGGCATTGTCAGGGATCGCCAAAGACCTGACGAAAATGTCGTCGAAGAGTGCGGTCAAGCTGGTGGCAGGGAGCAGCGAAGGTCAACTGTACCGTTGGGTCAGTATTCTCACCGGCTCGAAGAACGCGATTAAGGGATTGGGCTTCTTTGTAGGGGCTGTATTACTTAGTCTGTTTGGCTTCCAAACAGCACTGATCATCCTGGCCACACTGGTGCTTAGCGCATTGATCGGCGCCGTCAGCACCATCAGCGGCGATCTGGGTAAAGCCGACAAAAAGGCCAAATTCAAGCAAATCTTTTCGCCAAATCAGGCCGTTAACCTGCTCGCAGCGGCACGCATCTTTCTGTTTGGAGCACGCGATGTCTGGTTTGTCGTTGGCCTTCCCGTGTTCTTCATTACCGTTCTAGGGTGGGATTTCTGGCTGGCTGGCGGCTTTATGGCAGCGTGGACAATTGGCTATGGTTTTGTGCAGGCAGCAACACCAACATTGATCCGACGGCGGGTTGCCGAAGCACACGCCCCCGACGGTCGTACTGCGATGTGGCTTGCGTTCGCCCTGGCAGCGTTTCCAACAGCAATTGCGCTGGCGCTGCGCGCCGGTCTGGTACCAACGGTAGCGGTTGTCGGTGGATTACTGGCTTTTGGTGTGGTTTTTGCTCTCAACTCGGCCGTACATAGCTACCTGATTCTGGCTTATGCCGACGACGCTAAAGTAGCGATGAACGTCGGTTTCTACTATATGGCGAATGCTATGGGGCGATTGACCGGCACGGTCTTATCAGGTGCGTTGTACCAATGGGGCATGCAACAGGGTCTGTACGATGGATTGGTGGCCTGTCTGTGGGCTTCGACCGGATTTTTGTTGCTGGCCGGTTTGATCTCGCTGCGCCTGCCAACGCCAACACGTATTGTTACCGGTACGTGGAAGGTGTCTGAGTAGGGTGTCAGGAGGGGATGAGAGAGCTGATAGTGTTATTGGGCAGTAAATTGAGATATGGTATCTGTAGCACGAAAACGATAATTATCACTATCGTGCACGATCGCTGAGCCACAGCTCCCGACGTCACACAATATCTTCCGCAGTCCAGTCACGTACTGCGGCACAGACACAGTCTGCCCACGGCGTAGCTACCTGCCTGCCACGCTGACGAAGTTCGATAAGCTGTGCCCGCAAGGTCTGAAGTTCGTTGATACGATGCTCAACAACAGCAATCTGGTGATCGAGGGTTGCCAGCATCTCACCACAAGGAACCTCGCCACGATCATTAAGCGCGAGGATTGCTGCAATTTCACGTAACGAGAGACCGAGGCGTCGGGCACTGACGACGAAACGTAATCGATCAACGATCTCCGGTGTGTAGAGCCGATAATTGTTTTCCATTCGTTGCGGTGGTGGGAGCAAACCAACCTGTTCGTAGTAGCGAATGGTCTTTTCCGGCACGCCGGTTTGACGAGCAAGCTCACCAATGCGCATCATGACACACCTCGCAAAGAGAGTTGTAGAGTAACTATAGCATACCAGAGCTTTGCAACGTTTTCCGGTACGCCTATGGGATCGCCTCACCACGCCGGAGGGGTGGTTCGCGAATCACCTGAATCTTCCTCTGCAGCAGGATAGTTCGGATAGATATGTAGAAGGAAAGATCAAGTTGTGATCTCTTCACTCACACATTCAAAAAATTGAATATAATGTCAGCGATGACAAACACAACTGTGATCAAACAGGCACGCCTTTTCAAGGCCCTCATGCACCCAATTAGAATCAAAATCCTCGATATTCTACGCGAGGGCGAGGCTTGTGTTTGTCATGTTGAAGCTGTATTAGGTCTCCGGCAGGCGTATGTCTCGCAACAACTGGCCGTACTCCGTAAGAGCGGGTTGATCGCCGATCGTCGTGATGGTCCGAATATCTACTACCGTATAACCCAACCGGAGATTCTGTCCATACTCGATCTGGCTCAGACGATAGTTGGAGGAGATACGCCAGCAGAGACTATTACCGCTTTATGCTCGTGTCCACGTTGTACAACTATCTCACGAACAAGAGGAGAAGCCAGCTATGATTAATGTCAAAATCCTGGGACCGGGTTGTCCAAACTGTCGTAAGCTTGAAGAGCGTGTCCGTAACCTCGTGCAACGCTTCCAGGTGGAAGCCGAAATTGAAAAGGTTACTGACTACGCGCAAATCATGCGTTGGAATGTTCTGCGAACACCAGGCCTCGTCGTGAACGATGTGCTGGTTGCTTCTGGCCGTATCCCCTCAGAAGAGGAGATTGCCGGCTGGTTGAAGTAACCGTGTCCTGGCAACGAGAGCGGGCAAAAAGTAACCCGCTCTTCTTGCTGGCAACACATTCAGAAAATTGCATATATGAGGAGGAGCATTGTGGAACAAACCATATCCCCAACCGTACATCAGCAACCGCCATGGCGTGCGTGGGCAATAGTTATTGGAGCTGGCATCATCTGGCTCATCGCGTACAACCTGGTGCAGCCGCTGGCGCAGGTGATAACGTTCCGTGTACTAGGTCTTCAGGAAGGTTCACATCTCGGCGAAGCGGTCGCATTCTTTCTCTACGATGTACCGAAAATTCTCCTCTTACTGAGTGGCATGATCTTTCTGATCAGTACCATTCGCTCATTCTTTAGCCCAGAGCGCACTCGTGAACTATTGGGTGGCAAACGAGAAGGTATCGGCAACATCCTGGCAGCCGGACTCGGTGTCCTGACCCCATTTTGCTCGTGCTCAGCGGTACCGCTCTTTATCGGCTTTGTTGAAGCAGGGATTCCGTTGGGCGTGACTTTCTCGTTTCTCATCGCGGCGCCGATGGTGAACGAAGTAGCACTGGTGATGCTCTTTGGAATGTTTGGCTGGCAGATAGCCTCCCTTTATTTAATTGCCGGGATGAGTGTCGCGATACTGGCGGGAATGATCATCGGACGTTTACACCTCGAACGCTACGTGGAAGACTTTGTCTGGCAGATTAAGGGAGGTGACGGTGCAACTGTATTGACCCGTCTCACCTGGCATCAACGATTTGCTATGGCCTGGGAAAACACACGCGAGATCGTCGGAAAGGTATGGCTCTACGTTATCATTGGCATTGCCGTCGGCGCCGGCATTCATGGCTACGTGCCAGAAGATGCCCTGGCTGGTGTGCTGGGACGAGAGGCATGGTGGTCGGTGCCGGTAGGGGTCATCCTTGGCGTACCCCTTTATTCCAACGCCGCCGGTATTATCCCGGTAGTACAGGCCTTGATGGCAAAAGGGGCAGCTCTCGGAACGGTACTGGCTTTTATGATGGCAGTGGTGGCACTCAGTTTACCCGAGATGATCATTCTGCGTCGCGTCCTCAAACCACGTTTAATTGCAATTTTTATTGGAACGGTTACGACCGGAATTGTCGTTGTTGGCTACCTGTTTAATTTGATAGTGAATTGAGAGCCTATCCGAAAGACTTGTTGTCACGTCACAACGGATGAAACCCTTTGATAACGTAATGTGACTCATGACCAGACTGATACCGACGTATCACATCGAGAGGAGTGGCGGCGCGCCACTCCTCTATGATTTGGTGACTGAACGTAATTTGTAGGGAAAACCTCCTTCCGCTCCCAATTGGAAGAGGAAGGGGCAACCAGATCAGCAAAGTTCGATCCGATGCGAGTCAAACGCGCCACATCTTTTAAAAGTCACTGTCGGCGATCAGGTACATCCGCATGCTACATCTCCTGTCGCAGCAAACAGTTTACCGGTCTTTCGCCAAATCTACCCAATGATCAACCGGTCGGCAACCATCACTGCGAAGAGAAGTGCCAGGTACAGCAAGGAATACTTGTACAGACCCCAAATTGCGGCCTGATCACCGACACGCCAGACCGCCCAGGCATCGCGCATAAAGCGGAGACCGAGCAGCACCGCCCCGAGCAAGTAGATCCAGCTCATCGCACCAATAGCCACCGGTAGCAGCGACACCGCCATCATAATCGCCGAATAGACCAGAATCTGCCAGCGTGTTTTTGCTTCACCGGCTACAACCGGCAACATCGGTACCCCAGCGCGGGCATAATCCTTCTGCTTCACGAGGGCTAACGCCCAAAAGTGTGGCGGTGTCCAGTAGAAAATAATCGCAAACAACACTACTGCCATCAGGCTCACCGAGCCGGTCACCGCTGTCCAACCAACGAGCGGCGGGATCGCACCGGCGCCACCACCGATGATAATGTTCTGCCAGGTGGTTCGCTTGAGCCAGCCGGTATAGAAGTAGGCGTAGTAGACAATACCCAGGAAAGCGAAGAAGGCGGCCAATGGCGTCGTGAAGACCCAGAGCACAATAATCGACAATATGCTCAGAACCGCCCCAAAGATAAATGCTGCTCGGGGTGAAATACGACCACTCGGCACCGGGCGACGGCTGGTACGGCCCATATTGACGTCAATGTCACTGTCAAACGCGCAGTTTATAGCGCCGGCGCCACCGGCGGCCAGATAACCACCGATCATTGTCCACAACACCAGCCACCACGAAGGTATTCCGGCTTCGGTGATAAACATCGTCGTCAGCGTGGTAACCAGCAGCAGAGAGATTACCTTCGGCTTCGTCAGGCTAATGTAATCGGCGATGACTGACCGCCAGGCAGGAGCTGGACGGGCAACCCCCTGGGTTGATACAACGTGAAACGGTATCCGTTGCAGAGCAACAGCTATCGCCAATGTACCGGCCCAAAGGATAGTTCCTGCGATCAAGCTTAGCAGATGACCAGTTGGCGTGATAAATAATCCCACCAGCGCCAGCAGTGCCAATCCCGACAAGAGGAGGCTATAGCGTGGCACCGCTATCGCCAATGCCACCGGCTGCGCAACCGGTTGTAGACGACGGCGCAACTCGAACGCCATCCAGACTGACAGCAAAGCTACAAAACTCATGGCGCCAACACTATTTGCCGGTAGTGCAGTTGCCATTTCAAGCGTTGGTGCGGCACTACGTGCACCGATAGCCAGTGCAGCTACCCCGGCAGACGCCGCTAGCCACCACGCCATACGACGGAGACGACGTTGGGTCTGAGCGACACGCCCGGTAACGCGCTCTGATGGCGATTGAGCTGGAAGAGTAATCAACAAGAGTGTCAACGTCTGCGCACCAAAGGCCAACAGTGCTCCGCTCAAGTGCCAGACATCGGCAACCATTGCCGGTATACCCCAGACCAATAAGGCGCCGGCTAGCGCCTGTAAGATAAACAGGAACCCAGCCGCAAAGGCAAATATCCGCGGCAAACCGGTAGTTTCTGGCCGACGCCAGACAGCAACCATTCCAGCAACCACAGCCAACAGCGCCAGGGCAACCAGTGCCCGGTGAGTTAATGAAATCCAGATCAACGGATTCTGACCGTTACGCAGTTCTTCCAGACACAGCGGCCACGATAGACACGTCGTTGAACTGCCCGAAACACTCACTAATCCACCGGAAATGATCGTTGCCAGTGTTAAAAGCCATCCAATCAATAATACTCGAACAACAGTACGCGCCGCCATAACAACCCTCTCTGCTCAACTCAGCGGCTATGGCAATGCCAGATACGCAGCAACGAACAGCGCCAGCGTGGCCAGCGCAGTCAGGATCGTCCAACCCAGATCAGCCCGGCCATCACTGCGTGGTACGTTAGCCGGTGCAAGATGCGGTTGACGATACAGACGCCACGCGGCAATAATCAATGGAATCTGCCCGCCGATTGCTACAAAAGCTGTAACCCAAAAGATAAACCAGGCCATCATAAAGTCACCTGATATTTTGTGGATTCTTTCACGATAATAACACCGCCCGCATTATACCATGTGCTTCGTAGTCCTAACAATGGATATTTCGATACAGATTGTCTGTTCCCGCATCAGAATGCGCACAATCTGGTTGAGATCCGTTAACTCTTGATGTGAGGATTGATAAGCAATGAAGAAGGGGCAGTGCGGTAGTGTGGGTGCAGCGCTGCCGTGCCTCAACCAATCTTCGTTCTGCGGCAAGATATTGCAATTAGCGCAATCGCACGTGATCGATAATCACCGCGCTAGTAGCAAAGGCTTTTGCCTCGTGCTTCATCGCTGCCGCTTCGCGCGATAATTCATCAACCGTCACGTCAGGGCGGCTTGAAACGCCACCGATTGCCATAGCGCCAATCGGAATCTGATGCAAATTACCGGCCCGATCATAGCCGATCAGATAACCACGTTGACGATCTGCTTCATCGTACAGCGGTAACACTTCCTGCTCGTATTGCGTAACCAGCCATAGCGATAGATTAGCAGCAAGAGCCGTTGGACAGAGGATCACGAAATCATCGCCGCCCACATGACCGACAAAGATAGATTGAGGGGCAAACAGTTGTTGTGCCCGTTCGCAGAGCTGAGCGATGAGACGGATAACCTGATCCCCACGGGCGAAGCCATACGCATCGTTAAAGGCTTTAAACTCGTTGACATCAAGGTAGAGCAAGGTAAACGCATCACCTTTCTGGAGGCGATAGCGAATCTCTTCCGCGATAAGCACATTGCCGGGGAGACCGGTTAGCGGATTGCGTACTGAACGTTTCGTCGTGCGCCGCAGCAATGACCGAATGCGTGCAATCAACTCGGCATCGTTGTATGGTTTCGTCACATAATCATCGGCGCCCGTATCAAAACCGATCACTACATCGGCAGGATTGGTCCGTGCTGTAACAATCATAATCGGCAGATGGGCCGTGCGCGTATCATTACGTAGTTGCCGAATTGCTTCATAGCCATCAATGCCAGGCAACATCAGATCGACCAGAATAATATCCGGCAACTGATCTTGCGCGATTTGGATCAACGAGTGGCCGTTATCGGCAGTTAGCACTGCAAAACCGGCTCTCGTCAACGTGTCACTGAGCAAAAAACGAACATTTGGATCGTCGTCGGCAATCAGTACTGTTGGGAGGTGACTTCCTTCAGACACAGAGCAAAACCTTAAGTTGACCGGGTGCAGCCGAAAAAGCTTGTAAACTATCGGCAAGTGCATAGCGCGCACTGATGAGCGGTGTAGTAGCAATAAGCTGGCGCTCGAGCAAGCGTAATGCTGGAGCGAAGGGGCCACAACGAGATCCGATCAGTTGCACTTCATCAACGACCACCATACTCAGATTAAGCTGCGTTTCAGCGGCAAATGTACTTTTCAGAATCAATCGCCCCCGTGGACGCACCAACTGACGAGCAGTCGCCAAACCGGACGGATGACCGGTGCAATCGATCACTACATCAAACTGATCTTGCTTGAGTTCAATACTGCTGATACATTGCACCCCTTGCTGACGATACAGTTCCCACCTTTCTGGATGGCGACCAACGAGTGTCAGTTCACAGCCGGTAAGGCGTAAGACCTGAACAATCATAGCGCCGAGCTTCCCATCACCGATAACGGCTACCCGTTCGGTTGGACGGATATGACTCTGCTCGACAATTTCCAGTGCTGCGGCCAGCGGTTCGGTAAATACTGCCGCTTCATCACTGACAGTCGCCGGAACTTCGTGCAGACAGGATTCGGGTAACGTGAACAAATCAGCCATTGCGCCATCACGCCGATAGATACCGAGCGTGGTACGATGCGGACAATGGCTGACATCACCGCGCAGACATGTTGGGCAGCGCCGACAGGCCGCATTAATTTCGCCAACAACCCGTCGTCCTTGCCAGTAAGGGTTATCACTCTCAACAACGGTACCAACGAATTCATGACCGAGAACGCCATGAAAATTCATGTATCCGCGAGTGATTTCAAGATCGGTATTACATATTCCAACTAGATGAGGACGGATAAGAGCCTCCCCTGGCTGCCGTTGAGGTTCAGGATAATCGGTGCTATATTGGAGGTTGCCGTTGAAAAAAACCGCTCGCATAGCAGAATCTTTTTGTCGATGATAATGACAAACTCTATTATACTATATTCCGCTGCCTGCCGTGTCGCACGGTAAGCGAGGAGAGAGGTGTGGAAATGCGTGTCTTGTTCCTAGGAAGTCCATCGTTTGCCGTGCATGCGTTAGAGGCCTTGATCGCAGCCGGCCATGAGATCGTTGGTGTGGTCACCCAACCTGATCGACCAGCCGGTCGCGAGCGACGGCTTACACCACCGCCGGTAAAAGTCGCAGCTCAGGCTCATAATCTGCCCGTTCTGCAACCTGAAACACTACGCGACCCAGTGGTCATTGACGCCCTGAGTGCTCTCCAACCGGAAGTTGGCGTTGTCGCCGCTTATGGTGAGATTCTGCGGCGAACCGTGTTACAAATTCCGCCACTGGGGTATCTCAATATCCATCCTTCATTGTTACCGCTCTACCGTGGACCAACGCCGGTTGCTGGTGCAATTCTGGCAGGTGAAACGGTTACCGGTGTGACCATTATGCTCCTCGATCCGGGGATGGATAGCGGACCAATTCTAGCCCAGGCAGTGGTCGATCTCCCACCAACGGCGCGTACCGGCCCACTAACCGATGAGTTATTCCGTATTGGCGCCCAACTACTGGTAGAGACCCTGCCACGTTATGCAAGGGGAGAAATTGAACCGCGTCCGCAAGATCACAGCCGAGCGACTGTGACCAAAATGCTGAAGAAAGAGGATGGTTGTATCGACTGGTCGTTACCGGCGATTGTCATTGAGCGGATGACACGAGCGTATGACCCGTGGCCGAGTGCGTATACCTTCTGGCGTGGTCAATCACTACGGATCATCAGTGCAGCCGTCGTAGCGAACGAATCAACGGCATCACCAGGTACAGTTATCGGGCGAAGTGAACGGGGGCATCCGCTCGTACAGACTGGCAGCGATGCCCTTGAACTCGTGGAAGTACAGCCTGCCAGCCGACGGGCAATGAGCGGCTCGGCATGGTTGGCCGGTATCCACGCCGATACCATTCAGTTGGGGAATGGGTAGTAGAGGGCGATGAGAGTAAAAAGATAACGCAATGCGTTATTCAATCTTGCATTCTACTGCCGAACCTCGTATAATCACAGCTACAGGATCGAGTCAAAACAGTATCGTTTGTACTGAACGGTGGGGAGAGCAAAACAATGCCATTCTTCAAAGATGAAGCAGAGCTACGTCAAATCTTAGGCGCACTCTATGATCAGGTGAAATGCGACCCACAGATTGCGCCACGTATTTGTGAAGGCCGGATCGTCATTCAATTTCGCTACGAAGAGCCCCATGGGATTGCCACGATAGATGCAGCCCATCCACCAACCCAACCCGGCGCGTATTGCGATGTGTTCTGGGGAGAAGTAGATCTGAAGCCAGATGTGGAGATGAGCATGAAAGCAGATATTGCTCATCAATTCTGGCATGGCAAGATCAATCTGATGACTGCTCTGGCCCGCCGCCAGATCATCGCGAAAGGTCCCATTCCCAAGATTCTAAAACTCTTGCCGGCTGTCGAACCGATGTACACATTGTACCCACGAATGCTGCGTGAGATGGGGCGCGAAGACCTGGTGTTGACCAAGTAGTTTGGGTTCAGCTCCTTCGCCTATGCCAACCACCAGCGAGATGTACGAACTTGGTGCTGCTGATGCTGAACGCGGTGAATTTAACCCCTTCTACTATCAACACTACTATTACTATCGGCTGGGGTATGATTCGGTACGCCGCCGGAATCGGCCAAGATCGGTGATAATTGGTTCAATACTCCTGATTGGCAGCATCGGGGTACTGCTCATCGGAGCACTGGTATGGTTAAGTAGTCAACTCGGCCCGGCTGTTGTTACCCAGACCGGTATTACTCCGACGGGAATAACGGCTGGAGAGACACTATCACCAATTCCGCCAACGCCAACCATACAGCCCTCACCAACCCCTTCTCCAACACCCACACCACCGACGTTGCAAATTGGCGCTCGTGCAGTCGTGGTCAACATTGGCGAATCAACACTGCGTCTGCGCGCTTCGCCAGGCTTAACAGCACGAGTGATTGCGCGCATTCCTGCCGGGCGTGAAGTTGTTTTGCTCGAAGGTCCGGTTGTGGCCGACGGGTATACCTGGTGGCGGGTTGCGGTTGGATCTCAGAGCGGTTGGTGTGCGGTAACAACGCCTGATGGGACGAATTTTTTGGAACCACTCGCACCATAAGGGCGAGAGACACCTGATGGCTATTATGGGCAAGATTATCGAATGGTCAACACTGCTTCCATGTAGTCTCAAATCGTGGGATATGACGATTTCCAAAACAGGATGTTTCGGATAAGCTCTTGTATCTACTCCCTTTTTCCCGATTAGAGAAGAAAAAGCTATGTGTCTGGCTACCTGTTGCCCGGAAGCGCCGACCTGTAAGGTGCGAGGAGAAGTCACCACACCACGTCAGTGACGGATAGAACTGTGCCCAGTCTAGAACTCCTCATCTTCCCCTAGGCCGTGAGATTAGGTTGAGAATGAGGCTTCCTGCTCTACCTTCTCACAGTTGTGGGAGATTCGAGCAAGGCCGCGTAAGGGCCACGTTGTGCCGGTGGCAGCATTGCCGCAATCTTCAACATCATCTCATTCGTCAACTGTTCCATAACATCGGCAGGAATCTTGTTGTCAGGAAGCGGCTCGACGTGGTACGGTTCACCTATCGTTATATGCACCGGCTTGCGCAATAACGTCCCCCGAAAACCGTGTTCGGTACCGGTGATCGCCATTGGAACAATCGGCACACCAGCTTGCATTGCCAGCCGAATTGCCCCACCTCGACCGGGTTGCAGTATACCATTACGACTACGATGACCTTCCGGAAAAATCAGCAACACTGCGCCTCTGCGCAGGGCTTCAGTAGCGGCTTCAAGGGCTGCCAGATCGCGTTTGCCACGGCGAATAGGGATCACGTCCATCTTCCGAAAGAACCAACCGGCCAGTGGATGCGAAAATATCTCGATCTTGGCCAGCCACGAGAGGCGATACCGGAAAGGAAGCATTGCACCCACGGCAGGAATGTCCACCCAGTTGATGTGGTTCATCACCAAGATCATCCCGCCCTGTTCACGTGGCGGTAAACGCTCAACACCCTCGATAGACCAGCGCCACCAGCCGATCAAACGAAAGAAGTTGATGAGAAGATAGAGAAAACCATAGACAGTGTAAGCAAACATGCTGTCCTCACTATCGGCCCAGATCAAATCCAAAGACGAGGCGACCACCTAACCAACCGCCCAATACCAGGAATATCAGGCCAGCAATGTGCCAACCGAGGTAGGCATTTCGCTGTACCACATCATTCAGAATGGTGTGCTGCCGCCGTCGCATCAGCCACACACGCCCGTAGCACAGTGTAGCGACCAGACTCGCCGCGGCATGGCCGTTCACCCACAGAATGACCGGATCATCGGGCGCAATGTGCGGGCCGGTCAGTTGTCGGGCAGCATCAATTAAGCCACTCACCATTGCCAGCACAGCTCCTAGTAGGCCGAAGATCAGGCAGTGAAAAGAACTCTGTTCCCATTGCATACGACCGGTACGCAGGGCAATAAATGTGAACAGAGTGCTGGCTAACAGCAACCCGATAGGAATGTGAACTGTCGCAGGATGCAGTGCGTACATATTCACCAAAATTATATCACAGACGTTACCGGTTCAAGATGAGCACGACCGCCGGTCATCTCCTCGATCTGCTGGCGCACCGCGTGGAGACGATCAACCGGCACATTGACCGTCATCATCACATCAGCAGCAAACGCCTCCTCAACAATGATGGCAGCATGAGCTTCGAGCAACCGACGGATCATGGTGTAGTCGGCATAATGTATGTGCATCGTCACCCGTTGATACAGCACCCGTTGAGTACGGGGCACAATTGCCAACACAGCACGGGTTGCATCACTATAAGCGCGTACCAACCCCCCAACACCCAACAGGGTACCACCGAAGTAACGGGTTACAATAACCGTGATGTCACCCAAATCGGCACCGCGCAGCACAGACAGCATTGGTCGACCGGCACTCCCCGCTGGTTCACCATCATCACTCATGCCGGCAATTGTGCTTGAACCGTAACCTATCAGGTACGCATAGCAATGGTGGGTCGCATCGGGCATTGCTGCCCGTGTTGCCGCAATCGCTGCTCGCGCTGCCTCTACGGTTGGGGTAGGTATGGCCTGAGCGATAAAACGAGAACCACGAACGACAATTTCGGTCTGTGCTGGACTTGCAGGGATCGGATAGTGTGCTTTGGTCATAGCGTATGTTCCTGCCACAATGGATGAGCGATCTCGGCAATTGCTGCCTCTATTGCCGCAATTTCGGTAGTAAGTGCATAGTAACGGGCACGATCCTCAGTATGCCGGGCCACCCAGAAGGGCTGAAACGGTTCAGGGATCGGGTTCCGCAGGGCACGTGCAACCTCGACCAACAGATCACGAAACTCTAATTCCCACCAGCGTTCGAGCGCCGGGCTTAGCTTACTACCCGGTGGACCGAAATCGGCAAGCAGTCGGCGAGCAAATTCTCGGGCTAGCGTTTGGCGTTCATGGGCTATCGTCACTGCCTGAGCGGCCAGCTCGGCCAGACGTCCTGCCAACGCAGTCGGTACCGAAGGAAGTGCGATCGCATCCTGAGCATGCCGGAGTGCTCGCCTGCCACCCTCGGTTGCCAGAAGCGCCAGCGTGAGATGATCGGCAGGTGCAAGGATACGGATCGGCGCAAGAACAACGGTATTGCCGGTATCCCAGGCAAGAGGTGGGTGATCACCAGTACCGATCAATATGCGCGGTGTAGCAGTCATCAACGCCGCACTGGCTGCCGGCGGCATTTCCCACCAGTATGGTTCTGATATATCGGCATAGTGATTTAGCCGCAGCCGAAGTCCAGGATATTGCTGGATAAGGTCGGTAAACGTTGCAATGTTCGCACGCTGGCTATAGCCGTGGGGAATAGCCAGCAACCAGCGCTCCCCGACAGGTGTATACCATGGTTGCAGGGTATCGACATCAACGACAGGCCGCAAAAGCGGTGCGCAGGCAGGATCGAAGATCACCGCCTGGTTTCGTTCAGCGCGGTGAAAGAACAGTGCCGATCTGGGTGTTGGAATACCTGAAATAAGTATGGGCATTGCTGTCTGGTCATGCTACAATAAAAAAGACTATAATACAGTATACAACTGTCCTATACATGTGTCAGCAACAGATATTGATCGATCGCAGTTCATGGTCTTTCAACTTTTTCTGATCATTACAAGGAGCTATCCATGACCGAACTGGCCGAACATGCGCCATCGGTTGCGGTAAGCGCCCCCTTACTCCCTCTGAAAATCACGCCGCCACCGGTGCGGCCCGACGAGATTCTGCGTCCTGATCTGCAAGCCATGCTCGCAGAGGTGCGCTTGCTACCGGTAACGCTGGTTGTCGCACCAGCAGGCTACGGCAAAACGACCCTACTGGCGCAATGGGCCGATCAGCTTGTCCAGACCGGAGCGCAGGTAGCCTGGCTTGGTCTGGAAGCCAGTGATCAAGAGCCAGCGTTACTTCTGGCATATCTCATCGGGGCAATCCGCCGCGTGATGCCCTTCATTGGTGAACAGGCGCTGCGGATATTGCAAAGTATCTCGGGTCTTGATCGCAACTGGCCGCTGGTTGCGGGGGCGCTGCTCGGTGATATTCAGCGCGATCTTCAATCGCCAACCGTTCTGATACTCGATGATGTGCATACCATCGCTGATGGACCGATTACTACCGATCTCCTTGGCTACCTGCTGCGGGCAGCACCGCCTCATCTGCATATTGTTATGGCATCGCGCCGCCCACTCACTTTTGCGCCACTCCCGCGCTTACGCGCCGAAGGTGCGCTCCTCGAGGTAGGTGCTCAAGACCTGTTGCTGCGTCGCCATGAGGTGATTGAACTGTTGACACGCGCCGACGTTACCCTGTCTGATGAAGAAATCGATCTCCTCCTTGATCGTACCGGCGGCTGGATGTTAAGTGTGCAGCTTGCAGTGCGCACACTTGCCCGTCTGACACCAGCTCAGCGCTATCCGTACTTGCAGGGGCTGGCGACCAATCAGTACGATCTGTTTGGGTATCTGGCATCTGAAGTGCTGTCTGAGCTACCCGAACGGTTGGTTGACCGCCTGATTTGTGCCGCCTTGTTAGGACAGGTGAATCCGGCCTGGCTCGATGAGGCGCTACAAGTAAAGGATAGTGCCCAGTTGATCGAGCAGGCAATATCACTTGGCCTGCCCATAACCGTCGAGACCGGCAATAATACCAATGGTGAGCGTATCTTTCGCTTCCACCCACTCTGGCAGCGTTTACTGGCTGACCGGGCGTTGACACGCTTTGATCGCACCTTTGTCCGTGAGCTGCACCAACGATTCGGAGAAGTGTTGGCGCGTCATGACCAGATTGAGGCTGCACTGCGTCATCTGGCGGCAGCAGAAAATCCGACTGCAATTGCCCGTGCCCTCCGCGAGCATGCCTGGCCGCTCATCGATACATTGCAACGCGAGAGTCTACGGAGCTGGATCGAACGTCTACCTCCTGAAGTGCGCGAACATGATCCCGAATTGCTCCATATGTACGGCTGGAGCCTCTTCACAACCGATCGTGAACGCGCATTGGAACTGATCAGTGAGGCGGCTGAAGCTTATCGCCAGAACGGATTACCAACGCAAGAATTACGAGCGTTGCGCGATATGACGATCCTGTTGTTTTGGGCTGACACCCCATCGAAATTTGACCAGGTCTGTCGGCAAGTGATTGCTGCCGCACAACGAGCCACCGATCCGTGGTCACGTGGTGCAGCACTGGTCGGCTTAATGGCCCTCCTCTACAATCGGGGCCGGTTTCGGGCGGCATTACGGGTTGCCCGCTGGGCTGATCAGCGCCCCCTCAGCGTGCTATGGCAGTGGTTGCTGGCCGTCTTACGTGCTTCCATCTATATTCAGCAGGGCTATCCAGCCGATGCCTTAACGGCAATTCGCGCCGCGCTCGAATTGCCGCGCATTGACCGCAACGACATGTTGCGCCAGTCGCTCTTGCTCTTGCAGGCGATGGCCCTGTACCAGCAAGGCAAGCGGGACGATGCATTTATTCAGGCGCAAGAGAGTTACCAACGCTTGAATGACTATGCCCCCGGTAGCGTCCTGACAGGTAATGCCGCTTTGATTCTAGCGATTCTGCTCGTTGAACACGATCAAAGTGAGGTAGCAGAGACCTATCTGCAACGGGTACGTCAGATCGCTGCTCATCTTGACGACCGGTTGCTCGCGATGCGGGCCAGAATTATTGAGATTTATGTACTGTTCCGCAATGCACAACCGACGGCTACCGCGCAAGCCTTGCAATGCTGGCGGCAAATATCAACGCAGCGTGAAGAGGGTGTCTTCGCGACCCTGTATGCACAAGAGCTTTGGATGCAGAGTCTGTTACTGATTGTCCTTGGTGAAGGTGGCGACCATGGGCAGGCCCTTGATCTGGCGCAAGATCTGATCAGAGCAATGGGCCAGCGCAACGATGGGCTGTTTCGCGCTCTCGTCCATATCTATCGTGCCTACCTCGTTGCGCAAAACCGACCAGACGATCCATCAATTACCAGCGATCTTACCACTGCCTGCGCAATCTGTGATCGGGCTGGTGTTCAGTCGCTACCTTTCATCCCGCAGCCGGCAATAAAGTGGGCGATTGCCACTGCACTTCGGCTTGGTTTGTCGAGTCAGGCGATGCTGGCTGCACTTCGCCAACTCGATGCCGCAACGTTGAGTACAACGCTCATTTCGCTCCTCGATGAATCAGTACCACTGAAGATTCGACTGCGGAGTGCTTCCCTGATCGGCGAATTAGGGTTGGTCAGTGCGTATAGTGCTCTGCGCAGTTTGTTGAAAGATCGCTCGTTACAGATGCGAACGGCGGCGAGTGAAGCGTTGGAACGTCTGGTTTACCGTCCACCGTACCGTCTTGTCATTCGTGCGCTGGGTAGCTTTCAAGTGCTACGCGGCGATCAAGAAATCCGTGATCGCGACTGGCGCAGTGTGAAAGCACGTCACCTCTTGCAGTTGCTGCTGATCGAGCGTGGTCGAATGTTACCCCGTGAGCAGATTATGGATATGCTCTGGCCGGGATTAGACGGTGAATCGGCATCAAATAATCTACGGGTGACAGTGAGCAGATTGATCCGGGCGTTAGAACCGGATCGACCTGAAGGTGCCCCTACCTACTACCTGCTGCAACAAGGTGACACGTATGGCTTCAATGTCGAGAGCGATCACTGGTACGATGTAGCCGAATTTGTTCGGGCAGTGGAACGTGGCCGGCACGCATTGCAACGCAACCAGCTTAACGAGGCGCGCAAAGCCTTTCAAGAGGCAGTGTCATATTATAGCGGACCATTTTTACCTGACAGCCTCTACGAGGATTGGTCGGTTGTCGAACGAGAACGGTTAGGGTTGCTGTTTACCGAAGCTGCCCTCGCTTTGGGACGTATCCTGTTCGATGCACAACAGTTCCACGACGCCATCAAGCTAGGCTGGCGTGTGGTGGAATATGACAAAGCGCAGGAAGAGGCGTATCAGTTATTGATTCGATCCTACAGTATGATTGGTGAGCGCAGTACGGCTATTCGTCTCTATCACCGTTGTGTTACCGCACTGCGCGAAGAATTGGGGGTTGATCCATTACCGGAAACAGTTGCTCTGTTTGAGCAGGTGCGTGGCAAAAGAGCTTCGTAACGTTCCACCGCATTATTCGGTCGATTACGTGGCCGCAATCAGATTCAGATACCCATTTCCGGGAAGATTAACCGCTACCACCGATTATTGGTTGGTCAGCACCATTCGCTGTACCACTGTTCACACCAGAAGAAGCTGCGCTGCGCAGGTGGTTGGCAATAAATACCAGGAGTTCATCAAGCTGATCAATGCGGCTCTCGAAACCGGTACCGATATGCTGGATTCGTCCGTGCCACTGCGGGGTGGCCTCATCGTTTTCAGCTACCACAATCCGCACCAGAAACGATTCGACTCGTCGAGTCGCCATAGAGCTTTCCTTATGCTACCATCTGTGACATACTGTCGCACATTTGAAAGTATCATACAGTGGCATTCTTACCATTTCATAACCATTTGAGAGGTATGTCGTGCAAGCAGTAATTGCAGTACTAGCCGGTGATGGTATCGGGCCAGAAGTTGTTGCCGAGGGATTGAAGGTGCTCCGTGCGGTTGCAAGCCGTTTTGGGCATCAGTTTTCGTTTCACGAGGCACTGATCGGCGGTTGCGCCATTGACGTAACCGGCAGTCCATTGCCAGCCGAAACTGTTGCCGTATGTCGTGCTGCCGATGCTATTCTGCTCGGCGCAGTAGGTGGGCCAAAATGGGACGATCCCCAGGCCCGTGTACGTCCTGAACAAGGCTTGTTGGGCATTCGTAAGGAATTAGGGCTGTTTGCCAATCTGCGTCCGGTCCGTATATATCCGCAATTGATCGATGCCTCACCGCTTCGGCCTGAACGATTGCAGGGGGTCGATCTGATCGTCGTGCGAGAGCTGACCGGAGGCATCTATTTCGGCGAGAAGCGCCGTGAGCAGGGTGATCATGGCGAATGGGCCAGTGACCTCTGCCTTTACAACGAAGAAGAGATCGTCCGTGTCGTGCGGGTGGCAGCGCACCTGGCCCGTCAACGGCGGAAGAAGCTGACGCTGGTCGATAAAGCAAATGTGCTCGAAACCAGTCGTCTATGGCGCAGTGTTACCACTCGTTTGATCAAAACGGAGTTTCCCGATTTGCACTTCGAGACCATGCTGGTCGATGCCTGCGCGATGCACCTGATCCGCCGACCAGCCGACTTTGACGTGATTGTGACCGAGAACATGTTTGGCGATATTTTGACCGACGAAGCCTCAATGCTGGCTGGTTCAATGGGGATGCTGCCATCGGCCTCGCTCGGTGATGGCCGACTGGGGTTGTACGAACCGATCCACGGTTCGGCGCCTGACATTGCTGGACAAGGTAAAGCTAATCCGCTGGCAACCATCTTGAGTGTGGCAATGCTTCTTCGTCATTCGTTGAATCTGCCCACTGAAGCCGACTGCGTTGAAGCTGCGGTTGCGTCGGTGATCGAACGAGGGATTGTAACGGCTGACATTGCCGTTCCTGGCCAGCACACGTACAGCACGACTGCAGTCGGCGACGCAGTTGCCGCTACCATTGCTGCCTGACGGTGTGGCTATGCTATACTGAGGAGCACGCTACCGAACCACAAGTCGCGAACAGCGGAAGGAGCGCTCGATGGAGCGAAAGATTCGTGTACTGGTTGCCAAACCTGGTCTGGATGGTCATGATCGTGGCGCAAAGGTCATTGCACGAGCATTACGCGACGCCGGCATGGAAGTCATCTACACCGGTCTTCAGCAGACCCCCCAGATGATCGTTGAGGCTGCATTGCAAGAAGACGTTGATGTTATCGGTCTCTCGATTCTCTCTGGCGCCCACATGACGCTACTGCCGAAGGTCATGCAGTTACTACGCGAACAGGGTATGACTGACGTGTTGGTCGTTGCCGGCGGCATTATTTCAGATGAAGACGCCGAGATTCTCAAGCGCGAGCATGGCATTGCAGAGGTATTCGGCCCCGGTTCGTCAACACAGGCCATCATTGATTTTATTCGTTCTCACGTCGAGCTGACGCGGGGTTAAGCTTATGAATGAGCACGAATTGGTAACGCGCCTGCGCAACGGTGAGCGGCGGGCGTTGGCGCGTGCCATTTCACTGGTTGAACAGGGTGGTCCAGTTGCCCGTGCGCTGATGGCCGCGGTGTACCCGTATGGCGACGCACACCGGGTAGGAATTACTGGACCACCTGGGGCCGGGAAATCAACGTTGGTGACTGCCCTAGCCCAGGAATGGCGCAAACGTGGGGTTCCAATTGGAATTGTCGCTGTCGATCCCTCATCGCCCTTCAGTGGCGGCGCCGTACTCGGTGATCGCATACGTATGCAGGCACTCGGTGGTGATCCCGGTGTTTTCATTCGGAGCATGGCCAGTCGTGGCCGAATGGGTGGATTGGCACGAGCTACGGCTAATGCGGTTACCCTCATTGCCGCAGCCGGTTTTCCGGTTATCTTGATTGAAACCGTTGGCGCCGGTCAAGATGAAGTTGATATTGCGCAAACTGCCGACACGACGATTGTCGTTGAAGTACCCGGTATGGGAGATGATGTGCAGAGCATCAAAGCCGGGATGCTTGAGATTGCCGATGTCTTTGTGGTAAATAAAGCTGATCGTCCTGGTACCGATCAAACAGTACGCCAACTGCGCACAATGTTGCAATTGGGCGCACCATCACCTGATGGTTGGTCACCACCGGTACTTACGGCCATCGCAACTACTGGCGAAGGTTGCGCACAAATTGTCGATGCAATAGAACAGCATCGACAGCACTTAATTGCTGCTAACATCAAAACCCAACGAGCATTAACGGCTGCCGAACGCGAGCTAACGGCAGCCGTTCAGGAGCTGATCCTCGAACGGCTGCGGGGCGAGCGTTGGAATGAACTGGTACAACAGATCGCTACTCGCCAGCGCGATCCATACGCTGCTGCAAGTGAGTTGTTACCTGCCGACCTCACTATCCGCAGTGGGTTAGCATAATCATACATGCACGCCGGATATGGTACGATAGCGGTGTAAAATCATCTGCTGAAAGGGACTATCGCCAGGCACAATCACAATTGGAGCTCCGTCAAACATCGCGAGAGCCTGCAATAACGCCCGGTACGCTTCACCACTCGACGACACACCGTTTTGCAGCAAGCAGTCGAGGATTATCCGGCGGAAGGAGGAAGACTGTGCAAGTTAATCCGGCTATTTTCAAGGCCTACGATATTCGTGGCATTTATCCAACTGAACTGAACGAAGAAATTGCCTATCTCATTGGACGCGCCTTCGTCACCTTTCTCGGCGCAGAGACGGTCATTGTCGGGCGCGACATGCGTACTTCGGGGCCGGTGCTGTTCGATGCGGTGACGCGGGGGATCATGGATCAGGGTGCTGACGTGGTAGACATCGGCATGGTCAGTACCGATCAATACTATTTTGCGTGCACCCAACTGGGATTTCCCGGTATGATGGTAACGGCCTCGCACAACCCCAAACAGTACAATGGATTCAAAATGGTACGGCGCATGCCATACCTCTTGTCGGGCGATGAGGGTATTCAAGACTTACGCCGTCTGGTCGAGAGCGAAGCCTTCCCAACACCAACCCGCCGCGGGCAACGTCGCGAATACGATTTCAAAGCGCAATTCGTCCAGAAAGTGCTCTCACTCATTGATGTCGAAGCGATCAAACCGCTCAAGGTCATTGTCGATACCGGCAACGGCATGGTAGGGCCGATTTTGCAGGAGGTGTATGCCCATCTGCCCATCCAGTTAACCGGGATGTATCTCGACCCCGACGGCACCCTCCCTAATCACGGTCTCGATCCGTTGATGCCGGAAAATCGGGCTGAATTGCAGCAACGGGTCAAAGATGAAGGGGCCGACATCGGCTTTGCTTTTGACGGTGATGGTGACCGCTTCTTTGCGATTGATGACCGCGGGGAGTTTATCTCAGGCGATTTCCTGACCGCTATTCTAGGTCGTTACCTCCTGGAGAAAGAGCCGGGAGCGAAAATCATCTACGATGTACGCGCTTCGTGGGCCGTACCTGACGAAGTACGAGCTGCTGGTGGGATTCCATTGATCGAGCGGGTTGGTCATGCGTTTATCAAGCGCCGGATGGCAAAGGAAGATGCCATCTTTGCCGGCGAAGTTTCTGGACATTACTACTTCAAAGCCTTCGCGTTTGCCGATTCGGGGATCATTCCCTCGCTCTACCTGCTAGAGATGCTCTCAAAGCGCGGCGTAAAGATGAGCGAACTGCTTAGCCGACTCGAATCGCGTTACTTCATTTCTGGCGAAATCAATTCACGGGTCAGCGATGTCGCTGCCAAACTCAACGAAATCGCCGAACGCTACAGCGATGGCAAGATTGAACGCATTGATGGCATCTCGGTGAGCTACGACACCTGGCATTTCAATGTACGCGGCTCGAATACCGAACCACTCATCAGGTTGAATCTGGAATCGATTGCCTCACGGGCCGAGATGGAAGCCAGGCGTGATGAAGTGCTGGCGATTATTCGTTCATAAACCGTTCAGCACGAGCGTAACTGCACTTCTGTTGCCTTGTGCTACAATCAGCCTTGCCAGCTCGCCAATCATGCCATTGCCATATAAGGAGGTTTATTGTGAGTGTAAAAAAGATCGGTATTCTGGTGGGTCGTGAGTGGTCGTGGCCACCTGCATTTATTGAAGAGGTCAATCGTCGCAATGCTGGGGTGCATGCCGAGTTTATCAAGTTGGGCGGTACACGTATGGCCGAGCTGTGCGATTACGACGTAATCGTTGATCGCATCAGTCACGAAATACCATACTATCGCACGTTCCTGAAAACTGCTGCGCTCAGCGGTACCCGAATCGTGAATAACCCCTTCTGGTGGAGCGCCGATGATAAGTTCTTCGGCGCTTCGCTGGCAACTGCGCTCGGTATCCCGCACCCGCGCACCGTTGCACTACCATCTCACTCGTACATCGAAGGGGTGGTTGAAGAGTCACTGCGCAATCTGCAATATCCAATTCCCTGGAAAGATCATGTTGATTACGTCGGTGGCTTTCCGGTGATTCTCAAACCGGCCTGGGGTGGTGGTTTCAAGAAGGTTTACAAGGTTCATTCGTATGAGGAACTGTGGCGAGCGTACAACGAGACCGGTATTGAGTGCATGATGCTGCAAGAGTACATCCCATGGGAAAAGTATGTGCGCTGTATCGTGATCGGTCGTCGCCACATTATGACCATTAAATTCGATGCGAATGCACCCTGGCCACACCGCTATTTCCGCGATGACAACTACCTTACCCCCGAAGAAGGGCGTCAGGTCGTAGACGCTGCGCTCAAACTCAATCAAGCGCTCGGCTATGACATGAACACCGTTGAGTTCGCCATTCGAAACGGCGTGGCTTACGCGATTGATTTTACCAATCCAGCACCCGATTTTGATGTCAATTCGCTGACCCCCTACTACTTCGACTGGGTAGTGCGCACGATGGCCGATTTCACCATCGAACTGGCCCGGCAAGGGCGGGCCAAACCGGAAGAACTGGTATGGCATCGCTTCCTGGATGGGCCAATGGCGCCGGTAAACAGTGCGGTAACACCGACAAACGACAATCCGAAAGACAATTCATCACCTGGTGAAACACCTGCCGCTCCCAAGCGACGACGAACTACGAAGAAGAAAGCCGCTGAAGAGGCCTGATGATTGTGTTGAGCAGTAAATGGCTCGGTACCGGTCATTTACTGCTCACAAAGGTACGATACTATGACACTTGCTCAGGCAATTGCCGATTACCACGCTTTACTTGAACCGGCGTTGGCCATTGATTCGTGGCAACGGTTAACCGAAGAGATGCGTGCCCGCCAGCTCTACTTCGGTGAGCGGCCACTAGCAACTGTACTGCGACCACGACTCATCACCGCATCGCAATACGATCTCCTCCGCCGTGGTACGCAGCAGGTCGCCGAGGCAGCACGAGCCATTGTAGCGGCGGCACTCGAATCTTCAGAGCTAGGGCAGGAAGTGCGCGATGTTCTCATGCTCACCCCTCTCGAAGAGCGCCTGATTGCGATGCATCCCGGTTATCTTGAACCAAGTGCCCATTCACGAATGGACACATTCCTGACAGTCGATGGTACCTCATTACAATTTGTCGAATACAATGCTGAGAGTCCGGCGGCAATTGCCTATGAAGATTTGTTGACGCAAGCGTTTTTGGCGATGCCGGTAATGACCGAGTTTATGAAGCGGTACGCGCTCACAACCCTACCGGCCCGCCAATACATGCTGCGCACCTTGCTCGATTGCTGGCAAGCGGCAGGAAGTCCTGGTCACGAACCACGTGTCGCAATCGTTGACTGGCATGGTTTGCCAACGGCGACCGAGTTCGAGATGTTCCGGCGTTATTTTACCGAACACGGTCTCCCAACTGTGATCTGCGCCCCGCAAGACCTTTCCTTCCGCGATGGTCAGTTACTGGCGCCGACTCCCGAAGGTAGTGACATGCCGGTCACCATCGTGTTCAAGCGCGTCCTGACCAGTGAGTTCCTCTCGCACTATGGCGAAGAAGCGCTGACGCACCCGCTGGTGCAGGCCTATGCTACCGGCGCATGTGTGATAGTGAACTCATTTCGCGCCAAACTGTTGCACAAGAAATCGCTCTTCGCCCTTCTCTCTGATGAGCGCTTCCATGACCCGCTAACTGCTGCGCAACGTGCGGCGGTGGCAGCTCACGTACCTTGGACAAGAGTAGTACGACCCGGCATTACAACGTATCAGCACGAATTGATCGATCTGCTGCCCTTCGTCCGTAAGAATCGTGAACGTTTCCTGTTGAAACCCAACGACGAATACGGCGGTAAAGGTATCACGATTGGCTGGGAAGCTAGTGCTGACGAGTGGGATGCTGCACTGCAAGCAGCACTTACTTCACCGTTTGTCGTTCAAGAGCGGGTTACCATCGCTTACGAACCGTATCCTGCTCTGATTGACGGTCAGGTAGTGATTAGTGAACGTCTGGTCGATAGCGATCCGTTCTTATTCGGCACTGAAGTCAACGGATGTTTGTGTCGACTCTCGACGGTGACCCTCTTGAACGTCACTGCCGGCGGAGGGAGTACCGTTCCAGTCTTTATTATCGAGGATTCACCTGCGTCGGGAGCAGGCGATGATAGTCTATGATGCGCTTGGACGACGCATAGAACTAACGGCATCACCACAGCGAATCGTCTCGCTGGTACCGAGTATGACCGAGTGGTTGTTTAGCGTTGGCGCTGGGGATCGGGTGGTCGGCATCACCGACTATTGCATTGAACCGGCGGCGGCGCTGCAACACCTGCCACGACTACGGGGGACGAAGAATCCGGATCGCGCTGCCATTCTTGCCCTCAAGCCTGACCTGATCATTGCCGAGCAAGAAGAGAACCGGGAACGCGATGTGAACGCCCTGAGTGCTGCCGGGCTGCAAGTGTATGTGACGGCTATTCGGAGTGTCGCCGATGCCGCCGCTCAACTGGCGGCGTTGGCGGAAGTTTTAGATGTCGTTGCGGCAGCAACACCCCTTACTGATGCCTTGCAGCAAGTGCTTCTTGATCCTCCATTGCCAACGTATCGTGTGCTTGCCATGATCTGGCGTGACCCCTGGATGGCTATCGGGCGTGACACGTATGCTGGTGATCTGCTCCGGCTAAGTGGTTGCAGGAACGTCGCGGAGGTACTTCCTGGTCGCTACCCACGGGCAGCACTGGCCGATTTCCTCGCTCTCGAGCCAGAAGTGATCTTGCTACCAAGCGAGCCGTATCCTTTCGGTGAACGTGACAAGCTGGCACTGCTCGAAGCCGGTGCTCGTTGTCGGATCGAGTTCTGCGATGGAATGGCACTGACCTGGCCCGGTCCACGCACACCAGCAGCAATTGCCGCGTTTCGTAGAATGTTCTGGGGAGTTTATGAACCCACTCATCCGCTTACGTGAAGTAGCGCTTAATACCATCTTGGGAACCCGTGAGGACGAGGTGCTGAACGATCCCCCACCACCACCCGTTGCTGTCGATGGAGTCGCTCTGGCGGCTGAACTTAAACAAGCCGTGAACCGCTTTAAGGCAATGGCAATGGATGAAGAAGGCAGGCAGGTCGCGTACCAGCAACTGCGTGACGATCCGGCTTATATCACCTATCGCACCAAACTAACCCCTCTCCTCCAACGGTTTGATCCGGCCTCACTTCCGGATCGTCCGACCCAGTTGGCTTTTTGGATCAATCTCTACAATGCACTAGTCATTGATGCTGTTATCGCATTTGGGATCACAACCAGCATCGCCGAGCAGTGGGCTGGCCTTAGCTTTTTTCGAGCGGCAGCATACCGGATCGGTGGTCAACGCTGTTCACTCGATGATATTGAGCATGGCATTCTCCGCGCCAATCGTGGTCATCCGTTCATTCCCGGCCCCCAGTTTGCCGACAATGACCCACGGCTCGCCTGGATCATCGATCCACCCGATCACCGCATTCACTTTGCGCTCAACTGCGCCAGTAGCTCGTGTCCACCAATCGGGGTATACAGCGCCGAACAGATCGAACAACAGCTCGATCTGGCACTCCGCAATTTTGTAGCCGCCGACGTTACCATCGATCCCGACCGCGCCGAAATTCATCTGTCGCGCATTTTTGACTGGTACCGCGACGATTTTGGCGGGCCGAACGGGATTATTCAACTCCTCCGCCAGGCCCTACCGGATGATGAACGGCGGGCATGGCTGATGCAAGCGCGGCGTGGTCGGCTGGTCTATCGTCCTTACGACTGGACATTGAACATTATCTGATGGAACACCTATGACTGACGACTGGCGTAAACGATCACTGAAAGAACTCTACCGCTTAACCGGCCAAATCTTCTCGCAGATTCCAGAGTTAGCACGTCTGTGGGGAGGTGCGTACCGGGCACTCAACTTCGCCGATGTGCCCTTCACTCCTCTACGCAAACCGCTGTCCGCGTGTCGCCTGGCACTTATCACGACTGGCGGTGTCCATCGGCGCGATCAGGAGCCGTTTGACATGAGCGATCCACACGGTGATGCGACGTATCGTCGTATTCCTGCCTCAACTCCCTTGCATGAATTGACCATTACCCACGACTACTACGACCACAGTGACGCAGATCGTGACCTGAACATTCTCTTCCCTCTCGAACTTGTGCGGTATCTGGTGGGTCGTGGTATCATCGGCAGCCTGGCTGACAGCTACGGTTTCATGGGCCATATCGAACCACCTCACCTCAACACACTAATCCAACAAACGGCACCAGAAGTTGCCACCTTCCTCAAGCAAGACCAGGTGGATGCCGTCTTGCTGACACCTGGTTGAGGGCTCTGTAATCAGTCCGTGGGACTGATCGCACGTATTGTTGAACATGCTGGCATCAGCACCATCTGCATCGTGAGTCTGAAGCCAATAGCCGAGCAGATACGTCCGCCGCGCACCCTGCACCTGGCGTGGCCGTTCGGACATCCCCTCGGCGAGCCGGGGAACCGGGTACAGCAGCTTGCTGTGCTGCACGCAGCGCTGCAGGCCCTCGCCACGGCCCAACCAGGGCAAATCCTAGAACCGGGCTGGCGTTGGCGACGCGAACAGTATACGTTGCCAGAAGGGTGGGGGTAGAGCCTTACCGCGAAACCATCTCAGCATTACGGCGAAACCGGAGTCATGCTTACTATCTTCTATGTGTTAGAATAGAGATCAGGATACACAAAAATGTCTGTATAAGGGCGCGATCATGTTGCTGGTATTGTGGATACTCCCGGCGCTCATCATATTTTTCGTTGGCCTGATCTACATCTACATCTACATCCGCCTGGATACGGCAGGACAAGCAGCGGTAGCACAACGATGGCGTGATTTCATACCGTGGATATTATTTGGCATTGCAATCTCGCTCGTATACTACTCGATCCTTGCTCGTACTGAAGAGGGTATTTCTCCATCTCAAGAGAATGATACATTATCTATAACTACAAACAAAGATGAGTATACGTTGTTCATTTTGTATTCGCGCACGACTCACGTCGACACCATTACCAATTCTTCACACGAATTTGTTCTTTGGCTGAAAAATAACGGTAGCGCCACTCCGTTGAAAGTCACAGTTGAATTCTCCAGTACCATCCCTTTCACGTTCACTGATGATACCGGTACACCAGTCGCGTTACCGTTAACATTAACAACCGATAATACTCCACGCCAGCAGCGTCTGGTGATGCAATCCCTGCCCGTAAGTATGGAAATTGAGATCAAGGTCAGCGATAGAAACGGGCAGAGCGAGACGAAAAAGATTGGTATTGCGTATGAAACACAGGCTGCGTTCTTCTGGCGAACGTTCAGAAACTTCGTTGGCGATGCGGGTCTAGGGTTGGCGGCTGCTTCGGCTGTATTCGGTATCGGCTGGCAAATATTTAACGAGCGACGACAGGAACGATTGAACCAACAATCTGAAAGCATTCGTGAAATACGAGATCTTTTTGAACGTGACCTTGTTGAATGGCATCTCACTACTGAAACGATCAAGCAGGACGTAAGCCAAAACTGGGAAGATCAGGCACGCAGTGAACTGAATATTACCCTTAGAGAACAGCGTTCACAGTTGTCCAGCAGTGCTGAAAAAGAGCGGGTCAGGCGCCTTTTGCATGATGCCGCAGAATACTTCCGTGCGGAAGATGGCAGAAGACTGAAAGGCATTTTCGAGTTGCTCAAGTTGGCGCATCCAGCGTTCCTTTCTGAAATTAACGCTGCCAAGTTACTGACGCCAACGTATGATCAACAGAGTGCAGAAACCACACTTGATATTTGTGCGAACATTTTGCAACATTTTCAGATGAATGGCTACGAACTTGTCATCGCAATGCTTGAGAGGCTGGCTTCCCATGCTGAAGGGAGACAATACCTCTTGCAGTTCATTTCTGAGAATGTCACCTCATCTAATGCGAACGTCTCCGACATGCGCGAAGTCATCAAACTTGCATCAAACGATCCGCGCATCCGTCAGCATTTAGCTGATGAACTACCTCCAACTTACGTATGGCCGTTGTTTACTCCTCCACATCCAAAGAATATTGTCCGGCCTAAACCAATCACTGATTGGCTGGAAGTGAATGAATTATCGATCAATCCTTTCGATCTGGAAGAATTACAAGGTTTTGGCAAGTTCTGGGAAAGTATCGAATTAACTCGCAATCAGCAACATACTACAATTGTTGCTAGTAGCAAGTTCGACTGTTACATCGCTGCATTTGCGCTATACAACGAACTCCGCAAACCGAATACACAGTGTCTCCCTTTCCTGGTTTTTCTATCCGATTTTGATCCGATTACCTGCGGGAGTCTGATACATTTCATCGGACGTAAAGCTGGAGAGTATTGGTGCACCTTACTGGCCCGTCAGCCAGAGACGATACTCTGGTTATTAGAAGATGAACAGATATTACTGGCCGAGTGGATGATGTGGGTCAGCGGATCGTTGCCAGCACTGCGGCGCATCTTACGCAATCAGAGTTTACAAAACCAGAGTTCGCAAAGCCGGGGTTCACAAAGTGATGTGGTTAGACAAATCATGCTACATCTTCTCGATAGATTGTTATCCAATGCTACACCGAAGATACCGGATGCCAGAACCGTGCTGGATTGGTTGACTATCCACCCACCCGGTATCGAACGGATGCACCTAATTGCTATTGACGATACCGGAGACGATCGAGCCAGGCAATTCGCCAAATTGAGCATGATTTGCAGCGAGTTGGTCTTACATACACCTTATTCACGACTTCCACGCATACAGACGAACACGGACATTCCGAAAGTATCCGGTTGCGCTGGACAGAAAAGGATTTGCGGTCGCTGCTGGATAGTACAGTCGTTATTGTCAGTGAACAAAAGCGGTCTCTGTTTGAACTAATCGAATTAGGAAACTCTGCAACAAGTAAAGAGGAATTCGTAACAGAAATACTAAAGCGTGCCCATGGCTCATTCGCATTAAGTCTGATCATTTTCCAACACGCATTGGCACGCCACCTGGCGAAATACCTAGATCAATATGATCCAGAGTATCGTTTTCTCAATGAATCTGACTTTAGATGACGAAGGGTACAGATAACCACAACACGGTCATTGCTATTGAGGCCCTCGACACACTTGCTGCCGAGCACGAACTGCACCTGCAACCGCTGGTCTTTGTCGAGCCAAACCGTTATACCGCATATACCGGTATGCGCTCATTGGTAATCGTTGGAGACAGTGGTTCGGGAAAGACGGCACTGCGCCTAGCACTGACACGCCATGGAACCCTGGAAAATACCCCACTGGCATACCTGGTGGTGAACTGGCAACCAGAACCGCTCGCAGACGTGCGCGGTAGTCCGGCAGTACGAGCCTTTGTACGCCAGACGCTGCAAGCCTGCGCAACTACACTGTTGACAATCCTGGTTAGGCATCCTGACCTGTTCCGCCGCGCACCACCGACGGTTCAGATGATGTTCCACTGGTTTCTTCAAGCCTACATCAGCGCAGACCGACAACATCTGTGGGCGACGGTTGAGGAGTAAGCGGGTAATGATGAAGGCAAATCGCTGGGTCAGCATCTGGTATTTGAGCCAGCAACACCCATACTACACCCTGAGACAACCGAACAACGTATCATTTCTCACTTGACCAGCACCCTCCAGCGCATTAGTGTGCGCGGTGTATGGGTAACGATTGATGGGTTCGATCCCTGGCTACGAGGATCAACCGCTCTCGTGTCAGAACAAATGATTGCCATCCTCTCAACCCTCGAACTTCTTGATCTGAATGGTTTTGCAATCAAAATGTTTGCGCCACGTGCACTCGAATCAGATATTACTAGAAGTTGGGGTATTGTTAAAGATCGCATTGAGCTAGAAACTCTCACGTGGACGCCAGAACAATTGACGACAATCACTGAACGCCACATTGCAGCGAAGATAGGGAAACCATCACTGCACTTGAGCGATCTCTGTGTGGCCGATCGGGATATCCGTGACTGGTTGCAACGCTACGGCGGAAGCACGCCACGCGGCTGGCTCAGATTGATTCGTCCGTTGGTGGATGCTTTTGCCGCTGCTGGCGCATCGCATCCACTTCCTCATAGCGTATGGAATTCGCTCAAGCGCACCCATCCGCCCCGTCTCTCCATTGACCTTAAAACCGACCGTGTCTTCATCGGTGAGGCCGAGATTGTTGGGTTGCAACCCCGCTCCTACCGGCTGCTTCGCTATCTCTACGAGAACCGCTCACGGCGTGTCCCGCGCAGCGAACTCTACTACCGCGCTTATCTGGGTCTTGCTGAAGAGCCACGCACCCGCGATGACCGCGGCTGGCAAGAACCCACCGAGTGGAGCAACGTGCTCGATAATGCAATCCTGCGCCTGCGTCGGATCATCGAACCTGATCCCCGCCGTCCAATCTATATCGTTACCGATCGCGGATGGGGAGTCAAATTGGAACACTCTATATGAAACGATCCATTGCTACACCCTTCCTGCCGATTGTAAAACATTTGTTTGACACGGTATCGGCCAGAAACCAGTTGGTGAGGTTATGGTGAGATGAAGCTATGTTTTGTGCAACCATTCTGAAGGACAAACGAGACATGCAGATGGTATGCTTATATAAAGATTTATGACTGTGTCTAGCGAACACAAGTTCTATGCCATTCTAATGCGAAAAGGCCAATATCCTGCACCACAGCATCACAAGTGACAACGTTACGTGCGCCGATAATTTATAGATAAGGTATGGTTACTCTTGTGAATGATAACGGTGAGCCTGAAAAGCACACTCTTGAATCGGCCGACTGGTTCCGGCGCATCGGTCTACGGTTCGACCCGTATGTTCATCTGGAAGCATCGAGTGATCCTCATTTATCCGAATACACTGTTGACCTCGAAATATTCCGTGTTGCACTGGAAAATAAACCGACTATCATCATCGCCCCGCCAGGTGGTGGCAAAACCGCAATGCGCGTTGCCGTTACCAGGACAAGCTGGTTCGACATCGGCGGATCATATCCGTTTCCGCTTCCCTATAATTTAGGGATAGTGCCGCTTACCGGAAAGCCGCCAACTGCCAGGGAGCATCTACACTTGCTGCTTGAAGCCGGTGCCTGTGCGTTGCTCACAGGTCTGGCCTTTCGTCCAGAGCGGTTATTCAGAGTATCAAGTACGGATATCCGAACCATAACCACCATTCTGCGCGCTGGTTTACCAGGACCACTCGATTACTACCTTGCTATTCTACGTGAAATCGGCACTCCTGCTGGATTGACCCCGCTTTTGGAACGAACATACGCTCTCACTGCACCGCCGCCACCTGATGTTCTTGATCGGTTTTGCAATACGTTAGCAACGTCTGGAACTGACGCTATGCGTGGGCGGATGGAGGAGGTCTTTCAGACATTTGTCGAGGTCGTGACCGACGCGCTCGGCTTCAGCCATGTTCTGCTTCTAATTGATGGCCTCGATGCAATATATGAAAATCAGGAAGACTCTCAACACGCAGCACCATGGGCTTTCGAGCTATTTGATCGCTCTGAAACGTGGGCTAAATCGAAAACCTTTATCAAACTATTCATCCCCGATTCGCTAGAATCTGCTATAACTGAATACCTTCACCACCATGCTATTTCCACGCAGATAGCTCGTATCATTTGGAACCACGACTTACTGGTGAGTATGCTACGGAAACGCATTTCCGTTGCTTCCGAAGAACGCTTCGAGTCGCTCGACGCTATTAGCACGCCGGCACTAACCAATGTCGAACAACAGATTGTGAAAAATCTGCCGCCTTTGCCGCGCATTGCACTCCAGGTAACTCGGAAGGCAATCTTACATTACGCGGCGCGTTTGAACGACGGATGGCAACTTGATGAGGAGGACATTCGCTATGCTATCGCCTGGTATCACCATTACGCAACCCAGCGCAGTCTATCGCTGCCATCGCGTTGATAAGAACCAACACAGTCTAGCCTGGCAGGGCACCGGCTCCATGTCCAGGATTTCAAGCATGTTCGTTGATCAAGGGAACGGGAGGATAAGCATGACACAAACCGATCCACCGGTGTACCGAGCCGATCTCTTTGTCAATCGTGAAAAAGAGATCGAAACGGTAACCAAGGCACTTGAGAACATTGCACGCGGCGATGCTGAGCAGGTGCGGACAATAGTGTTTCGAGGCGAACGTGGATTAGGCAAAAGCTGGCTGGCACTTCATCTCCATCGCTCTGCTATACATCGCTCTGCTATAAAAGAGAAAGCATCCACTCGGATACCAGATTATCGCATCGTATCGTTCTTAATCAGTCTTACACCGCCCCCTAAAGAATTGCAAGTAGGTGAACGAGAATGGTATATCACCAGCAATGATATATCTCAGATCGAAAGCGGGGATGAGCGGCACTACGAACACTTGCTTCAGGAGCTTCTTGCCTGGATCGCAAAACAACTTGACATTGTTCGCTCACCTTACGCTTCATTGCGCGATCTCTCCGCATGGCTGGCACAGGACCTCAGAAAAAAGCTGGAATCAGAACAAGACCTGATAATCTGCCTGATTCTAGACTCGGTGTTCGAAGCAAACAGGGGCTTCCTCGATTATTTAGAACGCTACCTGCTCGCCGCGTTTGCAGCGTTACCACGTGTTTTAATCATTATGACAGGCCGTGGCCGTCCATATCTCTGGAAATCTCCTTATCTGCGCCTCGAACGTGAAGACCAATCGCTCAATCCTTTCTCGCTTGAACAGGTTACCAAGCAGATAAAAAATCACTTCAAAAATCATCTCAAGGATCACCTCAAGAATCACCACAAGATACACTCATAGCTGCCAATCTTTCCGACGAAGCGATCGAACAACTAGCAAAGAAAGTGATCAACCTAGGTGGCGGGTATCCACTGACGAACGAGTTGCTTGCCAGAGCATTCGTGCATCAGGTGCTCGGCAGATCACCGAAGAGTGATGATCTCGAACAAGCAATCAATAGCGCGACCATTGATGACAAAGTGCTAGAGGATGTAGCAAGCCGCTTGTTAGAAGTGATACCCGCGCAATGGCGCGACAAGTTGCGAGAAGTACTCAATGCGCTGTGTGTGCTCAAGGATGGGTTTCGTGAACATGAGATGCCTTACTTTCTAGCGGAACTGCGTAATACGAAACCGGAGGGACCAGAATACACGATTAAAGCTATGCGTGGCTTGCGAGATCTTCTGCTTGAAACGAACCTAGGACGCTGGCAAGATGCAAGGTACGTCCTCGACGAAGCAGTACGTACTGTTCTTGAACAGCTTCTGAAATCGCAAAAGCGAGAAGTCTGGCGACGCTTGCACGAACGGGCTGTAAATCTGTACGAAGACTGGGCGAAAAGGTATCCGAACAGTAGGCAGTACTTCGAACAGCGCGCCGAATACCATCGTAGGGTGCTAGCGGAAGATGTCGGTCATTCTGTCTCATTCGCATGAACGACAAAGAGGACTTTGCTATGAGTGAGCATGAACTTGAGCGTTATACTGGAGCATGGGCAACTCCTGACCTGGTTGGACGGGAGGCGATACTTAAACAGATTGATACAGCGATCTCTAGTACTTCGGGAGCATCTATTATTGCCCTGTACGGTAAGGGTGGTATCGGCAAAACGCGCATTTTGAACGACACGTTCAAGCGACGCAAACCCGGACTTTTCCTGGCACAGCAGGTAGTTGATCTGTACGACATGCAGTATCACAGTAGTCTAGCGCTTGCCAGTGCGATCTACGCCTCACTGAACGTTGCCAATAGTGGTCACTTCCGCACCTTTGAGGAAAAACGTGCGCAGCAGTACAAAGCGCAGATCTCGGGGGATGTGCGTGCGATTGCCGAAGCAACCCAGGAGACATTGCAAGCATTCATCACCGACTTCAACCGTTTCTCGCAGTCGCAGCACGTCGTGATTGCGCTTGATACGGTTGAACGCATTGCTTACGGCGCAACTGAGCAACGTCCGCCATTTCAGGTGGCCGCAGCCTGGCAATGGCTGATCGAGACCCTACCCCACTGGGGCAACGTTACTGTTCTGGTTGCCGGTCGCAACCAGATTCGCCATCTCTTCCCAGACCTTGAGAACCATCCGGCAATTCGTCTAACACGTATCGAAGTAGAACCATTCACCCCAAAGGAAACAAACGAATATCTCGACGCAGTGGCGCGAGCCGCCGAACAAGCGGGTGAGCAAGCGGTTGCGGATACACTGCGCGATCTGAAGCCGCAGGACAGGGAGCGGGTGTACCGCTACTCCGGCGGTGCGCCGATTATGCTTGCACTTTTGGCCGATTACATCAGCATTTCCG
Source organism: Chloroflexus sp. MS-CIW-1 (assembly GCF_030444705.1). Taxonomy (NCBI): domain Bacteria; kingdom Bacillati; phylum Chloroflexota; class Chloroflexia; order Chloroflexales; family Chloroflexaceae; genus Chloroflexus; species Chloroflexus sp. MS-CIW-1. The sequence continues at coordinate 1,880,663 of NZ_JAUBWR010000001.1, forward strand.
GATTCGGGCAAATACCAGACATCCTCGATGTCGATACCGATCCTGCGCGTGCACAAGAGGAACTCGAGCAGCAGATCGTCAATCGTATGATGTCCACTAAAGGCATCAAAGATGTGCTCCTTGCGTTGGGGCGCGCACCAAAAGGCGTTGATCGTCAACTGCTGAAGACTCTGCTCCACAAGCCAGATGGTGAAGTACTTAGCCATCTCGAGGCGATCAGTCGTCTATCGTTCATTAAGGTGCGCGATAGGCGCTACTTCCTGCACGACGAGATGTACGCTATCCTGAGGCGACAGATCTATAATCAGCCGGGCGATGACCGGGACGCGGGTGATGTCAACCGTAACATTCTTCAATGGTACCGGGCACAGATCGACGAGTGCAATAAGCAACTCAACGACCTGTACACGCCAATTGAGCAGGAAAACCACTCAGTCGAGGAAGCACCGCACCTCGATCACGAGCGTATCGCTCGAATCACCAGTGTTCAACAGGAGAAGCATCGTTTAATGGTCGAACTTATGTACTACACCCTGCGGTATAAGCCATACGACGGGTTTCGGGAGTACTTCAACCTGAGCTCCTACGCGACCTCAACCGGTAACACCATGCTTGATATTCAGCTCCAGGCAGAGCTGCTGGCATTCCTCGATGAGCGCGACCCGTCAGGGCAGCAACCATACATTGATGGTCTGGAACGCGAAGTGGTGGTGGGTGTTACCAAAATTTCCCCTGTAGTGCGCCTGTATGGGGAGGGAAATTACCTTGCTGTCATTCGGGAAGCGCAGCGATTGCGGCAGCAAAACATTGATCAGATAATCAAAGCTGCGCTCAACATTTGGGAAGCGCTGGCAATGACTGAACGCGGCACAGAAGAGGAGCAATCCCCTGAACGTATTAAAAGCCTGCTAGATGATGCCGAACAAATCTTGAGCGACGTGGATAAATCAGCGAACGTTTCTGAGACGAGAGAATTGCTCGTTAACAGTCTGCTGGCGCTGGTGCATCAGGTTCGCGGATTCGGGTTGCGGTTTCGTGGGCAGGTACACCAGGCTATCAAAGAATACCGTCGTGCCGCTACTCGCTGGCGAAGGGTTAAGATGCCAGTCTACCTGGCCTCGATACTAAACAACCTTGGATTTGCTGAGAGTGAGGAGGGAAGCTTTACCGATGGCCAGAGGTTGGTCGAGGAAAGTCTTAAGATCCGCAAGGAACTGGGTGACTGGGTATTGATCGGCCTGAGCTACGCCACTCTCTCACTCGTCCTTATCAATGCTGGCAATCATAAGCTGGCACAGGCCAATGCAGAGCGTGCGCTGAGATTATTCAGGGCCGTCGGATACCTCATGGGACAAGGAATAGCATTGCGGAACCTGGCCGAGGTGCTGCGTCGATCAGCAAAGCATCATGATGATCTTAATCAACGCATTCAGTGCTTGCGGAAGGCAATCCAATATGCGCAGGAGGCCTATGAAATCTTCGGTGAGATAGGCTCGTCATTACGCCGGATCGAGCCGTTAATTGAAAAAGGAGATGCGCTGCGCCGTCTCATCGCAATAAAGTGCGGTCATCCTTCGTTGTTGGAAGAAGACCGCGGCGCACTGTTGGATCAGAGTGTGGAGACACTAGAAAGCGCCATCCGCCTTGCACGTGACCAAAGAAATTCATTCCGTCAAGTTGTTGCCGGAGTCAATATGGCCTATGCAGGCTTTCATGGAGAACGACCGGACATCATCGAGAAGGGTCTGCGTGAAGCACGTGAAGCAATCCCCTCTAACTACCTGATCACTGGTGAAAGGCTACCGAATTCCCAAGACCCGAACATCTATCATCCCCAAGTATTCAACGAACTTGCACGCATCCATATGTTGATCGGGCACCACCTCTTCGCTCATTATCGTCGCAACCGGTCGGAGGAAAACTTGAAGGATAACTTGAAGCGTATTGAAGATGAACATCTCAGACTTGCCAAGTTGTTCGTTGAAGACAGCAAGGTAGATTTTCGGACGGTCGATGATAGCTTGCGCTATGCGATCCATTATTATGCGCTGGCATTTGAGTATGATCGGGTATTCATGGGCAGCGACCCCCATTACACACTCAGCGATCCCGGTGGATTGCGTGGACAAAACAGTGTGTATAACCGATTGAAGGATTTGAGCGCCAAAGAATTAGACATCGTTGCGCAGGCAGTACGCACATTCGAGCAGGACTATCCAGTTCGAGGAAAAAGGTCGGCGATGCGCGATCTCCTTGAACGTTGTGCATTGCTAATCGAGTAGCATCCCTGCTGATTGTTGGCCAGATGTCTATCTAACCGCAGCGGACGTAGCGAGTGCTTGGTATAAAGCGTTGCACTCTTAGCGTCGCTGCGGTGTATTCTTGTAACGAAGTTAATTCGGCACCCGGTATGCCAGAGCTACGAGCACTGTGCTGCCGCGCCCAGCCGCCCGCCTGCGTACCGCAGCAAACGCAATCCCTCCAACCGCAGCACTTCTGGAAAGAGGGCCTGATAGATACGGCAGTTCGGTGACTTGACATCGAAGCGTCCCGTTACACGATACGTTAGTGCCGGGCAGCCGCCAGCGCACCAGTAGCGCCACGTACACGTCCGACATCCTTCTTTTTCATCAACCGGAATGTATTGAATGCCTTTGGTATCCTCGCGAATCAGACGCAGTGGATCAGGCGCATCAACATCGGTAATCGTCTGCTCAATCGCCATGTGACACTTTGCTACCCTTCCACGTTGGTCAATAACCATATACGAATTACCGACACCACAGGTATAATCGTGAGGAACATCGAACCGCACCAGATCGAGCAGTGCGAGACGGTACGGCGGCAGATGTTGTTCGATAACCGCAAAAGCCGCTTTCATTGCCGCAATGATCTCCTCTTCGCCAAACGCAAGGTCGGTGTATGCGGCAGCATAGTCATTTGCACGATAAAAGTTCAGCGAAAACGGTAAGCCTCGATTCAGTGCATACGCAACCGTTTCAGGTAGCCCTGCAAGATTTCGATGCGACAGGGTGATGGAGAGCGACAGTGTCACACCGTGCTGTGCCAGTCGGTCGAGTGTTTGTGCTACACGGGCAAACGAACCGCGACCGTTGACGAACCGCCGCTGGCTATCGTGTAGGTCACCGATACCGTCAAGTGAGATCATCAAGTGCAAGTCACTGTCGTGGATCTGACGAATCTGGTGGTCACTGAGGGCAACGCCATTGCTGAGTATAACACCATCGAGAGTCAGATTGTGCCGTGCTGCGCTGTCGCGTGCGTACTGGTGAAGCATAATAACTAAAGGAAGGTTGAGCGTTGCTTCTCCACCTGCATATTTCAACTTTACTCGCCGAAACTGGTTTGCCACCGCAGAACGGATCACGGCATCAACCGCCTGCCGACCACGCATCTCATCCATTGCCTCAGATGTCTTCTTGAGGAAGCAGTAGTCGCAGCGCAGATTGCACGCATTCGTAATGTGCAGCCAGGCAGTTAACGTCTGCGATGGCATACGTCGCATAGCTGATAGGCGATCAACAGGCTGTACCAATTGCAATTTAGCCAGACGAAGTATGCCTTGCTGCACCATTAGCGCATTATCGCCTTCATAAACGGCATCAAACAATCGCTTGGGTTGACGAAACCGGTGAAGGAGTTGCCAGGCGGTCTGATCAAGGACGACCACACCAGCGTCGCCCTGCGGATTAAATGCCAGAGTCCAGTCTTCTGAAAGAGGAGCAGTATAGAGTGCGGGTAGCGTGTAAGCGGCTACGGGATTAATATCGGTATCGGTTGAGGGAGGAACCTTTTCAGATGGGCATGCGCAGTCTGGACATATCATCTCTGGTAAAGCAGATCAACGTCGAACTCATTCTTCATACGCGCTTCTACATCCGTTGCACAGAGGATATGCGGCATGAAATGAATTGGTGCTGCAACGTCCATTTGTCTCTCCTTACTGTTATTCGCTTTCACGCAGAGTATCTTCTCTCCGCTGCAAATCTGTAGCATACCCGTAGCCGGATTCCTGCACAGTTTTAACTTGCATGTAAGTACAATATACCTCATTTTTGATGCTTGTCTAGACCATGAAAACGGAAGGTACGGAAGGTGAGGTTTTAGTGAGATTATGATTGTCTCTTTCTGAGTCAGTAAAGACCGGATTGTATGAAACCTGGAATGTAGTCCGGGGAATGGCTTTGATATGCTTTAAGCAGTAAACAGATTAGGGGACAGCACAGCATAGACGGGAGAAAGCAATGGACTTCAACACTCTCATGTTCATCGTCGTTGTCGTCATCTCGATTCGAGCGGGGTATTGGTTGTTCAGCGTACTGGTCGAGGCTCTTGTCAAACTGATCAGTGTACTCGTAAAGATCGTCGGTACAATTGGCCTGATCGGTATATTTGTCTGGCTGCTGATCAGTATTTCGTAGTACTATCGATCAGATGAACGCGCCATCACACACTTGCTGCCAATTCCTTCCGACCTACACGGTTCTCCTGGGTACGCAGGCCTTTGGCCTGCGTACACGGTGTATGATTACTACTCATGTTACTCCTCATCGGTTGGCTCATTCGTATACCGTCATACCTTCACTTTCAGATCCCATGCTTGCAGCACTCTCCAGGCCCCTGCTTGCGAACCCCCTCGTCCTCCTGCTTGCGGAGGAGTGACAGGCATTGGCGATTCGAGAGACGTACAATAGTGCTACTCACGCCTTGCGTCACGCGGGCCAGAGGCCAGCGCACCCAGGCATACGCTACGGCGCTGAGTGCGTGATCCATGCTCAAGTTTCTGGCGCACGCTCCCCCCTCTCATTGGATGCGCAGAGTGACAACGACGCAACAGCCCGCCTGACCAAGACAATCGGCAGCAGTAAGCCACACCCCCAATACAATGAGCCAAACACTCCATAAGCCAGGCGGGTAAATTTTGGTAACAAATCAATGGTAAAAGGAAATATATCGGCTACTGCGTGCAGATACAGACAATGATGGTTGCTGACGGGCAAACATCGGTAGCAGCAACACTGGAAACGCCTTGAGCGCAATTTCAATACTGCGAGCCTATCTCATAATCATCGTCTCACGGTACGGCGGATGAAACCTGATAGATGTACGGATACAGCGCCGCTGCGCTCCAATCACTACGACCACGACGACCGGCTGTCGTATTGCGGACGATCGGTGGCCGTGCTGGAACCGCTCCTGCCCTTCTCTGTGAACACCTATCGGTTTGGCGGCAGTCGTCCACACATGCCGGATCGCTGCTGCGCCGACGCCAGCGGTTCTGTCCTCCGTACCGGCAGTTAGTGGGCGGCGTGGAACGCGACAGACTGGTGCACCACATCCACGGCGGATGATTGCTTTCGCGAAGGGGGGCCACTGTTGCCGGTGGCTTGATCGCCTGGCGTGCCGTTGGGGTATTCAGATAGACTCTTATTCCCCCCGCTGCAAGTGCTCTCCCCGGCGTAGCCGTTCTAACTTGGCCTGAACACGACGACGGGCAGCGGCAGTCGACTCGGGGTCGAGTTCAATGGCTGTTACCTGATGGTCTACGAATTGAATGCGCAGCCAGTCGCCTTCACGCGCTGTTGGTGGGAGTGCGGCACGTGCTACGTCAAGTGGTCGCTGCGCTTCACCAACGAGGATCACCGCGTATTCGCCTTCAAAGCGATCAATGACACCCTGCTCGTAGTGAACTTCTGTCATCCAAACAACTCCTTTCTCCTATCAGGGGAGACTTTCGCAAGCGATACCATCTCTATCGCCATCTAACCGGTGTGGATCACGGGCCGGGCCACCGTTGGCGAGAAAGAAGGCCTGCGCTTCAGCCTGAGTCGCAAAATCGCTGCAATCACGATCTCCTTGGGTCGCGTGGTTGGATGGTAGAGGAGGCGATCCCGGATCAGCAGTTGGTGGACGATCATAACGGGTGTGAACCTGGTAGTTGACGCCGTCAGTTGTGATGACAATCGTCCCGTGTTCGTCAGTGCCGTACACGGTAGCGCCAACTCGCTGCAGTGCCTGAATGGTCTTGCGGTGTGGATGGCCGTAGTTATTGTCGCGTCCGGCCGAATAGATGGCAATTGCCGGCTGCACGGCAGCCAGAAACTGGTCGCTTGAAGAGGTATACGATCCATGATGAGCAACTTTCAGGATAGTGGCTTTCAGGTGATCACGCACTGTTGCCAGCATCTCTTGCTCGGCAGCTTGTTCGGCATCACCGGTGAAGAGAAATGAGACATTTCCGTAAGTCAGGCGCAAAACAACTGATGTGTTGTTGAGATCGTATGCATTGGGATCGCTGTGTAAAACTTCAAAGGTTAGCCGACCAAGTGGAATGGTATCGCCACGCTGCACTTCGTGGTATGGAACCTTTGCCCTATCAATTGCATCAAGTAATCGTTCATATGTACCGGTAGTGTGTGAGGCGCCCGATGTCCAGAACCCGCTAACCGGCAGTGCATTCAGTACTTCAACCAGGCCACCAATATGATCGGCGTGTGGATGTGAAGCGACCATCACGTCGATGTGGTTAATGCCTTGCGCACGCAGATAAGCGAGCGCCAGACCGTTATCGTATCCGCCATCGATGAGCGCTGTTTTTCCCTCTGCCGTGCGAATTAGAATGCTATCACCCTGGCCGACATCGATCACGTGGACTTCCAGGAATTGCTTGCCGGTGATAGCGGTATCGTTGTGCGGTATGGTTGGCACGGGAGATGCAGGCTGAGTTGTTGGTGCAGGCTGTGATCGGGTCACAAGGCTGCTATTGCTCGATGCTGGCATTGCAGCGGACTGAGGCCGGTCTTGGCGGGATGTGCCGGATGTCGCTGTGCTGCCTGACAAGAACACGTTGAGCGCGCTGCAAAGTAGAACAAAGCTGATGAGGCCAATAAGCAGGCTACCACAGGTCAATCGAAAGCGAGGTCTGGTAAGTCGTTTACCACACATACTACAAAATCTGGCTGATGGCCGAAGAGTCGCACCGCAGAAAGGGCATGAGGTTTGACGAGACATGGACACTCCCTCTTCTTTGGAGTCGGAGCGTGATACGATGGTTAGAGCATCACATTTATTGTAGTATATCGCTAGTACATATTTGTATCCATACAGCGCATAAACTCTGATCGTTCGTCATCACGGTGGACGTATCGAGATGTCGCTGTTGCTCAGGAGGTTCCCTATGCAGGCAATTGTCTTAACCGAACCCGGTCAGCCACTCGAACTCCGTGATCTCCCTGTGCCGACACCAGGGCCGGATGAGGTGTTGATTCGGGTTGAGGCATGTGCTGTTTGCCGTACCGATCTGCACATTGTTGATGGCGAATTGCCGGCACCGAGGTTGCCGTTGATCCCCGGTCATCAGATTGTCGGTACGGTCGAACAGCTGGGTGAGCGGGTGACACGCTGGACAATCGGGCAACGAGTGGGAGTACCCTGGTTGGGTTGGACGTGTGGTTCGTGCCGGTTTTGTCGTGAAGGGCGCGAAAATCTCTGTGATCAGGCGCAGTTTACCGGCTATACGCGGCCTGGTGGGTTTGCCGAGTATACCGTTGCTGACCAGCGGTTTTGTTTCGCACTCCCGGCGAATGAGCAGGCGACAGCAGTGGCGCCACTTCTTTGCGCTGGTCTGATCGGCTACCGTGCGTTGCGCCTGGCCGGTGAAGGGGAACGATTGGGTATTTATGGGTTCGGGGCAGCAGCCCACCTGATAACACAGGTCGCACGCTGGCAGGGACGGCAGGTGTTCGCGTTTACCAGACCCGGTGATCGGAAGGGGCAGCAGTTTGCACGGGAGGTGGGTGCAGTCTGGGCCGGTAACTCAACCGATTTGCCGCCAACCCCTCTTGATGCAGCCATCATCTTTGCACCGGTTGGCGATCTGGTCCCGCAGGCGCTACGAGCCGTTGCGAAAGGTGGGGTCGTAGTTTGCGGTGGTATTCACATGAGTCCGATTCCGGCTTTTCCCTACGAGTTGCTCTGGGGTGAGCGAGTGGTACGTTCGGTTGCCAACCTTACCCGCGAGGATGGTGAAGCCTTTCTCCAGATCGCCCCGCAGGTACCTGTCCAGACTACCGTCGAGGTGTTTCCACTCGCGGAGTTGAATGCTGCCCTCTACGCATTACGTCAGGGTACGATTCACGGTGCAGCGGTCATTCAAATCGCTGGAAGCAAAGCATAGTATGCTCTGGGTGGTGTAGCGTTATCCCAGTTCAGTAAATATTTCAGCTTCCTTCCGCCAGTCCATGCAAGAGGAAGGGCGATATGGCAGATGGTACGCTGCGGCGCTGCAATAAGCAGCCCTACGCCGAGGAAGGTGGCTGCTCCCTCAAATGATGATGGGCGGGTCTATAACCCGCCCTGTCGTTGGTAGAACGTATCATCAGGTGAGCAGACATAGGTGGGACAAGGGTCTGCTCAATCGATGATTCAGGCATTTGTGCGCCGCACTCGTTGGAACAGGCGCTGCCACCAGCGGTACCACCACGATTGTTTGCGGCGTAACCGCTGCGCCATCCGCACCAATCGTTCACGCTCGGCTTCACGGATCAGGTCACGTTGATGGATCGTCGTTGCCGTTAATTCGAGCCAGGTGTCGTTCATAAGATTCCTCCTCAACCGTTGAGCGACGAAAAGACGCCATTGTCATTCGTCGGGTGCCAGACGATTGATATCTGACACCGAAATGTAGTATAGCGCCTCAATAGGAGATTGTGTAAAAAATAACAATCACACACGGTTAGCACTTGATTACCGATGAGCAAACGTCGCGCTATCCTCCAGCAAAGATGTGACCAAATGCGTTATGCGGATGCGCTCAGCCTATCGTTTTACCGAGAAGGAGTGATGACGCAGATAGATGAACGTGATGGTTATTGAGGCGAAAGCGTTTTCATTCTGATCACTCTTCTATCAGGCCTGGTACGATCGCGCAGGTTGTTGATCCAGACCTGGGACTACCTGGTAGAAGTGAGGAGAGAGGGAAGAAGAATGAGAGGAATGGAGCGATTCGCACCTTGTCCGCAGTGCGTGTAGAGGCATGCTGCATCTCTTCCGACATTGGTCATCCCAACCCCTTGTTGATCCGCTGATCATACCCGGCGCGACATCGGGAGCGGCGGGTTTCCTACCCCGTTTGTGGGAGCATCGTGCGCTTGCCTGGGTGTACGAGCCTCTGGCTCGCATCGTGCGCTTGCCTGGGTGCACGAGCCTCTGGCTTGCATCGTGCGCTTGCCAGGGTGCGCGAGCCTCTAGCTCGCATCGTGCGCTTGCCTGGGTGCACGAGCCTCTGGCTCGCATCGTGCGCTTGCCAGGGTGCGCGAGCCTCTGGCTCGCATCGTGCGCTTGCCAGGGTGCACGAGCCTCTAGCTCGCATCGTGCGCTTGCCAGGGTGTACGAGCCTCTGGCTCGCATCGTGCGCTGGGGTGCCGGAACGAAGGTACGGTCAAGCCCGGCGCAACATCGGGAGCGGCGGGTTTCCTACCTCGCTTGCGAAGAGCATGGAAGTGCTTGCGGAGCGACGGAATGTTGATACGCCAATGGATCCCAGCCGCTCACCACACAATTCCCCAACAGCACCAAAGGCCGTGGTATAACCACGGCCTTTAGCACAGCAGGAGGGGGAGGAAAATATTGGTGGAGCGAAGGGGATTCGAACCCCTGACCTTCTGCGTGCAAAGCAGATGCTCTACCAACTGAGCTATCGCCCCAAAACAAGAGAGAATAGAGAATGGAGAGGCATTCCCTATTCTCTCGTGGTTGGTGGGCGTAGGTGGACTCGAACCACCGACCTCAATCTTATCAGGATTGCGCTCTAACCTGCTGAGCTATACGCCCTCGCAACGCAGGAAAGTATAACATAGCGTGAAGGGGATGTCAAGTTGGCCTGGTTGTATTAGGGGTTTTTAGAATGCTCAGTTGTTGGTCATGTTCACCAACAAACGTCGTTCACCCTGTTGCGACGATCGCCAAATCGATGCCGCTTGCCTTAGTGTGTGGGCCGCCAGGCCGTATCCTGCGGCGGCAGCGGTAGACCTAGGCCCGTCGCAGGAGCACACCGGCTGGGCAAGTCGGGAAACTGCCCCTACCATACGCGCATCATCGGCGAGCGATCATAGTCCTGACTGTAGACTACCGTCGGCGCGGGCAGCAGCATGTGCCGAGGCATGCTGTGGACATTCCGCTTACTCCTTGCTCCTCTGCCCACTCTCCTCACTGCGCCGCTGCCTGGTAGAGTGAAAACGTTGAAAAGCTATGTTATTACGGTTTTAAGTTGACAAACTTATTAAATTAGTATATTCTAATCTTGTCGCTTAGCACGTTCTGAATAGTATGTCACTGCTTATGGAACTGCTCGTCGCTCAGGATATTGGCTATCACATCGATGGACGCTGGCTGCTCCGTGAGGTATCACTGTCACTGTCTGCCGGTGAGGTGGTTGCCCTCGTTGGGCCGAATGGTGCCGGCAAGAGTACACTTTTGAGCCTGCTTGCCGGTGATCTGACCCCATGCAACGGCATAATTCAACTTTGTGGCAAACCACTTCACCAGATGTCTGCGCTCGCACAGGCACAACGGCGTGCCGTACTACGCCAGCAAGTCGCGTTGACGCTTCCCTTCACCGTGTTGGAAGTGGCACTTATGGGTCGGGCACCCTATCTACACCGTCGTGCAGAATGCGAAGAAGACCGCATCATTGCACAAGAGGCTCTGGCTCGAACGGAAACAGCGCTGTTCGCTGATCGTCCGTTACCGACCCTTTCTGGTGGTGAACAGGCGAGGGTACATATGGCGCGCGTTTTGGCTCAGACTACGCCTATCTTGCTGCTTGATGAGCCAACCGCTGCGCTCGACTTACGTCATCAACATCGGGTGTTACGTCTGACCCGCCAGCTCGCCGATCAGGGTGGCGCCGCTCTGATTGTGCTCCACGATGTGAATTTAGCCGCTTTGTACGCTGATCGGGTCGGAGTGATGCATCAGGGATGTCTCCGTGCAATCGGTAAGCCATGGGATGTCCTGCGTGCCGATCTGCTAAGCGACGTGTACGGTGTATCAATCATTGTGCAGCCGCATCCGCAGGTGGCTGCGCCGCTTGTACTTAGTTTGCCGGAAGGTACTGAAAGGAGTGGATATACGTATGTGGTCGAGGTTCGCTAAATGCTTCACGCTAATTCTTTTGCTGGTTGTCCTTGCTGCCTGTGGCACCGGTACTTCCGCGACAGTTCCAACCTCTCTTCCGGCGCCTACCAGTGCACCAACGGTTGCCCCGATACCGACCACAGCTTCAGCACCAACATCGGCACCGGTTGTAGCTTCTGAAACAACTGCTGTTGCCACGCTTGAACCAATACTGCCGGCAACAGTAACCGATTATCAGGGTGAAACGGTTGTTATCGATTCGGTTGACCGGATTGTCAGTTTGACCGGCGATATTACAGAGATTATCTTTGCGTTGGGGATGGGTGATTTCGTGGTTGGGGTTGACTCAAGCGCGACATATCCCGCCGAGAAGACCAAAGCTCTGCCTAACATTGGCTATCAGCGTCGGCTAAGTGCAGAGGGTATTCTCTCGTTGAATCCGACATTGGTGATCGGGGATGAGGCTGCCGGTCCTCCGGAGGCTCTGGCTCAGATTCGTTCAGCCGGAGTTCCGGTAGCGTTGGTAGCTGATCCGCCAACGCTAGAGGCGCCAATGCAAAAGATCCTGTTTGTGGCTCGTGCGCTTGGTATCCCAGAACGAGGGTATGAACTGGCTGGTCAGGTTGAAGCCGAGATCGCTCGTGCGCGTGCCGAAGCTGGTACTTTAGCGCGTTCGCCGCGCGTGTTGTTTCTCTACCTGCGTGGAACGGATGTGCAACAGGTGGCTGGCGCCAATACCGCGATTGATGCAATGATTACTGCTGCCGGAGGAACGAATGCCGCGACCGAGGCCGGTATTGTGAACTATGCTCCGCTCAGTGCTGAGATGGTGATTGCTGCGCAGCCAGATATAATCCTGGTACTTTCCAAGGGTCTTGAATCAGTTGGTGGTATCGATGGTCTGCTCCAGATTCCCGGTCTGGCCGACACACCGGCCGGTCAACAGCGACGAGTCATCGACTTTGACGATCTCTATCTGCTGGGAATGGGGCCGCGTACCGGTCAAGCACTGGCCGAACTGGTTGCCGCTTTCCGTGACGCTGTGGCACAAGCGGAGGGATCATGAGCGCAACTACGGTGTCGGTCACTCGCCCCGTGAGGGTCCTTCGGCGAATCTGGATTTTTCCGGTGCTAGCCGTGATGCTTGGGTTTGCTCTCTTGCTGGGTATGGGCATTGGGGCTGTGCCTATTCCACCCGATGCAGTTGTAGCTATTCTGCTCAGTAAGGTGGGGATTTCCCTAGAACCCGTCGTCTCTCAACAACAAATAGCTGTGCTGTGGAACATTCGCCTTCCCCGCGTCGTGTTAGGAGGACTGGTTGGAGCAGCATTGGCAGTTAGTGGCGCTCTCTTACAAGGTATATTCCGTAATCCGCTGGCCGATCCCGGTCTGATCGGGGTGAGTAGTGGAGCTGCACTTGGCGCTGTCTTTACGATTATCAGTGGCGTGGCAGTGTTCGATATCTATACGCTACCGGTAGCTGCCTTCCTGGCTGGCGCTGCAACAACGCTGCTCGTCTATCGCTTATCGCGGCGCCATGGTCGCACCGACATCGCGATGCTCTTGCTGGTGGGCCTGGCCCTCAACGCGCTCGCTGGCGCGACGACGGGTCTCTTGACCTATCTGGCAGACGATGCTCAGTTGCGTTCAATTGTTTTCTGGACGCTCGGCGGGTTGGGGGGCGCGTTGTGGGAGACGGTATTAGCCGCAACTCCACCAATTCTGTTAGTGCTTGTCCTGGCTCCCCGGTTGGGCTTTTATCTCAACCTCTTCGCGTTGGGTGAAGCCGAAGCCCGCCATCTCGGTGTCAACATTGAGTGGGTGAAACGGTTTGCAGTGTTGATGGCTGCCTTGGCTACTGGTGCAGCAGTAGCGCTTACCGGCCCAATTGGGTTTATCGGCCTGATTGTGCCGCATATGGTTCGGCTGGCAATTGGGCCAGATCATCGTCTACTTATCCCGGCGTGTGCATTTGGAGGAGCTATCTTGCTCGTGTTCGCCGATTTGTTAGCACGAACCCTGGCTGCACCAGCCGAGATTCCAGTTGGATTGCTTACCTCTTTCGCAGGGGGCCCGTTCTTTCTGGCCCTCATCTTGCGGACTCGACGACAATACGGATTGAGTTAGTTTTAAGGAGATAACCCATGATTACGACAGCGAATCGGATTTTCGTTCATCCCGACTATGCAGAGCTGTTCGAGGAGACCTTTCGCAATCGTGCCCGTCTCGTTGACCGGATGCCTGGATTTATCAGCAATCAGCTCCTTCGTCCAGTCAATCCTGGTGATCCTTATATCGTGCTTACCACCTGGGAGAGTCGGGCACATTTCGAGGCATGGGTGCGGTCGGACGAATTTCGTCAGGGACATGCTCGTTCCGGTACATTACCGAAAGAAGCTTTTGTCGCACCTAATAAACTCGAATTGCACGAGATCATTCTCGATACAAGCCGACCTGATTTGGAGGCAGAGCCACGTGGAAAGCCGTTTAGGGTTCATAGTGAGTGATGACCCGATCAGCGCAATGGTTGTCGGCTGACTGATCCGGTATGGCGTGCGTGTAAACACCGCTGCCAGTAACAGATAGCGAGCGATCGGCGTCGATGCTTCGGACTCTCGTTAAGGTCGGCGCCGATCTTCTTGAATTGACATAAGTATCATTACGCAGTGGAGTGTTATCCATGGTCACATCTTCTCTACCGCTCCTTTTTGCACCAGGAATTATGCAGCTCGCGGAAACTGAGGCCAGATGTCTGCTTGTGCTGGCCGATCTGTCTGAACATAACGAAGCAGTTTTCACCACTCAATTATTGCGTTATTTGCGCGGTGAGCCTGAGCAGACCTTGCCGATTCTACAACGTTTACTGACGCGCCAGTTGATAACCGCCGATAGACAGGGGAAACTGGTATTAACTGCGAACGGCTCTGCACTGGCTCGACAACTGGTTGTGCGTCATCGCCTGCTCGAGCGGTTCTTGTTCGATGTGCTTGGCGTACCGTGGATATTTGTTCATCGCGAGGCCATCCGGCTGGTGCCAGTAGTCTCTTCGCTGTTTCTTGAGCGGGTGGCTGAACAAACACGCCATGCGCTGGTGTGTCCGCACGGCAACCCGATCCCTGGACGGAGTGAATTGGTACCGAGCGAGATACCTGTATCGAATGCACCGTTAGGGCAGCGCTGTCGCTTAACCCGCATCGCCGAATGGGTGGGCTACGAGCCTCATCTGTTGCAACGGCTTTGGAGTCATGAGCTATTACCGGCACGTAGCCTTATACGTGTTCTCGATCCCTTCCAACGCTGCGTTATTGTGGTTGATCAACAAGTATTAGTGTTAGGGCCACGAATTGCCGATGCACTATTCGTGGTGATCGAGTAGCTATGGGTTAGCCAAACGGGAAGGATTGTTAGTGATTAGCCCGTTTCCAACATACACTCTATACGCTCAGGTCATAGTTTGTGTTGAGGCGCAGATTGCCTCGTTTGGAGCGGTCGGCTCTTGCTCATCCCGAGACCATACCCATCTCGAACAACGTCTGGACGTGATCTTGTACCGGTGATACCGATGGCTGCTGGAATAGTTCAGCACGATTTTGGGTTCGGAAAACCAGAACGACTCTCAGTAGCAGTGTTATTGTCTCAACAAGGGATGAGAAGGCTTGCCTGATTGTGCTCCCTTGCGCGGCTCATCAAAGGTCACTGTGAGAAGCACTACCAGGCTTCCAAGCATTAGCAGTCAACTGCCTGTCATGTTCAGTGTGCACTTCATTCTGCACTTCCATTCAGCTATCGACGTATCATGCGTGGGAACAAACTGGCATCCGACAGCCTGAAGGCATGCAATTCAGCCGCTGTAAAGCACAGTGCAGCAGTGTTAGGTGCAAGCACGTGTTCGCCAGCCCCTTTTACCCATTGCCAAAGTAATCCGAATCAACTCGTTTAAGTTGGTACGTCGTTACAGTAGTAACACCTACATCGTAGTCTATGTAGTCTATCATCAACTCTGCCAGACGATTTCCGTCAATCAGGACAATTCTGGCATCAATACTCGATGCGTATGCCTCAGCTTCTTTAGAAAACGATGATGTTGTAATGAAGATTCCTTTCTTTGCTCGCTTCCCCATAAGTGCGCCAACGAACTTCTGTATCTCAGGTCTTCCCACGACATTGTCCCATCATTAAGGCCATGTTGCAGACCGCAGCATCAACACGTTGCTCTCCGAGTGCTGAAAGGCGTTCCATCTGCCTGGGCTGCATTGGCTGGGTCGGTGCGTCCCGCTCTAGGGCCTGAATGGTGGTCAGTTCATCACAACTCACCACACGCATCCTCAAATCATGCAGCAAGGTAAGGTAAACCAAAAGGTCGATCCCTGTCCTGGGCCGTCGCTCGCCGCTCCTATTTGCCCGCTATGCAACTCTACCAACGCCTTGCAGATGGTGAGACCGATCCCGGTGCCGCCGGTTGCCCGTGTGCGCGAGGGATCGACGCGGTAGAAGCGCTCGAAGAGATGCGGAAGATGTTCGGCAGCGATGCCGATGCCGGTATCCTGAATGCAGAAACGCACAGCATTACCATTGGTATCGGCGTTAATAATGACCTGTCCACCGGTTGGTGTATATTGCAGAGCATTTCCCAACAAATTGACCAGAACCTGCAATATTCGATGACGATCGGCCCAGACCGGTGGCAGATGTGGAGAAACCTGTACGGAAAGCGCGATACCTTTCGTAGTAAATTGTGGTCTCAGGCGGGCTAATGCAGCCTCGATCAAATGTATCGGTTCTATCGGTTCCAGGTGTAATCCAATATGGTGTGATTCGAGGCGCGATAAATCTTGCAAATCGTTGGTTAATCGGCGCAGGCGATAAACTTCGTCAAGCACTAATGCCCAGGTTGCTTCATCAGGCTCAACCACTCCATCGAGCATCCCTTCAATGTAGCCGGCAATCGTCGCCAGTGGGGTACGCAGCTCGTGGGCAACATCACCGATCAGCGCTATTCGACGTTGTTCCGCACGCTCCAATGCGGCTGCCATCAGGTTAAATTGGCTTGCCAGTCGTTTCAGTTCGTGATCGCCGAGCAGTGGTACCCGTTCACTATAATGGCCGGTGGCAATTCGGTGTGTAGTTTGCAAGAGATGCTCGATTGGTTGCACGATTTGTCGTGATATGACCACACTCACAACGACGGCTACGATCATGGCCGCTCCACTGCTGATAGTCAGGGCTTGAAGCATAGCCAATGTAAAGATTTCATTCGTTGCTCGTTCCATTTCCACCATGTTCGCATCAGCCGCGTCTGTCCAGTGTGGTCCTAACCAGGCGATCATCAGTCGATCATGTAAGCCCGGTGCAAAAATGATCGTGATTGTTAACAGTGCTATCGCCCCAGCAGCGATACTTAAAAGATTCATAAATAATAAACGGCGGCGTAATCCGCCGCGTACTAGCCAGTCCTTCACGGTCGCGCCCCAAATCGATATCCTACACTACGCACGGTAAAGATAAACCTCGGTCGTGCTGGATCGTCGCCAAGCTTTTTTCGCAAATTCGCAATATGGACTTCCAAAACGTGTTCATCGCCAAAGTAGTCGTTTCCCCACACGTGGTCAAGCAATTGAGCACGCGAAAAGACTCGTCCGGGTGCTGTTGCCAATACCGTTAAGAGGCGATACTCTAATGGTGTCAGATTGATCGCTTCGCCATCTAATGTGACGGTATGCGCATCACAATCGATGGACAAAGGGCCAACCGTAATAATTCGTGGCGTACCTTTGTCCATCGTGTGCCGCGGTCGGCGCAACAATGTTCGTACTCGGGCAATCAGTTCGCGTGGCGAAAATGGCTTGACGAGGTAATCATCAGCGCCGATCTCTAATCCGCTGATCCGATCAGCCTCCTCTGCTCTGGCAGTTAGCATCAAGATATAGGCATCAGAAAAGGTACGCAGGTGACGGCATACCGCAAAACCGTCTAGTCCTGGCAGCATAAGATCGAGGATGATCAGGTCAGGGTGTAGTATTCGGGCCTGGGTGAGTGCGGTCACACCATCGGTAGCCTGGAAGACCCGAAAGCCAGCCTGAGTCAAGTACTGCTCCACCAGGTCGCGCAGGCGCTTCTCATCATCGACAATTAAGATCACCGGTACGGTCATATACTATGCTTCTCGCCAGGAGTGTATCTGAAAAATCCTTTTCCGCCAGTTGTTGGCAGCCACGCCCCCTTTACCTCATACCTGGTCGTTCGTGCTACTGCCAGAATAGCATGACTTGCCGATCATACCCGTCACCACACCGGTGGGGCAGGTTCCGAGTCTGCCCTCCAGTGTATGATGCTGCGCTTGCACTGATTTTACCCACTTATCCAGATATGGGCCAGAAGTCTGCGAAATCAGGCAAAGAAACGGGAATACCTTCTCGCCAGTGTATTGCTACTGATTAAACCAGGTGCGTAACCACTCTCGCATCTGGCTAATCTCGGCTTCTTGGGCTGTAATGATAGCACGTGCTAATTCTTTTATTTCAGCATGTTCGGCGTTTTGTAGTGCATCACGTGCCATTGCAATAGCGCCCTCATGATGCGGGATCATGGCCTCGATAAAGCGTTGGTCAAAAGGTGCATTGCCTTCAGCAAACGTCATCGGCCCCATCTCCATTCCCATACCATCAGTTGAGGGCACATCTGGGTACCATATCTGCCGCCAGGCTTTCATCTTGGTTATTTCTGCTTCCTGAGTAGCAATGATTGCTTCTGCCAGTTGCCGAATCTCAGGGCGTTGACTCTCTTGCAAAGCCTGACGGGCCATTGTTACTGCGCCCTCGTGGTGGACGATCATGCTATCGATGAAGAGTGCATCATACGGAACATCAGCAGAAGGCATGTTCATTGTTGAGTGATCCATCCCGCTCATCGGTGTTGGGGCGGGTGTCTGGCTACACGCAGCAAGAATCAGGAGCAGCAGGAAAAACATTCGATGCATCGTGTCACCTCTCCGGTTAAGAAAACGTTTGCCTGTATTAGTATGGAGCACGAAGTTCAAGATTTGCTCAAGGGAGGGTTAGGATTCGCTGAGAGGGTTCTGTTGCGCAGGTAGCAGTATAGCCTCTGCTATGGATCGCGACATGATGGGTGACTGTGTTCGGCGAGCGCGTGTTGAAATGCACTTCTCTCCTCACTCCTCGCTGCCGATTTAGAGGTGCCACTGATGATACAATGTCTTTATCTTCTCACTCTTTGATGGTCTGGGAACATTTCAGAGGTTGTTTGCGATGGCTTTCTCTCTGACCAAACTCTACGGCTTATGGCTGATGAGTCGTCCGCTTATTCTACCGAGTGGTGTGTTGGCGTATGCGGTAGGAGTTGTCATCGCCGCCGCTGATGGGCCAGTGGCCTGGCAACCGCAAGCGGTTGGTTTAGCGCTGACGATGCTGGCGAATCTGGCTGCCCATTACGCCGATGAATACGCTGATGCCGATACCGATGCGCTGGCTCGTCACACCGGTATGTCTGGTGGCAGCGGAGCGATTGCGGCTGGTTTCGCGGATCGAGCATTGGCGCTACAGGCGGCGTTGGTGGTGAGTCTCTTAACCATCCTTTCTGGCGTATGGGCGGTTATAACGGGGACGATCCCCGTGGTCGCTGGGATGATCCTCGTGCTTGGCTTACTCGGTGGCTGGTTGTATTCGGTACCGCCTATAGCACTCGAACGACGCGGCTGGGGTGAGTTGACGAATGCGCTACTCGGGGGGTTGCTCATGCCACTCATGGCTTACGCCTGTGCGCATGGTATGCCGTCATTGCGGGTCTACCTTCAGTTGCTACCGGTGGTTGCTGCTGCACTCGTCTGTATTATCGGTGTGCACTGGGCAGACCGGCAGGCCGATGCTCAGGTAGGAAAATTCACGCTTGCCGTGATCTACGGCGAAAAGGTTCGCTGGTGGTGGTGGGCGAGTCTGCTTCTGGCCTATGGATTGCCGGTGTTTTTCAGTCCATGGTTGGTACCGCCTACCGTGGCGCTATCTGTTGTCATAACGCTGCCGGTTGGGGTGTATACCGCGTTCCGCCTTACCCGTACCGATTCGCCTGTTGCCGGGGCCGCGACAATGGTGGTTTTGATGTTGGCCCATATTGCCGGTTACCTCTGGTGGATGGTCATCCGTTGAGGAATTTACACACTTAATGGTTTACAAAATCTTTTTATTAGCATATACTTATTCTGCGAGTAAGATCATCCTCAACGTCAGATTACGGAGGTACGTCTATGGAGGTGGCCGGTCTCATTACCCTCGTTCAGGGGCTGTTAGTGCTCGTGATTGCCGGTCTAGCCTGGTTTTTGGTCGCATGTTGTGCTCCATGGCGGCGGTCGCGTTGGCAATCTGATTCTTCGCCTACTGAACATCAGGTACGGCGGATCAAGCTCTTGCGGCAACGTCACGAAAGTTAGCTTTCGTGCTAGCGATAGTTTCTCAGCATTTGTTGAGATTTGATCTCACCCGATGAATATCTTTATCGTGTAAGGATCGCCAGGCTTATGCTACGATGAGGTAGAGACATGGAAGCATAAGCGAGGATCATCGTGCGCTGGCGTAATATTATCATTACCATTGGCAGCATTATTGTCATCGTAGGGATCGGGGTCGGTATTGGCTGGCCAATGCTGCGTAGTGCAATGGTAGCGTACTACTACAAAAGCACCTACCAGGCTCGTTCCCTGACCGCAGCCGATATTCAGCCTGCTCCTGCTGCAAGCACCCTCCAGGATATGCCCTGGATTGCCGCCGATTTGCCGGTTTGTCAGTCAACCAGTCTACAGATGATTGCTGCTCAGCACGGGAATCACCAGCCGCGACCGGCAATTGATCTGCTGATGGCCTTTACTTACGGTTTTACCGCTATTCCCGATAGTGATGAGCTCATTCCCTTTGGTCAAGACCCGGAAATCGGCATGCTCGTGGCAGCGCCGTATCTGGGCCTGGAACGTCAATACTACGTGACCGACGATGCCGATCTATGGATAGCGGCGGCACAGTCATTTCTTGCGCGGGGGTATCCGGTACGGGTTGCGCTGGATATGGGGCGATTGTACGATCAGTCTACTTTTATCGGACATAGTGAAGTGCTGGTTGGCTACGATCAGCAAGGTTTCTTCGTTTACGAGACAGTCTGCATCCCCCCGGCTCCCTGTCAGCCTGGTCAATATCCGGCAGGAGCAAGCGGTTTGTATCGAACTCACGCACAACTGCTAGCCGCAATGGAGTCTCAGGCGGCGGTTTTTAGCTATCCGTGGCGGTACAATCTGACCGTTTTTACGCCTGTTGCGCCGACCAATGATTTAAGGCCAATCTGGCAGCAATTAGCGCGAGTGACGCTTGGCGCAGATCAGTACGGTCTAACGTCGGGTGTCGTTGCACTTGAACGACTGATTGAGAAGATCGAACAAAAGCGAGTGCATGCTGCTCAGCTTGGCGAGTTGTTTGCCACCACAGCACGGTTCCGCCACGATAACGCTGCATTTTTGCGCGAGCGATTTGCTGCTGATACAACGTTGGTGCAGGCTGCCGCTTATCTTGAAGAAGCGGCGACATTCTACGACCAGGTGGCTAGCGATCCGCAATCAGGATCGGTCACTGATCTGCTCCGACGAGCTGCCGCTGCCGAGCGTGCTTTTGGCGAAACGATTCAGACGTATGCGCGGTAGTTGGCGCAGCGCAGGTTGGCAGGTGAAGGTTTTGCACGAACGTTGTTGGGAAGTACCTCTTTCCAAGCCGCTCGTTGTCTCCACTATCTTCTTTCACAAGGGGAGAAGATGGGGCTGGGGAAAGGTGAAGGTTGTCCGGCGTATTCCGCAGCAGTCTATGCGGAGCGCGTTTCTCAAACGCGCTCATGTTTGCTGCCATCGAGCGTGTCAACCCAAGAACATTACCGGTATCCGGCAGCCTGAAGATGAAACAAACGGGCGTACATTCTGTTGGCTGCCACCAGTTCCTGATGCGTGCCTGTTTCGATAATACGGCCATTGTCGAGCACAACAATCCGGTCTGCCATCCGTACCGTTGAAAAGCGATGGCTGATCAACACTGCGATGCGTCCGGCTGTTAAATCACGAAAACGCTGAAAGATTTCATACTCTTGTTCAGCATCGAGGGCCGCCGTTGGCTCATCGAGCACCAAGACCTCGCTATCGCGCATGAAAGCGCGTCCCAATGCAATTTTTTGCCACTGACCACCGGATAGCTCAGCACCGTTTTCAAACCAACGCCCCAGCATGGTGTCGTAGCCGTTTGCTAAACGACGCACGATCTCGTCAGCACCACCACGTTCAGCCGCGGCGCGCACCCTTGCTTCATTCGCGACCTCTTCAATCTGCCCGAAACCGATATTCTCGCGTGCCGTAGCCTGATAGCGAACAAAATCTTGAAAAATGACGCCGATGCGTTGCCGAAGCTCATGAAGATTGTAATCGCGCAAATCAATACCATCGAGCAGGATCTGGCCTTCGGTCGGATCGTAGAGGCGAGTCAGTAATTTGATCAGTGTCGTTTTCCCCGCGCCATTTGCGCCAACGAGGGCAATTTTCTCACCCGGTGCAATGTGTAGATTAATGTCGCGTAACGCCCACTCAGCCCGATCTGGATAGCGGAAGCTGACATTACGAAATTCGATCCCCTGTCGGATCGGGCGAGGTACCGGCAGATTGCGCCCGTCTGATATGCGTGGCTCCAGGGCGAGAAAATCAAAGAGGTTGTTCAGGAATAATCCCCCTTCGTAGAGCTGAGCCAGATTGCTGAAGAGGGTTTGCACGACCGACTGGCTGCGCTGAAAAATGGTGAGGTAGAAGGTCATAGCACCAATCGTGATCACGCCGGCTCCTGTTTGCCAGATCAGCCAGCCATACGCGGCGTAATAACCGGCGCTAGCGACTATCCCCCACCACATGCTGATCAGTGATCGTTTCCTGGCCAGCGTAGCATCTTCGTAAAAGAAGCGCTGGAACTGAACTTGATGACGTGCGATCAGTGGTTCGCCTAACCCGAAGAGCTTGACCTCTTTCGCCGCAGTATCGACAGTCAACAGATATTCGAGGTATTGCATGTGCCGAAACTCCGGTGCATGCCAGGTCAGCAAGCGAAAACGGAGCCGACTGAAATGAGTCTGGGCGAGGAAGGCAGGGATCGTCGCACCAAACAAAATTAGTGCTATCAGTGGGCTAAACCAGAGCAGGCTGGTCGTGAATGAGATCAATGTCAATATGTGCTGAATAGCGCTAAACACGGTGTTGACCATGGCCATAGCACGCCAGTTCGTTTCGCGGCGTGCATTTTGCAATTTGTCATAATATTGGGCGTCTTCAAAATAGTGGAGATCGAGCAAGAGTGCTTTTCGCATGATCGTGACATTAATCAGATTGCTCAAGCGTGCATTCAAGATATGCTCACTCAATGATCGAAGCTGCATGAACACTGCCCCGGCTGTGATCAATCCAAACTCACTCAGCAGCCATGGGAGCGTCTGTTCCAGACCGGTCAGTGGGTCGAGTCCTTGTTGTACGACTGCAACTACTTTGTCAACAATCTGCTGCGCAACATACGCCTGTGCTAATGGTAAGCCTGCTGCTACCAGCGTGATCATTGCCATCACCGTGGTATGCTTGCGGTCGGCCTGCCAGACCAGGCGAAAGGCAGCCGGAATGTTGGATAACGTTTGACGCGCTTCACCAATTCGTTGCCGCCAGTTCTGCGGGTGTGGTCGGCCAGGTGATGATCGTGGACGACGGTGAATTCGACCGGTCATAATATCTCCAGGTACTGTTCTTAGAACCTATCCGAAATATCCCGTTGTCGAAAGAAGGCCGATTCGCGCACCGCTTCTATGGCAAGGCGATGCTGGTGCGCCGTGTCGCGGCGCTCGTTACTCAAAAGTATCTCACAACTTTGTCTGACCTGTGTTCATGCCAGGTATGGCAGTTCTCTTTTCGTCTCGAGGCATTCATCGCGCCACGTGGTGATGTCTCGAGTGCAGGCCGAATCACTTTGCAACTTTTTGTTACCATTGAGCGTTTAATAGGGTAGTGGTGTGAATGACAGCATAAGCTACAATATTGTTGATTGTTGTTGGTTTACAACCGGCTGTGATAGTAACATCGCTTCGGGACACCAGGGCTTTTCAGCTCGTGCCAGCGGAGTGAGCGGGAGAGGTGGGTGACCAACCTGCCTCAAGCTCCTCTTCCTCCTTTTTGTATGTCAGAGAACAGGGTGAAAGGTCGAGCGTGCTTTGTAGCACAGACACTAAAAACTTGAGTAGCCCGATCTCGCTTGCTCACTAATGGGTGAGAGCACCGAGACTTGCCGACACGCTCTGTAAGGTGTAGGTGGCGATTGATGGAATCCGTGACCCTGGAGCATTCGTATGGAGACAATCATTGCACTTGCGAGTTCGCTGGGTTTAGCGACAGCTACCGGTCTCAATGCCTATCTCCCACTTCTTACCGTCAGTGTACTTTCGCGGTTGGGTCTGATCCAGCTTAGCGAGCCGTTTGATCTACTCAGTCATCCAATCACGATGGTTGTGTTGGCAATCCTGGCGCTGATCGATTTTATCGGTGACAAAGTTCCAGCGGTCGATAGCGTGCTCCATATCATCGGTCTGGTCATTAGCCCGATTGCTGGAGCGATTGTTGCCCTTGCTACGGCAACTGATGCCGTTTCTATTCATCCAGCAGTTGTTGCGGTGGCTGCGATCATTGCTGCTACGGGCACCCAGAGTGCGCGTACCAGTATCCGCCCGGCGGTGACTGCGGCAACGGGTGGTACTGCTAATCCTTTTGTGAGTTTTCTGGAAGATGCGCTATCGTTTGTGCTGAGCCTGCTAGCGATCTTCTTACCGATGGTGGCTCTGATAATTGCTCTGATTCTGGGTTTTGTCGCCTTCCGTTTCATTCGTGGTGCAGTACGGGTTTGGCGCGAGGCAAAATTACGGCGCAACGGTGTTTCGCACGTACCATGAACCATATTCGGGCTTGTTGGATACGAGGTGTACAATCTATGTAACCCGCCCTTCCTGTCTCTCTTCTTCCGTCACCATTGCCTGATGTGGTTACCTGGGAGCGCGAGCCCGTGTCTTGGCAGATGCAGGTGGTCACCATCGCCCTAGCTTTCGCTGCCCGTGGGGGCGAGGGTATAACCTGCCCTGCCCGCTCACTCCCCTCTCCTCTTTTCACCACTGCCTGGTAGGGAAAAACCTGGATCGCTTGACATTGATCGCTCACCCGTCTATACTCTCTGCGCTATGCTGCGCAATATGACCATTCGCTTTATCTGGCAAGCCGGTTTGGGGGTGCTGCTGATTGTCACCCTCGGCGTTGCCGTCTGGTTGGATAATGCCGCTTTTCGCGGCATCGCATCTCGTTCCCCCATTTCTACACCTTTTCCCTATAGCAACGGCCCGGCATTAGGGGTTAATGTGTTTAACCTCCACCTTGAACCCGATCCCGCAGTGGTTGATCGCACGTTCAAGCTAGCTCGCGAATTAGGTGCAAGCTACGTGCGAATGCAGGTACCCTGGGAAGATATTGAAATTCACGGGCGCGGTGATTTTACTGACCGCCGGAACGAGGCGACAATTGGGATGGTATCAAGCTGGACCAAGTATGACCGGATTGTGGCTTCAGCGGTAGCCCATAACATTGAGTTGATTATGCGTGTTGATCGCACTCCGGCCTGGGCCTGTGAGCGAGGATGTGCGACCCCGGAATTTCAGGCCGGTCTGGCCGTCGATGGCAATTCGACCGGACCGCCGGATGATTTAGCCGATTATGGCCGTTTTCTGGCTACCTTAGTTGAACGCTATCGTGGTCAGGTTCGTTTTTTTCAGATTTGGAATGAACCAAACCTCAAGAACGAGTGGGGCTGGCAAGAGCCAAAACCGGCAGATTTTCTCGCGCTGCTCCGAGTCGGTTATGAAGCGGTAAAGTCGGCTAATCCCGAAGCAGTTGTTCTCTTCCCTGGTCTGGCGCCAACCGATGGTCTTGATCCGCGAGCACCGATGACCGAACTTGAATATCTCGATGCGATCTATACGTTGGGCGGGGCGGCATATTTCGACATTATGGCGGCGCAGAATTACGGTTTGGGGCAGCCACCAACCGAGCATCGCTACATCTTTCTACGTGGTCGTGACAACTGGAACTGGCAACGTCCGATTGATACCCGCAACGATGTTAGTCGGGTCGTCCTGCTTCGCGAGGTCATGGAACGTCACGGTGACTGGTCAACACCGGTGTGGGTGACAGAGTTTGGCTACAATGCGGCGCCTGCTGATATTCCGCCAGAACGACGCTTCGTCTGGGGGCCACCGGTCGATGAAGAAACAAAAGGTCGCTACCTGGTTGCACAGATCGAGCGTGCCCGTCGTGAATGGCCCTGGATGGGGGTCATGAACGTCTGGATGTTGCGCTACGGTGGGTATGCCGAACCTGATCCGGCTGATCCCACGCCCTATTTCGCTCTCGTCAGTCGTGACTGGCAGCTCAGGCCATCGTACCACATCGTGCAGGAATATCTGCGTGCGCCAGTAGTAGCCCACATTGGTGTCCATCCCTGGGAACATCCGGCCGTTGAGCGCACAAGCAGCGGTTGGCGGCTCCGTTTTGTTGGCACCGGTATTGAGTTGCACGGTGGCAAGCTCATGAACGTTGTCATCGACGGTCAAGAGACATCAATGAATGGTCAGGCAATCCAAGGTCTGGCCGATACGTTGCACACGATTGAGGTGAACGGTGAAACGCCGCCAACCGGTTTTGCCGTTATTCGCGACCTGCCCTGGCGATCGCTCGGCGATTATGGGCCACTCATTCTTGTGGCAGGTTTAGCAGTAGTGGGTGCGCTCACGATGCGCACCGCACTACAGATGCTTGATCACCTCTTACACCACTGGCAGCAGATCGCTGACGAACGACGCGAATGGATCATCTTTGCTTTGCAAGGGATCACGCTGGCGATTGCGTACCGGGCATCGGCGCAGCTTCCCATAACGATGCTTGGCTTTCTCCCCTTTCTCGGTCTGAGCATTGCGCGTCCCGATCTGGCTATTCGCTGGGTAGCGATCACTGTTCCATTGTATTTCATACCAAAAGGAATCTTCGATGCCCGTTTTGGCATTCGTGACAGTGGCATCTACCTTCCGCTGCATGAAGTTGTGCTCTGGACGACGACAATTGCGACTATCATACGCGATTGGCGGCAGTTGCGTTGGCCGGGTTTCAAGGTTCTACAGACAACAATATGGGTGCTGCTACCGGCCGGATTAGTGTTGCTTGGCGGTCTCTGGGGGGTACTCATTGCCGAGGTACGTGGCCCGGCCCTGCGTGAACTGCGCTGGATGATCATCGAGCCACTGCTCTTTATCGGATTACTCTGGTGGCACGAACGGCAGGGTCGGGCAGTGTTCTACCCAGTCCTGCTCGGTTGGTTAGCCGGTGGCGCTGTCTCAGCACTGGTAGCGCTGGCGCAATTTGGCGGTATAGACCTGACGGCGCTCATCGGTACCAAAATCAGCCACGGTGCCGATCTGGTTGCCACCGAGGGTGTGGTACGGGCGACTGGCTTATACGGACACCCTAACAATCTTGGTCTAGCGATGGGGCGGGTCTGGCCGCTTGCTACGGTGCTAGCGTGGGGCGTTTGGCAGCAGCGCCGGCGTTGGCCAACCATCATCTTGGCTGGTATCGCTGTGTTATCCTTAGCCGCGCTGATGGTCTCCTTCTCGCGTGGCGCGTACCTAGGAGCGTTGGTAGCCGCGAGTGGACTTCTATTCTTTACTGCGACGCCGCGTATCCGTTCTCGGCTCATCATCGGGATGGTCCTTGTCGTGGCAGTGATTGTCATCACGGCGACCATCTTCGGTATTGAACGACTCAGTCTGTTTACCGGAAGTAGCACCATCCGGTTGGCGACGTGGCGTGCGGCGTTAGCAATATTCATTGACCATCCATTTGGAATTGGTCTCGATCAGTTTCTGATCGTCTATCAGCGTTATATCGATCCAGCGCTCCTCAACACCAACGAAGTCTACACAGCGCATCCCCACAACCTGGTGCTTGATCTCCTGCTACGGGGTGGGCCACTGCTCTTCATCGGGTTGGGATGGGCTGGATGGCGTATTCTGCGTGCGCCAGTACACTCCCCCTCGCCACTGAGCATCGGTGCTGCGGCGACACTAGCTGGTGCACTGATGCACGGCCTCGTCGATGCTTTCTACTTCTGGCCTGATCTGGCGTTTAGTTTCTGGCTGTTGGTGGTGTGCAGTGCGCACTGGAGAGGAGGATGGGGTAACGCCAATTCATCCTTTTCAGCAAAACAAGAGTAAGGTACGCTGGTAATCTGCATAACTCATGGGTACGCAACTTGCTTCCTCAACCATTGAGTAAGGAAAAAATTCACTCAGGTTCACGGAGATTTTACTATCGCATGTTTTCTCTGAAGATGTCATGATTCAGGCGAATGCTGTATGCACGCTGTATGTTTATAAGCTGTAAATACCTACAGACGGATTGGCGTGCGCTTTGGGAATGTTATCGTTGACCTTCTCAACAGTTGACCCTCTGCATAATACGGCATGGCGATGAATCCTTTGTTCTGGTAGTTTTGCTATTTGCGAAGATTCTCTATGAACATGAACTATAATCGACAACAGTGGGAAGCGCTTGGTAGGCTCGATCCTTTTTGGGCAATGACGGGTATCAGCAATTGGGATTTAAGTGCTTTCTGGAAGACCGGCTACGTTCAGGTAGAACAGCTTCACCAGGAAATGTCACAAATTGGGTATCCCAAGCAGTTTAACCGTGTACTTGATTTTGGTTGTGGGATTGGCCGGTTAGCACCAGCTTTTCGTACATTGTTCGATGAGTATGTTGGCGTCGATGTAGCCGAAAGTCTAATACAGAAAGCGCGTCAGCTTCATGCCCATTTGCCACAGACACGCTTTCTGTTGTTACAGCCAGATAGAATCGACTTACCAGATCAGAGCTTCGATCTCATCTTTTCGTTTGGTGTCTTTCAACATATACCGAATCATCGGTCGGTACTTCATACTATTACTGAATTTGTCCGTATGTTGAAACCAAACGGACTGATCTTTTTCAATGTTTGCCATTATATTCGTTGGAGGTATCGTTTGCAGCTACGTCGGCGTTTGTATTTTCTCTGTAAGCGATTTGGCATCCTCGATTATCATCTATTTTATCGATTTAAACTATACCCCCAATCGGTTCACGCAGTTCCTTATCAAACTTTGCAACGTTATCTGCAGACGCTTTCTCTACAACCTCTGATCTCCCGCCGTTCTTCTCCTCCTGATGCTCCACATCAGTTATGGGAATACGGACTAATCAAGTGTGGTGAACATATCTCCTCAAAATAAGGTTTCATAGACACACAGTGTATATGTCTGAGGAGAGCATGATGGTCGGTATTCCTCAACTTTCTCCAACCATTTTTGCTGTGTTAAGAGCGATAGGGTGAGTGCTATGTGTTCCCTATTTTGACAGCATTAGAACATTAGCGGTAAGTGTAAAACTTGCTCCTGTCGGTTGACGGGTTGAATTGTTGGATGGCGCCTGACAACATTCAGCTTGATTTTCGTTGCCACTTGTAATTCGACATTCACTTCATAGACAACGCTAATACTCTGTTAACCTTCTTCTAATCCTGAATGTCTATCTTGCCAGAATTGAGTGGATCATTGCAACAGACACTCAGTTGCGCACACAAGGGAGGTAGACGATGCGCATATTTCGCATGATCAACGTCCTTGTTGTTTTGGCGCTGCTGATGATTGCGGGCGCAGCGCCAGTGCTGGCTCAAGAGGGCCAGCGTAGTCTCTTCTTCTACACTCGTTATCCGGATCAGGAAGCTACCGTTGGCGATACGATCACCTTTAAGCTGACGCTCGGAACTGAGACGACGCCGCAGATCGTTCGGCTCGGTTTGCGTGATGTGCCGACTGGCTGGAATGCTACATTCCGCGGTGATGGACGGGTGATCCAATCGGTGTACGTTGAACCGAATAATAATGCTACGTTCGATCTGCGAATTGAGCCGCCGAACGATGTCAAGGCCGGTGAATACCGTATGGTGGCAGTGGCAACCGGTGTGGCACAAGAGGTTACACTACCGATTGCGTTAACGCTCAAAGAAAAGACGATGAATCCGGCTGGTCTCTCGTTCAAGGTTGATCTACCGACTCTGCGCGGTTCTCCCACAACCACCTTCCGCTACAATGTAACTCTCAAGAATGAGAGTAGTGAAGAAGTGCCGGTGAGCTTACTGGCCGAAGCTCCACGTGGCTTCCAGGTTGATTTTAAGCTCTCTGGTCAGAGTATTACCAGCGTGCCGTTTGGTCCAAATGAGTCGAAGAGCTTAAGCATTGAGGTGCGCCCGTTCACCGATGTTCCGGCCGGTACATACGAGATCAATATCCTGGCGCGCGGCGGTGATCTTCAGGCAACCACACGCTTGGTGGCCGATATTACCGGTCAGCCACAGCTCGTGCTTACAACTCCAGATGGACGACTTTCCGGTGAGGCTCGTATTGGTGAACAAACTGAAGTAAAGCTGGTTGTGCGTAACAGAGGAAGTGCACCAGCGCGCAATATTGAACTGAGTGCTTCACCACCTATCGGCTGGACGGTTGAGTTTGAGCCGAAGCAGATTGCAGAGCTGGCAGCCAATCAGGAGATCGAAGTGACGGCTAAAGTACAGCCCTCGAATCAGGCCATTTCGGGCGACTATCTGGTGACATTTACTGCACGTCCGGCTGAGGCTTCAGCAGCGACCAGTGAATTCCGCTTCACCGTGCTAACATCAACCCTATGGGGTCTGGTTGGGATTGCACTTATCGCCGTTGCGGTCGTTGGGGTTGGTCTGGCCGTGATGCGCTTTGGTCGTCGCTGAGCAGTCTATAAGAGGATGAGAAGCGAGAAGGTTGTGAGATGAGGATGTTTCAATACTCGTCACCTCTCACTTCTCACTCCTCTATCCTATGAGGTGGTGATATGGCAGAGGTTGTAGTAGAGTGCCGTGACCTTACCAAACAGTACGGCTCGTTCACCGCTGTTGATAATCTCAATTTAACGGTGCGAAAGGGTGAAGTGTTCGGTCTGTTAGGTCCAAACGGCGCCGGTAAAACGACGACAATTTTGATGCTTCTCGGCCTGACTGAGCCAACCAGCGGGAGTGTGCGGGTACTTGGCTTAGACCCGGCACGTCAGCCTCTGAGCGTAAAGGCACGGGTTGGCTATCTGCCCGATCAGGTCGGGTTTTACGATAACCTTACCGCTCGCGAGAATCTGAATTATATTGCGAAACTGAACGGTATGCGCGAGCCGGAAATGAGTCGACGGATCAACGCTGCGCTCGAACAGGTAGGTTTGAGCCAGGTTGCTGACCGTCGGGTCAAAACATTTTCGCGCGGTATGCGTCAGCGCCTGGGTGTGGCTGAGGTGTTGATCAAACAACCGCAACTTATCATCATGGACGAGCCGACGTTGGCGCTCGATCCGGAAGCGGTACGTGAATTTCTCGATCTGATTCGACAATTGAAGACGAGTGGGATCACGATGTTGCTTTCGTCGCATCTGCTACAACAGGTGCAGGCGGTCTGTGATCGGGTTGGTCTGTTCCACAAAGGTCGAATGGTACTGGAAGGGACGGTCAGCGAGCTGGCGCAACGAGTGTTGGGCGGTGCATACCGCATTCATCTCGAAGTAGAGGGCGGTGATGCGGTCGCGACGGCTCTGCGTGCACTTCCCGATGTGCTAAGTGTATCTCAGGAAGGCACACGCTTCTACAACATCGAAGCACGTGCCGATCTGCGAGCCGAGATCGCACGGAAAGTGGTCGAAGTAGGCGGTCGGTTGCTAGGCTTAAGCATTGACACTCCTAGTCTTGATGAGGTCTACGCTCGCTACTTCAAGAAAGGAGCAGCCTATGCAGCGACAACGTAGTAGTACGCCGGCTCGTCAGCAGCGCGAAGGATCGCCCTGGACAGGGTTGTGGGCCGTTGTAGCGAAAGAAATGGCCGATTACTTGACCAGTGTGCGCATGCTGATCCTGGAGGCGTTGATTTTGCTCACCGCTTTTGGAACGGTTTACGCAGCAGCGCAAAATCTGCGGGCCGGTACCGGCAGTGGTGATCAATTCCTGTTTTTGCGTTTGTTTACCACTGCTCGCGATCCACTACCGGCATTTGTCGGTTTTCTCGGTTTGCTGGTGCCTTTGCTGGCCATTGCGCTGGCCTTCGACTCGATAAATGGTGAGTTTAACCAGCGCACGTTGTCGAAGGTATTGGCTCAACCGATCTATCGCGATGCCCTCTTGATGGGTAAGTTTCTGGCCGGTTTAGGGACACTGGCGCTGGCGCTGGCAGCGATCTGGTTATTGATCATTGGAATGGGACTATTGCAGTTGGGTGTGCCGCCAACCGGTGAAGAGACCGTGCGGATGCTATGGTTTCTGCTGGTCACCATCTTTTACGGCGGAATCTGGTTGGCATTAGCAATGCTCTTTTCAATAATCTTTCGCCAGCCAGCAACCGCAGCTCTGGCGGCAATTGCCGTCTGGCTCTTCTTCACCGTCTTCTGGGGTATTATAGCTAGTCTCCTGGCACGCACACTGCAACCGGTTCCGCCCGGTGATCTTCAGGCACTGGTCAACCAGATTCAGCTTGAGCTGATGCTAACCCGGCTCTCACCTAACACGCTCTTCTCAGAGGTGGCACTGGCGATGCTTAATCCGGCAGTGCGTGCGCTGGGGTTGATCTTACCCATTCAGTTACACAATGCTATTCCGGGAACGCCGCTACCGGCTGCACAGAGCATTCTGCTGACATGGCCCCATGCAACCGGTCTGATTGCGGCCACAATTGTGCTTTTTGCCGTCGGTTACATCCTGTTTCAACGTCAGGAAGTGCGGGCGTAGTAGGAGACGTATCGGACGTATCGGTTGACGCCAAAACGTAGGGGCACAGGAGGTTGGGCAGATAGGGTCAGCAAGGCCTTTGCCCTGACCTGCCATTAGAGTCTGATCAAAAAACTCCCCTTCTCGCCCTGTGTGGGAGAGGAAGGGCCAGGGGGAAGGTGAGGGGAGCAACCTTCCCCCTTCTCGCCCTGTGTGGGAGAGGAAGGGGCCAGGGGGAAGGTGAGGGGAGCAACCTTCCCCCTTCTCGCCCTGTATGGGAGAGGAAGAGGGGCCAGGGGGAAGGTGAGGGGTACGATTCTAGCAAGAGGCACAGCTTTGCCCCGATGCCGTCATCCGTCGTGATGCCACGAGGGTTATTTGGTTAGGCAATCAACGCCAGCCGCCGATTGCCTCAAAGATCGCTCGATCGTGGTACGGATTGGGGACCGTTGCTTGAGGTTGTGCCAGTAGATACTCAGCCATCTCCTCAAAGGGTCGCGTGCATTCCTCTTTCCCCGGCCCCTCCATCTCGAAGAGTGTCTTACCGGCAAGGCGTGAACGACGAATGAGATCGTGGTAAGGGACGCGCCCGATAATTTTGGTGCCAACTTTCTCGGCGAATTGATCAAGCAAGTTCGTACCGCCGCCGTACTCATAATCGACTCGGTTGGCAATAATGCCGGCTAACTTCACTTTGTGACGCTGTGACTTTTGCGCAATCGCGAGGCAGAGCCGGTTGGCGGCAAAGATGCTATCGAAGTCGTTGCACGCAATGATCAACCCGTAGTCGGCATAGTTGAGAGGTGCTGAAAAGCCACCACAGACTACGTCGCCAAGAACGTCGAACACAATCACATCATACTTGTCGTAGAGACCAAACTCTTTCAGGAGTTTGACCGTCTCACCCACAACATAGCCGCCGCAACCGCTACCGGCCGGTGGGCCACCTGATTCAAGTGTATCAACACCGGCAAAGCCGGTATGAATGACATCATCTTTACTCACGTCTTCCAAATGGAAATTAACACTGTCCAGCACGTCGATAACGGTTGGTTGGAGATGACCAGTCAACGGAAAGGTACTATCGTGCTTGGGATCACAGCCGATCTGGAGTACTTTGGCGCCCTTGAGAGCCATCGCTGCTGAAAGATTGGCCGAGGTTGTCGATTTACCAATTCCACCTTTGCCGTAGATCGCGAGGATAAGGGACATGGACAACTCCTTCTGTTGGGCCGGCAGTGCCGGCAGCGAATGACCATTCCAATGCCGTTCACGGTGCTAATGTGCGGTTAAATGTACGTTGATAGACATCAGCGTAGCGCGCCAGCGCACGGTACACATAACCGGGGACAATCCGCCGTTCGAGCCGACCGTGTCGCTCGCGGACGAATTGCAAGTTCCGGAGCAGTTTCATCTCGATCACCGAGCGGGCGAATTCGAGTCCTTTCGGCCCGCTCCGGCGTTGGATGAATGCCACTAATTGCCGAACCGGCCACGGTGGTCGCTTCCGCGGCTGACCCAGCATCTGGATGTATGCAGGCATGCCACGAGTCCGATCACCGCTGCTGATCGGTTCTCGTTCTTCAACGTAAGGCCGTAGCAGGTTGTACAATTCTACCCCCTGCTCGGTACGAATGAGCGTCCATTGCCAGCGTTCTTCGGGTGGGAGTGGTGCTCCCATGTAGCCGATGGTCAGATCGGACAGGCCATTTTGATAATCGAAACAGCTCAGACAGGCGGGCGGAAAAACCCCTAATTCACCACCGAGCCGATTGACATCGAGATCGACAAAGTTAACCTTCTCGACCGAACCATCTTCATGCTTGAGCCAGATGCGGAAATCTTGCATAAACTCGTGGTGGACGACCGTTGCTGGCGAGCGAGAAACGACCTGCAAGAAACGCTGAAGATCGGGATACGTTGTGTTGTCTGTACAAGGGATACCAATGATGTAGAGTCGTTCCAGACCGAGCTGATCCTCGATAGCGCGCAGGGCGTGCACCTGACAGCCGGTACCGATGTAGGCAATGCGACGCAGACCGGCTTGCCGTACCTGGGTCAGCACGTCGAGGGTAGGAGCAAGGCAGGGTTTGTTACCGCGCGTCGCCCGCACTTCATCGGGAGTTCGAGCCAGGATCGGTAGCGGCGCGTAGCGTGTGCCGGGTACTGCACCGGTTGTAATCACCCCTTCAACCAGACCGCGCTCGAGCAAGAGGGCGCCGAGACTGGTAACGGCGCCACTCCACTGGGCATCAGGAACGGGTGGGCGCATACGGAAGACGCGCAACTCGCGGTAGATACCGAAGAGCAGTTCATCGCCGTCGTGGCGGTTGCGACCGTGTAAACGGCGCTCAATCTCCTCGGCGCGATTGTTGACGAAGACGCAGCTCTGCGCCATGAAAGGTCGTAACTCGCCGGTGCAGATACCGCAGTCGCTACACAATTTCGGACGCCCGGCCAGCCGTTCTTCGCGGCTCAAGAGGGCAATCTCGGCCAGTTGCCGGGATGGTCGCGGCTGATGGGGTGTCTTGGATGGCAGCGTCGTGTTCATGCTCCAAGCTCCTCTTTGGCAGCCAGCAAGACCTCTGCCGTAATGACCGCGTGACCACGCTGACGGGCATACTTCTCGACGTTGCCTCGCACGCGCCCCCGCACAAAGAAGGGAACTTTCTTGAGCATCGCTTCAGCATCGGCAGCCCAAACCGGATCAACTGGCGCCGGTGCTGATGTAACGGCGGCAGGCGATGTTTGGCTTGGGGCAGGTGCAGACGTTACAGCAACGGCAACCGGTGATTCAGCGAGCGGTTTACTACTCTCAACCGGTGGAGCCACAGGCGCTGGTTCAGCGACCGCTACCCCCTCCCTTTTCTCCGGCAGATCAAGCCCTGCATCACCAAACAGATCGATCAGGTGTTTCTCCATACCGAGCGTACAGGTGGTATACACCTCATCGGCAATCACATCTGCACCGTCGAAGCCGAGGAAGGGGCGATACGCCAGCAAGTGGTTCTCGATATGGGTTGGCGGCGAGATGACCATACAATTTAGATCGTAGCGTCGCGAGGTATGGCGTTCCATCTGTGTGCCGCAGACTAGTTCGGGGCGCAGCTCGGCAATTCGGTTCGCCACCGTTTGGAACTCATCGGTCACCAGCAGATCATCGACGTAGCCGGTCAGTTGTTCGCGTACCCAATCGGCCTGATGCTTTACATACGTACCGGCGCCGGCAATCGGCATTCCCAACTCATCACGCAAGAAGCGTGTAATACCGACAACATGCGTGGCATCACCAAACACGAAGGCCGGCTTCCCGGAAAAACTATCCATGTCGGCAGTGCGTGCAAACCAGGGTACGGCAGAAGGCGCTGACATCCCATCGAGCGAAAAAGCGGTAAGTGGTGGCATCGGAATCTCGGCGCCGGCCTGCGCTAGCAGCTCACGCAACCGCTCGATCCAGCGCAGCGTCGGCTGGACACCGATAGGTGCATCGAGCAGGGCCGGCACGCCAAACTGCTCTTCAAGATAGGTTGCAGCCCGCAGACCCAACTCGCGGTAGGGTGCAATCGTCAGCCAGGCAGCCGGTAAACGACGTAAATCGGCAATACTGGCACCCCACGGTGCAACCACGTTAATCTCTAGTCCCAAGGTCTTGAGCATACGGCGCAGACTGATCAAATCGTGACGGGCATGGAAACCGAGCGAGGCCGGGCCGAGAATGTTCACGGTTGGGCGCTCGGTGCGCGGTTGGGGTTGGGCGTAGCGTTTGACCAGATCGGTAAACAAACTCTCGGCGGCGACAATTTCTTGCATGCGGTACGGATTGGCGTCGTAGACCATCACATCGCATTGCAAGCCGGCATGTTGGGCGGCAATTTCCAGATTCTCTTGCAACAAGATCGTCGAGCACGAGGCTACCACGACGATCAGATCGGGATGCACCCGCTCTTCCACCTGTCGTAGTGTATCCGGGAGGCGGATCGTGCCCCGGGCAAGGTCGGTTCCACTCACCACACTCGTTGTCATCGCCGGAAAGTTGGGAGTACGGTCAAGCATTGCAAAGATTGCATTGACATAATCATCACCTTGCGGTGCGTGGAACACAGCGTGGACATTCCGCATACTGTTGGCAATCCGGCCAACGCCGTGATGGGCAGTTCCTTCGT
The DNA here is from genome assembly GCF_030444705.1 of Chloroflexus sp. MS-CIW-1. Classification (NCBI taxonomy): domain Bacteria; kingdom Bacillati; phylum Chloroflexota; class Chloroflexia; order Chloroflexales; family Chloroflexaceae; genus Chloroflexus; species Chloroflexus sp. MS-CIW-1. The sequence goes on from NZ_JAUBWR010000001.1 coordinate 1,916,931, forward strand.
ACATCCAGTAAGCCAGACGCATGGAGTCGTCTCCTCTCACGATTGCAACGAGATCACACCACCGGCTGAGCTGGGCATCATACCGGTCAACCAGATTGGATCAGAACCGAGCGGGTCGAGCTGTGCGTGGCGTTGCAGTGCACGAGTGAACGACGTCACCAGGTTGTTGACGCCAGCCCAACCGTGGATTGGCAGGAAGCAATACTCGGTTCCCCATTTTGCGACTGTTCCCTGACCGACGAGCGGGTTTGTCGTAATGATGTTTGAGATTATCAGGTCGGGCTTCGTTTCAGCGATGGTGCGCAACTGACGATGGAAATTAGCCTGTTCGACCAGTCGCACACCTTCGAGCGCAGCCAGTTCGGCAGCGTGAAAGCGCCGATTAATGTATGGGGTCGAGCATTCGACTACTTCAGCGCCACAGGCCTTGAGGAAACGGGCAAGTGGTAGCTCCATCAGCGTATCACTGGCAAAGAAGACCTTCTTGCCCCGCAAGAGATCGGTGTGATGCTTGATCCGTTCCCATGCTGCCGCTTCACGGTCGCTAAGGTCAACCCGCATTCCGAACTGAGCAGCTAAATCTTCCCAGAACCGGCGGGTACCGTCAGGCCCAAACGGGAAGAGTGACGAGAGAACGGTACAGCCTCGCTCATTGCGCAATTGAGTGGCGGTTTTATGGAGATACGGTTGCAAGGGAGCGATCACGGTTCCCGGCCCGATGGGTGGCAACTCGGTAAAATGGCTGGCCGGTAAGAAGCCGGCAACCGGAATGCCTAGCCGGGCCGCTTCAAGCGAGAAATCATCGGCAATTGCATCGTTGACCGAACCGAGAAAGACAACTCGCTTGTCATCGGGTGGGGCTGGTGGGCAGAAGGGGATCAGTGCCTGTAAGACCGAATCCTCACTCTGCGAGAAGGTGTAATCCAGGCCGGAGGCAGGAACAAACAAAACCGGCACTTCGGGGGTGCTGACCGAAGCTGCCAATCCTTCAAACTCAACCTTCATCACTTCGGGGGTGCACGACGAGAGCAGAAAAATCACCGAAGGATGATGCTCGCGCTTGATCTCCTCGATTTGCGCAGCGATGTCAGGCTGCGATGAACTGAGATCAGATTCTTCAAGCAGCGAAACGGCAAAGCGCGGTCGAGCAAAGATCATGACGCCGAGGGTGTTTTGCAGAAGGTGGGCGCAGGTATGAGTACCAAGGATGAGAAAGAAGCTGTCTTTGATCTTTTGGTAGAGCCAACCAACGCTAACCAGACCGCAAAACGAGTGGTAAATGCCATCCTCGCGGATGGGAGTCGCTTTTGAGTGCATAGCGCCTCCTTAAAGATTGTAGTGCCGATTTGGAACTACCAGGTTTAGAAACATTTTAGCATAAAAAGCAAGAAGGTGAAGTATAAACAAATTCGGTGCAAAAGTGGTGCAAAGGTAAGTTTGAACAGTGACGGGTGTGGAGATGGCGTTTGTCTCCGAGAGGTACCTGCTTAATCACCCGCTTCTGATCTCTCGAAGTGGCACTGCCGATCAGGAGATGACCTTCGCTCATCTTTCGCAACGAGTGGTTGCAGGTAGGTTCAGTATTGCCGCGTTTTTTCGTGTAACTTTTTGGCCGCTCAAACGGTTTTTATATCGAGCACCGTTTTGAGCGCCAGGAAGACACGATGAATGGAACATACCACTACCCGCTGCCCGTTGCGCTGTCACCCTCGCCCCTGCACGCTGCCCAGCGCTATGCTACAATACCGGCAGACCCACCTACCACAGCAAGGAGTAACCGTGATGACCCATCCTACCGTCACCACACCGGCGCCGCCACCGGCCGACGACCCCTTCCGCTACGGCTGGCGCTACGTCCGTCGGCCTACCCCCGACGACCCCGACCACCTCGAACCGGTGCCGCTCACCCTCGAAGATGTGTTGCATCCCGAAGAGGGAGACTTCATCGTGCACAGTGACCGCCACGAAACCGACCGGATGTACCTCACCGCAGTGCTGCGCGCTCGGCTCGAAGTGCACGGGCGGGCCATCGTGCTGAGCGACGTGCGGGTGGCGTGGGACGTGCCTGACCTGCGGCCGCACGGACCGGACGTGATGGTCATTCCGGGACTGCGCGAGCGGCGCGACTGGAGCACGTTTGACGTGGCGGAGGAGGGGGTGCGACCGGCGTTGATAATTGAAATCACCTCGCCGGAGACGCGGGAGAACGACGTGGTGTGGAAGGTGGCGCACTACGCACGGGCGGGGGTGGCGCAGTATGTGATTGTGGACAACATTGGACGGCGGGGGGAGCGGCAGCTCCGGTTGCTCGACTATCGGCTGGTGGGGGACACCTACCGGCTGCAACCGCCGGACGAGCGGGGGTGGGTGTATCTGGAACTGGCCGACCTGTGGGTAGGAGTGGAAGGCGACCACGTGGTGTGCTACGCCGACGACGGCACGGCGTTTGGCGACTACGCGACGGTGGTACAGCAGGCGGTGGAAGCTGAGGCGCGAGCGCGACAGGAAGCGGCAGCACGGGCCGAGGCGGAGGAACAAGCTCGGCGCGAAGCGGCAGCGCGGGCCGAGGCGGAGGAACAAGCTCGGCGCGAAGCGGCAGCGCGGGCCGAGGCGGAGGAACAAGCTCGACGGGAAGCGGCAGCGCGGGCGGAGGCGGAGGAACAAGCTCGGCGCGAAGCGGCAGCGCGGGCCGAGGCGGAGGAACAAGCTCGACGGGAAGCGGCAGCGCGGGCGGAGGCAGAAGCGCTGGCACGTGCAGCAGCAGAACAATCACAACGCGAAGCGGCAGCGCGGGCCGAGGCGGAGGAACAAGCCCGTCGGGAAGCCGCAGCGCGGACCGAGCTTGAAGCCCGTCTGCGTGAATTGGAAGCCAAGTTGCAGCGGTTACAGGGGACGTAGGCGCAAACACCGCAACCGATGCGACGACAACACGCGGAGGTACCCAACGCAGGTGCCCCTTCGTGTTGGTGCTGCACCCGTGTCTATCTGACCGCAGTGTCCATTCCCTCGCCACTGTCGGTATCTCCGATACGCTCCGTGCCTTCCTTCGCAATTGCCGTGTTTTTTCGTGTAACTTTTTGGCCGCTCAAACGGTTTTTATATCGAGCACCGTTTTGAGCGCCAGGAAGACACGATGAATGGAACATACCACTACCCGCTGCCCGTTGCGCTGCCACCCTCGCCCCTGCACGCTGCCCAGCGCTATGCTACAATACCGGCAGACCCACCTACCACAGCAAGGAGTAACCGTGATGACCCATCCTACCGTCACCACACCGGCGCCGCCACCGGCCGACGACCCCTTCCGCTACGGCTGGCGCTACGTCCGTCGGCCTACCCCCGACGACCCCGACCACCTCGAACCGGTGCCGCTCACCCTCGAAGATGTGTTGCATCCCGAAGAGGGAGACTTCATCGTGCACAGTGACCGCCACGAAACCGACCGGATGTACCTCACCGCAGTGCTGCGCGCTCGGCTCGAAGTGCACGGGCGGGCCATCGTGCTGAGCGACGTGCGGGTGGCGTGGGACGTGCCTGACCTGCGGCCGCACGGACCGGACGTGATGGTCATTCCGGGACTGCGCGAGCGGCGCGACTGGAGCACGTTTGACGTGGCGGAGGAGGGGGTGCGACCGGCGTTGATAATTGAAATCACCTCGCCGGAGACGCGGGAGAACGACGTGGTGTGGAAGGTGGCGCACTACGCACGGGCGGGGGTGGCGCAGTATGTGATTGTGGACAACATTGGACGGCGGGGGGAGCGGCAGCTCCGGTTGCTCGATTACCGGCTGGTGGGGGACACCTACCGGCTGCAACCGCCGGACGAGCGGGGGTGGGTGTATCTGGAACTGGCCGACCTGTGGGTGGGGGTGGAAGGCGACCACGTGGTGTGCTACGCCGACGACGGCACGGCGTTTGGCGACTACGCGACGGTGGTACAGCAGGCGGCAGAAGCTGAGGCGCGAGCCCGACGCGAAGCGGCAGCGCGGGCCGAGGCGGAAGTGCTGGCGCGTATAGCAGCGGAACAAGCACAACGCGAAGCGGCAGCGCGGGCCGAGGCGGAGGAACAAGCCCGTCGGGAAGCCGCAGCGCGGGCCGAGGCGGAGGAACAGGCCCGACGGGAAGCGGCAGCGCGGGCCGAGGCGGAGGAACAGGCCCGACGGGAAGCGGCAGCGCGGGCCGAGGCGGAGGAACAAGCCCGACGCGAAGCGGCAGCGCGGGCCGAGCTTGAAGCCCGTCTGCGTGAATTGGAAGCCAAGTTGCAGCGGTTACAGGGGACGTAGGCGAAAACACCGCAACCGATGCGACGACAACACGCGGAGATGCCCAACGCAGGTGCCCCTTCGTGTTGGTGCTGCACCCGTGTCTATCTGACCGCAGTGTCCATTCCCTCGCCACTGTCGGTATCTCCGATACACTCTGTGCCTTCCTTCGCAATTGCCGTGTTTTTTCGTGTAACTTTTTGGCCGCTCAAACGGTTTTTATATCGAGCACCGTTTTGAGCGCCAGGAAAACACGATGAATGGAACATGCCACTACCCGCTGCCCGTTGCGCTGTCACCCTCGCCCCTGCACGCTGCCCAGCGCTATGCTACAATACCGGCAGACCCACCTACCACAGCAAGGAGGAACCGTGATGACCCATCCTACCGTCACCACACCGGCGCCGCCACCGGCCGACGACCCCTTCCGCTACGGCTGGCGCTACGTCCGTCGGCCTACCCCCGACGACCCCGACCACCTCGAACCGGTGCCGCTCACCCTCGAAGATGTGTTGCATCCCGAAGAGGGAGACTTCATCGTGCACAGTGACCGCCACGAAACCGACCGGATGTACCTCACCGCAGTGCTGCGCGCTCGGCTCGAAGTGCACGGGCGGGCCATCGTGCTGAGCGACGTGCGGGTGGCGTGGGACGTGCCTGACCTGCGGCCGCACGGACCGGACGTGATGGTCATTCCGGGACTGCGCGAGCGGCGCGACTGGAGCACGTTTGACGTGGCGGAGGAGGGGGTGCGACCGGCGTTGATAATTGAAATCACCTCGCCGGAGACGCGGGAGAACGACGTGGTGTGGAAGGTGGCGCACTACGCACGGGCGGGGGTGGCGCAGTATGTGATTGTGGACAACATTGGACGGCGGGGGGAGCGGCAGCTCCGGTTGCTCGATTACCGGCTGGTGGGGGACACCTACCGGCTGCAACCGCCGGACGAGCGGGGGTGGGTGTATCTGGAACTGGCCGACCTGTGGGTGGGGGTGGAAGGCGACCACGTGGTGTGCTACGCCGACGACGGCACGGCGTTTGGCGACTACGCGACGGTGGTACAGCAGGCGGCAGAAGCTGAGGCGCGAGCCCGACGCGAAGCGGCAGCGCGGGCCGAGGCGGAAGTGCTGGCGCGTATAGCAGCGGAACAAGCACAACGCGAAGCGGCAGCGCGGGCCGAGGCGGAGGAACAAGCCCGTCGGGAAGCCGCAGCGCGGGCCGAGGCGGAGGAACAGGCCCGACGGGAAGCGGCAGCGCGGGCCGAGGCGGAGGAACAGGCCCGACGGGAAGCGGCAGCGCGGGCCGAGGCGGAGGAACAAGCCCGACGCGAAGCGGCAGCGCGGGCCGAGCTTGAAGCCCGTCTGCGTGAATTGGAAGCCAAGTTGCAGCGGTTACAGGGGACGTAGGCGAAAACACCGCAACCGATGCGACGACAACACGCGGAGATGCCCAACGCAGGTGCCCCTTCGTGTTGGTGCTGCACCCGTGTCTATCTGACCGCAGTGTCCATTCCCTCGCCACTGTCGGTATCTCCGATATGCTCCGTGCCTTCCTTCGCAATTGCCGTGTTTTTTCGTGTAACTTTTTGGCCGTTCAAACGGTTTCTCTATCGAGCACCGTTTTGAGCCCCAGGAAAACACGATGAATGGGAAACATTACCGCCCGCTGCTATTCTTGCACTGAAGTGTACTAACATGCTATAGCTGATTGAACCGTTGCTGTATCCCAGGAGTATGGTCAATGCGGGTGATCATTCGTGAAGTGTTGAATGTTGGTGGCTTTTTTGCCGGTGAAACTGTGACGCTGGCAGTACAATCCTGGCCCGATGGTGGTCCTGAGCAGACACTAACCATTGATGATGCTGCGCTGACTAATGTCACTGCCCGTCATCTTCTGGCACCGGGGATGGTGCTAGAGTTGGTATTGAGCGGTGATCGAGTTGAACACGCAAGTTTGCTTGCTGCTCCCGATTACACTTCATTACAAATGGCACTGCGTCCGCAACCAATCGAACCAACACCGGTGCCACGAGTGTTGAGTTTTCGTTGTCGTACCTGCAACCTATGGACATCGGCGGTCGGCGATCCGCCAGTTTGTGGTCTGTGTGGAGCGTCGGCGCCGCGTCTGTCCTGATGCAGACTTGGGACGTCTCTCAGGGTGTCCCAAGTCTGTTCATCATCCCAGTCGGTGCTTACGAAAGATGAAAGGTAGCAACGAGACGACCGAATTGGAGTTTGGTGCCGTCACTGAGCGGTGTTGGGGTTTGTGGTTCGATGCGCTGCCCGTTTACGCGCGTATGATTGGTGCTGTTTAGATCAACGATACTCCACTGATTGCCGATATGTACTATTTTGGCATGCTGACGACTGACACCGCCGAGTTCACCACCATAGGGCGTCAAATCGATTTCAGGAAAGATATTACTCACTGGGTCTTCGCGTCCGATAATATACTCGCTCTTGCCGGGCGGTAAGATAATCTCACTGCCATCAGCTAACACCAGACGTGCTGTAACCGGTGGTGGAGAAACTATTGGTGTAGCGATGGGTGTAGGGGCTGCCGGATGTGCTGGTGTATGAGCTGAGGGTGTGCTGCCTGTGAGCGCCGCCAGCTCAGCTTCAGTTTTAGCCAGTTCGGCTCGTGCCGCATCAAGACCGGCTGTGATGAAGGCCGGGACACTCCCTACCGGGTAGCGGGCTGCCATTTGTTCGTATTGCGCTACCGTCTCGCGATGAGCGGCGAGTAGAGCTTCAAGTCGCGCTACTTCTGCCGGGTCTGGACCAAGCGGTAACGCCGCTAGCTCAGCTTCAGTCTTTGCTAGCTCGGCTCGTGCCGCATCAAGGCCAGCCGTGATGAAGGCTGGGACACTCCCTGCCGGGTAGCGGGCTGCCATTTGTTCGTATTGTGCTACTGTTTCACGATGAGCGGCGAGCAGGGCTTCGAGTCGTGCACGCTCAGCGGCAATGTCACTTGTCGTCGATGCCTGGGGTGGTGATGACTCAGTTGCTGTTGGCGAGATTGATGGTGTCGATGATGTTGCCGGTGTCGGCGCCTCGGCGGGTGGAGCAATGACGGTCGGCGCCTCGGTGGGTGGAGCAATGACGGTCGGCGCCCCGGAGGGTGGAGCAATGACGGTCGGCGCCTCGGCGGGTGGAGCAATGACGGTCGGCGCCTCGGTGGGTGGAGCGATGACGGTCGGCGCCTCGGCGGGTGGAGCAATGACGGTCGGCGCCTCGGCGGGTGGGGCAGTGAGGGTCGGCGCCTCGGTGGGTGGAGCGATGACGGTTGGCGCCTCGGTGGATGATAACGTAGATGCTTTTAGATCGGCGCCGCAATTGTCGCAGAAGCGTTCGCCTGGTAATACTGGATCGCCGCACTCGGGGCACACGAGTTTTGGTGATGGTGGTGGTGTAATGAGGGTTGCCTGCTCGGAAGCAGGCATTGATGATGGTGGTATTGCCAGCAAATCGGCGCCGCAGATGCTGCAAAAGCGCTCACCGGGCAAGATGGCAGTACCGCACGACGGACACGACGTGGCGAGGGCTGTGGGTTGATCATGGGCCGTGGCAGTGGGTGTCGGTACAGGCTCAGGCTCGGTTAAGCGCCGACCGCACTGATCACAGAAGCGGTTGGTTGGATCGTTTGGAGCACCGCAAGAGGGACAGATAATCATAGTTGTTTCCTCATACTGGATAGTAGTCGCTCTTTCTCTAGCGACTATTCGACGTAGCGTAAGCGTAACTTCTGCCTGAAGAATCCTACTGTTCTTCTAAACGTTGGGTAAGGCGACGTGTTGCGTAGCGTAACTCTTTCTGCGCTTCCGGGCTAAGCTGCTGTCCTTGCTCAAGTGCTGTAGCTTGCTGTTGCGCCTTCTCAGCCAACTCTAGTTCGCCCAAATCGAGTAGGCGCGTGGCTGCGGCTCGCAGCTTTTGGGTTGCACCGGTCACATTTCCGGTTGCGGCTTCCTGCAACGCCTTGGTTTGCAATTTGAAAGCTGTGACCCGCTCAACCAGATTCATCACCTCGGGAACATAACTCTCCGGCCCTACCTGGTCTGCCACGTCGAGCAGGATATCTTGCTTGATCACCACTTCACCAGTTTGCTGAACTGGTGTAGTATGCAATTCAGCCTGTGCAATCCGGAAACGACCTTTTGCGCGTGGGGGCAACACGAGATCGATGAGTACTGCTACGGGTTGTCCACCAACCAGGTCGCCGAGACGTACAGCAACTGCTGTCTCACCAGTTGGTTGATAGCCGAGGTTTTCGATAATTGGCTTTACCCGGTAGACAGTACGTGGTGTTGCGTCACGTATAAATCGTAATAACAGTCTGGTATTGGTGGCAACCGTTGCTCGATCATCTTGAATAACTTTTTGAAAGAAATCTCCAATCTGAGCAGGCGAAGCAATATAATCAGCATATCCATTACTGGCCGCTGCAATATCGTCGAGCAACTGCTCATTCCACTCTGTGCCCAGGCCGAACGCGGCAATACGAACTCCCGACTGTCCTAACGTGCGTGCAAGATCACGACATAGTGGTTCGTCACCCCACGTTTGCCCGTCGGTCAAGAGGACCATTCGGCTAAGGCGATCAGGACCGAGGTGTTTTTGCAGTTCAACCTGACCAGCCTGCATCCCAAGGGACATCGCCGTTCCGCCGGCCTCACTGATCGCATTAACTGCTGCTATGAATTGCGAACGATCACCGACCGGTGTGGCCGGTACCAGCGTTTGAACGTTATCGTCAAAGATAACGATGGCTGCGATGTCGTTTGGTTGTAATCGTTCGATGACCTGGCGAGTTGCTGCTTTCAGATTGTCAAGTTTTGCGCCCTGCATCGAACCTGAACGGTCGAGCACAAAGCAAACGTTCAGCGGTAGTGAGGGAGCCAATGCGGAAGAGGCTATTGCCTCTACCAGCAGATATCCGGCTTGAGAGGTTGAGCTGGCCGGAATTGGTGTGCGTCCCCACTTGCAGGTAAGCGTGATTGCGTCAGACATACTATGACCCTATCTGTGCAATGACAAAACTCAAAATACAACAGAGAAGAAATGCGCCGCTATTGGCGGCAAAACCAATGGCTGCATCACGTCGTCCGTGCCTTGTCTGTGCTGTATTGGGACTGACCAGGGCGATTATACTCAGCAGACCACCGATAAAGGCAAACATAAGAGCGCCTACTGCGATGATGGCACCGAGTCCAGCCATCGCACTCTCAGGATCAGCGGCGGTAAGGCTGGTAAGCGCAATAGCAATGACCATCAGAATATCGCTGATAATTCCGATCCAGAGACCAGCAGTGGCCATACCGGTACTGGCCTGCACAACAACAGGGCCGGGATTGGCAGTTCCGTCCCGTGCAGCAATGGCTGCTGCCAGGTTTGGCTGAGCCTGGGGTTGCACATTCACCAGTTGACCACTGCCAAGCAGCGCTTGTTGTAGTTCAATCACGCTGGCGAATCGGCGTGATGGTTCGTTATCGGTGGCACGGGCAATGGCTGCGGCGATGTATGGTGGCACCGATGGGTTCAGTTGATTGACCGGTGGCAGGCGAAATGGCGTCGTGCTCGGATCATGACCGGTCAAGAGATGGTGCATCAGCACACCGAGACTGTAAATATCGGAACGGGCATCTGTCTGACCGCGTCCGTACTGTTCGGGTGCACTGTAGCCAGGAGTACCAAATGCCTGGGTATCACGCTCTTTCCCCGGTTTGAAAAGGCGGGCGATTCCAAAATCGACCAGCTTGATAGTGCCTTCCGGTGTGATCATGACATTGGTTGGCTTCAGATCACGAAAGATGATCGGCGGTTGTTGGGCATGCAAGTAGGCTAAAACCCCGCAGATTTGCGTTGTCCAGCGTAGAACTTCGTGCAGCGGGCGGGGTAACCCTACTCGATTTACATAATCTCGTAGATTTTCACCGGGTACGAACTCCATGACCAGATAATGACGGCCGTTCTCTTCAAAGTGATCGGTTACTCGTGGCAAGGCAGGGTGGTTCAACTTGGCCAGCAATTCAGCCTCTTGCCGAAATGCCATTTGCGCTTGCTGTCGGTCAATCGGTGAGGTAATCGCAGCATCGCTCATCTCCTTGACCGCCCACAAGGCGGTACTGAGACGCCGATCAGTTGCAAGATAGACCGATCCCATACCGCCAGCGCCGAGGCGTCTGCGCAGTTCGTAGCGTCCTTGTAAGACCATCAGCGGCGGTGTGTCTGTTGCTGATGTCTGACCACGAATGCGGGTACCACATTCCGGGCAGAAAATAATCTCGTCATGGACATTAGCGCCACATTGTGGACATCTCATAGACTCAGTCTCACCAGGATAACTGCAATATTGTCTTCGCCGCCAGCCTGATTTGCCGCCTCTACCAACATCTTACTCGCTTGCTGCGGATCGGCTTCCTCAGCAATGATCCGCTCCATAAGTGGATCGCGAGTCATTTCCCATTGCCCATCCGAACAAAGTAAAAGGGCATCGCCAGGGCGCAGCCGTAAGCTAAAGAGATCGACCTGTGGTTCTTTACGATCACCAAGTGATCGTAAAACGGCGTTCCGCTGTGGATGGGTGTAAATGTCGTCTTCTTGCAGATGCCCTAGCTCAACCAACCGCATCACCAGTGAGTGATCCTTCGTGATCCGTTGTAGTTTCCCATCCCGATACAGATACGTTCGGCTATCACCAACATTGGCAATGACTGCTCGATCACCTATCACCAGTGCCATCGTGATCGTTGATCCCATATCGTTGGCCTGGGCGCGTCCTTCACCGGCAATTGCCGCGTTTGCCTCCAGCACAGCCTGCTGTACCAGCGAACGCATTTCTGCCTCGTGATACAGACGCTGACCGCTCAACATTTGTTGCAGATACGAATCGATAATCGTGCGGGCTGCATGGCGTATTGCCAGACCACTGGCCACCTCACCCGCAGCGTGTCCACCCATGCCATCGGCAACAATATACAACCCCCAACTCTGTCGTTGACCATTGTTTTCCAGACAAAGAGTGAGTTTAAACAGGCTGTCTTCGTTGTGATCGCGTACCAGGCCAGTATCAGTGTATGAGCCGGCCAGTTGCAGCAATGGTACGGGATGCATCCGTTCATCACGCAGTGCACTCAAACGATGCGCTACAGCAGTTGCGTCGGGAAGTTCCCCAGTACGGATCTGACGGAGGATGGTTCCTAGGCTCTCGCCTGGTTGGTCATTGTCGATGGGAGTAATCTCGTCTAGGCGTTGGGTTATTCGTGGTGTCTCTGTTAGGCGTTCAAGTACGTCAGCCAGTGTCCGCAAATCGGCCTGGAATGCGGTTGTCCGTTCGTTATCACTCACCAGTCTGAGCTGATGGGCATGTCTGAGCGCAATCTGATCGACGCTGTTCAGACCGAGATCATCGATCGTCAATGTCCCCAGGCTGATCCCGACGCTGTGAAGACTGATCAGCAATTGTGCCAGGGCAGTGCCGAACACGAGAGCTGTCGTCTCATCAACGGGAACAGGCAGTGGTTTGAGTTCAGGATCGATAAGAACCGTTAATTGCATCTCGTCGATATCGCACTGCTCCAATACATCGGGCAACATAGCGCGGGCCAGTGGATCGGCCAGGCGCGGGATCAAAGCTGGCCCTCTGGGATCAGCACGAATTGACAGGAAAGCCGGATAAGTACGGACTTCGAGCGCAGCACCACAATCAATGCAGTACGACTCATTGGCTTCGTTAGCAGTTGATCCACAAGCCCAGCACTGTTGCCACGGTGCCAGATCACGTACCTCTAGCGGGCCAACCGGCCAGGGGTCGCTCAATGGATGGGTTGGCGCAAAGCGATCAGCAAAGAGTGGAGGGTGCGCTTCCATATGATCCTCCTCACCATTAGACGGTGATGTGATAGGTTCAATCGTCTGAGTTACCAGTGTGTACAACCAACCTTCGGTAACCGGTAACGGGTGATGACCAGGTAAAGGATGTCCACAGCCTGCACAACAGCGAGCGTGTGAGCGATTTTCTCTGCCACAGATCGAACAACGCATACTTTTGACCTACATTGTTGGCGCAGTCTCGATGCGTGCCAGGGCAACTGAGATGTTATCGTGTCCACCACGTTGATTGGCTAAGTCGATCAGCGCACTCGCCGCCTGGGTCGGTTCATCGGCCAGGGCCAGTCGCGCCAATTCTTCGTCGGTTACATGGTTGTACAAGCCATCAGAGCAAATCAATAAGACATCACCCGCAGCCAGTGGTTGGACACGGGTATCGATTGCCAGCGGTTGATCGGCACCTAGTGAACGGTAAAGGATGTGTCGTTGCAGATGAGTACGCGCAGCTTCTGGACTAAGCTGCCCAATATCGACCAGACGGGCAACAATGGTGTGGTCGGTGGTTAATTGGATATACACCGGTGCTTCATCGCCGGTGCCAGGTGTGATCAGGTATGCACGACTATCACCAACGTGGGCAAGGTACGCATGGCGGTGTGTAATCAGCGCTAACGTCGCCGTTGTTCCCATCCCGGCCCGACGAGGATCGGCGCGAGCCGCAGCTACAATGCGTTCATGGGCTGCCTGCATTGCGCTTTGCAAGCATGCTAACCATTGTTCATCGGTGTCTGGCAAGGTTTCGTTGAGCGTTTGCTGCAAAAATGTCTTGATCGTTTCGCTTGCCAGTTGGGAGGCAACTTCACCAGCCGCAGCTCCACCCATACCATCAGCTACCAGGAGTAAGGCTGCGAATGGCTGTTGCTCACCGAGACTGAACATCCCCGCGTAAACGGCATCTTCGTTGGTACTTCGCACCTGACCAACATGACTGCGCACTGCAATTCTAGTTTGCAACGGGGGAAGTGATAGGTTTATCTGCCATGGTGCCGACAGCGGCGAACCACACGAGACACAAAAGCGAGCGCCTGCTCGATTCCCGCGTCCGCACAGTGGACAGGCAAGCGGGTATTGCCGTTGAGCTGGCAAACGGCTGGTAATACGAACCGTTTCTCGTCCCTGACTAATCTGTTGGGCGAGACTAGCGAGGATCTGGGAGAGTTCTCTTAACGCCTGTCCGGCTTGTTCACGCGCTACACCGATAGAGGCTTCATACTGCCGACGCCAGAAAGCGATCCCGGCCTCGACGATGATCATCAGATCGCGTATGCTCATCGTGTCACCGGTGAGCGTTAGCTGTCGTTCACCGGTCACGATTACCTGTTCAGGCAACGGTATGAGAGGAGCGCCACAATGCGGACATACCTGCTGGGTGGCCCCAACTGTTGTTCCGCAAACCCTACATTGCCCTTGAACGTGCCTTGTCACCGGTTATCCTTGTCGCTGCTGAAATGCCAGTCCTCTGTCTACGGCGTATGACGTTGCACCGAGCGTATTGGATGCATCATCACCTGCGTTGATCGGTGGCCCAATGTATCGCTGTGCGTATTCTTGGCTCGCGCCAGTCTTGCAAATCGGGTTAATCTGTGCTATCACAAGGTAGGAAACATTTGACCGGAACGCCTCGCATTATAGCACAGGAGCTACGCTTGTGGCGCCCGTAAAGCCCTCAGTATGCCCGTTTTGCCAAACTCCTCTCGCTCGTACAGATGCTCGCTTTTGCCCATCGTGTGGTCACTCACTCCTGGCCGCAACTGCTTCGTCGACGACGATTATAAGCAGTGGTCCGGTGTTGCACATTACCGAGCCGGGCAGCACCCGCGATGTTGTGCTGGGATTACAGCCGCTTACAATCGGTCGGGCACCGGATAACGATATTGTCCTGCAATCACGCTTCGTCAGCGGGCATCATGCTCGTATTGAGCCTGTCGGCCAGGGGCACCGCATCGTTGATGTTGGGAGCCGCAACGGTTTACTTTTTGCCGGGCGACGCATCACCGAGCGCGAACTAGCTGACGGCGACGTATTACGTATCGGCGATCCGGCAACCGGTAATTTTGTCTCGCTAACCTATCATAATCCAGCGTTGGTAAAAGCACCTGCCCTTCACGAGGCGCCGAGTCGGTTTCCACTCGATCCAAACGATCCTGAAATTACGATAGGGCGTGTTGGCTGTGACATCATTCTCGATAATCCGCAAGTTTCGCGTTTCCATGCCCAGATTGATCGTGCCCCTAGTGGTACTGTGGTCTTGCGCGACATGGGCAGTACAAATGGCACGTTTGTGAACGGTCAGCGCGTTACTGCACCGGTCGTGCTCAAGCCGGGTGACGTAATTCAGATTGGGGCCTTCAAGCTGGTATACAACATTACCAGTCTTGATCGCTACGATCAGCGCGGTGCGCTGCGGATCGATGCACGCAACCTGTCGCGGGTTGTAACACGCAATGGCGTGCAGCGCGCCATTCTGCATGATGTTTCGCTTTCAATCGAGCCACGGGAGTTTGTCGCAATTGTTGGAGGTTCGGGTACCGGCAAGAGCACGCTCTTGAAGGCACTGTGCGGCTACGCTCCGGCCGATCAGGGGCAAGTACTAGTCAACGGCGACGATTTCTACCGCAATTTTGGCGCCTACCGCTCGGTATTGGGCTACGTGCCGCAAGATGATATTTTGCATCGTCCGCTACCGGTACAACGGGCGCTTGAATATGCAGCGCGTCTCAGGCTACCGGCTGATACCACCGACCAGGAGGTGGCGGCCCGGATCGACCGGGTGCTTGAAGATGTTGAGATGACCGCCCATCGTGACAAACCAATTGACGCGCTGTCGGGCGGGCAACGGAAACGGGTGAGCATTGGCGCCGAATTGCTGGCCGATCCGAGCCTTTTCTTCCTCGATGAGCCAACCAGTGGGCTTGATCCTGGGTTGGAAAAGAAAATGATGTATACTCTGCGACGCCTAGCCGACAGCGGACGGACAGTGATCCTGGTAACGCATGCCACGGCAAACATCACGCAATGCGATCACGTCATCTTTATGGCCGGTAATGGGCGGATGGTCTTCTTTGGCCCACCCGATGAAGCGCTCCGCTTCTTTCAGGTAACGAGTGGCGATTTTGCCGATATTTACACCAAAATCGAAGGGATTGCTTCACCTGACCATCCGGTAGTACGGCAGGATGTACGGGCTGAATACGAAGCCTGGCAAGCCGCTCATCCGCAAGCAGCTTCGCCACCGACATTGGCCGAGCTGTGGGAAATACGTTACCGTCAATCGCCATTCTACCAGCAGTATGTCGTGAATCGGCTTGCTGCCGCACCGACTGGCCTGCACAGTACGAATAATAGTGTAGGCCAGACTAGGCAACGTATCTCTTCCTGGCGGCAATTTCGTCTGCTCAGCCAGCGCTACTTTGATCTGATGCTGCAAGATCGTCGCAATCTGACGATCTTATTATTGCAGGCGCCTATTATCGCTTTGCTCCTGATGCTCGTAGCGCGGAGTGATGCCCTCACCGGTGTACAGGCACAAGACCTGATTCAGCGTAGCGAAGCGAAAAAGGTGCTCTTCATGCTGGCAATCGTGAGCGTCTGGTTTGGGATCATCAACGCTGCCCGCGAAATCACGAAGGAGCAGGCTGTCTATCAGCGTGAACGTCTGGTCAATTTGCAGATTGTACCGTACCTGCTCTCAAAGGTAGCCGTGCTCAGTCTGCTCATTTTGATCCAAACGCTCGTACTGGTGGGGATGATCTTGCTGAAAGTGGCATTCCCTACAGAAACCGGTATCTTGCTGCCAACACTCAGCGAAACCTTCATCACCCTCCTGCTTTCGGCAGGAGCCGGGATGGCGCTCGGTCTGGCGATCAGTGCGGTATCGGTAACTCCTGATCGGGCGATCAGTCTGGTTCCCTTTGCGCTGATCCCCCAGATACTGTTTGCCGGTTTGATCTTCACTATCGAGGGGCTGGCAACCCCTCTCTCGTGGCTCACGATCAGTCGCTGGTCGATGGATGCGCTTGGGGCCAGTCTTGATCTGAACCGTCTCTGTCATTTGCCCAACACCGATGATCAGGGAAGTATTCCAGCCGGTTGTACGCCCGGCTTTCTCGAAACCGAAGCTGCCTTTAGCCATGACCCTCTCCATCTGGTGGGAAGGTGGGTTATCCTGGTAGGTTATGCCGTCGTCTGTCTGTTGATCGCCGGATGGGTATTGCAGCGTCGTGATCGGCGGGTATAGAGAGGCTGTGAATGATATGTCATGTTCATAAATGACACCTGTGTATTGTTTACGTCATCGTGCTTTGAGACAGGCTAAAATCATTCTTTTCTTCCTGTGCAAAACCTTGACGTTGAACAGGTGGTAGCGTATAATCACAAGTGATGAATAGCAACCTTTGAGGCAATGATAAAATAGCGTGCTGCACGACGATGACGGAGTGGATTCATTCGTATTGCAATAGAGTGGGCATATGTCACTCGGACAAAAAATCGGTCGGTTACGTCAGGAACGAGGGCTGACCCTGCAAGAAGTAGCAGAGGGTTCGGGTCTGACACCATCGTTTCTGAGCCGTCTTGAACGCGATAAAGTGAATATCTCGGTAGCGAATCTGCGCAAACTGGCGCAATTTTTTAGTGTTCAAATGACGCATTTCTTTGAGGGCGAAGATGATCAACAGGTCGGTCAGGTTGTGCGGGTGGCTGACCGGGTTCGCCTCTCGCTCGATGATGCACCGGTACAGGTCTTTTCGCTCTTACCGCCCAACAGCGATCTTGATGCGCGTCTGATCGAGGCCTACCCCGGAAGCAGTCAACAAGGTTTTTCATCGCGGGGAAGTCAGATGGTTCACGTTCTGAGCGGTCGTGTGCGCTACATCCTTGGGGAAGAGCAGTATGAACTTGACGCCGGTGATACGCTCTTCTTCCGCGATGATACGGCCTATAGCTGGACGAACATTGGTCACTCAATTGCCACGATTCTCACGGTCAGTACCCTCAATTCACGAGATGATCGTTGATGTATGGCATAATATCGGTTGAGGTTCAATGAATTTCTTGTCCCCTCCGCTGCTTCGCCACATCGGTCGTTGGCTGCTGATCATCGTTTCGCTCTATCTGATCGGCTGGTTATTGGTTCATGCCGGGTCGGCAGTGACACCATTCATTTTTGGTGGTGTTCTCGCCTATTTGTTTCTGCCCCTGGTTAACTTCTTCAATCGCTGGCTTCCGCGCTGGCTGGCAATCCTTGCCGTCTACCTGCTGACCTTCGGGATTCTAGTGCTTGCGGTGGCATTGGTGATCCCGCCCCTGATAGCTCAAATCGCCGATCTCATTCGCTCGCTGCCTGACATTGCGACCATTCAACGAGAAGCTAACCGCTTGCTTGAAGAGTATGAACAGTTGCTTGCCAGCCTGCCACCAGCAGTGCAGTCTGAAGTGCAGAACGCGATTGCTTCAGCAGCTTCGGAAGGCCTAAGCACACTACGGGCAAACTTTGTGAACTACTTGCAGAGCATCGGGCAGTTTCTGGTTAATAGTGTGCTCTCGGTAGTAAATACCGTGACCTTTTTGCTCGGTTTTTTTCTGATCCCGTTCTGGCTGTTCTATGTGTTGATGGATCAGCGGGCCGGGCGTGATTACCTTGATCGAATGATCCATCCGCGATTACGGGCCGATTTTTGGGCGATGATTACGATCATCGATCACGATCTGAGCGGATATTTACGCGGTCAGTTGATTCTCGGTACTTCCGTTGGCCTGGCTGCTTGGATTGGTTTAACGGCCCTCAATATAGCGGGAATGAAGGTACCCTATACAGTGCTTCTGGCAGTGGTAGCGGGAGTTACTGAATTAGTCCCAGTGATTGGACCAATTATCGGTGCAATTCCGGCGATCTTGCTCGGATTGGCCGACTCGCCAACGACGGCGCTGGCTGTGACGATCCTGTACATTGTGATTCAGCAGCTTGAAAATCATATCCTGGTACCGCGCATTATCGGTGAAAGTGTGGGTGTACATCCGGCTGTCTTAATGGTTGTGTTAGTCGTCTGTTCTCAAGTTTTCGGTCTGTTGGGCGCTATTCTCTCGGCACCGCTCAGTGCGATGGCCCGTGATCTATTTTTCTATCTGTACGGACGCTTAAGCGATCCTCCCACTCCTGCGGGTGTGCTACCTGAACGGTTGCGTCCATTGATGACGTCGGCGAAAACTGAAGCGACGAAAGCTGCTGAGCAGCCTTCTTCCGAATTACCTCCACACACCGCTGATAGCTCAACTGAATAAGAAGCGGTGGTCAGTTTCTAGTCCAGCAGTCTCTGGAAAAATGGTGTAACCCTATGAACGCAGATGCGTTTCGTCAGCTCTACAATTATCACTTTGTTGAAAATCGTAATATCTGGCACCACATTATCCAACTACCTTATCATCAATTTGTCCAGCATTTCAACTACTCGCTAGGATCGGTACGAAACCAGATCGTGCATTTGATGAATGTCGATGAAGTCTGGTTCTGTGAGCTATCTGGGATCGAACTGCCAGTGCCGTATCAGCCTGCTGATACTGATGATCGTGTAGCGATTCGTGCTCGTTGGGATAGCGTTGAACAGAGGATGCGTGCCTATCTTGCCGGGTTACGCGACGATATGCTGTTTGAAAAGCCTATTCAGGAACCTATTGAAGATAGAAATCTTGCGGTCTGGCAGGTCTTGATCCATGTGATCAATCATGGAACTGATCATCGCGCTCAGATTCTGAGAATACTCCATGATTTAGGCGTCAAAACTACTTCGCAGGATTATGTATTTTATGTTTATGATCTGGGATTAAACATGTCTGATTAGATGTACCTGGTGTATTTTGCATACGTTCATTAGTTTTCTGGCGCAGAATGGTTTTTTGGCAGTGTAGAATATCCAGTGTACAATGTAGAGAAAAAATACAAATACATGGAAATTGTTGAGATGTTTTCGAGGGGGTTATAAGCACTCCATCTCTGATGATATTAACTGCGTTGTGCACAGTCAATATGTACCCATTCCTGTGAAATAGGTCGCTTTACAGAGAATTTGTCTCAAAATCGAACGTATGTTGCTCGACACAATGCACGTTTTTTCTGTCACTTCTCGCGGCGTTCGAGAGCGAGAAGACCAGATCAGCTCTCCTTTGTGCAAACGGGTGACCAGGAAGTGGGCTTAGATACGTCAAAATGATCTCATTCGTATTCAAAATGTGAGAGTGTAGGATTATGATGTCGCAATTTGCCCAACGTATCTATAGATTTCTCAAATATGCTCATATCGCACTTCATTCACCGAATCCATATCAGCGCTTGCGTGATCTGATAATCAGTAATACCCTCTTCAATCTTCCCATCTCAGTGCGTAAACAATTGTTTACCGGACAGAATCACTTCTGTCCGATCTGTGAAACACCTCTCAACCGATTCCTAAACTTGCATCGCCCCTATCATCGTTTTTTTGAAGCGGTATCGCGTCGTTAAACCTCATTCCAGAGTATTACATTTCGCTCCTGAACCGGCAATCAGGCAACATTTCCTTCAATATCCTCATCTTCGCTACGTTACTACTGATGTTGATGTTGCAGGTTTAGGGATTGACGTATGTGCTGATATAACGAAGTTACCTTTTTCTGATCATACGTTTGATCTCATTCTCTGTATGCATGTCCTCGAACACGTGCCTAATGATCGGCTGGCAATGTATGAGTTACATCGCATACTTCAGCCTACCGGTCTGGCACTGGTTATGGTACCAATCACTGTGAACACCACCGTTGAAGACCCTACTATCACCGATCCGGTATTACGCGAACGTCTGTTTGGTCAGTTTGATCATGTGCGTCGTTATGGTAATGACGTTGTCTCACGTCTGGCAGCGGCTGGGTTTACGGTGAAACCGGTGCAGGTGAACGATGTGGTTACCGATTTGATGGAAATTGACTATATGGGTTTGCCAGTTCAAGAGACTCTCTTTGTTTGTCGGAGAGCGGCGTAATGTAGGTCAGATCAGAATCAGCATCTTGCCGGTATGTCAGGCAAAGTACACCTCTACTGCTGCAACTACTTCCTCGGCGAGTTTGACGGCATTGTCAGCCAGATCTTGCTGATACACGTTGGCCGGAATATCACCAGGAAGGCCGTTCGGGTAACGGGTCGGAATATAGAAGCTGTCAAGAATGCCCCAGCGGGATACTGATTGCTGAAAAGTCGGCTGGTATGATCCGGCGCGGAGACATAACTGACGTACTGAGTGTCCGACAACAAGTTCTTCTCCCTGAGCATAGAGAAATGCTTTAAGCGCCTTTTCTGCTACCTGTTGAGCGAGGAAGCAGGCCAGATACCACGCACCCTGGTCACGTAAATGACGACACCAGTGGAGATCGATTTGCGCTTGTTGCAGCCAGCGCGCCCCTTCAGCTTTCGGATCGTTTCTCATATAGTACCTTTCCGGTTGCTAATGCGTGACGTAGGAAAGGACGATCGCGCATCGCTTGTAATTCCTCGGGAGTGTAAACGAGGAGATCGACTGGCGCTTCAATCGTGAGTTGTTGGAACAGTGTCACTGTGCGCGAAACGAAGTCTAATGATGTATCCATTATAACCAGGATATCCAGATCGGTAAACAGATCGCGCCGACCGGCTGCGTAGGATCCAAATAAGATGATTTGGTGAACAGATGGTATTGTCCGCAGTTGCGCTACCAGATTGTGCAAAGTATGTTCTAACGATTCAACATGGCGTTTACGAGCATCTGACAGGTCAAACATAGAATTATCCCATACAAGAATGGTATATGGTTTCAAGCCGTTGTGCCATGACCGACAAATATGTGACACTCCACAGGTATGCGAACCGATCTTTAACGATTTTTTATGCGGTCACGCCGAGAATCAATACGGGTATATCTATATCAGCTACTCCACACTGCTCTAAATCACGGACAAACTGTTCAAAGTATGATACGCTAGTAGACGTTTCATCAGCAAAGGATTTAACCGGCACGATCTCAATTCCAACATCGATAATACCTTGCTTGTGGAAGATGGTCATCTTTGCACAAACGTTGTAGAAGGTATACTTGCCAAATTGTACTTCAACCCCTGCGCGATTTTTAACAAAATCCATTTCACGAAAAGCTCCTTGTAAGGGGTAGAAGGTTGAAATCCATCTATGTAGTAATTTGTCGAGTAATTACATTGTACTCTGTGTGGTTGCCATTCGCCGTTTGGTAAATTCCTTCGTAAAAGCTACGTTTAACAATCTTGGACTATATAAGAATCTTCAAGAACTAGTTCTTTCTCGACTAACTTTATTCTTACATGCTTGGCTGTTCACAGTATTGATAATCTCCTCTACTTCTTTCAGTTGTTCTGCGAATCATGACGAAACAATATGTTCGCCCCCATTGAAAGAATACTTTGCACGATCTTCATATATTCCTCCTGTTCTTCAATTCAATGAGTTGTTCTTGATACTGTTCTTGCCACTTACGTAGCTTCATCCCGAGTTGCTTAAAAATAGTAGAGAATATCAAGCGGATACACTTCCCCATGCTCGACAAAGTTTCCCACTTGCCAACAGATACTCCCTTGCTCATGCAGAATGCGATACGATTCGGCAATAATCTGACTCTGTTCCTGCAAGTATTGATCTATCGGAACCCAATGTTCGTATGCTTTTCCCTGGTTATATGGCGGGGAGGTCATAATATAATGGGTTGTGAGTACTGAACGCGATTCATCGCGCTGTGTAATTTGCTCTTATCTCAGTCTACCGCTACATCAGTGCCCTTTCCTCGCCTGAGATTAGGCGAGGCAGGGATGCTACGGTATTTGCCGAGGCGCTCTACTTCAGAAACAAATGGTACGCGGGGTTGTCACTCTGTTCCTTA
Organism: Chloroflexus sp. MS-CIW-1; assembly: GCF_030444705.1. Lineage (NCBI taxonomy): Bacteria > Bacillati > Chloroflexota > Chloroflexia > Chloroflexales > Chloroflexaceae > Chloroflexus > Chloroflexus sp. MS-CIW-1. Next base: position 1,938,984 of record NZ_JAUBWR010000001.1, read on the forward strand.
TACGGATAGCCGAGCCGGGCCAGCGAAGCGTAGAAGCGGTCAAGGTCGGCATCAGGAACCTGTATTCCGGCTAGCACCCGACCGTGGGCGCTGCCGTGGTTGCGGTAATGGAAGAGACTAATATTCCATGAGGCATCCAGCGATTCGAGGAATTGCAAGAGAGCACCTGGCCGCTCTGGAAACTCGAAGCTGAAGAGACGCTCATCTGTCGCTTCTGGTGCTCGTCCACCGACCATATGTCGTAGATGAATGATTGCCAGTTCATCATTGGTCAGATCGAGGACGGTATAACCAGCGTTGCGCATGCGTTCGGCCAGTTCGTGGCGTTGATTTGCATGAGTCAGTTGCACACCTACAAAGACATTTGCATCGGGTCTTGGTGCATAGCGGTAGTTAAATTCAGTGATATTGTGCGGCCCAATGACCCGGCAAAATTGCTTGAATGAGCCAGGCCGTTCGGGAATAGTCACGGCAAACAGCGCTTCACGCTGTTCGCCAATCTCGGCTCGTTCGGCAACGTGACGGAGCCGGTCGAAATTCATATTTGCACCGCAGGTTAGGGCAACCGCCGGTAGATCGGCAGCGCCACGCTCGGCGACATAACGCTTTAATCCGGCGACGGCCAGCGCACCGGCCGGTTCCATAATCGCGCGCGTATCCTCGAATACGTCTTTGATCGCGGCGCAGACCTCATCAGTCGTGACCCGCACAAAATCATCGACGTAACGCTGGACAATCGCAAAGGTGTGTTCACCGACCCGCCGCACTGCGACACCATCGACAAAGATGCCAACTTGATCGAGGGTGACACGGTAGCCGGCCCGCATACTCTGATACATCGCATCTGAGTCATCGGGTTCGACGGCAATAATCTCGATGTTTGGATTGATGCTCTTGAGGAAAATAGCGATACCGGCAATCAGCCCACCGCCACCAACCGGCACGAAGACCCGATACCGCTCGGCGCGCATCTGCTGAGAAATCTCAAGGCCGATAGTACCCTGACCGGCAATCACCAACGGATCATCGTAGGGATGAATGAAGGTTAATCCCAGTTCTCGCTGTAAGCGATAGGCATGTGCTTCAGCGTCGCTGTAGCTGTCGCCGTATAACACAACTTCAGCGTTCCGTCGTCGACAGGCGGCAACCTTGATTTCTGGCGTCGTTGCTGGCATCACAATCAGCGTCCGTACTCCGAGCTGTTGCCCGGAATAGGCCACACCCTGGGCGTGATTACCGGCAGAAGCGGTGATGACACCGCGTTCCTTTTCGGCGGCACTGAGATGTGCCATCCGGTTGTATGCACCACGAAGCTTGAACGAAAAGATAGGCAAGAGGTCTTCGCGCTTAAAAAAAATCGGCATGCCAAGTCGGCTACTCAGCAGTGGCGCCGGCTGGAGTGGCGTCTCTTTAACGACATCATATACCCGACTGGTAAGAATGCGTTGGACATACGTAAAATCAGGATTCGGCATTGTTCGTCAGCTCCTGTACACCACAGACCCGATTGCGTCCACGCTGTTTGGCCAGGTAGAGGGCGCGATCGGCGTCGGCGATAAATGAAGATGGATCGGGATACAGCGTTGGATGAAACGAGGCTACGCCGATGCTCAAGGTCGTGTGTAACGATTTCCCATCGAGCATGATTGGCATTGCAGCGATTGTCTTGCGGAGTCGTTCACTGGCCACCATGGCCTGTTCGTAGGTTGTTTCCGGTAAAATTAAAGCAAACTCTTCACCGCCATAACGGGCCAGAATATCAACATCACGTAAGTGTTGGCGACAACGTTGGGCTACTTCACGTAAAACATGGTCACCGACCAGATGGCCGTAGGTGTCGTTGATCTGCTTGAAGTAATCAATATCAATCATTGCAACGCTCACCGGTGTGTGATAACGCCGGGAACGCTCGATTTCGTGGTGCAGGATATTGAGAAAGTGACGCCGATTGATCAGGCCGGTCAGGTTATCGGTGATAGCTAACGTTTGGATTTGGGCGAAGCGAAAAGCATTTTGTAAAGCTACCGCTACTGTCGCTGCCAGGAGTTCAAGTGCGTTCAGATCGGCTTTAGAATAGGCATCATACTGATTATTCCACACAACAAGCGCACCAATGATGCGGTCGCCTAAGCTCAGGGGCGTAGCCATCAGCGTGCCCTGGGCCGGATCACCTTCAATGTCAGGCAGGAGTTGGATCGCTGGCTCAGGGATAGCATGGGCGCCGGATAAGCGTAACGAGACGCCGAAGCGCAACACATATCCGGCCAGACCGCAGTGTAGCGGTAGTCGTTGGTGAGTCCGGCGGCCATCGGGTGTGATGATGTAGACATAATCTACGAGCCGTTGCTCGTTGAGGATTGCAATCACAAAGCGCTGATGGTTCACCAGGCGTGTCACTGCGCGATGGATCACCTGGTACAACTGTTCCAAATCAAGCGTCGCTCCCAGCTCGATACTGGTCTGGTACAATGCAAAGCGTTCATCGGCATCCCGAATGGCACGCCGGTACAGACGGGCGCTTTGCAAGGCAATGGCAGTTTGCTGCGCAATGGCCTGTAAAAGATCGCGATCACTCTCGCGGAATGGCTCATTGCGCATGCGGTAGATGGCCAAAATACCCAGGGGAGTCTGACCGTACAGAATCGGTGTCGCCAGGAGTGAGCGTACTCCGATATTCACCAGTTCTGGTAATGCCGCCGGATGATCGGCATAATCAGCAATCAAAAGTGACGTTCGTTGATCAATAATTTGCCACATCAATCCGCGCCGTTTTCCGGTTATCGGTACTATCAGATCAACCGGCAAATTGACCAGATGACCGGGTAACAGACGATCTAGCTCTGCGTCGTAGATTGGTAGTGCGCCGGCATCGGCATCGAGCAGTTCCATTGCGAAACGGACAACGTTTTCTAACACATGTTCAATTTCCAGCTTGCTAGAAAGCGTAAGAGCCATTTCACCGAGTCGTGCATCAGACTTCATAGTGCGAAATGAGAGCATGATGCCAAAGACTTGCCCGTCTTCGCTCCATAGAACTTGCCGTTGCACGTTGTATGTACGCCCGCTGAGTACGACCTCTGTATTCTCCCCCGATTGCGTCAGATCGGCTAGTAGGTTAGAGACCTGCGCTTGTAAGGGACGCATCGCCTCACTGACAGCCAGAATCTGGCCGGTGGGTGAAGATAGCACGTATAATTCAGAAGAAACGCTACGGTTCATAACATCCCCAACGTTTGAGGATAGTGACTCAAGCATATTACTGAGCTGGTGATCATTGGTATTTATAGCTACGCGGGTGATACTGTTGCGCCAGGTCTCTTTCCTAACCGGTTACATTCTTAATGGTAACGTACACCGATGAACCGTAAGGATCGCGTCCCTGTTCCATTTGCGGGTCATGCCAGAATCTCGGCTGCTACCGTGATAACCTGCTCAATGTGCGTCCGCTCAATCCCATAGTGAGTCACTGCGCGGATACTCGTGGTACTCAAACTTCCCATTAAAATACCGTGCGCACGGAGTGCTGCCAGGAACTCAGCCACCCGCAGCCGCGGATGATTCAGGTGGAAGCGGACAATATTTGTTTGTACTTTGCTCAGGTCGATCTGCACACCCGGTAGTTCGGCCAGACCGGCAGCCAGTAGTCTGGCATGAGCATGGTCTTCGGCCAGGCGATCAACCATCTCGGTCAACGCCACAATACCGGCGGCAGCAATAATACCGGCCTGTCGCATTCCACCACCGAGCATTTTGCGTATCCGTCGTACACGGGCAATCACCTCAGCCGGGCCGGCAACCAACGAACCAACCGGTGCGGCCAGTCCTTTCGACAGACAGAACATCACCGTGTCAACGTGGTTTGTCAGTTCGGTAACCGGTACGCCAAGGGCAACAGCGGCGTTAAAGATTCGTGCACCATCGAGATGAACCGGTAAGCCGTGGTTGTAGGCTATCGTTCGGACTTGTGCCAGATAATCGGGTGTCAAAACGACGCCACCGCAGCGGTTATGGGTGTTTTCCAGACAAATGACACCAGGAGGCGAAAAATGGGGATCGTTGATCGTGGTTGCAGCTGCTTCCAGTGCGGACAGGTCGATACATCCGTTCGGATCGGTAGGCAATGGGTGGTAGATTAATCCACCCAGGGCACTGGCGCCACCAGCTTCATAGTGGTAAATGTGGCTTTCGTTACCCAGAATAACGCGCTGACCACGCTGACAATGCGCCAGCAGTGCAGCCAGGTTCCCCATCGTTCCACTGACGACCAGTACAGCCGCTTCTTTACCGACGCGCTGAGCGGCCAGTTGTTCAAGCGCGTTCACTGTTGGATCTTCACCATAGACATCGTCGCCGAGGGCGGCTGCACTGATTGCGGCTCGCATCGCGGCACTGGGCAGAGTGACCGTATCGCTTCGCAAGTCGATCAGATCAGGTGCGCTATCCGATCCATCGCGACGGGGCAGTGTATAGCCTTCCATCTTTGTAAGCCTCCAGTAGCAGCGTAAAACTCTGGCTACGCGGTAGTCTGGCCCACCCCTACACTCATACCGCACAGTCTAAACCATCAACGGAAACGAAGTGCAGATAATGATTTTCATCATTCAAAATTGATGCACCACCGTTCGGCTAGCTGTGGCGCGTTGATTGGCCTGGCAGTCAATGTGGTGGAGCGATAGCACATTTCCGTTGCTCAATTATAGCACGGGTCATAGTTCCAGGTGTCAGGTTCAGACAGACGCTCGTGCAGCACCATTGCCCGTCCTGTGAACATATTTCAAGGTTCAGATAATGGATTTTTTGAGCATCACAACGCAATCATGAGCCATTTGAATAAATCGCAAAGATTTTGCACAAACATTGTCTATATTCCATTTTGTTGACTCTCATGCTACAATTTGCTTGAACATTCGTAGTTTTGATTCTGCACTACATCATCAATTCACAGATTGGTCATTCGATTCGGAATAGCTGCACGTATCGATTATTTGTGAACGTAGTTCCAAGTTTGGACTACACAGGTACCAGACAGGAGGGAGACGTGCTCGAGCTATCTCGGCACAAAGCCCAATTACGGGAGTATTTCAATGGTCTGGGCTTTGAACGCTGGTCGGCAATTTACGGCAACGCCCCACTTTCCCTCATTCGGCAGAGCATTCGTGATGGTCATAACCGGATGCTGGAGATAGCCGATACGTGGCTCGACGATCAACCGCCGCCAACCACGGCACTTGACGTTGGTTGTGGGGTTGGTTTGTTTAGCCTGATGTTGGCCCGACGCGGCTATCGAGTGCGGGCCGCCGATATTGCACCGCAAATGGTCGCCGCTACCAGTCGGGCAGTCGCCGAAGCCGGTTTGTCTGATCGGGTTGAGTGTATCGAAGCTGATATTGAATCGTTGTGTGAACCGGCTCAGCTTGTGGCCTGTTTCGATGTCTTAATCCATTATCCCCAACCGGCGTTTACGCAACTTTGCCATCATCTAGCCAGTCTGACCGAACACACGCTGCTCCTTACTTATGCGCCGTACAGTACGTTGTTGGCCGCATTGCACCGGATCGGCGGTTGGTTTCCCCATAGTCAGCGTCGCACCGGGATTCAGATGATCCGTGACAGTGATGTAGTGAGTATTCTGGCTCAGTCTGGTTTGCGCGTTCAACGGGTTCAGCCCATTCGCAGTCGCTTCTATCACGTGACGTTGATCGAGGCCAGGAGATCCTAGTTTGATAAGGTTGTAGTTCAGAAACGAGACTACAGGAGGAAGATATGCGGAAGTTACTGGCGGTGACCGTATTGGGAGTAGCGGCGTTCTTGCTGCACAAGTGGTACAACCGTGAGGTATTGCTCGAGGGTGAGGGGTTTGTTCGCTTGCAGAGTGAGCACGAGCATTTCCACTTCCACGTTGATCTACCACCTGGAATGGAGATTCAACCTGGCGATACCCTTGAGATTATGCATCTCCCACCGACCGAAGATGGGCGTACCAACGGTGAAATCTGTTATCGCAGCCCGATTCGCCTCTACAAGGCCAGTGCTCTGCGACGGTTTCTGACCAAGAAGAGCAGTCTGATCGAGATCAATGAGCTTGTCGAGCATCCGTAGTGTTGGTCGGGCGTTATGCCCGTGGCAAGATAGGAGTTACCAGATCGCAAAGGAGCGCAGGGATGTTCTGGATTAATCCGTTAATGATGGAAATGCCCGGTGAGTTCAGTCGCACGACCCGCCATGCTCTGAAAGAGGCCATTCTTTCTCCGCGCTTTTACACTACCGATTTTAAGGCTATCGACAGACTCGAGATTGACCGCAATGGGCTGCGCGACGAGTTTGACTGGATCCGTGACGAGTTTGCCTACGATTACAACCGCACCCACTTCCGGCGTACCGATGAGTTTTTGCAGAATTTTGATGATATGCCTGAGCGCGATGCCTTCATCGATTTCCTCGAGCGCTCGTGTACCGCAGAGTTCAGCGGTTGTCTGCTCTATGCCGAGATGGTAAAACATCTCCATGATCCGACGCTGAAAGCCATTTTCAAGTATATGAGCCGCGATGAAGGCCGTCACGCCGGCTTTCTCAATCGCACGATGGCTGATCTGAACGTTGCGCTTGATCTGACCGTGTTACAGAAGCGCAAGAAGTACACCTATTTCAAGCCGAAGTTTATCTTCTATTCCGTCTATCTGTCGGAGAAGATCGGTTACTCGCGCTATATTCATATCTATCGCCACCTAGAACGGAATCCGCAGTACTGTATTCACCCCATTTTCAAGTGGTTTGAGCAGTGGTGCAACGACGAATACCGCCATGGTGAGTTCTTTGCCCTCTTGATGCGCTCGCAGCCTGAGATGCTTGAGGGTGTGAACCGGCGCTGGATCCGTTTCTTCTTGCTCGCTGTGTACGCAACGATGTACCTCAACGATGCCCGCCGGTCTAATTTCTACGCTGCCCTCGGTCTCGATTGGCGCGACTACGACCAGCGGGTCATCCGCCTGTGCAACGATATTGCGACGCAGGTCTACCCTGAGACAATGAACCTCGACGATCCGCGTTTCTTTGGGTACATGGATAAGCTGGTTGAGTATGACCGTAAGTTGCGTGCTCTGGAAGGGCGAAACGATCCGATTGCGCTGGCGCAGTCAACTCGTCTGAAGGCAGCCATTGCACTGCGCTTACTGGCCATTTATCGGCTACCTACACGCAAGACGACTGAAGCTATTCGCTGGAAAGGTCTACCCGGCTTCCCCAATTATCCTGGTCCGAACCGACCGCAGCGTGTGATAGCGGCCGATTAGTGATAGTTCTTGCATCTCTCCGTTGATGTTGTGCCCTGGTGGCAGGAATGATCCTGCCGCCTGGGGTGTCTGTTGGCCGTGATTCTGGTTTCGCCTGGTACGAGATGAGGGAATTGCTCATGCATATTGTGGTTCTGACCATCGACGGAAACCATCGTCCGGCACTTCTGGCGGCTGCCGATCGTTTGCGGCGCGAGCACAAGGTGGCGTTGAGTCTGGCGGTTTACGATGCCGCGACACTACGCGATGGTGCAGGCTGGTCGCAGCTTGATCGAGACCTGGCGCGGGCCGATCTAGTCTTTGGAGCGCGCCTGTTTAGCGAGGAACTGGTTCGGCCACTCGCGGATCGATTGGCGCACTATGACAAGCCGACGCTGATCATTACCTCGAATCCGGCTCTGATCCGTTGTACGCGCATTGGTGGTTTTTCACTTCGGCGTGAGAGTGAAAATGAACCGGGTCCATTGCGCAGTTGGGTGCAGAAATTGCGCCCCCAAGGTGGCGCTGGCGAGGCCCGTCGCCAACTGGCGATTTTACGCAACTTGAGTAAGGTGTTGAAAGTTATTCCCGGTACGTCGCGCGATTTGTATACGTATATTACCAGCCATCAGTACTGGCTCAATGCTTCACCCGAAAATCTTTATCGCCTGCTCTGTGTCTTGATCAGTCGTTACGGTCCTGCACCACGTCCAAAACTGCCTCAGCTCGATCCACTCACCTACCCTGATACTGCTCTTTATCATCCTGATACCCCTGACCTTTTTTCGTCGTTGAACGATTACCGACGCTGGCGGGGGAATCGATTTGCGCCACGCGGTAAAGTGGGTATTCTCACCCTACGAACCGTGGTGCTAAGTGGGAATACTCCTCATATCGATGCGCTGGCCCGTGCCATTGAGGCGCGCGGTCTCGAGGCGCGTATCGCGTATGCAGCCGGTCTGGATATGCGTCCGCTCCTAGAGAAAGAGCTGGCTGATGTCGATCTGCTGGTCAACGCAACCGGTTTTGCCCTGGTCGGTGGCCCAGCCGAGAGCCAGCCCCGCCAGGCGGCTGAGGCGCTGATCAGGTTTGATCGTCCGTACCTGGGATTGGTGCCGCTGGCGTTTCAGCGGATAGATGACTGGCGTGCCGATGATAATGGTCTGGTTCCGGTGCAGCAGGCGTTGAGTGTGGCGATTCCTGAGCTGGAAGGTGCGGCCGAACCGCTGATTTTCGGTGGTCCCGCCGCTGACGGACAACGCTTTGCACCGGCACAAGCTGAGATCGAGCAGATCGCCGACCGAATTGCCCGTCGGGTTGCCCTACGTCATCTGCCGAATGCGCAGAAGCGGCTGGCAGTAGTGATTTACAATTTCCCGCCAGCCTTGGGCACGGTTGGGACGGCGGCGTATCTCGATGTCTTCGCCAGTCTGTTTCATCTGTTACAGGCTTTGGCTGCCGATGGTTATCAGGTTGAGGTGCCACGCACTGTTGATGAATTGCGCCATTTGCTGTTAGATACTGGTCCAGCCCAGGGCGCTGATGCCAACATTGCCGATTGGTTGAGTGCCGATGAGTATCGCCGTCTATTCCCTGCTTATACCGAGATCGAACCGTATTGGGGACCGGCGCCGGGTGAATTGTTACGTGATAGTCGGGGCATCCGTATCTTGGGCCGTCAGTTCGGGAATGTTTTTGTTGGTGTACAGCCCAGTTTTGGCTACGAGCGTGATCCGATGCGATTATTGCTCGCCAAAGATGCTGCCCCAAACCACGCTTTTGCTGCGTTTTACACCTGGTTGATCCACAAATTCCGTGCCGATGCAGTTATTCATCTTGGGACACACGGCGCGATGGAGTTTATGCCGGGGAAGCAGGTGGGGCTTAGTGCTCGTTGTTGGCCGTTGCGCCTGATCGGGCCAATACCGAACTTCTATCTCTACAGCGTGAATAATCCGAGTGAGGCGGCGATTGCCAAACGACGCGGCGCGGCGACGCTGGTCAGTTATCTGGTGCCGCCGGTTCAGCAAGCTGGGTTGTACAAAGGGTTGCGAGCGCTACGTGATGCGATTGATCAGTACGAACGTCGTCCTGACCCGGCGTTGGTCTCCGATCTGCGTGAGCGGGCTGCGCAGCTCGGTATTCCCATGGCGACGAGTGGTGATGATTACGCCGATGTGGCGGGGTTAGCCCATGAGCTGCTTCGGATTGAGCAGCGGATGATTCCGGTTGGGTTGCATGTGCTCGGTCAGCCACCAGCACCGGCGGAGCTAGCCGATTTCTTGTGGCTCTACGCGAGCTTACAACCTGATGGCGGCTTGCCAGCATTGATCGCACGTGGGATGGGGATCGATTACGCAGATCTCTGTGCGCGCCTGGGCAGTGATCTGGTGGCGCAGAGTCAGATGCGCGAGATCGAAGCCCTGGGACGTTCGGCAATGCTGGCTTATGCCGAAGCACCGGATGTTGAAGCTGGAGCACGAGCCGCTACGGCGCGCCTGGCTCAGGTCGTCCCCGCAGCGCAGCTAAAGCCGTTCTGGCCCAAACTGGCCGAACTGCGCACCGGCCTGCTGACCAATCACGAGCTGCAAAACTTGTTGCACGGTTTGCGCGGTGGGTTCATTCCACCTTCACCGAGTAACGATGCCGTGCGTAATCCTGCTGTTCTCCCAACCGGACGCAACCTGTTCGCGCTTGACCCCTATCGGGTGCCGACGCCGGCAGCAATGCAGCGTGGGGAAGCACTGGCGACTGAACTACTTACTCGTTTGTGTAGCGAGCAAGGCGGCTGGCCAGAGAGTATCGCGATCGTGTTATGGGGTACTGACAATCTCAAGAGCGACTGTGAAGGGGTGGCGCAAGTGCTGGCATTAATCGGCGCCCGTCCGGTTGTTGATGAGCTGGGGAACATTGCCGATGTAACACTTCGGCCATTAAGCGAACTCGGTCGTCCACGGATTGACGTAGTGGTCACCGTCAGCGGTATTTTCCGCGATCTGCTCGGCAACCAGATGCGCTTGATCGACCGTGCGGCGTATTTGGCGGCAACTGCTGATGAGCCGCTGGAATGGAACTTCGTGCGCGCCCATGTACTGGCGCAAGTCGCTGAACAACGCATCTCGCTCGAAGAAGCGGCGATTCGTGTCTTTACCAACGCTCCTGGTAGCTACGGCGCAAATGTTAATTTCCTGGTCGAAAGCGGTACCTGGGAGAATGATGAACAACTGAGTGACGCCTTCTTGTCGCGCAAGAGTTTTGTCCGCACGGCTGACGGGCAATGGCGTGAGGCACGGCATTTGCTTGAGGGGGCGTTGCGGCACGTGCAAGCGACCTTCCAGAACATTGACAGCTTTGAGGTCGGTCTAACCGACATCGACAACTACTACGAGAATCTCGGAGGTGTCGCGAAGAGTGTTGAACGATTGCGTGGTCAGGCGCCACCAGTGCTGGTTGCCGATGCGATCAATACACCCGGCGCCAGTAGAGTGGCTTCGATTGAAACGATGCTGCGTCTCGAAACCCGCGCCAAGCTGCTCAATCCAAAGTGGCATGAAGCCATGCTTGCCCACGGCTTTGCCGGGGTACGTGAAATTGAAGCCCGTGTCGGGCATACGTATGGCTGGAGTGCAACCGCCAATGCGGTTGAAGGTTGGGTGTACGACGAGATCGCAGCCACTTATGCCCTCGATGACACCATGCGCGAGCGGATGGCGGCGCTCAACCCATCGGCAACCGCTGGCGTCGTTCGTCGATTGCTTGAAGCTGCCGGTCGTGGTTTCTGGGCAGCTGACGAAGCGACGCTCAACCGCTTGCAGGAAATCTACCAGGACCTCGAAGATCGTCTCGAAGGGATTAGTGAAGAGAGGAGTGTCAGATGAGCTGGTTGAAGATGATTCGGCTCGGAATGCTGCATGTCGCCGTTGCGATTAGTCTGGTGCCGATTACTGGGGTTCTCAATCGGATCATGATCCACGAGCTTGGGATTATGGCCAGTATTGTAGCGGCGCTGATCATTTTGCCGCATCTCTTTTCGCCGATTCAGGTCTTCATCGGTCAATTCTCGGATCGGCATCCGCTGTGGGGCTATCGCCGTACTCCTTACATCGCGTTGGGCATTCTGCTGTGTGTTGTCGGTGCAGCCCTGACTCCCTTTGCAGCCTTTGCGATGGACGCTAATTTTTGGCCGGGTCTGGCCTTTGCCCTCCTGGTCTTCGGACTCTGGGGAGTAGGCTTCAACACAGCGGTTGTCTCCTACCTCTCCCTAGCAAGCGATATATCGCCTGCCCAATACCGTTCGCGCACAATTGCCGTCATGTGGTTTATGATGATTACAGCAGTAATCGGTACGGCGATTGGCACCGGGCGTGCGCTCGAACCCTATTCGCCGGAGCGTTTGATCGAGGTTTTCGCGATTTGTGCTGGGGTTGCTTTAACAATTGCTACGCTTGGCCTGATCGGACTTGAGCCGCGTAACGCGGTGCCACTCAGCCACGAAGAGCGTTACAGTGCAACAGCGTCAGTGCGCACTGTTGTTCGCGATCCGCTCGCCCGGCGGTTTTTCGTCTATCTGATGTTTATGCTGTCGGCGATTCTTGGTCAGGACGTATTACTTGAACCGTATGGCGCGCAGGCTTTCGCGATGGATGTTCGTTCGACAACGCAATTGACAGCGACATGGGGAAGTGCCACCTTATTAGCCCTTTTGTTGCATGGCATTGTGTTAAGCCGTTGGCTAAGCAACAAACACGGCGCGATGGTCGGTGGCATCATTGCGGCTACCGGCCTTACCCTGATTGCGCTCAGTGGTATCTTACATCTTGAGCCGATCTTTGTGCCAGCAGTTGCTTTACTCGGCTTTGGTACCGGTATTGCAACGGCAACGAATCTGGCGTTGATGCTCGATATGACCACGCCGCAGCAGGTGGGTCTTTTTATCGGTGCATGGGGCGTCGCCGATGCGGCTGCGCGCGGTTTAGGGAACTTACTGGCCGGGATCATCCGCGACCTGGCAGCCCTAGTCGTTGGGCCAACTGGTGCGTATGCAACGGTCTTTCTGATCGAGGCGATCATTCTCTGCACAGCGCTGGTGATGCTCCGTGCAATTGATGTCAGCGCCTTCCGTAGCCAGCGTCGTGATCTGGGGCAGTTGGTGGCTGCGATGGGCGATGCTTAGAAAAGTATAGAAATGTGTAGATTATGAAACAATCCGCGGTATAATACTAAGGCCTCCAAAAGCGCAATGGTGCGCCGAGGCGAGGATGCCGGGCCTTCTGTTGCCATGCGTCCGGTTGGAGAAGGTGGATTTCCGTTTAGCGTCGTACCGTGAATGTTTTGCAACGCAGAGGATCAGGCGTATGAATCTGTTCCTTGCCGGTCTCGATCATACCACGGCGCCGGTTGAGATTCGTGAACAGCTTGCGTTCAGTCAGACCGATTTGCCGTCAGCCTTGCTACAACTAACCAAGCCTGAAACCGGCGCACCACCCCTCTTCAGTGAGGCCGTTATTCTCTCAACTTGCAATCGAGTTGAGTTGTACGGAGTGACCAATCCAGGCACGACAGCCCAACACGTTGTGGAGTTTCTGTCTACTTTTCACCAGCGCCCAGCAGAGAGTTTTGCCCATACGCTTTATTTCTATCAGGGCGAAGCGGTGGTCCGGCATTTATGTGCAACGGCGGCCGGGCTACGCTCGCTCGTGTTAGGTGAGGCGCAGATTCAGGGGCAAGTTCGGAGTGCCTACGAAGCTGCGCAACGGATCGGGAGTGTCGGTTCGATACTGCATCGCTTGTTCCAGATTGCCCTGGTCGCCGGCAAGCGGGTTCGTCACGAAACGACCATTGGCAAAGGGGCAGCTAGTGTGTCCCAGGCTGGCGTTGAACTTGCCCGTCGTCGGCTTGGTGATTTGCGTGGTCGGGAAGTGTTGCTCATTGGGGGCGGTGAGGTCAGTGAGCTGGCCGCCCAGAACCTGATTGCCAACGGTGCTGATCGGTTGACGATTGTCAATCGCACGTCGGCTCGCGCTGCGGCTCTTGCCGAGCGCTATGGTGCCGAGATGCTCGATTTCGGTGCTCTGCCGCAGGCGTTGGCCCGCGCTGATATTGTGATCAGTTCGACAGCCGCACCGGTACCGATTATTTATCGCCACCATGTGGCCGAAGCGATTGCTCACAAACAACGGACGCACGCTTGTGGCGATTGTGAGCCACCGACGATGCTCCTGATCGATCTAGCCGTGCCGCGTGATATTGCTTCTGATGTTGCGCAACTTCCTGGTGTTTATCTCTTTACCGTTGACGACCTGCGTGAAGTGGTGAGTCACACGATTGAGTTGCGAAGTACCGTGCTGGACATTGCCCAACAGATTGTTGAAGAGCAAGTTCAAGAGTTTATGTCCTGGATGCGCACCCAAGAGGCGCTACCGGTCCTGACAATGCTCCGACAGCGAGCGGAAGAGGTGCGGAATGAGGAGTTGACCCGTGCACTACGCCGCTTGCACGATCTTTCCCCCGAACAGCGGGCGGTGATTGAAGGAATGTCACGGAGTATTATCAATAAGCTGTTGCACCCGCCAACCCGCTGTCTACGTGAAGCGGCGGCGCATGGTCAGGGTAAACGTTACGCTTCGATTCTGGCCGAACTCTTTAATCTGGAACATTGAGAGGCGTTTATGGCGCGTGTCTTGCTTGGTACTCGCGGTTCGGCTCTTGCCCGTGTCCAGTCAGAATGGGTTGCGCGTGCGCTCCGTACCGCTGTTCCCGATCTCGAGGTTGAGCTGCGGATCATCTCAACTACCGGCGATCGCGTGCTGGATGTCGCATTATCGGCGGTTGGCGATAAGGGTCTGTTTGTGAAGGAGCTTGAGCAGGCCCTATTAGCCGGTGAAGTTGATCTTTGTGTCCACAGTGCGAAAGATATGCCGACTGTGACGCCCGATGGGTTGATGCTCGCTGCATTTCCGGTCCGGGCCGATCCGTGCGATGCCTTAGTCGTGAGGAATGCTACCATCGGCACCGATCTCAAAACATTACCGGCCGGGGCACGGGTCGGAACGTCGAGCTTGCGACGCACCAGCCAGCTACGCTATCATCGACCCGATTTGCAGCTTAGCGATGTGCGTGGGAACGTTGACACCCGCTTGCGCAAGCTGGCTTCCGGTCAGTACGATGCACTGATTCTGGCTGCTGCCGGTTTGCGTCGGCTGGGGTTGTGGGATGGTACGCCTGGTGCGCAGATCGGCGACGCGGTTATCTATCCTCTCGATCCGGAGGTGATGTTGCCAGCAGTGGCCCAGGGCATTCTGGCTATCGAGATTCGTGCTGACGATGCCGCAACCCAGTCGTTAGTGGCGACCCTCGACGATCCGGTTGCGCGTTCAGCCGCTCTGGCCGAGCGGGCGCTTTTGCGGCGGTTAGAGGGTGGTTGCCAGATACCGGTTGCTGCGCATGCAGTGGTTACTGATGCCGGTCTGCACCTGCGTGGTATGATTGGTTCACTCGACGGTAAGACCCTTGTCTTTGCCGAGCAAACCGGTGATCCAGCGCAGCCAGAAGCTCTGGGGGTTGCGGTTGCCGAGTTGTTGCTGGCCCGCGGTGGTGAGGCAATCCTGACGACTATTCGTCATCAACTGGAGGCACGCCGATGAGTGGCCTTGTTGGTCGCCGGATAGCCATTACTCGTCCATCTGGACGCAGCGATACCCTGGCCGAGCGGTTGCGGTCTCTTGGCGCACTACCGTTAGTAACGCCGTTGATCGCGTATGCACCACCTGCCGATCAATATCCTCTGCAACAGGCCATCGCCCGTCTCGCTGCCGGTGCATACCATTGGCTGGTTGTGACCAGTCGCCAGACGGTACAGGTGTTAGCTGAAGCGGTGATCCCTACCGCCACTGCGATTGCTGCGGTTGGCAAAGCGACGGCGGCTGATTGTCGGCGCGTGTGGAGGCGTGAACCGGCGGTTGTCCCTGAGTTAGAACTGGGAGCAGCCTTACCGGCAGCGATGGGAAATCTGGCCGGGAAACGGGTTTTGTTACCGTGTGCGGATATTGCGCCTCCCACTCTTGCCGAGGCGTTACGCACGGCAGGCGCCGATGTCGAACGGGTCACCGCGTACTGTACAGTTGCCGGTTCGGGGGTCGATGAACTTCGCTCAGCGTTGCAGTCTCAGGCGGTTGATGCGATTGTGCTCGCCAGTGGTTCAGCAGTGCGCCAACTTCAGCCTCTGTGTACGCCTGATCAACTACCACCGTTGATCTGTATCGGCCCCAGCACGGCTGCTGTCTGCACTGAACTTGGTCTGTCGGTCGCAGCCATTGCCGACCGTCCACACGATGACGCGCTGATTGCTGCTTTGGAACAGGTCTTTATCCCGCACTGTGAAACCAAGGAGTAAAAAGGTGGATCTTCTCTCTCGTCACGTATCAGTTGCCAATGGCACAACAACAAACATTCCAACGCCGGTATACCGGCCACGCCGGTTACGTGTCAGCCCGGCGCTCCGTGATCTTGTGCGTGAAACGCGCCTGACGCCGGCCCAATTGATCGCGCCGATGTTTGTGCGTCATGGTCACAATTTACGAGTAGCTATTCGCTCAATGCCCGGTCAGTATCAGATGTCGCCCGATCAGGCTGCGCGAGAGGCAAAGGAACTGGCTGAACTTGGGATTCGAGCGGTACTGCTCTTTGGCATTCCGGCCCGTAAAGATGCTTGTGGTAGCGAAAATTATGATCCCGAAGGTATTGTCCCGCAAACCATTCAGGCGATTAAGGCCGAAGTGCCGGGTATGGTTGTTATCAGTGATATGTGCTTCTGTGAGTACACTGACCACGGCCACTGCGGTGTTCTCAATACCCCTGATCGGAATGACTATCAGCCGCAACTCGGCCAGGGTTATCTGCTTAATGATGCGACACTGGCGTTACTCGCCGAGGCTTCGGTTGTGCATGCCAGAGCTGGCGCCGACATTATTGCGCCGTCAGGAATGATTGACGGGATGGTAGCTGCTATTCGAGCTGCGCTTGATGCTGCTGGTCTGCAACATACGGCGATTATGAGCTATGCCGCCAAATATGCGAGTGGCTTCTACGGCCCCTTCCGCGATGCCGCCGAAAGCCCACCCCAATTTGGTGACCGTAGCCAGTATCAGATGGATCCGGCCAATGCTCGTGAAGCACTTCGTGAAGTCGAACTTGATGTCGCCGAAGGTGCTGATATTCTGATGGTTAAACCGGCACTTGCCTACCTCGATATTATCCGTCAGGTACGCGACCGCTATACGTTGCCCCTGGCTGCCTATCAGGTCAGTGGTGAATACAGTATGGTGAAAGCTGCCGCCTTACAGGGCTGGCTCGATGAGCAGCGAATTGCATTGGAGACTCTGACTGCGATTCGGCGTGCTGGCGCCGATATGATTATCACGTATTGGGCGCGAGAAGCTGCTGAGTGGTTGGGATAAGGTTCTATACATTGCGAGGAAGGTCATGCGTGATCGTTTTCTACGGGCCTGCCGTCGTCAACCGGTCGATCGTACACCGATCTGGTTGATGCGCCAGGCTGGGCGCTATATGCCTGAATACCGGGCTGTTCGCGAGCGGTATGGCTTTTTACAGATGGTTAAAACGCCTGAAGTAGCGGCTGAAGTGACTTTACAACCGATACAAGCATTTGGGGTAGATGCGGCAATTATTTTTGCTGACATTCTGCCGCCCCTGGAAGGGTTAGGGTTGCAGCTCACCTACGAAAAAGGCGAGGGACCGGTTATTCACAACCCCATTCGCCATCCGCGTGAGGTTGCGGCATTACGTTCTTGCGATCCACGTGAGACGGTCGCCTACACTCTGAAGGCGTTACAGTTGGTCAAACGTGAACTGAATGGTTTGCCGCTGATCGGCTTTAGCGGGGCACCCTTTACGCTCGCCAGCTATGCCATCGAAGGCGGAGGATCGCGAGAGTACCGGCTGACAAAACGCTTCATGTATGAACAACCGGCGGCCTGGCATGACCTCATGCAGCGGCTCAGCCAGTTGGTTGCCGAATACCTGATTGCACAGGTCGAGGCGGGGGCCGACGCAGTGCAAATCTTCGATAGCTGGGCCGGCGCGCTGGCACCTGCTGACTACCGCAGTTATGTGTTGCAGCATACAAAGGCGGTCATACAAACGGTGCGCCAACGGTTAGGAGACGCTGCACCACCGATCATTTACTTCGGCACCGATATGGCCGGTCTGGCCGGTGAATTGCGTCAGATCGGCGCTGATGTGCTTGGTGTAGACTGGCGGATCGATATTGATACAGCCTGGGCGCAATACGGTTATGAACATGCTGTTCAGGGCAATCTCGATCCGATGACCCTCTTTGCACCGCCATCTATCATTGCTGCCCGCGCCCGTGAGATTTTACAGCGAGTCGGTGGTCGTCCCGGTCACATTTTCAATCTCGGTCACGGCATTCTGACCGAAACGCCGGTTGATCACGTTCGCTATCTGGTCGAGTTTGTCCAATCATTTCCTGTTTCTACGACGATGCCTGCTCTTCAAGAGGTGATGCAATGAGCATTGTTACCGAACGTTATAGCCGTTCGCAGGCCGACTTTGCCGCTGCGCAAGAGGTGATTCCAGGTGGTGTCAATTCGCCAGTACGTGCTTTCCGGGGGGTTGGCGGTACACCCATATTCTTTGAGCGGGGTCAAGGCGCGCACGTTTGGGACGTTGATGGCAATCGCTATATCGACTATGTGCTCTCGTGGGGGCCGTTGCTGCTCGGCCATGCTCATCCGGTGGTAGTGAACGCCATCGCCGAACAGGCTCAGCGTGGAACGAGCTTTGGCGCGCCAACCGAGTTAGAGTCCGAACTTGCCCGCTTAGTGATTGAACTGGTGCCGTCAATCGAGCAGATTCGGTTTGTCAACAGTGGCACCGAGGCTACAATGAGTGCTCTGCGTCTGGCGCGGGCAGCAACCGGTCGGCGGCTGATTGTGAAATTTAACGGCTGTTACCACGGTCACGCCGATATGCTGTTGGTGCAGGCCGGTAGTGGTGTTGCAACCCTCGGTCTCCCCGATAGTCCGGGGGTGCCACCATCGGTTGCCGCCGAGACGATCACTGTCGAGTACAACGATCTTGATGCGGTAGCAGCACTGTTTGCCAGCCGTGGCGCCGAGATTGCTGCGGTTATTGTTGAACCGATTGCGGCCAATATGGGATTCGTGTTGCCCAAACCTGGCTTTCTGAGTGGTCTGCGCGAATTGACCAAGTCGCATGGCGCAATCTTCATTCTCGATGAGGTGATGACCGGTTTTCGGGTAGCTCCGGGTGGTGCACAGGCGTTGTGGGGTCTTGATCCCGATCTGACCTGCCTGGGGAAGGTGATCGGTGGTGGCTTGCCGGTAGGGGCTTACGCCGGGAAACGTCACCTGATGCAACTCGTTGCTCCCGCCGGACCGATGTATCAGGCTGGTACGCTCAGCGGCAATCCACTGGCAATGGCGGCGGGTCTGGCAACCCTACGGACGGCATTCGCTGATGATGGGGTAGCTTTCCGGCAAGCGGTGACGCTCACAACACAGCTCGCCAATGGTCTGCGGATGCTCGGTGAACGCTACCGAATCCCGTTGCAGGTAGGAAATGTCGGTACGATGTTCGGTTGTTACTTCCTCCGTCAAACTGACAGTCAAATTACCAATTACGCTGAGGCAAAAGCTTACGCCGACCCCCAACGCTATGCCCGGTTCTTCTGGGCAATGGCCGAACGTGGTGTCTACCTGGCTCCTTCCCAATTTGAGGCCGGCTTTGTCAGCACAGCACATACTGCCGCCGATATCGATGCGACGCTCAATGCAGCGGAAGCAGCGTTCGCGACCCTTGTGTAGCCGTTGAAAAACCTTAGATCAACAGGCAGGAGACAATAGTATGACGGTCACCGATACCCGCACCATCGTGTACGACTTGATGCGCGATGGGCAACGTCGGCTCTGTGCCGCTTTTGAGGAGATTGATAATCACGGCCATTTCGTAGCCGAGAGTTGGGAACGACCTGGTGGTGGCGGTGGCACAGCACGGGTGATGACCGAGGGTGCCGTGTTTGAGCGGGCCGGGGTTAACGTCTCGGCAGTATATGGCGCCGAAGTTCCACCTAGTATCTGGCAACACCGCCCTTCAACACGTGGTCAGCCGTACTTTGCGACCGGCATCTCGATGGTGCTTCACCCGCGCAATCCCTATGTCCCTGCTTTCCACGCCAACTTTCGCTACTTTGAAGCAGGTGAGGACTGGTGGTTTGGCGGTGGTATGGATTTGACTCCCAATTATGGCTTTGTCGAGGATGCGCGTCACTTTCACGTAACGCTCCGTGACTACTGTGATCGCCATCCAATTGCCAGTTACGCCGAGATGAAGGCGGCCTGCGACAATTACTTCTTCCTCAAACATCGCAACGAAATGCGTGGAATTGGCGGCATCTTTTTCGACGATCTGCATCCCACTAGCGAAGATGGTTTCGAGCGGGCCTTCGCCTTCGTGCGCGATGGAATCACGACCATCCTCGATGCTTATCTGCCTATCGTGCGTCGCCGTATGAATACGCCCTACGGCGAGCGTGAACGGATGTGGCAGCTCTACCGCCGTGGACGCTACGTCGAATTCAATCTGATTTACGACCGGGGAACACTCTTTGGTTTGCAAACTGGTGGGAACATCGAGGCGATTTTGATGTCTCTCCCACCGCTGGCTCGCTGGCAATTCAAGTACCAACCTGAACCTGGTTCACCGGAAGCTGCAATGGCCGAATTTCTCAAACCTCGCGATTGGGCGTCAGAAACGTCATCGTGATGACCAACAGATCGACAGTTCACATATTGGGTTATTGCAACAGACGGGGCGGGTGCTCAACCCGCCCTTTGCTGACATCGGCGTGGTGCTACGCTGCCAACTGCTCAAGCTGATCAACCAACCCGGCGAAGGCATCCATCGCGGCCTGAATCGGTGCTGGTGATGTCATATCCACACCTGCCTCGCGTAGCAGCTCAATCGAAGAACGCGACGATCCACTGCGCAAGAAGCGGAGATACCGATCAATAGCCGGTTGCCCCTCGCTGATAATCTGACGACTCAGCGCCAGGGCTGCCGAAATACCGGTTGCGTACTGGTAGACATAAAAGTTATAGTAGAAATGCGGAATCCGCATCCACTCATACGCCAGCTCGTCATCAATCTGCAATTCGGGGCCGTGGTAGCGGGCAACCAGGTCACGATAATGCTGGCTCAGCACATCAGCCGTTAATGGCTGCCCACGTTCGGCGCGCTCGTGCATCCACAATTCAAACGCGGCAAACATCGTCTGGCGGAAGATTGTCCCCCGAATCTCCTCAATCTGTTGAGAAAGCAAGCGTCGGCGCAGCGACTCATCAGGATTGTTCTGTAACATATAATGCGTCAACAGTGCTTCATTGAGCGTAGAAGCCACTTCCGCGACAAAGATCGTGTAGTTGCCATACACGAATGGCTGGTGCTTGCGCGTGAAGTAAGAATGAAGCGAGTGACCCAACTCATGGGCCAGCGTAAAGACATCACGTAGACGATCCTGGTAGTTCAGCAAAATGTAGGGAGGTGTGCCATACGATCCGCCGCTATATGCACCGCTCCGCTTCCCCACATTCTCATAGACATCGATCCAGCGTCGGCTGAACATCTGCTCGAGCGCTGCCCCATACTCTTCCCCTAACGGACGAAACGCTGCCCGCATCAGATTGCACG